>JAFGEP010000078.1 GCA_016931535.1 Bradymonadales bacterium
CAAACGGATAAAAAAGCAGCATAACCGCCCTAGATTGCTTGGTAAAAAGTGGATCTGAATCCCGTGGGCTCCGCGACACCTCCCCCGGCCTCCGGCTCGGGGGAGGAACACCCGGCCAGAGGCTAGAGTCGCCCCCTCCGCCCGCTAGGCGGGCACCTCCCCCGGGCTCCGCCTCGGGGGAGGATCGCCCGGTCAGATGAGGGAAGCCAGCCAGGTTCCCTGCTGGATGGCGATCACGGCGTTGAGGTTGCGGGCGTTGGCTGCGCCGCCTATCAGGGTACAGCGGACGCCCGCCTGTTTGAGCGCCCCGCACAGCTCCAGCCGTGGTTCCTGTCCGGCGCACACCACCACGTGGTCGACTTCGAGGCAACGGGTTTCGCCGTCCTTGTCGGTCAGGTGCAGGCCGAAATCGTCGATGCCATCGTAGCGGACCTGGTCGAGCACGGTTACCTGCCGATGCCGCATGATCAGGCGGTGTATCCAGGCGGTGGTCTTGCCCAGGCCCGCTCCGATCTTGCCCCGGCTCCGCTTGAGCAGGGTGACCTCGCGTGGGGGGGTGGGCCAGTGGAAACGGGATCGGTCGCCTAGCCCTCCGGGCTTGCTCAGGCTCCGGTCGATGCCCCATTCGGCGTAGTAGGCTTGTAGAGGGGAGTCCTGGAGGTTCTTTGGGGTGGTCAAGAAAGTGGCCACATCGATGCCGATACCGCCGGCGCCCAGGATGGCGACGCGGTTCCCGACCGGCTTTTGGTGGAGGAGGACATCGACATAGGTGAGCACCTTGGGGTGGTCGATCCCCTCGATGCTCGGCATCCTGGGAAGGACGCCGCTGGCCAGGACGATCTCGTCGAACCGCCCGGCCAGCAGTCGAGGCGCATCCACGGTCTGTCCGAGGACCAGCTCGATGGGGAGCTGCTCGATCTCATTCCGGAAGTAGCGCAGGGTTTCGTAGAACTCCTCTTTGCCCTCGACGATCTTGGCCATGTTGAGCTGGCCTCCGATCTCCGGCTGCTCGTCGAAGAGGGTGATCCGATGGCCCCGCTGGGCGGCCATGATGGCGAAGGAGAGGCCAGCGGGGCCAGCGCCCACGACGGCGATGTGGCGGGGGTCATCGGCGAGGGTCACCGGCCATTCGGTTTCGTTGCAGGCCAGGGGATTGACCAGGCAGGAGGTGATCTTGCCTTCGAAAACGGCGTCGAGACAGGCCTCGTTGCAGGCGATGCAGGTGTTGATCCGGTGGGATCGTCCCTGCTTGGCTTTGACCACGAAGTGGGGATCGGCCAGCAGGGGGCGGGCCATGGAGACCAGGTCGGCGTCTTTGCGGGCCAGGATCGCTTCCGCTTCTTCCGGGGTGTTGAGCCGATTGGTGGCGACCAGGGGGATGGAAACGTGGGGCTTCATGGCCGCGGTCACCCAACAGAAGGCGCCCCGTGGGACCATCATGGCGATGGTAGGAATCCGCGCCTCGTGCCATCCGATGCCGGTGTTGAGGATATCGACCCCTTCCCGCTCCAGCGCTTGTGCCAGACCGATGGCCTCTGGAAAGGTGCCGCCATCCTCGACCAGGTCGAGCATGGAAAGGCGAAAGATGAGCAGGAAGTCCCGCCCCACCCGTTCCCGGATCCGTCGAACGATGGCCAGAGGAAAGCGCATGCGGTTTTCGAGGGAGCCACCCCAGTCGTCGGTACGCCGGTTGGTGCGCCGTACCAGGAACTGGTTGATGAGATAGCCTTCGGAGCCCATCACCTCCACGCCGTCATACCCGGCCTGCCGTGCCAGCTCGGCGCAGCGGGCGAAGTCCTCGATGGTCCGATGGATATCCTGTTGGCTCAACGGCCGGGGCTTGAATAGACCGATGGGAGATTGCAGATCGGAGGCGCTGACCACCTCGGAGTGGTAACCGTATCGACCGGTATGGAGGATCTGCAGGGCGATCTTACCTCCCTCCTCGTGAACCGCCTGAGTGATGGCGGCATGATGCTTCACATCGGCGTCGGTGGTGAAGGTACCTCCCACCGGTGCGCCACGCCCTTCCTGGTTGGGGGCAAACCCGCCGGTGATGATGAGTCCGACCTCACCACGGGCTCGCTCCCGATAGAAAGCGGCCAGGCGGTGGGTCCCGCTGGTGATGTCCTCCAAGCCGGTGTGCATGGAGCCCATGATGACCCGGTTGGCCAGGGTGACGAAGCCGAAGTCGAGAGGGCTCAATAGATGGGGATAGCTGGGGAGGTTGGTCGTCATGATGCCATCTCTCAAGGCGAATGGCGGGCCAATCTGCCCGCCAAGGTCCGGACAATGTATCATCCCCTAACGGTTCTGGCACAGAATGAACAAAGGGATTACACTTCACCTCGATCCCGTGGTTTCAATCCGCCAGGGATCCGTGAGTCATTGGATGGCGCGACTGCTGGGGAGACCGGGGACATGCGCACGACGGGGCCCACGCGCTCGAAACCGCCGGCAAAGGAGTAGGCGGTGAGCTCCAAAAGGCAGCGCTACGAGCTGGTGAGTACCCTGGGTCGGGGTGGGATGGCCGAGGTCTTTTTGGGCTGGATGAACTCGGTCGGCGGACTGCGCCGCAAGGTGGCCATCAAGCGGATCCTGCCGGAGCTGGCACAGAAGCAGAGCCAGCTGTTTCGCACCATGTTCGCCGACGAGGCGCGGATCGCCTTCCAGCTCGAACATGACAACATCGTCCGGGTCTATGACGTCGGACAGAGCGCCAACACCTACTTCATCGTGATGGAGTATGTGGACGGACTGGACCTCAAGCGCATCTTCGACGAGCTCACCCGGCGCAGGGAGCAGATGTCCCTGGCAGACTGCGTCAACATCGGTCTGCAGGCCTGCGGCGGGCTGTACTACGCCCACTCCGTGACCGACGATTCCGGCAACCCGATCAAACTGGTGCACAACGACATCTCCCCACCCAACATCATGGTGGGGCGATACGGAGAGGTGAAGATCACCGACTTCGGCCTCTCCGATGCGGTCAGCCACGAGGCGCCCACCGACGACCACACGGTGAAAGGCAAGTTCGCCTACATCTCCCCGGAGGGAACCCGGGATCCCAAGCGGGTCACCCACCGGAGCGACATCTTCTCCCTGGGGATCGTGCTGTGGGAGATCCTGACCGGCCGAAGGCTGTTCCATCGCGAGTCCGACCTGGAGACCTTCTATGCCGTTCAAGCGGCCAGGGTTCCGGATATCAGGAGCCAACGGCCCGAGGTGCCGGTTCCGCTGTCCGAAGTCGTCCACAAGGCGCTCCATGCCGATCCCGACCTGCGCTACCAGTCCTGCGACGAGATCTTCGGAGACCTGCTGCGCATCAGCTACGAGTTCCGATTGCCCATCAACCGCTTCAGCCTGGCCTCCCTGGTCCGCCGCCTCAAGGGAGACAGCTCGCCCCAGGAGTTCTCCGGCCAGCTGATGAGCTCGCGGCAGTTGGGCCACATCCTCGCCGAGCTGGAAGCGATGCTACCCCCCTCGGCGGCCGAGGACCTCAAGGGGTTCGTGACCAGTGTCAAGGTCCAGGAAGACGTGGATATCATTCCGCCGCGCTCGAGCTACCGGGACAGCTGGATGGGAGATGTCATCGAGGAAGCCGGATTGACGGAAGGAACCTGGCCGGGAACGATCAAGGCCATCAACCTGGAGGAGGCCAATACCGTCCAGGCGATGGAGGAAGCGGAGACCATACCCGAGCCGGTCGCCGGGGTGACCGGCAGGAAGAGTGGCATCTATGGCACCCCCCATATCGAGGGGGTCCCCTCGGAGCTGATCAAGGCGGTAGAAAGCGCCAGGAATCCGGACCAGGATCTGCGCCAGACCTACCAGGTGATGTCCAGAGAACTGCGGCGCTTGCGGTGGTTCCACATCGCCATCGGAACCCTGGTCGGACTGCTGGCGGGCAGCGGGATGACCTTCCTGATCACCCGCCTGCTGGGCATGATCTGATCGTCGATCCACGCTTACGGTTCCTGCCGATCCAAGCCGGCTCCCGGGCCAAAAACCCGGTCGGCGATGGTCCTTGGCACCGGATCTTAGGCCGCCACGTGGTTCGGGCTGTTGTCCAGCGGAAGTTCTTCAGGCCTCTGGCGATCTGCCGAAAACCTGATAGGTTGCAATTGCGGTCCGACGTGATGGTTGCCGGGCGTCCGGACCGAACGGACTCCAGGAACCGGGAGGAACAGGTTGCGTACCCATCTGCATGAATCGCTAGTGCTGGCTCTGTTCGTGGCTTGGATGACCATTCTGGGCGGGTGTGGCAGCGACGACGACGGTCCGTCGGGGCAAGCAGATCTGACCGACCTGGTATTCGACGCGGACGTCTCCCCAGGAGATGTGACCCACGACGCGGAGATGATGGACCTGGTGGTGGCCGACAACCGCATCGGTGACTGGGACTACCTGATCGTCACCACCGACGCCCTGCGACCGGCGTTCGAAACGCTGGCCGACTGGCGGCGTCAAACGGGTCTGCCGACCCGGGTGGTCACCATGCAGGAGGTCACCCAAGCCGCGACCGGGCGGGATACCGCCGAGCAGCTTCGGAACTACCTCAAGGCGATGTGGGAGGAGCAGGGGGTGCAGATCGTCCTGTTGGGCGGAGATACCCCGCTGGTGCCACACCGCGATGTCTATGCCTACGCCGAAATCGAGGGGATCTTCGAGACGGCGGCCATCACCCCTTCGGAGCTGTACTTCTCCGACCTGGATGGGGACTGGGATGGCGACGAGGATGGAGCGTTCGGCGAGTTCGAGGATGACCTCGAGATGATGCCGGATATCGCGGTCGGTCGAGTGCCGGCGCGCTCCCTGCAGGAGGCCGAGGGGTACGTGGCCAAGGTGCTGGCCTACGAGCAGGCGGAGCAGGCCGACTACCAGCACAAGGTGCTCTACCTGGCCGAGCCGACAGGATGGGCCGACCTCAGCCCATGCCCCATGTTCGAGCTGTGGACGGGGCAGCTTTTCGGGGAGGTTCACGAGATCCATCGGCTGTACGACGACCTGGAGCAATGCCCGAACGGCGAGCAGAACACACGGACATCCCAGATGGCCGCCATCAACGAAGGGATGGGGATGATCATCCACCTGGGGCACGGGAGTGAGGGGACCCTGGCCTACATGAACGCTTCCCAGGTGGACAGCCTGGCCAACGCTCCCCGCTACAACCTGATGTTCTCCTGCGCCTGCCTGACCGGGAACTTCGGCTGGTCCGAGGCACAGAGCGCGGGCGAACACTACGTGATCGATCCCGACGGGGGAGGGGTAGCCTACGTGGGCAATACCGACATCGGCATCGGTTTTCCCCCGGGAGGGTTCTTCGTGAAAGAGGTGGTCGCGCAACTGCTGCGCGATCCGCCGGTCCGACTGGGCCAGGCGTTCGCCAACAGCCGCCGTTCCTTCATCGTCGGGGGCAGCCACTCCTGGACCGACGGCCACGCTGACCGCTACACCCAGTTCGTCGTCGTGCTGCTGGGAGATCCCGGCATCCGGATGTTCCGGCAAATGCCGCGCCCGCTCGAGCTGGAGCTCCCCGATCCGTTCCCGGCCGCGGGCGAGCTCGCCGTCTCGGTGACGGATGAAGACGGGGAACCGGTCTCGGCTGCCACCGTCACCCTGTTCCGAGCCGGCCAGCTTCTCCTGCTGCAGCCAACGGATGACTTCGGCCAGGCCACCTTCGACATCTCGGGCACCCCCTCCGGCAACCTGACCGTCACGGCCAGCGGCCCCGATCTCATTCCAGTCCAGGCCACAGTGGTGGTACCCTAGGCGGCCAGATCGAGCTACAACAAGAGCACACCACAGAGCTGCAGGCAGCGGGGTGTGCCGCCTACCCGAGAGGATCGACCGATGAAGCTCACAGAGCTGGTTTCTTGGTTGGACGAGACCCTGCAGGTAACGGCGTTCGACGATTCGGCGTACAACGGGCTGCAGGTGGAGGCAGGCCATCGGGTGGATCGGTTCGCCGTGGCGGTGGATGCCAGCCTGGGGGCGATCGAGCAGGCAAGCGAGGCAAAAGCCCAACTTTTGCTCTGCCACCATGGGCTGTTTTGGGGACCGCAAAAACCGCTGGTGGGTCCGTTGGCCGAAAAGCTCAGGTGCATGTTTCGGGCGGGATTGTCGCTGTATGGCGCCCATCTCCCTCTGGATGCCCACCAGACACTGGGAAACAACGCCTGCCTGGCCCGGATGCTGGAGCTGACGGAGATTGCCCCCTTCGGTCTCTATCGCGGGCAAAAGATCGGCATGATGGGAACCTTGCCATCCCGGCGGCCGACAGGCGAGGTGATTGCATCCCTGACGGCCTTGTTGGGTGACATCATCGGGGACGCGCTGTACGGTCAGCAGGAGATCTCGCGGGTTGCGGTGGTGAGCGGTGCAGGGGGCGACATGGTCCAAGAGGCGGTTGGGGAGGGGGTGGATCTGCTGGTCAGTGGGGAGGTAGACCACACGGCCGCGGTGATGGCCCGGGATCACGGTTTCAACCTGGCGTTCTTCGGCCATTGGGCCACCGAGACGCTGGGGGTCAAGGCGCTGGCCGATGCGATACAGCAGCGGTATGGGCTTCCCTGGGTTTTCGTGGGGGAGACGACGGGATTTTAGGGGGCGACCCGTTGCGATTCTTGCGGGGAGAAACGGGGAAATCCCTTTTATTAAAAATAGTTGGGCTATTTTCCAATAAAATGCTTTCGAAATTTTTTTATTTCTGTTGTATTACATGTGGTTAACTTGAATGCCCCGGTGGGGGGAGCAGGAGCACGGTGGCAGCTTCCAGCTGTCGGTCAAGACCCAAAACGATTCGGGCGAGGTAGCCAGTGGACGTGCTAGAGCGGGGGAGCGGCGAGTTCTTCGCCACCCATGATCCGGAGGAGGCGCGCCAGTTCTTCTTGCAGAAGGACAAGAGCCTGGTCGCCAAGGTGATGACGGTCAAGGAGGCGGTAGAGCGCTTTGTTCAGGACAGCGACTATATCGCCATCGGAGGGTTCGGAGCCAACCGGGTGCCGGTGGCGATCTGTCACGAGATCCTCCGCCAGGGGAGGAAAAACCTGGGGTTTCTGGGCCACACCTCCACCCATGATTTCCAGATCCTGTGCGCCGGCGAAGCGATCGACCGCTGCGACATCGCCTACATCATCGGCCTGGAAGCGCGGGGGTTGTCACCCAATGCCCGGCGATACATGGAGAGTGGCCGGGTTCGGGTGACGGAGAACAGCAACTACACGCTTTCCATGCGGATCAAGGCGGCGGCCATGGGGGTGCCGTTTTTGGTTTCGCGCAACCTGATGGGGAGCGATACCTTTGCCAAGAGCGCTTCGGCGGTGGTGACCTGTCCGTTCACGGGTCACCGGGTGGTGCTCCACCCGGCCATCTACCCGGATGTGGCAGCCATTCATGTGCACGAGGCGGATGTGTACGGGAACTGCCGGTTGCGGGGGATCACCGTATCGGATCTGGATCTGGCGCGGGCAGCCAAGCGGTTGATCATCACCGCCGAGCGGCTGCTGCCTGCCGAGGAGATCCGGCGGGACCCGAGCCTGACCGCCATCCCCTACTACCTGGTGGATGCGGTCTGCGAGGTGCCGTATGGCTCCTATCCCGGGTGCATGCCCTACGAGTACTTCTCGGACGAGCCGCACCTGAGGGAGTGGCTGGAGGCGGAGGAGGATCCGGAGAGGTTGCGGGCGTTTCTGGAGCGGACCATCTACTCGGTGAGCGATTTCTCCGAGTACATCGAGCGGCAGGGGGGGATCGCCCGGATGATGGAGCTCAGGCGGATGGAGCTGCTGATCGGTCAGGAGGGGTGCCAGGATGGCTGACTACAACATCATGGAGCTGATGATCTGTGCGGCCTCGCGTCTGCTGGAGGATCGATCGACCATCTCGGTAGGTACCGGAGCTCCCTGCGCCGCCGCCATGCTGGCCCAGAAGACGCACGCTCCCAATCTCGTCATCTTCTTCGAGGCGGGTGGTGTGGCGCCAATCCTGCCGCTGATGCCGATCTCGGTGGGAGACAGTCGCACCTTCTACCGGGGCGTCATGGCCTCGGGGATGTGCGACATCATGGAGACCTGTCAGCGGGGCCTGGTGGACTACTGCTTCTTGGGGGGTGCCCAGATCGACCGGTACGGCAACCTCAACTCGACGGTCATCGGCAGCCACGAACACCCCAAGGTCCGCTTTCCCGGCAGCGGGGGAGCCAACGATTTCGCCTCCTACTGCTGGAGGACCATGGTGATCACCCCCCAGGACCGACGCCGGTTCACCGACCGGATCGACTTCATCACCTCCCCTGGCTACCTTTCGGGAGGGGACAGCCGGGAGCGGTCCGGCTTGCCCGCCGGTTCCGGCCCCTATCGGGTGATTACCAACATGGCGATCATGGACTTCGAGGAGAGCAGCAAGCGGATGCGGGTCATCTCGTTGCATCCTGGCTACCGGTTGGAGGATGTCCAGGCCAACTGCGGTTTCGAGCTGCTGCAAGCCGACCGGATCGAGGAGACCCCGCGGCCGGCCCCCCAACAGCTGCAGATCCTGCGGACCCGGGTCGACCCCGACCGCTACATCATCGGGAGAGGTTGAGACAGGAGAGGGCGTGATGACACCACAACAGCTCCACGATCAGATACGCGAAGCGGCGGGGGCCGACCTGACTTCCGAGGCGGTCCAACGGGTGCTGCGCGTGGTGTTCGGGGAGCTGGTGAGCTCGGTCCAGTAGACCGGACGTTTCGCTCTCACTGGAGTGGGTGCCTTCTCCATCCAGACCCGCAAGCGATCGGCCCCCATCGGCTCCGAGGGGCAACACGCCCCCCTGGAGTACCATCGAGTGCTGCTTTCCGATGCGGTACGGATGGAGGCCTACCAGAGGGCGATCGAAGCGCTGGTGAGACCTGGAGAGGCTGGGCCAACTGGGTTGGCAGCACCGGGCGCTCATGGCTGTTCCAGCCAGCGCGCCAGGACCTCGAAAACTCTGGGGTCCGACGTCATGGCAAAATGACTCACCCCAGGCAGGTGCTGGTAGCGGCCACTCTCGATGAAGCGGAGCCGGTCGCCGGCTCCCATGTTGACCGCACTGGCCGTGGAAACCATGCCGTCGGAGCACAATGGGGAGGGCCGGCCCCCTGCCTTCTTGCTCAACGCGCCTGAAATGGCGTAGGTCCTGGCGGACCCACCGGACCCATCCGTGATCCGGGTGGCCTTCATCCCTGACCACTCCCCCCGTTGTGCCCATTGCTCTTCGAGCAGATAGCCATGTCGGAGGTCCCGGATCCCGTCGCTCCGAAGGTCCAGAATGGCGTCCGCCAGCCGTAGGTACAGCGTGCCCAGGCGTCGAGTGACGACGTCTGCGGCCTGGCTCAGGCCGGCCAGCGATCGTCCCTGGGTGGCCGGATGTCTCCGAAGAAGCTCGGTCAGGATCGCTCCGGTGTACCAGGCGGGGAGATACGGGATCGCCCGCAGGACGAGCTGAGCGAGCTGAACACCTTTCTCCAGGGGGGCACCGCGATGGGGAGTGGCCAAAAAAAACACCCGGTCGATCACCCTGGTGAAGCCGAATCCCCGCTGTTCTGCCTGGAGCAGGGCAGAACGTGCCACCAGTCCCCCCATGCTGTGGGCGACGATGTGCCACCTGGCCTCCTGGGGAGCTGCCGCTTCGAACAGCTCTTGCAGCAACCTGGCGAAGGCCAGACCGTTCTCACTGATGTGCAAGCCGGTATCGTAGCGCAGGTGAACCGCAGCCAGGTCGAATCGGTCCTCCAGGGCCTTGGTCAAGTTGAACCGGGAGGCCGTCCAGCAACTGTCATCGAGCATCAGTCCATGCACGAAAAACAACAGATCTCGCTCGGTTTCAAAACCCCCCAGCCGCTCGGCGATCTCCTGGGGTGTGGACGAACGCCCCTCATGGCGAAGCTCCATCTGCTCCGGGTAGCGCAGCCTGTGCGGCAGACGGCTCCCCAAAAGACCACTCAACGCCGATCGAATCTGTGCGAGTCGTGTCAACCCTGAAGGAGTCATGAGCAGGTTGGCCTGAGGCTTGTCGTCATATTCTCTACCTGCCGGTTGGTGGAGAGACGCTACCTGACCAGTATACCTCTACCACAGTGGTTTTGTCGTCCCCGCCGGCCGTCTCCCCTACTGCCCGACCGACCCAAGACCTCCCGGATTTTTGCCAGATCGGGCCGGGCATCGTACAACCGCGGTGTAACAAGGTGAGGCCACGTGGACAACGTCGAACAGCAGCCCGTTGGACAGCAAGGCCAGGAGCGCGAGCGGCGCATCGTGCTGGCCAGCCGGTCACCTCGCCGTCGCTGGCTGCTGGAGCAGCTCGGGTTTCACCCGGTGGTCTGGCCAGCCGAGGTGCCGGAAGGGTGGCAGCCAGGGGAGTCTCCCGCCGACTACACCCGTCGCCTGAGCGAAGTCAAGGCGGAGGCGGTTGCCGTCCAGGCCCGCGACTGGCTGCGGTCGGGGATCTCTCCTTGGGTGCTGGCGGCGGATACGGTGGTGGTGTTGGATGGTTCGGTCCTGGAGAAGCCGGAGGGGGAACAGGATGCCCGGCGGATGCTGAGACTCCTCCAGGGGCGTTGGCACACGGTGTTCACGGCTTTCTGCCTGTACGCCATCGAACGGGCCAGCTTGCGGCAGACACGGGTGGTGAAGGCGGATGTCCTCATCAAGGAGCTGGGCGATCGGGAGATCGACCGGTACATCGCCAGCCGGGATCCGATGGACAAGGCCGGTGCCTACGGGATCCAGGGGCTGGGGAGCTTTCTGGTGCGTGAGGTTAGAGGGTCCTACTTTGCGGTCGTGGGCCTTCCGGTATGCGAGGTCGTGGAGACATTGCTGGCGGTTGGCGCGCTCAGCGCATTTCCCTTCCTGCCTGGCGAGGCCGGGCGTTGAGGGTCTGACATGGCGAATCGAACGCGGATCGGGTTGATCGGATGCGGCAAGATGGGGGGAGCGCTGATCACCGCGCTGGTGCACAGCGGTGTGGTAGAGGGTCCCATGGTCCTGTTGTACGACCGGGATCCGAAGGCGCTGGACACCCTGGTGCGCTCGACGGGAGCGGTGGCCATGGCCGAGCTGAGGGCACTTTTCAGCTCGGTGGAGATCGCCTTTCTCGCCGTCAAACCGCAGGATATGCCGGACTTGCTGGAGGAGCTCGAACCGGTGGCTCCCGCCCCCGACATCGTAGTCTCCATCGCCGCGGGGTTCCCCCTGGCGCGGTTGCGGAGCCGACTGCCTGCCACCCCCAACCTCGTTCGCGCCATGCCCAATCGACCAGCGCTGGTGCGGGCGGGGATCACCGCCCTGATGGGAGATGACGCAACCAGCGCCACCGCGGTGAGCCAGGTCGAGACCTTGCTCCAGGCTGCGGGCAAGACGGTCCGACTCGCCGAGGAGAGCTGGTTCGATGCGGTGACCGCCCTGTCGGGCAGCGGTCCGGCCTTCGTGTGCCGCCTGGTCGAGGGTCTGGTCGCCGGCGGGGTGGCCAGTGGTCTCAGCGAGCCGGTCGCCCTGGCCCTGGCGACCCACACCGTGCTGGGTACGGGCAAGCTGCTGGTAGATCTGGCTGCCTCCCCCCGGGCCGAGCGGGAGGCGGTCACCTCACCGGGCGGGACCACCCTGGCGGGCCTGGAGGTGCTGGAGAGGCAAGGGTTCCATCGGCTGGTGTCCGAGGCGGTGCAGGCGGCGGCCGTCCGTTCCAGGGAGCTGGGAGCCTGGAAATGACCGGAGTTCGATGGGGCTACCGGTATGCATCTACCGCCCCTGGCCCCAGCCGAACGGGCCGGGGGGAGGGGGATTGAATGGCGACGGCAAGGCGCATCGACAGCGGGTGGCAGCGGCCAAGAGTGTCGGAATGACGAAACCATGGCTTCGGGAGAGCGGCGACGGAGTCGAGATCCAGGTGCTGGTGGTGCCCAGGGCCTCCATCAGCGAGCTGGCCGGCCTGATTCAGGGGCGTCTCAAGGTGCGGTTGGCCGCTCCCCCCGTGGAAGGCAAGGCCAACCAGGAGCTCATCCGTTTTCTGGCGCGGACTCTGGGGTTTCCCAAGGGAGATCTGGAGCTGGCTGGGGGAGCCACCAGCCGGAGAAAAACGGTGCGCATCCGGGGGGCTTCGCTGGCGACTATCGAGGACAAGGTGACCCAGGTGCTCGGTGATTCGGCTTGAACACTTTGCGGAACATCTCTTCGTGCCGGCATGGCGTGCCGGTGGCGGTCATGCTGGTGGCAGCCCTCCTCTTTGGCCGGGATGCCAGTGGGCAAGGTGTGGCACCCAACCGTGTCGTCGCGGGGTTCGAGATCTACGTGGAAGCTGGCCGCCCTTCGGCCTACGACTACCTCTGGGAAGTGCTTCCCGATCGCATCGAACGGATTCGGCGCGATCTGGGAGAGGACATCTTGCACTCGGGAGAGATCCACGTGCTCTCCCAGTTGAACGAGTGGTTTCGACAACGCTCCGAACCGGAGCGGGCGCCCCGTTGGGCGCAGGCCCTGGCGCTGATCGATCGGCGCACCATCCTGCTCAAGATGCCCGATCCCGATCCCATCCAGACCTTGACCCACGAGCTGAGCCACCTGGGGGTGGTGGACGCGGTGGAGGGACGCCATGTTCCCCACTGGTTTCTGGAGGGCTATGCCCGTTACCAGGCGGACCAGTGGGGGTTCGAGTGGACCATCACCATCGCCAAGGCGGCTCTGTTCGGCAACACCCTGCCGTTCGAGGAGCTGGATACCCGTTTCCCGGAAGGGGAGATCGCCGTCGATCTGGCCTATGCCCAGAGCTTCCACCTGGTCAGAAGGCTGTTGAACGAGCACGGCCAGGAGCCGATCCGCCACTGGTTGAGCGGCATCCGGTCGGGCGCCGCCTGGAAAGAGGCCTTCCGGGAAGCGTTCGGCCTGCCGGTGGAGGCGGTGTACGAAGAGTGGGAACGGTCGGTGAGCGTCTGGTACGCCTGGATACCGGCCATCACCTCGCTGGCGACCACCTGGACCGCCCTGGCGTTGCTGGCGGTGTGGGTCGGTCGGCGGGTGGGGACCAGGCGACGCAGGAGGCTGGAGGCGATGGCACAAAACGAGGCCAAGCTCTATCGGCCCGATCCCGATGATGACCTGTTCGGGTGATCAAAAGGGGATCTCTGTCCGGGTTCGGTGAAGAAGAGGTGGGGGGGTGAGGTTAGGGGAGTAGGAGCGCAGGTCATCCGCCGGTGAGGCGGGTGAACATGGTTCACGGAGGAGCACGATGGCTCATGGATTTCCGCTCGAGGTGAATCGAGAGCACGATGGGCGGCCGGCCGACCAGGGGTCGGACCAGCGGGATCTCACCGCGGTGGCAGAGGAGCTGGAGCGCCTGGCAAGCCGCAACCCGGGTCAGCCGGAGGAGGTCGGACTCTGGATCGCCGCCGGAGAGCTGGTGGAGTTCGCGACCGGGAAGCTGGATTGGGCCTTTCAGTGCTACAGCCGGGCTGTCGTCGGCAGCCAGGCTCCGCCAGCCGCCCTCCAGGGGTTGCGCCGATTGGCCCGCAAGAGCAGCCGGGGTCTCGACCAGATCGGGGCGCTGTATCAACTGGAGTACCAGCACGGGGAGGGGCCCGAACAGGTGGCGCGTGCCGCGATCCAGTACGCTCTCTGGACGATCCGGCACGGACCCGAGCAACCGATAGACGAGCTGGTCACGATCCTGTCCCGGTTGGATACGCAGGATCGGTGGACCAAGCTGTTGGCCCTGAAGGTACTGGCGGAGCTCCACCTGACGAGGCGGGAGCACGAGGGGGCGGCGCACCTGTTGGTCTCGCACTGGGAGTTGGCCAAGAGAACACTGGAGCCGTCTCATCGGAAGGGACGGCAGGAGCTGGCACAGCTTGCCGCTTCGCTCGGACTGGTGTACCGCTACCTGCTCCAACGAGAGCAGGTGGCGGTCGAGTGGTACAGGCGGAGCTTCGAGTTGGTGCCCTCGGAGCTGATCCTGCGGGAGCTGGCATTCCTGAAGTGGGGGGAGCAACACAACAGCAAGTACCAAGAGGGGCTGGCGCAGCTGTCGGATCTGTCCGACACCCCAGGGGGGCGGGCACGGGCCGCCTTCGAGCTGGGCATGTTGCGGGCCTACCGCCTGGGGGACAAGGAAGGGGCACAGAAAGCCTTCTTCAAGGGGATGCACCAGCTGGAAGGCGGACTCTGTTGTGCGGCGCCCTACCTGGGGGTGGTCCGGGCCCAGCGGCAGCCAGACCATCCCGAAGCCCTGGTCGATGCCCTGGGTCTGAGCACGGAGGTGGCGGCCACGGCGAGGGAGCGGGCCGACGGGCTCTACCTGATGGCGGTCGTCTTCGAGCGGGAGATGCACCTCCCGGATGCGGCGATCGATGTGCTGCGGGATGCGCTGGCCTGCTGTCCCGATCACCGGCCGGCCAGCAAGGCGCTGGGGCGTCTGTACCATCGGCGGGGGGCCTGGGCTTCCCTGGCTGCCCTGCTCGCGGAGGAGGTCCAACGCGATCCAGCTCTTCGCCGCAGCCGCATGAAGCTGGCCGAGGTCCTGGTGGACCACCTGGAAGCGCCGGACAAGGCGGAGCCTCATTTGCGACAGGTTCTGGCGGATGGGCTGTACGCTCCGGCGGTGTCGAGATTGGAGCAGATCCTGAGAGCGCAAGGCCGCTGGCAGGAGCTCTACGAGCTGCAGGTCGAGTGTGCCTGGCGGGAGCAGTACCCCCGGGATCGCCTGGTCCGGCTGGAGGAGGCAGCCCACATCGCCGAGAGCCGCCTGAATCGATTGGAGCTGGCTCTCGAGCGCTGGCAGGAGATTCACCGGCTCGACCCTCTCCACTCGGGAGCGCTGTACAACCTGCGGCGTCTGCTGTTCCTCCTGGGCCGCCACGGCGAGCTGGTCGATCTCAACAAGGCGGAGATCCGACTGCGGGACGAGCCGGAGGTCGCCACCAGGTTATGGACCGAAACCGGAGAGATCCACGAACGGTACCTCCTGGACGAGGAGGAGGCGGCGCGCTGCTATGCCATGGCCCTGGAGATCTCCCCGGCCTACGAGCCGGCCCTGGAGGCGCTGGGCCGCATCCTGTGGCGCAACGGAGACTGGGAGGGGCTCATCGATGTCTACGAGGCGGAGATCGCGGCCTGCTCCGATCCCATGCGGCGCCAGCGCCGCCTGCTGGATCTGGGAGAGCTCCAGGCGGTGCAGGCCGACCGCCCCGAGGCCGCCCTGGCGACCTTCAAGCAGGCGCTCGAGGCGGATCCCGGCAGCGAGGAGGCGCTCCTCTGGTTGGAGCGGGTGTACCAGAGCCTCCAGGATGACCGGGGGGTCCTGTCCATCCTGGAGAAGCGACAGGAGCTGCTGCAATCGGAACCTCATCCATTTCTGGCACTGCGAGCCGCCTCCCATGCCGAGTGGGCGCTTGATGACCCGGTGGCAGCCTGGGACCACTACCTGGATGCACTCGATCAATCCCAGACCAGGCATCACGCGGTAGTCGGGTTGTGGCGCCTCTGGCCCAGACTGCACGCGATGGCGGATCAGCGAGACCGGGCGTTGCGATGCCTGATTCCGATCCTCAGGGAGGAGGAGGATCCGCAGATCAAGGCCCTGGTGATGGTGCTGGTCTCCCGCCTGGAACGGGGTGATCCCTGTCTCGAGGAGTGGACGGAGGCCTACCAGCAAAGCCCGCGCGACCCCCTTGCCCGGGGCGCTACCGAGCTGCAGCTGGTGCTGGATCGCAGACTGGACGATCTGTCCGCGATGCGGGTGGACGACCGGCTAGGCAGCTTGTGGTCCCTGGTGGCCACCATGGACGCCCGCCGTTCCGATCGGTCGGCTTGCCACCCCGACTGGCTGCCCGACACCGCCATGACCGCAGAGATCTTGGCGGAGATCGATAGCTGCCGATCGGCGGCAGCCAACGGCTCCAGCCGCCAACCGGAAGCGGTGGCGGTGGAGGGCATCACGCCGGAAGCGGGCGCCAAGGAACGGTCCGGGCATCGCCTCCCCGACGGATCGATCCGACCCGGTGGCGGCAACGGTTCCTCGACCAGCTTCCGGAGGTTGGTGAGAGCCTGGGTGAACGGGATGGACATCGCCTCGAACCTGGAGGCTCATGCATCCATTCCGGTCTTGCGCCTGCTATCCCAGGCAGCGCTCGAGGCGGGGGACGAGGCGGAAGCATCCCAGTACGTGGAGCTGGAGTCCGGTCTCTGGTCACAGGCCGCTCGACGGCAGGAGTGCCTGTTGAAGGCCGCCGAGCTTCGCTGGGGTCCCGATCCCCGTTCTGGCCGGCAGCTGTACGAGAAGGCGCTGGCCTGCGGCTGCTACGACGAGGAGAGTAGAGAGCAGGTGTACGAGAGTCTCCGGGCTCACGACCAGTACGAGATCCTGATCGAGGGGCTGCAAGACCAGCTGACCCATACCAAGGAACCCCAAGACCGGGTCCGATGGCTCAAGCGGCTGGCGTTGGCCCAGGAGCATGATGGGCAGCGCAATCGCGCCCTGGAGTCCTGGCAACAGGTCATCCTGATCGAGCCCGGTTCGGCCACGGCACACCTGGAGGCGATCAGGCTGCTCACGCTGGAAGGTTACCTGGATGAAGCCCGGGCTCACCTGGCGCAGGCTCTGGGGCAGCAGTTCGCGCCCACCGATCGTTTGCTCCTGCTGGCCCGGCAGGCCGATCTCCACCTGATGGAAGGAGGAGACGGCAAGGTGGTCATCCGGGCGTTGGAGGAGGCGGTCACGCTCAGCGGAAACGACAACGAATGGGTGCGAAGGCTGGCCCGAGCCCACGCGGCTCATGGGGACAAGGAGCGGGCCTTGACCCTGTTGACCCGGGTGTTGCCGGCCGCGTTCGAGCTGCCCGATCTGGGCGACTGGTCTCTGCTGGCCCGGTTGAAGTACCGCCATCTGAACGATGGGGATGGGGCGAGAGAGCTGTTGTGGGGTCTGTTGGAGCAGTTTCCGGAGGAGCTGGACTGCCTGAAGGAGCTGGAAATCTACTACCGGACCTGTGGTGGGGCGAACGATCTGGCCGAACGGTTGTCTACCTTCGTGGCCAGCTCCTCGGATCGTCTCTCCGCCGAGGTCCGCGGTTTTCTCTGGGAGTACCTGGGGGATCTGTACTACCACGTGCTGCGGAGAAACCGGGATGCCCAGCTGGCGTTCGAGGCGGCGGCCGGTGCCGTCGGCCCCATCGTGCGGCTGTCCCTGCGGGCTGCTCGGGCGGTGGGCCAGCAACCCGGCAAGGGCCGCGAGGCCTGTGCCCGTTATGCGGCCGCTCTGCGCCAGCAGGGGGTGGGGGTGGCCGAGTGGATCGAGGCGGTCGAGGACCTGGAAGCGATCTTCGATGGGATCGAAGAGCCGGCACGGGTCCGCATCATCCGGCAGATCGGCGGCCTGTTGAATGGGTCCTACCCGGATGACGCCGCAGAAGGTCGGATCAAACGGGATCCCGCAAGGCAGGTGGAACAGGGGGTCGCCCTGGAGAAGCTCACCGATAACCTGGTCATGCCGGGGAGCTTGACCGCCATCATCACCCTGGAGCCGCTCATGGAGCGCTGCTTCGGCGATCGTCGCGCTCGGCGGCGTGAGCTGGGTGGCCGTCGCATCCGATCGGGTGAGGTTCCGGAGCTGGTCAACCTGCTGCAGCTCGGTGCCGAGACCATCGGAAGCACCGCCCCGCGGATCTACGTCGGCAACGGGAGCGACCAGCCCGAGTGGCTGGGCATCGGTGCCTACTGGCTGCCGGAGGATCTGGTCGAGAACCTCGACCCGCTGGCTCTCCGGTTCTGGGCGGGGCACTTCACTGCAGCCGGAGCGATCGGCATGCACGCCGTCACCCTGGCTCAGCCCGGTGAGATCGAGGCCATCCTGGAAGAGATCGAGCGACTCAATCACGGAGGCGAGATCTCCCGCGAGCCCATGTTGCGGGAGGTGGCCGCCCCACGGTTCAAGACCCTGCGGGAGAAGATACGTCCGCTGATGGAGCAGCACCCGGACCTGGTCAAACGGGCGGCCGGGGAGAACTGGGCCACCTTCCCCTTCCTGGTGGCCGATCGCTTCGGCTTGCTGCTGGCCGGAGATGTGAGGGCTGCCGTGGACTCGGTGCTCTCCTTGGAGCGAAATCCGCCGCGGTTCGAGCGTGCCGAGCGGATCGTCGCCGATCTCCGCTCGAAACGGATCCTGGAGTATGCGCTCAGCTACGCTTACCAGGAACTGCGCTACCTGTGTGGACTGGCTGCCAAGCCCAGGCTGCTGTGACGCCCGGGGTCGCCTAGAAGCCGAAGTAGTCCGAGCCCCCGCCGGTGACCACCCGCTGCTGGTTGACCAACCCCTCCCTCTCCAGGAAATAGCCCACCTTGACCCGGGAGATGGGGCCGCCTCGATCGATGGCCAGCTCGACCCTGGCACTGCTGGTGCAGTCCAGGCAGGTCAGGCTCTCTTCACCCTGCGGCTCACAGGACTGGCACTGGGCGGTGAAGTACCGCTGGAGGTCGGAGACCACCGACTCGAGGTCGGATTGCGAAGGAGGTCTGAAGGAGACTTCGGCAGCGACGATGCTGTTGTTGTGCATCGTTGCCGCCAAGAGGGAGCTGTCCATCAAGCCGGGACCGGCAAACCCGATGCAGATCCAGGTGGGATAGGTGGGCCCGTAGGGCGGATCCGTCTCCCGGGCGAAGCCGTTGACCACGGTGTATCCGTTGGCTACAAGCCGCTCCAGCTCCTCGGCCGGCAAGGGGCAGGTGTCGGGATGAAGCGCATCGATCTGCCGTCCCAGGAGATCATAGGCGGGGAAGTAGGCGCTTCCATCGGGCGCGAGCTCAGGTCGGTGCTTCCCGCGCTGTTGGGTCATCCAGCTGGAACAACCGACGACCAGGGCGAACAGGACGATCAGAGAGGTGATCCGGTACATGGCTTTCTCCATGTCGATGGCGCACCGCTCAGCGCAGCTTGTCTGCAATTGTGGCGACCAGCCGTTCGATGGCCGAGCGGGTATGGACCTCGGTAACGGCCACTATAAGCTGTCTGGTCCGTTCGGGGAAGAAGCGGGAGAGGGGAAGCCCGATGATCAAGCCATCTTGGGCGCATTCCTCCGCCAGCTGGGCCGCCTCGCAGGGTAGCTCGATGGTGAACTCGTTGAAGGTGGGAGCGCCAAAGGGGATTATGACCCCCGAAACCTGGGCGAGGCTGCGCTTGGCAAACTCGGCTCGGGACAGGTTGAGGCCAGCCAGCCGGCGGTACCCTTCCTTGCCGAGCAGCGCGAAGTAGATGGCGGTGGCGGTGGCGCATAGCCCCTGGTTGGTGCAGATGTTACTGGTCGCCCGCTCCCGCCGGATGTGCTGCTCCCTGGTGCTCAGGGTCAAGACGTATCCGGTGCGCCCCTCCTGGTCGACGGTCTGTCCCGAGAGGCGGCCGGGCATGTGTCGAACCAGCTGGTTGGTGATGGCGAAGACCCCCAGTGAGGGCCCTCCGAATCCCAGGCTGCTCCCCAGGGTCATGGCTTCACCGGTGGCGATGGAGGCACCCACCTGGCCGGGAGGCTTGAGGACGCCGAAGGCCAGCGGTTCGGTGAACGCCTGGAGCAGCGGGATGCCCGCTTCACTGCACAGGGAGTGAATCTCCGCCATGGGCTCGACGCACCCCAGGAAGTTGGGGCTGCCGACGGCGACACACCCGATCTGCTTGTCGGTTGCGAGCAGGGTGCGAAGCGAGGCGAGGTCCACGGTGCCCTGATCAGAGATCGGTCCGGCGGTGAGCAGCTCGGCAGAGGGAGCCAGGTAGGTGGCGGCCACCTGCCGATACTCGGGGTGCAGGGTCGGCGCGAGCAAGGCCCGTTGCCGGTTGTTGGCACGCAGGGCCATCAGGAGCCCCTCCGCCGTGGCGTGGGCCCCATCGTACATGGAGGCGTTGACCACATCGAGATCCAGGATGGCCGCCATCATGCTCTGGTACTCGAAGATGGCCTGCAAAGTCCCCTGGCTGATCTCAGGCTGATAGGGGGTATAGGCGGTGGCGAACTCGGATCGCAAGAGAAGCTGGCTGATGGCATGAGGCAGGTAGTGCTCGTTCAGCCCTGCCCCCAGAAAGGAGAGCGTGCCGCCCGACATCCGGCAGGAATCGGCCAGCTCACGCATGTGCGCGTCCAGGGTGAGCTCATCCATCGGCTCCGGCAGGTCGAGCGGCCCGTCGAGCTGAAGGTGGCCAGGGATGGGCGCAAACAGCTCGTCGAGGGAGGAGATGCCGATCACCTCGAGCATCTCGTCGATTTCGCTTTGTGTGTGGGGTAGATAGCGCATGGTGCTTTCGATACCTCAACAGGAGAGGCCCATCCAGACAACAGGGCCCGCTCCGGATAAGGAGCGTTTGAGACCGGCCAGGACTCAACCGGGCGGCTGGCTTGCCGCTACTCGGCGACCAGCGCCTGGTAGTCCTGTGCGCTGAGCAGGTCGGCCAGCTCGGAGGGGTCGCTCATCCGGACGATGAACATCCATCCCTCCTCGTAGGGCGACTCGTTGATGAGCGATTCCTGCTGGCGCAGGGCCTCGTTGACTTCGACCACCGTCCCGCTGACGGGGGCATACAGGTCGGAGAAGGTCTTGACGCTCTCGATGACCCCGCAGGCCTCTCCCCGGGTGACCTGGCCGCCGACCTCGGGCAGCTCCAGGTAGGTGATATCGCCCAGGGCATCCTGGGCATAGTCGGTGATGCCCACCATCACGGACCCGTCATCGCGGTTGCGGGCCCACTCGTGGTCTTTGGTGTAGAGCAGCTCTTCGGGTACCTTCACGAGTCACCTCCGGATCGTTTGTAGAACGGTTGGGTGGTCATGGTGCACAGATGGCGGCTCGACCGGATCTCGATCTCCACCCGTTTCTCTTTGGCACAGGCGCTTTCGACATATCCCAGGGCGATGGACTTGCCCAAGGTGGGCGAGGGGCCGCCGCTGGTGGTTTCGCCAATCTGCCGGTCACCGAGATAGACGGGGTAGTGAGGTCTGAGCACCCCCGGCGTCTCCAGGATGAACCCACGCAGGCGGCGGAGCGGCCCGGATTCCTTCTGGGCCAGCAACGCCTCGCGTCCGATGAAGGCCGGCTTGTCGAACTTGACCACCCAGCCCAGACCGGCCTCCAACGGGGTGGTCCGGTCGTCCATGTCGTTGCCGTACAACAGCATGCGCGCCTCCAGGCGCAGCATGTCCCGGGCAGCCAACCCGCACATCCTCAGGTCCAGGTCACGTCCGTTCTCCCAGACCAGGTCGTACACCGGCTCCGCCGCTTCGACCGGATAGTACAGCTCGAACCCGTCCTCCCCGGTGTAGCCGGTGCGGCTGATCAGCACCCGCGCGCCGGCGATCTGGCCGAAACGGCAATGATAGTAGCCGATGGACGAGACCGAGGGTCCAGCGATCCGCTCCATCAAAGCGACCGCACTGGGCCCCTGGATGGCCAGCTGGACGTATTGGTCGCTGCGATCGACGACCTGGCATCGACCGGCGACCGATTGCTGCATGTGGGCCGCATCCTTGGGTCGGTTGGCGGCGTTGACGCAGGCTAGAAAGTGATCATCGCCCAGGCGGTAGACGATGAGGTCGTCGATGATCCCGCCTTCCGGATTGCACATGACGGTGTACAGCGCCTGTCCATCGACCAGCTTGGAGAGGTCGTTGGTGATGAGCTCGTTGAGCACCTCGCCGGCTTTTGCTCCGGTGAACTCGACCTCCCCCATGTGGCTGACGTCGAACAGCCCGACGCCGGTGCGCACCGCCCGATGCTCGTCCAGGATGGAGCCATAGCGGAGGGGCATCTGGTAGCCGGCGAAAGGAACGAAACGGGCATCGAGCGCCTGGTGCCTCTGGTGGAGGGCCAGCTGTTGGGTGGCGGTCTCGGTCATCTCTCCTCTCCGTCAGCCTGCAGGAACGCCCCCGTTCAAGCCGATTCGGCCACAGGGCGTTTCCTCCTCTGGAAATCGACGTACACAGCAGCCTGTCAGGTCACAACAGAACAGGGCCGTTTTGGGGGTCACTCCTCCGTGGGGGCAGGCTGTACCTCCACGGCGTTGACCTCGGCGCTCATCCACCAGCCGGTCTTGGTGCCTTCGTCGGGGTAGTCCATCTGGCGCTCGTCCAAGACCTCGGTGAGGCTGACCAGGTTGGTTCCCAGGTTGAACTGGATGGCATCGGCGTCGGTCTTCAGGATGACCCCCTCCAGCTCCATGCCGTTGAGCTGCTGGTTCCCTTCCTCGTCCCAGGTGAGCACTCCGGTGACGGTCAGCTCTCGAAGAGGGATCTGGATCAGCTTTTCACATTGCCCTGAGGGGTCGTCGCCGCACTCGAAGCCGGCCTCGCAATCGTCGTTGGTGCGGCAGCGGTTGTCGGGACAGGGCCCACCATCGCAGACTGGATCGATGTAGAAGGTGACGGGGATGGAGAGCGAACCGGGCTCGGTATTCCTATACGTGCCATCGCCTTCGATCTCGGCCGAAAACGGGGTGGGTTCACTGATCATCTGGTAGCTGTCATCCTGGTTCTTGGTGCCCGAGCTGGCACGGATGGCGAAGGTGGTGTCGCCCGTATCGGCGGCGAAATCCATGGTTTCCAGCAGGATGTGTAGCCTGCCGTTGCGGATCTCGAGGTTCATCAAGCCGTTCAAGATGGGACCGATGCCGGTGGGTCGAGTGATATTGAACTCGGTGAAGCGAAAGAGCGCCGGCTCCCAGGACCGGATGGGGATCTCCTGGTCCTGATCCGGGACCGGTTCCTCCATGGAGTCGATCTGGGCATCACCCGCGTCGGGCTCGGTGGTGTCGTCTCCACAAGCCGGCAGCCACAGGGTTGCCACCAGGAGGGAAGCGGCCAGCAGTCGTTCGGGGCATTGCAGCGTCATGGTGTTCTGGCTCCAGTCGGAATGCCCCCGGTGGGGTGCACCGGGAGCGTTTCGGTCATATCACCTCGTCGAGTGCAGGGCATCGGGTGAGCGCTTGGATCCGGTGTGCGCGCTGGCGGATCTCTTCCAGTGAGAGATCGTGGAATCGGTCGGGGCCGAAGCGTTCCACGCAGAAGGAGGCCATCAGGGTACCACACAAAACGGCCTGTCGCAGGGTATCGGTATCTGTGTTGCCCTGACGGGCCAGAAACCCCATGAAACCGCCAGCGAAGCTGTCGCCGGCACCGGTCGGGTCGCAGACGTCGATCACAGGGTAGGCGGGGGCGTAGAAAAGCTGGTCATCCAGCGAGAGGAGGGCGCCGTACTCCCCCCTTTTCACCACCACAACCCGGGGACCCAGGCGATGGACCTCCTCGAGGGCGCGGATGATATTGTTCTCCCCGGTCAACTGCCGAGCCTCGGCATCGTTGACAAACAACCCGTCCACCCGCTCGAGGACTTTCTTCAGCGCATCCGGCTTGTGATCGATCCAGTAGTTCATCGTGTCGCAGGCGGTGAACAGCGGCGTCTCCACCTGGTCGAGCACGCGAAATTGCAGGTCGGGATCGATGTTGGCCAAAAACAGGAAAGGCGTCTGCCGATACCCCGCCGGAAGCTCGGGCTGGAAGTCGGCGAACACGTTGAGCTGCGTATCCAGTGTTTCGGCGGCGTTCATCGTCCCCCGATATCGCCCTGCCCAACGAAAGGTGGTGCCGCTCGGCTCGATGGTCAGACCGGAGAGGTCGATCGGTCGAGCAGCCAGCGCCTCCAACGTCTGGGAGGGAAAGTCCGGGCCGACCACCCCCACCAGGCCAACCCGGGTGAAGTGGGAAGAGCTCATGGAGAAATAAGTGGCCGAGCCGCCGACACCATCCTGAACACGACCGTGCGGGGTCTCTACGGTGTCGAGCGCTACCGAACCGACTACAACGAGTGGAATCATCTGCCGCAGGCACCTGGTGAGGAGAACAAGCCAAGAACGAGGCCCATCTGATAGCAGAAACCCCCCAAAGGTTCAAGCAGACAACCGCTGGGGAGCTTTTCGGTGCCGCACCGCTCGCTGGGCCGTCTACAGATTCTGTTCCCACAGCCCGATTGATCCAAGGAATAGCTCGACCTACCATGGAAGTTGAGTATTGATGCGACGAAGGGCCATGGATCGACAGACCTCCACCAAACGCTGGCTGGTATTCTTGCTGCTGGCCCTCCTTGTGCACGTGGCGGTCCTGTCCCTCCTGATGCCCTGGATCCTCTCCGATGACAGCGAGCCTCCCATCCCTCCGGCTTGCGAGCGCCCCACCGAGCTGGTGCTGCGGACCGAGCCATCGCAACGCCAGAGTGGGCGGCAGATCGTCAGTATCGACCAGCCACCCACCGAGGAGATCCCGGAGGATGCCCGGTTCGAAGACCGCTACAACCGCTCGGTGGAAAGAGAAACGGTCTCCAGACAGCGCGGAACCGCACCCGAAGCCGTCCCACCGCTGGCGGATCGGCCCCAGCCCGATGAGATCCGTCCCCCTCCGGAGCGCGACAGGCGGCACGAGACCCCCGCCTCGCGACACCGGCGCCGCGAGCAACCGGAGGCCCAGACGGCCTTGCAGGTGGAGTCCGAGCTCACCAGGAGCCGACAATCCAGAGAAGCCCAGCCAGAGCAGCAGGAAACCCCCGCCACCCCTCCCCCAGATCCGCTCCCGCTGGCCGCTTTCTCTCCCACTCTGGAGTCGGCATCCGACCTGTTCGGCATCCCCGGCGAGTACCGGATCGATCACCTCAACCTCCCCCAAGGGGATCGCACCGAGATCAACTCCATCGAGAATCTCTACTGGTCCTATTGGGATCGGCTGAAGAACCAGGTTCGGCCTTACTGGCGGCCGGCGCATATCTATCGGATGCGCGATCCCAGCGGCCGGATCTACGGCGTGGAGGACCGCTACACGGTCGTCCGGGTCACCCTAAACGGCGACGGCAGCCTGCGCCACCTGTTCCTGGAGCGCAGCAGCGATCTGGACTTCCTGGATCGAGAGGCGATGCAGGCTATCCGGCAGGCCGAGCCCTTCGCCAATGTCCCCGAGGGGCTGAAGGACGAACGCGGCCTGCTGAGCTTCCGCTTCGGCTTTTACTTCGAGGTCTCCTCCAGCTCGTTTCGCATCCGCCGGGAGGACTGGTAGCGACACCCCCACCTCCGGCAGCACAGGAACGACTACCCCACATAAAGGCCATCCCAGTACTTGTGGCGTAGCTGCGATCCGAGCAGCAGCTCACGCGCCTGCTCGGTCTCCTCGGGCGACAGGGAACGCCAGCCTTTCTGGAAGGGGATGAAGGCCGGCATGAGGTTGGTGCGGATGGACTTGGGCATCCTCTCCAGCTGGGCGAGGATCTGCCGGGTACAGCACTGGATGTGACCGGGTAAGAGCAGGTGTCTGACCCACACCTCTCTGTTCGATCGAGCCAACCTGCGGATGGTCCGCGTGACGGTGGCCAGGTAGCGGTCTGGCATCCCCAGCGCGCCGGCGCACCGGTCATTGGAGACCTTGAAGTCGACCAAGAACAGGTCGAACAGGTCAATTGTCGGCTCCAGCGCTTCCGGGGTGAGGTAGCCGTTGGTATTGAGCAAGAGCGGCGGGAGATCGATCCCCAGATCGAGGAGAGCGAGTGCCACATCGGCGATATAGAGCAAGCTTAACGACGGCTCGCCTCCCACGAAGTTGAGGTTCTTCACTCGGGCCCGCGACAGGGAAAGGTCGGCGGCGATCTTCGCCGCGAGGTCCCTGGCGGGCAGCACCTGCCCCAAGAAAGGTGGCCGGATGGCCTCCTGCTCTGCACAGTAGCTGCATGCGAAGTTGCACCCCGCCAACCACAGGGCATAGGAGGGAACGAGCTCGATCTCCTCTCCCAGGTGAACCATCCGGCGATAGACAGGGGTCCGATCGGCGAGCCCACAGGCTCCCTGCTCCCCAGCCAGACGATCGGCGCCGCACCGGATCTCGCATAGTTGGCAGGAGGGAGAGATGACAGCCAGCAAGCGGTCGCGAGCGCCTTGTATCCGCCGGGCTCTATCCCTGTCCATGTCACCTCCGGTCCGTCGGGTCGATGAGGTCGAGGAAGATGCCGACCGAGCTTCGTTCTGAAGAGTAGGCAGCTCTCGCCGCGTTGGACATTGTAGCAGGTGCGAGGAGATGATAGCCTCCTTCTTCAAGCAGTTTTTTTGATTCCGTGTGGAACCAGGCGGACGAGTCCTACTTTCACCACCAGACCATGAAGCAAGACGGATTGCCCACCGCGGACCCCATCGATCCAGGCCACACAAAAGCCGGGTCGGATGATCTCCCCAATCCGCTGCTCGCTGGGATTTCCGCCATCCCGATTGCGGTAGAGGTGGCGATCGGCCAGCTCCTGCTGTCCCCTGGCCAAGTGGAGCGCCTTGCGCCCGGCCAGGTCCTGGTCTGTTCGGAAACGCTCCACAACCGGGTGGAGCTGCGCCTGTCAGGTAGAACCATAGCCCGGGGTGAGCTGGTCGATGTCGAGGGGGAGCGGGGAATTCGACTGCTCTCCCTGGTGGCAGACGAGTAGTGCCCATGGAATGGGGTGAGGAGGAGCAGCGGGATCTGTTGGAAGCCCACCGGCCGATCATCCTGCGTCTGGCACTGGACATCAAGAAGCGCTACCGCCTGGCGGTGGATCTGGAAGAGCTGGTGGCAGCCGGTTGCGAGGGGCTGGTTCAGGCACAGCACAACTTCGACCGCGCTCGCGGCGTTTCGTTTACCACCTTCGCCTATTACAGGATCCGCGGGGCGATCCTGGACAACTGCCGGCGGCTTGGCCTGATGCATCGGGTTTACCTGAAGAAAGCCCGATTCGAGTCGGCAGCCAACGACGTGTTACAGCAGGCTGCCGAAGCGGCTCCCTCCAGCCGTTCTGCCTCGGCCAGCTCGACCTGGTTGGCCGATACCATGGATGAGATGGCGGTCGCCTTCCGCCTGTCCGAGCAGAGTCCCGAGCACCTGCCTGGCCACCAGCCTTCTCCCGAGGCAGAAGCGGAGCTGGGCCAGCTGAAAGCCCGCCTGTCCGAACAGCTCCAGGAGTTGAGCGACGAGGAGCAGGCCGTGCTGCGGAGATACTACTTCGCCGGCGAACCGATGGGGAGCATCGCCGAAGACTACGGTGTCAGCGTCTCCTGGGTCTCTCGCGTTCATACCCGGGCGTTGCGGAAGCTGCGGCCGATGGTGCTGGGAAAGAGGCAACCGAAGCCTTGTGGCAGTGACCGATCGGAATGATCGTGGGCAGATGTCACGCGGCGCCTGGGCTTCCAGCGAGCCGGAGGGTGGACGCCAGGACCCGCCGAGCGGTCACCCCCGTAACCGCCCTCGGTGGGCCGAGCCTCTCAGGGGAGGGGAAAGGCCCAGACGCTGCGGCGCATCACCAGTCGATTCGTTTCTGGCTCTAGAAGGCCACCTGTGCCTGCTCTTGAGGAATCGAGCGCTCGGTCACCACGTCGATCTGACTGCCATCGGTAGTGACCGAGACGGTACCGTGCAGGTCGGTACGATAGATGCCATTGATGGCATAGGGATCAAGCCTCTCCAGGGTTTCTGGGGAAGGATGCCCGTAGGAGTTGCCGGTACCGCAGAGGATGACCGCCATTCGGGGTCGAGCCACCGCGAGGAACTGGGGTATCGACGAATGGCGTCCTCCGTGGTGGGACACCTTGAGCACGTCTACCTGGTCCACCAGTCCGCAGTTGGCGACCAGTGTTTCGGTCTCCGCCTCGGCATCTCCCATGAACAGAAAGGAGACCTCGCGATAGGTCAACAACAGGACGATACTGTTGGCGTTGGCGTCGCTGCGGGTCCCAGAGAAGAGATCTTGGGCCGGGGACACAACGACTGCGCGGATCTCGTCCTCGAGCTGGATCCACTGACCCTGGCGGAGCTCGTAGATCGGGAGTTCGCTGTCGAGGATCCGTTCCAGCAGCGAAGCGTACATGGCGGATGGATGAAGGTAACCCGGGTCGCCGAAACGGATGACCGGGAAGGCATCGAGGATGGCCTGGAACCCGCCGATATGATCGGCATGGGCGTGGGTGATGATCGCCAGGTTGATCTGCCAGATGCCGAGCTGGCGCATGGCCGCAACCAGGGCGGAGGCGCTGTCGGGTGGTCCTGCATCGATGAGGACCACTCGACCGGAAGGGGTGATGATGACGATGGCGTCACCCTGGCCGACATCGATGAAGTGGACCTGTAGCCGTTCGGCCGCTTGCTCGATCGGGATGGGAACCGGAGTGACCTCTTCGCGGACGATGGGGCTACTGGAACCGCAGCCGATGCCGAAGGTGAGGACAGCCAGCAGGAGGAGCAAGGTCCAAGATCGATTCTTCAGAGGGTTCATTGAAGGCACGCTACGATATCCTGGTCAACGTCGAGACTACTTCTCTTCTTTTTCTATCTCCAATTCAAATTGAGCGACAGCCTTATTTTCCAGGGAGCTGATCTCGGCCTGACTGGGCGCTTCTCGCAATTCGAAGTCGAGGCGCCCCGCTTCGAGGCCCTGACGGGCCTGGTAACAGGCATCCGACAGGAGGTAGGCGACGAGCTGTTTCACCTCGACGGAGAGCTTCATGGCCTCGACCAGCTCCCCGGGAGAACGGATGCGCTTTCCATTCAAGGCCGAATGTCGGGTAAACAGCCGTTCCATCGTGGCGCCCAGGTCGTCGCAGATCAACAGGCCGACCCTGGCCGCGGTGTGGCGGCTGTTGTCACGCCACTGCGAGGGGTTGGGGGCATCGCTGCGCTGCAATCCGCGTTGCTTGCCGGGATCCGGATGGGGTGTCAGCTCGGGATCTTGACCGAACAGGATGCGCCAACCCCGGACCCGCGCGTCCATGGCCTCGTCGCGCCCGAAGGTGTCATCCGGGCCGACCAGCGGTTCCAGGGCCGCCTCGTGGAATCCCACGTAGTCCAGCTCGGAAAGCACCGAGCACATGATGTACTCGGGCAGGCAGAGGGTGGCCAGGTAGGCCAGCTCGAACTGAAGTTGGCGCTCTTCCAGCGTTTCCAGCAGGTTGGCGTCGAGGTGCACCTGGGGGATGGGGGCGTTGAAGAAGCGAGTCTGGCTGCCAGCCGCCGAAAAACGCAATCTCGCCGAGCTCAGGCCGATCACGCTGGCCGCCATCTTGAACTCGGCGTCCAGCGGCTCGAACTCGTACAGCTCGGCCTGGGTGCGCAGGTAATCGTCACTCACCGCGGCTGCGGCCGCTTGCGCCAGGTGGGTCAACACGGCGGTGGGGGGGGGATCGAAGCGGACCGCCCGCTCAAAGAGGTCGCCGGTCAGGGCATCGACCTCCCGGACTTTTGAGGTTGAAGACGCTGTGCGGCGGAGCGCTTTGCGTTCCTCCTCCGTGGCGGCCTGGCACAGCTCGAGCAGGGAGGTCAGGACAAAGGCGCGATCGGAGTATCCGTTGTGGAGGTACCAGTTTCTCAGGGTCCTGAGATGGGGCAGATCCAGCTCATCCAACAAAGCCAGCCGGTGGAGGGTGGTTACGGCCTGGAGCCCGTTGGGATGGGAGACGTCGAGGGTGAGCTCCAGCTTTTTCTTCAAGGCGTGGATGTCGTCCGGATGGTGCTCGATGATCTCGTCGCAGACCTCCACAGCTCTGGTCGAGTCGGAAATCGGCCCCGTCAACAGCTCCAGCAGAGCGGAAAGGACGAAGTCTCGTGCGCCACAGCGGGATGGCCCCAGTCTTTCCAGGTGGGCCTCCAGCTGTTGGCGCAGCTCGTACCAATCCTCCGAACGTCTGGCGGTATCGATGAGACCCGACAGGATCTCCCGGTTGTGGGGATCCAGGCGGAGGGCGGCCACGTAGTGGGTCATGGCCACCTGGTACTCTTCATGGCCGGCTGCCGCCTCGGCAGCCAGGAGGCGGCAGCGGACGACCTGGTCGGGTTCGGGCAGTCGAGGGAGGAGGGACTCGGCCAGCTCGCTTCCGATCTTCCAACGGCCTAGCTTGACAGATAAGGCCAGCGCCTTCTGCTTGGCCTCCAGGTTGCCCGGATCTTCGGCGGTGGCCCTCACCAAAAGGTCCCAGGCCTCTTCGGGGAGGTTCAGGTGGTGCCAGGCGAGATCGGCCAGCTCGACCGACAAAGCTGCCGATTCTGCGCCGGGAGGCGTTTGCTCCAAGAGCCGTCTGATGGCGAGGTAAGCCTTGTCCCACTGGGCTCGCTCGATGTGGAGGTCGGCCAGTTTGCGGGCGGCCTGTTTCTGTCCTGTCTGTCCGGAGGTGGCGACCTGCTCCAGGATGACGATGGCGCCGGGCAGGTTGCCCCTCGCCTGGAGCGCCTCCGCCTTGACCAGCATGGCCTGTGCCTGGATGTCGAGATCATCGGTGGCGGTGGACAGGACCTCATCGACGTAGTGATTGGCGAGAGCCGCTGCGCCGCGAGCCAGTGCCAGGCGCGCCAGGCCGACAAGGATCTCGGGGTCGCTGGGATCAAGGCTGTGGGCTTCGGTAAAGTGTTGCTGGGCCAGGTCGAGCTGACCGGCCAACTCGGCCGCTTGTGCCAGCTTCTTGCTGCCGATGCGGCGCTTCTCGAGGTAGCCGGGCTCCGGTCTGCCGGCCTCCTGGTCCGCCTCGAGCTGTGTGAGCAGCTGGGAGTAGACTCCGACCGCATGTTCGTGCTGGCCGTTGGCCAGGAGGAGATCCCCCAGCTCCCACGAGATCTCGGCGGTCTGCTCGCCCAGCTGGATCGCAGCCAACAGGGCTTCCGCCGATTTTGCCGTATCTCCCTGGGCTTTCAGGAGATGGGCCTGGGCGACCAGTGCGGCCCGGCGGGAGGTGGGTTCGAGGTCGGTCTTCAGCAGCCGGGCAAAGAACTGGTTGGCCCGACTCAACTGGTTGGTGCCGGCCAGCAAGGCGTGGTAGCGATCCTGGGCGAACCGGTTGCCAGGGTCGGCCGATAGCGCCGACTCATAGGCACAGAGGACCTCGTTCATCTGTAGGGAGGTGTGCTCCAATGACAGGGCCCATCGGGACCAGGCCTGGCTCAGCAGGGGACTGGCCGGCCACTGCTCCAGCAGGGTGACCGCTTTCTGGGCAGCGGATTGTGCTTCCTCCCAGCGCCCGACGGCCTGGGTAAGCCGGGCGATTTCCAGCCAGCTCACAGGCCAGTCTGGATCGACTTCGGTGGCACGAAGCCAGGTTTTCAGGGCCTGATCGGTATAGAGCAACCCCTTTTCCAGGGTGTGGGCAGCCAGCGCCAGGTACAACGAGGCGATCCGCGGTGGTGGGATCCGGTCGAGCTGAGCGGGATCGATCTCCGGCAGCCCTCTGGCCAGCTTGACCAGCAGCCTTCTCTTGTCCGCCGCCCACATCGCCTCATCCTGGTGGAGCGAGAGTTCGGCCAGGGAGCGGTAGGCGTCCACCTGGTCACGCCATCGCCCGGTTTCCTCGCAGAGATCGATGAGCATGAGCCAGGCTGCCGTGTTGTTCGGGTCCTTGCGTACGGCCCGGTTACACAGCCGACTGGCTCTTCTGGGGTCAACCAGGAGATCGAAGGCGATGAGGGTGGCCTGGAGGAGGAGGGCGCCGGCCTGTTCGTCCGGCACCTGCTGGCTCTTCGACTCCAACAGGTTGATGGCGGTCTCGGGTTGGTTCACCTTGAGATACAGATCCACCAGCTGCTCGACGGGGGGCGGATTGCCAGGAAAGAGATGGGCGACCCGCTCCAGCTCCTGGAGTGCCTGCTCGTATCGCTCCATCCGGGTGTACAGATCGGCCAGCTCCCGCATCATCTCGCCCCGGCGCTCCTGGTCGGAGGTCAGGGGTACGGCTTGACTCAGACAGCGGGCGACCCGGTCGAGATCTCCCGCCTCGCGATGCAGGTGGGCCAGACCCAGCAGGGCCTCCAGGTCGTTGGGGTCGAAGCTCAGCACACCGCGGTAGGCCTCCACCGCCCCTTCCTTCAGCCCGAGCCGTTCAGCCAGGCGGGCGATGCGATGAAAGAGGAGCCGTCCCTGCTCCGGTTTCTCGGTGTAGGCTGCCCACTCGGTCAGGGTGGCCAGCAGCCGCTGCTCCTGCTTCTGTGAGATCAGGAGATCCTCCAGCGATTGCAGAGGCTCCAGCCGGTCGGGATCGATACGGAAGGCCTCGGTAAAAGCCCTGACCGCCCGATCGACGTCCAGCAAGTGGGTGGTGCACAGCTCCGCAAGACGGATCCAGGCCCCGAAGCGGTCGAGAGGGTCGGTCTGGTTGGTGGCGTCCCACTCGTAGGCGTCAGCCAGGAGGTCGAGGCGTCCCGAGGCATTGGCGTACTGCTCGAGCTTGCCGCGCAGCATCTCATCGCTGGTGTCCACCTTCCAGGCACGGCCGATGAACTCGAAGGCGCGATCGGGGGAGCCAAGCTCCTCCGCGGCGATTCGAGCCATCTCCACCAGGAGGTGCATCCGGATGGCCCGCTCGGGGCGTTCCTTCACCACCAGGTCGAACAGCTTGATGAGGGTCTCCCACTGCTCGTACTGGCGCGCGAAACGGATCAGCTCGGATTGGAGCTGAGGGTGATCGGGTTCCAGCTGAAAGGCCACCACCAGCTGGTCGAAGGCCTCCTTCCACTGGCCCATCTTGTTTTCGAGGATGTCGGCGCGCAGACGCAACAGCTCGATCTTCTCCCGCAGCTCGACCGCCTCGTCCCAACGCTCCTGGTAAAAGCCCTCCAGCGGTTCCCACAACTCGTGCTGGTTGGCCAGCAACTCCATGCGGGCCAGCGTCTCTCCATGGGCCGGCTGGACCAGGTAGGCTTCCTTCAGGACAGCCAACGCCCTGATGGGCAGCTCCGCCTGCTCGGAGAGGATTTCGGCCAGCTGGTGGTAGAGCTTGACCTTGCCTTCCGGTTCCAGGGTGGCCCGGACCAGACGGGTGTAGGTTGCCTCCAGCCGATCCCACAAGTGGTGCCGGGAGGCCATCCGGCTGAGGGTGGCAAACAGCTCGTCCTGGCGGGGAGCCGGCTCGAACTGGGAGTACAGCAGGTCGAACGCCCTGTCGGCCTGCCCGAGCTGGTCGGCCATGATGTGAGCGGCGTCGATGAGGTGGTCCAGCTTTTCGGCAGATTCGGTCCCTCGTTGCATGTCTTTGAGCAGGACCTGGATGTAGGGCTCCCACAGATCGTGCTGCTCGGCCAGTCTACGCAGATGTCTGATGGAGGTGGTCTCGTCGTCGAGCAGCTCATAGGTCCTCCGGTGCAGGTCGAAGGCCATCTCCGGCTGCGAAAGCTGCTCTTCGTATACCTGCGCCGCCTCTCTCCACAGGGCGCCGCGGATGTGCGGATCGGGATCGAGCTGCGCCAGCCGTTCCAGCAGGTTGAGGACCTCCTGCCAGCGGCCGGTGGTGGAGTAGATCCGCTTGAGGGCGTTCAAGGCCAGGCGATTGGCCGGCTGTAGCCTGAGGATATCCTGGTAGGCTTCGGCCGCCCGATCCGGTTCACCCAGTGTCTCTTCCGCCAAGATCGCCTTTTTCAGCCAGAGGTCGGCCCGTTGCTGGTCCTTGTCGGCCAGTGCCGCCAGCCGATCCCAGACCTCGGCCAGCGCCCGGTGGTCCCCGGTCGCTTCGAGAAGGCGCGCCAGCTGCTCCAGACCGCTCTTGTCCAGTGGATCGAGCTCGACCAGCCGGTTGTACAGCTCCACTGCGGCGGCCTGATCCCCAAGCTGGTTCTCGGCGATCTCGGCGGCCCGTGTGACCAGCTCGGCGAGGTCGTTGGCCAGCGGTTCCAGCTCGACGATTCTGCGGGTGTGGTGCAATATCTCCTGGAAATCCTGGGATTTTTCGGCGATCCGCAGCAGCGCCCGGTGGGCTCCGGCATCCTCCGGTACCAGCTCGAGGATCTCCTGGTAGATCTGCCTGGCTCTCTGGAGCTGGTCGAGCTGGTGTTCATGGAGGGAGCCGAGCTGCCGCAGGAGCGCCAGTCGTTGCTCCTGCACCGTGGCGCTGTTCAACAACGACTCGGCCAGCTCGACGGCCTGAGCCCACTGGCCCATATCCTCCAGGTGCTTCACCAGGGTCTCGGCCACCTCGGTCCGCTCCGGCTCCAGGTGGATCACCTCACCGAGCGCCCAGGCCCGCCAATCCCGTTCTTCGCTGGAACCCGGTCCCACCATGTCGGCGGCGTCGGCCAGCCGCAGGAGCAGCTGGACCCGAGTCTCTTGATCTGGTGCCCGCTCAACCTGGGCCACCAGCAGGTCGCGCCACTGGGTGAACCGGCTGAGGCTGCTCAGGTTCTCATCCGCCAGGTCGAGGACGATCGGGTTGGCCGGTTCTCGTTCCAGGATGAACAGCAGCTCGTCGATCGCCTGCTCGCGATCTCCCAGGGCTTCGGCCAGGATACGGGCCGCTCTGAGCCTGAGATCGGTCCGCTGTGGAGCGGTCTCGATCATCGCCCGGGTGTACTTCAGCTCCAGCTGGGCATCATCGATCTGCAGGGCCATGTCGGCGGCCCGTTCCAGCAGCACCAGGTCATCCGGCTGGTGTTTGAGGACCTCATCGAGGGTGGCCAACATCTCCGGGAGCCGGTCGAGCTCTTCCAGCAGGTCGGCCACCTGGAGGAGACAGGCGACCTTGGTCTCGGTCTCGACAGCACGTTCGGCTTTGCTCCTCAGCAGATCGAGCAGCTCCTGGTGTCGACCCGCCCGACGGTAGATCTCCATCAGGCTGTCGAAGGCTTGCTGCATCGCCTGGGGGTTTGCCTGGGGGGTGGCCAGGATCTCCTCGAAAAGCGGGATGGCTCGACCGGGGTTGGAGAGGCGAAAAGCGGCCAGCTGTCCCAACTCGGCCAGACGATCGGAGCGGGGGGAGGGGTCCGTCAGCTGCAGGAGGGTGCTCGCCAACAGGTCGAAGTAGGTGGGAAGATCCTCCACCTTGCCGTAGATCTCCCGGAAGAACTCCAGGGCGGGTTGGCTGAGCGGATCGAGGTCGAGCGCCAACCGGTAGGTATCCACCGCCAGGTCGGGCCGATGGAGGGTGGTGTGCTGGTAGCGGCCGTAGGCCTCCATCAAGGCCAATAACTCCTGCTGGTTGTCCTCCGGCGTGCTACGCGAGATGACCAGCCGGTAGAGCTGGTCCAGCTCTACGATCCGGTTGCCGGTTTCCAGCAGGGCGATGAACTCGTGGATGGCTGGCCAGTCGTCGGGGAAGTCCTCGATCATTTGCCAGTAGACCGCCTGGTGGCGCTGGTCGTCATGCAGTCGATCTCGACAGAGCGCCAGCAGCTCTGTGTAGATTGCCCGTCTGGCGTCGATGTCTTCCAGGCGGCCAGCGCGTCGCATCAGGAGATCGAAGAGCTCCTCGTGGAGGTTCTCTGTGTTCAATGCCGCGAGGAGCGATTGGTGTGCCCGATCTTCCAGGGTGGTGTAGCGGTCGATGGCCAGGAGGTACGAAAGCCAGCGTCTGTCCAGATCGACCGGCTCCGCGCCAAGAAGCAAGGCGGACATCGCTCGGGCGATGTGCGGCAGGTCAAGGGTGTCGCCGGGTTGCTCGGCCGTCTCCTCCAGGAGCTGCTCGAACGCATCGAGCCCTTTCTCTTGGCGGAGCAGGTCGACAAGGTGCTGGCGGATCTCCGGTTGTTGGGGAGCGTCGAGCAGGGCGGTCAGCAGGATGCCAACAGCCTGCGCGGGTTGGTCAAGGCGGGTCCAGAGGGTCTGGGCCTTCTGGCAGTTCAGGCTAATACGTTCCCCTGGATCCTGGATGAGCGCCATTTCCCGATCGAACAGCGGCAGGCAGGAGTCCCAGCGGCCCGCGCGAGCGAAGGCTTCTCTGGCGTGCTGGACATAGAGGCGGTTCGAGCGATCGAGCTCGGAGGCCACCTGGTAGTACTCCAGGGCGGTGGTCACATCGGACAGGCGGGTCTCCAGGAGGCGGGCCATCTGGAAACGCATGGCGGCTTCTTCGGCCGGGGTTTCGGTCTGCTCCAGCCGGATGGTCAACAGGTAGAACAGGTCATCCCAGCGCTGATGCCGCTCGGCAACCGATTCGATCAGCGGCTCCACCTCGTCGGTTCGATCGGGATGCAACCTGAGCTCGAACAGACGCTCCATCAGGCCGGTGAGCTCTTCGGGAGTGCGGGCTCGCTCGGAGGCGGCGGTGTACCTGTCCAGGGCTGCTTTGGGATCGGCCAGCTCGGTGCGAAGCAGGTCGCCCATCTTGAACAGGAGCTGGACCTGTGTGGGTGCATCCGCCGTGTGCTCCAGGCGCTCCTGCCACAGCGCCAGCAGCTCGGCGGTACGATTGGCTCGATAGAGCTGATCCTGGAGCGCCTCCTCGAGCCGTTGTTGGATTTCGATCTCTTCGACCTCCAGGGCATACTGCTGGTAGCGCTCGATCACGGCTGGCAGGCAAGCTTCGTCCATGGTGGCCGCGGCATTGAAGGACTCGATCGCTTCCAGCCTCCGGTCGAGGGAGTGCCACAGGATCTCGCCCGCTCGGCATTGTAGGGCCGCCGTTTCCGAGGAGGGCAGCAAGGAGGAACGGATCTGGGCCTGGATCATCTCCAGGGCCTCAGGCCAGTGGTCTGTCTGCTCCCAGGCGCCCTGGAGGAAGCGCATCAGGGCGATGTCCTGGGGGGCCAGGTTACGCAGGCTGATCGCGGTCTCGATGACCTCTTCCAGTCGGTCGGGCTGAGTCTGGGTGGCCTGCTCGAGGTAGGCCACCGCCAGGTCCCAGCGAGCGAGGTCTCGACCGGCGACTCGGGTCAAGGTCATGAGCAGGGAGAATCGGGCCGTGACCAGGTCCGAGCCGAGGGCGTCGAGGCGTTTGAGCAGGAGGTCGTGCAGCTCTTGGTAGCGGCCGGCGTTGCGGTAGATTTCTTGAAGAGCGAGGTTTACGGCGTCGTTGGCGGGATGGGAGCTGTTGAGCCGTTCGAGCTCTTCCAGGCAGACCGAGGTCAGGTTGGGGGATTCGTGGTAGGCTTTCAGGTAGGCCTCTGCGGCCTTTTTCGGTTGGTCGAGCTTGATGATCCGGAAGCGGGCCAGCTCCAGGTAGGCCGCTCCTCGATCGTCGCCAGGAGGGGTTCTCCGGACATCTTCTTCCAGGATGGTTTCCAGCAGAGGCCAGAACCCCTTTTTCCAGAACAGATCTCCCAGCAACTCCCGCAACCCTTCCACCCGCTCGGATAGCTGGAGGGCCCTGTCATAGCTGGATCGAACCAGCTCCTGGTCACCCAGCTCACGGGCCCACTTCTCCGCCACCGAGAGATGGAGCAGGCTCGCCTCGTAGGGGCTGACGGCGGTCGCCCGCAAGGCGTACAACTCGGCCAGGGCGCGCCAGTCCATGGCGGCCATCAGGTTGCTCTTGAGCTCGAGAAAGCGGGCTGTATCTGCGGGACTACTCTTGAGGTGCTCCCACAGAGACTGGTTCTGTTCGGACATGACGATCACCACCCAGCGCGACGAACGGAAGCTGCTATCATACTCAATATCGGCTCGGCCGGGTACCAGAGATTCGCTCGGGATCCCATCTGTCTGAGTTGAAAAGGGAAAGAAGGGCAGAGGCAGCAGACGTGTTTCGCTCGGGCCAAGGCCGAGGGAAGCGGGGCGTAGCGCCGGCAAAACGACGGGTATGGGTAGAGTGCGAAAAGGGGCGGCGGTTTCGGGATCACGCCGCTGGGGATCTATCGCCGGATCAGCACGACCGTCAGCACACCGGCAGCGATGGCGAGCAGGGCGAGCAGCGACCAGAGGAGGACCATCCAGAACCTCTGCTGTTTCAAGCGGAGCCGCCGGACCTGCTGGGTAGAGCGGATGTCCTGGTCGGGGCTTTCATCGGCCACGTCGATGGCGGACCAGTCCGAGGAATCTCGCCGAGCGTTCAATGTCTCTTCGCTGGCAGCGCGCCGGCGTCTCCGGCCGGCAGGAACCAGGGTTTCGAGAGAGTCCAGATCCTCGGGCGTTTCCGCTTGCACCAGGTGGCTCATCTCGTCCAGGTTCTGTTTGGGAATGGCGTCTGCCAGGGTGATCTCCTGGCTTGGTGACTTGGAGCCGCTCCGTGGCCGTCGTGGGCTCGACTTCACGGCGGTGGGTGTGGTGGCAGCCAGGGAGTCCTGGCGAACAAGCAGCTTGCCGGAAAGCTCCTTGAGCGCTTCGATCATGTCCAGCGCGGTGGCGAAACGCTCCTCGGGGTTCTTGGCCATCGCCTGGATGAGAAAGCGGTCGATCTCGACCGGCAGGTTCAGCTCGGGTCTGACCTTGCTGGGTGTCTGGAGCGGTTTCAGTACGATGTTGGCGCCCACTTCGACCGGCGTCTTGCCAGGGAAGGGGCGCTGCTGGGTGAGCATCTGGTGCATCAGGCCCGCCGCCGAAAACAGGTCGCTGCGTTGGTCCAACGGAAGCCCCTGGACCTGCTCGGGGGACATGAAAGCCGGGGTCCCGCATACGAAGCCGGCCTCCGTCAGCGGAGCCCAGGTCTTGGATCCGGACTGGGTCCCGTCCATGGCGGTGGCGATGCCGAAATCGAGGACCTTGGCGATCTCCCGGTTGTCCGGCAAGGTGCAGATGAACACGTTGGCAGGCTTGAGGTCGCGGTGGAGAATCCCTTTGTCGTGGGCGGCTTGCAGGGCAGAAAGCACATCGGTCATGAACACGACGATGCGCTTCAGTGGAATGGGAAACTCCTCGTTGATGATCTGCTCCAGCGTCTTCCCCTCCAGAAGCTCCATCGCCAGGTAGGGCTGCCCCCCGGCCAGCTGCCCGAAGTCATAGATCTGCACCACGTTGGGATGACCCAGCTGGCTGGAGGCGCGAGCCTCTCTCCGAAAGCGGGCCCGAGTGGTCTCGTCGTCGGTGGATTCCCCGATCACCTTGAGGGCCACCGGTCGGCTGAGCGCGATCTGTTCGGCGCGATAGACCACCCCCATCGAGCCGGTCCCCAGGATCTCATCCACCCGATAGGCCCCCGCCACGATCTGGCCTACCAGGCTGGAAGCCTCGATCTTCCCGTCCTGGACCAGCTTCTGACCGCAATGGCCGCAAAATCGAGCATCCCCCCGCAGATGTGTGCCACAATCAGGGCAGATCCTCGTCTGGGAGGAGGTTGCGTCCGGATCGATCCTCAACACCTGCTCGGTTACCTCCTTTGGCCAGGGGGTCCTGGTGTCCGCCCACCGACGCTATATTCTCGCCTCGACCGGACGGCCGCCTGGGATCGGTATGGCTCCGATCATTCTAGAACGAATTCGGCCTGGATTGCAGCTTTTCTTGGTTCTTTTGAAACGGGTCCAAGCCGGAGTCGGGGCCCGGTCGGTCAAGAGAACGCAGGAGGAGGGAGGCTTGTCGAACCCATCCAGATCTGACTCACTGGGTTTACCGGAACCCGTTCTTTCCTGTAAAAAGAAGGGCTCCCGGGATGCGCTCGTGCCCGCAAGATGCTTCGCTCGCCTGGCGCGCCCCATCTTCCCCAGAGGATCACACCGACCGATGAAAGATAACCGAGGACGAAAGCTGGTCGCGGTCGCCCATTGCCTGTTGAACCAGAACGCAAAGGTGCAGGGCCTGGCGGCCTACCCGGGGGTGTTCGAGCCCCTGCTCCCGGTTCTCTCCGAGTGCGGGGTGGGGATCCTCCAGCTACCATGCCCCGAGATGATCCATCTCGGCCCCTTGCGCCCGCTGGGTACCGACACCTACGAGCAGTACGATTCGCCGGCCTATCGCGAGGTCTGTCAGGCGGTCGCCGAACAGGTCGCCGTGCAGCTGGCTACTTACCAGAACGCCGGCTACCGAGTGCTCTTCATCCTGGGCATCGACGGTAGCCCGAGCTGCAGCGTCACCCGGGTACCCCACCTGACCGCCGATGGCTCTGGCCGATTGGAAGCCGGCTCCGGCATCTTCATGGAGATCCTGTCGGCCGAGATAGGTCGACGGGGGTTGGGCATTCCGGTGGTGGGCCTTCCCGAGACCCCCGAGGCCGGTGACCTCGGCAGGGCATTGAGGCGTCTCAAAGACAGAATAGTCGAAGGCTGAGCGAGCTCTGTCCGGCCGTCGGCCTGGCGGTCGCAAACGCCGTGCGGGGTGCTTGGCCGTGTCGCACCGGCCGCCGCGAACGTGGTGGATGCAGGGCCGTTGCAACCCTTGCTACCGGGGGCGAGATCCGTACAATGGGTTCGTTCCCCTGGGCTTCAGGCCCTTTCGTGGCGGCACCCGGCAGAGCGGCGGTTCCGAGGCTCGCTAGCGGGGCCGGGATCGCGATGGTCGGGGCAGGCCAGGCCGACCGAGAGGCGGCGGGAACAGTGTTTTTCAGGGGACCGTCCAATCAAGGAGACACCAGATGGCTGACCCCACCGCTGGAAAGAGTGTCAAGAGACCAGACTCCAAGTTCGAGCTGCGCACCCTGATCTTCATCGACAGCATGCAGCCCCAGCTGGCCCAGTTCATCGCCAAGGACAACCGGGTGTATGACCCGAGCGAGTACGACGCCTCCATCATGCTGGAGCTGGCGCCTGCCATGGAGATCCACCGCATGATCGACCTGGCTTTGAAGGCCACCAGGGTCCGACTGGGGTCGGTTGTCACCGAACGCCACTTCGGCATGATGCAGATGCAGCATCCCGAGCAAGGCGAGGTCATGGCAGCTCAGGAGGCGGTCTTGAGAGCCAGCGGGTTGACGGTGTACGACCGCGCTCGCCTGAACATCCTGACCAACATGATCATCCGCGGGGTGGAGCAGGACCACGCCATCTACTTTACCGGGACCTCCAAGGGAAACATGGTGGTGGCGGGCGAGTCGGTGCTCATCCTGGAGGTGACCCCGGCGGCCTACCTGACCATCGCTACCAACGAAGCGTTGAAGGCGGCAACCGTCAAGCTCATCACCCTGCAACCCTTCGGAGCCACCGGCCGACTGGTCATGTCCGGCCCCGAGTCGGAGATCGACTCGGCGGCCGAAGCGGCCATCAAGGTGCTGGACAAGCTGAACCGGGAGCTGGAGGAGCACGGTGGAGGCGGTACGGCCGACCAGACCCGCTACGGCCGCTGACGGCTCCTGGTTCGTGCGTTTACCTCAGGACGACCCGTGTTGACGAGCCGAACCCCCATCGTGGCGGGCAACTGGAAGATGCACCTGGCTTGGCGCGAGGCGATCGACCTGGTGCGCGCCATGCGCGGTCCATTGAACCAGTGCAAGAAGGTCGAGGTCATTCTGATCCCCCCCTTTCCCGCCCTGGTGACGGTGGCCGAGCTGGTGCAGCCCACCGCCATCCGCATCGGCGCCCAGAACTGCCACTGGGAGAGCAAGGGAGCCTTCACCGGGGAGGTCTCCCCCTCCATGCTGGTCGGCACCTGCCGCTATGTCCTGGTAGGACACTCGGAGCGGCGCTCCCTGTTCGGAGAGAGCGACGAGGTGGTCCGCAAGAAGCTGGCCGCCATCCTCCAGCACGGCCTGGTGCCTCTGCTGTGCGTGGGAGAAAACCTGGCCCAGCGGGAGGAGGGCCGTACCAGCGAGGTGGTGGCCACCCAGGTGGCGGTCGCACTAGACGGGTTGTCTCTCTCTCCCGAGCGGCTGGTCATCGCCTACGAGCCGGTGTGGGCCATCGGCACCGGCCGCGCCTGTGCGCCGGCGGCCGCCAACTCGGTATGCGGACTGGTGATCCGCGGTGTACTGGCAGAGCTGTTCGGCGAGCAGACCGCCGCGGCGGTCCGTATCCTCTACGGGGGGAGCGTGACGGCCGCCAACGCCCGCTCCTACTTTGAACAGGCCGACATCGACGGGGCGCTGGTGGGCGGCGCCTCGCTTCAGGCCGACTCCTTCATCGCCATCACACGGGCTGCCCAGGCGGTCGCGGGGTAGCTCCCCCCTGCACCGCGAAAGGCAGCCGGACGAGCACTCCCGACCCGGGAGCGTTCGGATACTGATCTCTTGCCGTGTCGGGTTGACACCAAAAAAGGGGTGGTCCGGTTCGGGCGAAAAAGGTGCTGCACCGCTCGGTGGGCATGCGGTGCGCTCTGGAAGACATCGCTGTTGCAGATTGTAGCCCGCTGCCTGGTTTGGTTGCGGGGAACGATGAAGGACCGGACATCAGCCCCCCGCGCGGTACGCTAGCAGGCGCCGGCGTCGAGGATCTTGCTGAGATAGACCTTGCGGATGTGATCCCGCACCGTGTCCGGATCGGGGAAGCCACGTTCCGTGTACTTGATGGTCATCTCGTAGACCTGGGTAACCAGTTCCTCGACCTGTTCCCAGCAGGGGATGGCGCTGCCCCGCGGCAGTTCGAACTCCCACTGCAGGTAGAGTCTGACGCGGCAGATGGCGTCTTCGAGGGAGTAGTTGAGGTTGCGCAGGATGCGCGCCTGGGTGCGGATCCGGTCTTCGACCTGGTTTTGATTCTTGCGGTCGAAGGTGTCCTCGAACCAATCGGGAATCTGGGAGCGGTACCAGGAAAATGGCATGGTTGACCCCTCTGGTTAGATCGATTCGTCCTGTTGAAACTTGCGCCAGGTTTTCCGGCCCGCGATGGCGACCTCGTCCACGATGCCGACGATGACGGCCCGGACGGCGCCGGTCTTGTCCAGCTCGAGCAGCTGCCGGGCGCTGTTTCCCTCGTCCACGTAGACCACGACGTCGTCGATGCCGGCGTCCACGACATCGGTGCAGATCAGCGGATCGACCCCCGGCTCCGGCTGGAGATCGAGCCCGACCGGTTGCACCAGGAGCAGCTTCCTGCCGCCAAAGTCGCGATCCTTCTTGATGGTGCTGACGATGTTGCCGACAACCCGACCGATCAGCATGGTTGCTCCTTGTCCGGCGTCGTGGGGCGTCCATGGCTGAGGGTCTGTACCTCCCGGCGGTCCACGACCACGACGATCTCATCCACGATGCCCAGGATCCCGTGGTCCACCGGGGTAAACCAGTTCTCCAGGACCAGGGAGCCTTCGCGAGATGCGATGCAGTATACGATCTCGCCCGGGCCGGCCATGTGGGTTCCATCCACGGCCACCACCGGTTCGGCATTGGGTTGAAGCTGCTCGTTGACCGGTTGCACGATCAACAGCTTGACGCCCGTGAGCGCCTCGTGCTTGGTGGTGGCAACCAGTGTGCCGATGACCTTGGCCAGAAACATGATGGCACGCCCACAAATTAGAACATGATCTTCTCTTTGACCTGCCCGTGGAGCTGCTGGACGATCTCGAAGCGAACCAGCAGGCCATGGGACTTGATCTTCTCTACACCGGCCTGGACGCCGGCCTCGACGTTGGCGAGATCGCCTACCATCAGGTAGAACGACTTGCCTCCCAGGCCGTTGGCCAGGCGCATCTCGGTCAGCAGCACGTCGGCTCCCTTGGCGGAGGCGTCTGCGGCCACGATGGTGGAGGCCACGCTGATGGTCTCCACGATGCCCAGCGCCTCCACCTCCCTGGCTTCCACGGCACCGACGATGGCGGGGAAGATGGAGGGGTGAACGTTGGGCAAAAGCAGGCTGTCCACCACCGTTTCCGTCCCCCTGGCGATGGCCGCGGACATGGCCTCGTTGACGGGGTCGGTGAGACCGCCGACCAGGATGATAAACTTGCCGGGGCAGACGGGCCGGCACTCCAGCAGCTCCACCGGCGCCCTTTTCAGCATGGCGTCGGCGATGGCGATACCGGCAGCGATGCTGTTGGTCTCCACCATGCCGATGGCCGGCGCATTCTTCAAGGTCTGGTCAGCGTCGCTTAGCTGGATGGTCCCCAGGGCCGGATCCATATCCTACTTGCTCCTTTCGATGCGGATGTAGGCGTTGGCAATCTCCGTCACCACGCCATCGATGGAGGCGTGGACGGGGACGCCCAGCATATTGTCGGGCTTGGCCGCGATCACCTGGCCGGTCTTCACCTGGTCGCCCACCTTGACCACCGGCTGAGCGGGCGCCCCGATGTGCATCCGCAAGGGGATGCGCACCGAATCCGGCTGGACCAGGGTGGCCCGCAAGGGAGCGTGCATGTCGGCGTAGCGGGCCAGCCCCAGCCGATCCATGAGGCGGGTGGTGGGGACCCGGCGGTACTCGCGCATGCTGTGGGGTTGCAGATCCCGGTTGCGGTGGATCTCGTTCTTCCAGCCCTGCTCCCTCAGCGCCTGCTTGATCGCCTTGTAGTAGGTGACCGGCGCCAGCTCCAGTGGACAGGCGAAGGCTTCGCACAGCCGGCACTCGCAGCACAGCACGGCGGCGGTCACCGTGCGCGGCGGCAGGTCCAGCCCGTAGTTGATGGCCCGCATGACCCGGTGAGGCTGCAGCTCGTGGCCCAACAAGAAGCGGGGGCAGAGCTCGGTGCAGTCGCGGCACTGGTCGCAGGTCGACCGGCCCCTGCGGATGGTGGTGGTCAGATCGCGCGTCAGCTGGGTAACCACCGGCCCCCGCTTGGGAAGGACCAGCAGTCCGCCGGTGGTCTTGGTGACCACGTTGTCGGCAGGGACCACCCGGCCCATCATGGGGCCGCCTTCCACCAGAGCCAGGTCGTCGGCGACAAGACCGCTGAACCGTTCCTCCCTGAAGCCTCCCACCTGGTCCAAGAGAAACTCGTAGGCGGTGCCCAACGGGGCGTGCAAGGTGGTCGGCTGGGCCACCTCGCCCGCCAGGGTGATGAACCGGGAGGTGACCGGGTTCCCCTGGACGGCCCGGGCGATGTTGGCCAGGGTGGCGACATTCTGGACTACCACGCCCACCTCGATCGGCAGCCCGCCTTCCGGAACCGAGCGCCCCGTACAGTCGTACACCACGACGAACTCGTCACCGGCAGGGTAGAAGGACTCGAAAAAATGGAGGCGGACGTTGGGATAGCGGTCCAGGTGCTTCTCGAACGCCTGGATGGCCGAGGTGTACTTCTTCTTGATGGCGATAATGGCAGAGCCGGCCCGGGTGGACTCCATGGCCAAAGACAGCCCTTCCAGCACCTGCTCGGCCATGGTGGTCATGAGATGCTGGTCCGATTCCAGCATCGGCTCGCATTCGGTGCCGTTGGCGATGACGATGTCGGCCTTGGCGGAAAGCTTCACGTAGGTGGGGAACCCCGCCCCCCCTGCGCCGACCACGCCGGCGTCTCGAACCTTGTCGACGATGGAGTCGCTCACTAGACGATCCGGAACGAGTCGACCACCACACAGCGCCGAATGCGGGCGAAGTTCTTGGCCGAGGTCAGTCCCTCACCGGTCGGGCTGGCGATGGAGAAGGAGGCGAAGCCCTGTCCTCCGTAGCCCAGGCCGGCGATGGAAGGTCCATTCTTGACGAAGATGGAGGTCTTGATGGCCCGTGCCATCTTGGTCAGCATGTCGATGTTCTTCGAGTGCATGGTCGCCGTGTGGCGCCGCCCGCCTTCGGCCTCGACCGCCAGGTCGATGGCCTCGTGGACGTTGCGCACCCGCACCAGGGGGATGACCGGCATGAGCTGCTCGGTCCAGACCAACGGATCGTCCACGCTGGTTTCGGCGAGGATGAGCTTGGCCTCCGGACCGGCGGAGACGCCGATCTCCTTGAGGATGACGTGAGGGGATTTCCCCACGAACTTCTTGTTGATCTCCGCTTCCTTGCGCGGACCGTTCTGCTTGTTGAAGATGACCTTTTCCAGCCGGCTCAGCTGCCAGGACTGGATCTCCACCGCGCCGTGCGCTTTCATGGCGGCCTTGAGCTTGTCGGCGATGGAGTCGACGGCGATGATCTCCTTCTCCAGGACACACACCACGTTGTTGTCGAAGCCCGCACCGATGACCAGGTCCCGGCCAGCCTGATCGGGATCGGCGGTCTCGTCGACCACCGCGGGGGGGTTGCCGTCCCCGGCGCAGATGGCCTTTTTCCCCATACCCATTGCCACCTTCACCACGGCCGGACCGCCGGTGACCATCAGGATGTTGACCTCGGGGTGCTTCATCATCTCCTGGGCCGACTTGATGGTAGGCTCGGCCAGGGAGTTCAGGATGCAGGGGGGGCCGCCGGCCTCTCGCACGGCCCGGTTGATCAGGCGAACGGCGATCTCGGAGCATTTCTTGGCGCCCGGATGGGAGTTGAAGACCACTCCGTTGCAGGCAGCGATCATGCCGATGGCGTTGCAGATGATGGTGGAGGTGGGGTTGGTGGAGGGGGTGATGGCGCCGATGACGCCATAGGGGGCGTACTCGACCAGGGTCAGTCCGTTGTCACCGGTCCAGGCGGTGGGCTGAAGGTCTTCGGTCCCCGGGGTTTTCTGAGCGATGAGCTGGTGCTTGGCGATCTTGCACTCCATCCGCCCCATGCCGGTCTCCTCGATGGTGATCTGGCTGAGGTACTCGGCGTTTTCCAGCGCGATCCGGCGGATGTTGGCGATGATCCGTTCCTTGTCGGCGATGGCGAGCGCCATCAGCTGCTGGTGTGCCCAACGAGCGGCGGCCACCGCGCTGTTCATGTCCGGATGGATCCCCTCGTCGCCGGTGGAAACGGGGGGTTTGGCGTGGGAAGCGGTAGCGGAGGAGGGGGGTGGGGCGTTCTTTTTCACCAGTGCGGCGGCGGTCTGGGCCAGCGAGGCACCGGCGGGGGTGCCGGGGGTGAGCGGATTGAAGGAGGCGGCCGCCTCTCCCCGCTGGACCCGTCCCACGACCCGCCCTACGATCTCGTCAATTCTCTTCTGGTCGAGTGCCATGTTTCAACTCTTCCTCGGTGGGAGCCTGCGACATCGGATCGAGCCCGCTACCTACTGGCTTTCCGGGTACTTCTGGTAGCGGAACACGCCGTCCACCTCCCATTCATCCACGATGGCCATGACCACCGCATCCACCGGCTTGTTCTCGGTGAGGACCGTCTGGCGGGCCGAGCTGCCGGTGGCGTAGAGGATCACCTCCTGGATGCCGGCGCCGACCGCATCGACGGCGATCACGTACTTGCCGGTATCCTGGCAATCCAGGTCGATCTGCTGGACCACCATGAGCTTCATCCCTTCCAGCTTGGGGTCCTTGCGGTTGGAGACCAGGGTTCCGACAATTTTACCCAGCAGCATCTGCCTGCCTCCTCAACTGGCGTCGAGCCGAACCGGTCGGTGCACCTCTTGCGACCTGGCGTGTCCACCGGGGGCGGTGGGAATGTTCCGGATCGGGTGCGGTATCCGGCTGCCGGTCTCGGCGTTCGCCGATCGGGTCGGACCAACGCCTTTACGCCCTTTTCTGAAACCGGCCGCCAAATGTGCTCCAATCCGGTGGAACTCCCACCGGCCCACCGGGCGTCCGCGGCCGGGACAAGCCGAGCCGCGGAACGGTACCTTTACTGGGACGCCTTGCCCAGCTTGGCCATCTCGTCGCGGACCTCCTTGGCGCGACCCAGGGGGAGCACCAGGTCGATGTTGGGATGAGGACGCGCGATCACGTGGATGGAGACGATCTCCCCCACCTTCTCGGCACCGCGTACGCCGGCCTCGACGGCCGCCTTGACCGCGGCGACGTCCCCCCGGACCACGGCGGTCACGTGCCCACCCCCCGTCCTCTCGTAGCTGACGAGCTCCACCTTGGCTGCCTTGACCATGGCATCAGCGGCTTCGACAACTGCGGGAAAGCTTCGACACTCGATCATTCCAAGAGCTTCGGCCATCTACTCTCTCCTGTGTTGCGCTCGGTGTTATCCTCGACCTTTCCATCGACATCCACGATCCCCGAGCTGGTCACCGTGCGCGGCGCTCACCCATGCCGACGGGCAGGCGTGGATCCCGATCGTTCTCAATACTCCCCGGGCGCACCGGAAGCGCCCTTGACGATCTGCACGCCAGCGCTGGCACCGATGCGATTGGCCCCCGCGCTGATCATCTTTTGGACATCCTCGAGGTTCTTTACCCCTCCCGATGCCTTGACGCCCATGGCGGGTCCGACCACCCGTCGCATGAGGGCGACATCGTCGACCGTGGCTCCCCCCGGCCCGAAACCGGTGGAGGTCTTGACGAAGTCCGCCCCTGCTGCCTTGGCCAGCTCGCAGGCGCGGACCTTTTCTTCGTCGGTCAACAGGCCGGTCTCGAGGATCACCTTGCTCAAGGCGTTTACCTGCCGGCAGGCCTGGGCGACCATCTCGATATCGGTCCGGACGAGATCGTACTGGCGGCTCTTCAGCGCACCGATGTTCAAAACCATGTCCAGCTCGCTGGCTCCCTTGAGCAGACACTGCTCGGCCTCGTAGGCCTTGACCTTGGGGGGGGTGGCCCCCAAAGGGAAGCCGATCACGGCACAGACCTTCACCGGTGTGCCGGCCAGCCGGCGGGCGCAGAACTCCACCCAGAAGGGGTTCACGCAGACCGAGACGAACTGGTGCTCGCGCGCCTCGTCGCACAGCTTGGTCAGATCGCTCTCGGTGGCGTTCGGCTTGAGCAAGGTGTGGTCGATGTACCCGGCCACACCCGATGGGATCTGGGCCCCCAGGGTGCTGGAGAGCCTCGAGGCGCCGGCGTCCATGATCTGCTGACAGCTCTCGGGAGCGAGCTGGACACACAGCATGCACCCGGAGCAGGCCCCGCCTCCGAGCACCGTGCAACCGCCGTTCTCGGCGGCGAGGACGGTCATCACCTCGCAGGTGATCTGCTCGACCAGCATTTCCAGTTGAGCTGGGTCCACCTTCACCTCCCCTGTTGTGCTGTGCGGAGGAAGCGGCGCTCCACGCTGAAGATCTTCTCCACCCGGGGTGCGTGCCGCCCTCCTCCGAAAGGGGTTTCCAGGAAGGTCTGGACGATCTGCTGGGCCAGTCCCGAACCGGTCAACCGTCCGCCCAGGGTCAAGAAGTTGGCGTTGTTGTGCTCCCGGGCGTTGACCGCCGTGGAGAGATCATAGCAATGGGCTGCCAACACCCCGGGAACCTTGTTGGCCACCATGCAGGAGCCGATGCCGGCGCCATCCACGAAGATGCCGAATCCACACTTGCCGCTGGAGACCAGCGCCGCGGTGGCATAGGCGAAATCGGGGTAGTCCACCGGGTCGGAGGTTTCGGGTCCGCAATCCACAACGGAGTATCCAGACTGGACCAAGAAGCCGTTCAACTCCTGCTTCAGCGGAAAGCCGCCGTGGTCGGCGCCCAGCGCGATCGTCTTCTGGATCGGCGCGCTGGGCTGAAGGGGTCCGCCGGCCGCGGACGGCTCGACCTTCCGCAGGGCGGAAACGGTCGGTGCGGTGACCAGCGCGATATGGTTGAGCAGAGCCGCCTCACGCGCCGAGGGGGTGATGACGGTGCCTGCCGGAAGCTCATGGCGGGTCCCGGACTTCATGGAGCGCACCTGGTCCTCGGTCAGGATGGGACGGGGCGGTCGTCCGGCGGCAGCAGGAGCAGCGGCGGTCGATGGGGCGGGCGCAGCAGCCTTGGCCGGGGCTGCGCCAGGCGACGAGGTTGCCAGCTGGCTCTTGTCGGATGATGCCGATGGTGATTGCGGCATGGCCGGTTGGACGGGGCTGGTGGCCTTCACCGGAGCAGGGGCAGAAGAGGACTGCGATCCCGTGGTGAGGATGCGAACCAGCGCGTCGCGCACCATGGCGCGAATGGCGACTTCATCCTGCTCCCTGGTCATGTTGACTCCAGTGACCTCGCATGGAATCGGATCCACCGGTGGACGAGTTCCGAGCAGTGTCGCAGCCGGCATTGACGTCACCCACCTGGGTCGCAACAGCCGGCAGTCTAGGGCAGACGGTCGTCCGCTGTCAACGAGGAGTAATCGGCTCGACCACGGACCATGGCCTCGATCGGTCGTGCAGACAAACGACGCTGACCCTCTTTCGATCCCCTGCCTTTGGCCACTCGATGGCGCTCTTGCCTCGCATGGAGCGGCGCGAAAACCCTACCCGTGCCGTTGCTCCAGGTCTATCGTTTCTCCGCGCTCGGGCGCGTGCGCTGCTTACCAGTGCCGCGCCGCTCGCTGGGCAGGCGGCCGATTCTGGATCAGCCAGAGCGGACAACGATCAGACCTTGACGGAGGGTCAACAGCACGACTACCATGATCTACCCGAACAGCGAGTCAAGAGCATGGCAATTCCCACTACCACGGTAGATCTTCCAGACGGCCGGCAGCTTGTGGTCCGCGAACCTTCGGTCGAGAACGACCTGGATGCGTTGCTGGCCTTTTTCAACAGCCTCTCTCCCAAGATAGTCAATGTCCTGCGCTTCAAGGTGACGGATCGGGAGGTCTGCCAGGCGCGGCTGGCACAGCTCGATGGCAAGAACCACTGGAGAGTGGTCGGCGAGCTGGATGGGGAGATCGTGGGCGACGCCACCATGGACCGGGAACCCTACGGGTGGACCCGCCACGTCGCCCAGGTTCGGGCCGTGATCAAGCCGGAGCACCGGAACCTGCGCATCGAGCCGATCCTGTTCGCCCAGCTGGTCAACGAAGGCTCCAAGCACGGGATCGAAAGGCTGGTCACCGAGCTTTTCGCCACTCAACGCGATCTGATTGAATCGCTACGGCACGAAGGGTTCGAGTACGAGTTCAAACGCAAGGCCTACGCCAGGGACCAGCGCGGCAAGCTGCACGACGTGGTGGTCATGTCCAACGACCTGGGGCGGGTCTGGAGACAGCTGGCAGAGCAGCTCCACGAGATGGACATCGGGACGGCTCGACGTTTCCACTACTGATCGTCAACGGCTCATCGACCGGGTCCGAACAGGTCCTTCAGCATCTGGATGGTGGTCTGGCGGCCCAGCTCGCCGATGGCGGTGGTCAAGGGGATGTCCTTGGGGCAGACCTCCACGCAGTTCTGGGCGTTGCCACAGTCGGAGAGCCCGCCTTCCCCCATGATGGCGTGCAGGCGATCGGCTCGAAAGTACTTGCCGGTCGGGTGGGCGTTCATGAGCCGGACTTGGGCCAGGGTGGCAGGACCCACAAAGGGGTAGGAGGGGCCGAACTGGGGGCAGGCTTCCATGCAGCAGCCGCAGGTCATGCAGCGGCTGTAGATATAGTTCTCTTCCCACTCCTGAGGGGAGATGCGCGGTCCACCGGTGTGGACGTTCCAGCTCCCGTCGATATCGATCCAGGCCTTGACCTTTTTCAGGCTCTCGAACATGGCCTGGCGGTCCACCATCAGGTCGCGGACCACCGGAAACTTGGTGAGCGGCTCGAGCACGATGGGCTCGGTCAGGGTGTCCACCAGCGTGGAGCAGGCCTGGCGCGGCTTGCCGTTGATGAGCATGGTGCAGGAGCCGCAGACCTCCTCCATGCAGTTCGACTCCCAGGCCACCGGCTCGACCTTTTCGCCCTGGGTGGTGACCGGGTTCTCCCGGATTTCCATGAGTGCCGAGACCACGTTGTGCTCGGGTCGGTACGGGATCTGGAACTCCTGCCAGTAGGGGGCGGAGCGGGGGTTGTCTTGTCTGCGGATGCGAAAATGGATGGTCTTGTCCATGGCCAGCTCCTGCCCTAGCGATAATCTCGGGGTTGCTCGGGTGGAAATACCGACGTATCGACCGGCCTGTAGCTGATCCGGGGGCCCTCGATGGTGTGCTTGGCGATGGTGGATTTGAGCCACTTCTCGTTGTTCCGCTTCCAGTTGTCGATGTACTCGTCGTACTCCGGGTCGCCGGGGAACTTGCCCTCGGGGAGCTTGAGCTCGAACTCGGGTTTGTAGTGCGCGCCCCTGAACTCGTCACGAAGGCGGGCTCCCTGGGCGATGACCCGGGCCAGGACGATCATGTCCTGAACCTGTCTGGCGTAGGGGAGCGAGAGGTTGGACCAATCGGCCTTTTCGTCGAGGCCGATCCGCGCCGATCGTTCCTGGAGCTCGGCGAGCTGGGACAGCGCCTGGTCCAGCTCGGCGTTCTGGCGGACGACTCCGACCTTTTTCCGCATGATGTCGCCCAGCTCGCGGTGCAGAACGTAGGGGTTTTCCTTGCCGTCGGAGGAGACAAGGGCCTGGTTGACCTCCTCCTGTTGTTTTTGCGCTTGCTCGAACAGCGAGGAGGGGAGGGTTGCGGCGGTTTGCTTGAGACCCTTGACGTAGGTGGCCACCGACTGGCCGGCCACGCGGCCGCTGAAGGACGCGGATAACAGCGAGTTGGCGCCCAGTCGGTTGGCGCCATGGTAGGCGCCGTCGCATTCCCCGCATGCGTAGAGCCCAGGTATGCTGGTGGAATGGTTGCGGGCGCTTCCGAGCTTCATCCCGCCGGTGACCGGGTCCTTCTCCCAGTCGACCCACAGGCCGCCCATGGAGTAATGGATGGCGGGGAAGATCTCCACCACATCCTGGCAGGGATCGACCCCCTTGAACTTGCGGTAGATCTCCAGGATGGCGCCCAACCGGCGCTCCAGGAACTCCGCGGGCAGGTGGGTGAGGTCGAGGAAGACCTTGTCCTCGCCATGGACGCCCAGCCCCAGGTCCTTGACCACCTTCCAGATGGCGCGGGAGGCGACGTCCCGGGGAACGGTGTTGCCGTAGGCGGGGTACCATTCCTCGAGGAAGTAGAAGCGGTCGTTCTCGGGGATGTCCCGGGGAGCCCGCCGCTCCTTGGGGTTCTTGGGGACCCAGATGCGCCCCCCCTCTCCTCGGGCCGCCTCGCTCATCAGGCGGGTCTTGTCGTCGCCCAGCATGCCGGTGGGGTGGAACTGGATGAACTCCCCGTTCAGGAAGAGAGCGCCCTGCTGGTACGCTCGGCTGGCAGCGGCGCCGGTGGAGTTGGTGGAGTTGGTGGACTTGCCGTAGATCAACCCCAGCCCGCCGGTGGCGAGGATGACCGCGTCGGCCGGGAAGGCCTTGACCGACATATCCCTGAGGTCCAAGGCCACGATGCCCCGGCAGCTCCCCTCCTCGTCCAGGATCAAGGAGAGAAACTCCCACCACTCGTACTTCTTGACCCTTTCGAGAGCCTCGTACTTCCGCACCTGGCTGTCCACGCCGTAGAGGAGCTGCTGCCCCGTGCTGGCGCCGGCGAAGCAGGTGCGCCTGTTCTTGACGCCGCCGAACAGCCGGAGGTCCATCAAACCCTCCGGGGTCCGGGAGAAGGTGACCCCCATTCGCTCGAAGGTCCGGATGAGACCGGGCGCCTCCTCGCACATGGTCTTGATGGGGGGTTGATTGGCCAAATACGCGCCCCCCTTGATGGTATCGACGATGTGCTGCCGGATGGAGTCCTGCTGTCCCTTGGTATCCAGGACGGCGTTGATGCCCCCCTGGGCGCAGCAGGAGTGGGAGCGCTTGACCTCGAACAGGCAGAACAGGTCGACGGCCACGCCCGACTCGGCGAGCGCCAGGCAGGCCCACAGGCCGCCCAGTCCGCCGCCGACAACGATGGTTCTCGGTTGCTTGCTGCTCATCGATGGACCTCAGATCCCGGCACTCAGCTCGGGGTGATCGAAGAAGAAGCCGACCAGGCTGTGGATGCCCATGGCGATGATCACCACGGCCAGGGCCGCCCAGACTACCTGCATGATCTTCTGGGAGCGGACCGAGGTGGTCAGCCCCCAGGAGATCCCCATGGTCCACAAGCCGTTGGTGAAGTGGACCACGGCCAGGATCATCCCCACCAGGTAGACCGCGAACATGGCCGGATTGGACAGCTGCTGCTGCATGTAGGCGAACATGTTCTCGTTGACCAGGTGATCCGGACCGACCAAGGCGCTGTAGATACGGGTCAATCCCACGTGGATCAACAAGAACGCCAGGATCCCGAAGCCGGAGAGACGCTGGAACCACCACATCCAGTTCCGGAAGTAGCCGTACTTGTAGACGTTGGTCTTGCCGTTCCACCAGATGATGATGCCGTAGACCGCATGGGCCAATATCGGGATGGCGATGGCGAAGATCTCGAAAAAGAGCACGTAGTTGAGCGACTTGATCTTCTCCACCACGAAGGTGTTGTAGTGCTCCGGACCGAAACGGGACTGAGAGTTCTCCCACATGTGAAAGACCAGAAAGGCCCCCACCGGGATCAGGCCCAGCAAGGAATGGATGCGACGGGCGAGGAAATGGGTGTTCTTGATCGAAGCGTCCATACCAGACTCCGATGACGATCCTGCCAGTCGGCCTGACGGCTCTGGCGCGGGAACCATCCGTTATGAGAAAGGCTGGTGACTGTCAAGGTGTTACATCCCGATCTCATCTGCGCATCAGCCTGTCCAGCGCCTGCACCAGCGCCGCACCATCCAGGACGAAATGGCTGGACGCCATCTCCAGGTCGCGACGCGTCAGATACTCCTCGCTGGTGAAGTAGCTGGCCACCCGCTGGTCGACCGAGATGATCTGTTCTCCCCCTTCCCACTGGAGGGCGACTCCCCCTGAACTATCCAGGACACACCCGAGGTAGGCGGCCCAGCTTGCCTGAACCAGCGGATAGCCCGCCAGGTCCCGCACCAGCGCCAAAAAACGTCCCTCCTTCTCCGGGGAGACAAAGTTGGAGCGGTGCCGGAACAGGTAGGCGTTGTGGTAGTGCATCGGCACACTCAGGATACCCGCCATCTCCAGTCGTTCCGCCATGATCACCAGGAGCTCCAGCACCTGGTGTCCAACCGACAATCCGGGGTGGAGTTGGCCCGGCAGGGGAGGGCGCTGGGGGGTGAACGAGCGGGTCGGGTTCTGGAGCACCAACCAGTCAACCACCAGGAAACGGGTAGATCGGTCGCCCAGCTCTGCGCTGAAATCGTACTGGGCAGGGCGGGAGGTCACGTGCACCCGCAACTCGGCCACCAGCGAGTCGCGGGTCATCCGGCCGCCGTGGTAGATGCACAGGTGATGGAGAAAGGGGTCTTTCGGATCGAGCCATACGGCGAGCTGCTCCAATCCCGCCTTTTGTAGCTCTCCGATCAGCCCGTAGCGTTCGAGCGCCAGGTAGATGCCCTGGGCGGTGTATTGGTCGAGAAAGGTCTCTCCGGCGGTCTTGTCCACCAGGTCGGCCATCAGGTCTTCGGAGGTGAGGGGGCCTCCAGCATTGGCGCGCAGCAGCGAGGGATCGAGCTGCCTGGCGATCTGTCGGAATCGCTTCTGGATACGGTGGGTCCGCTGATGCTCGGCGGGCGATTCTGCTGTCGGGGTCGCTGCGCTCATCGGTCTTTTTTGACTCCGCAGCTGAGCGATCAGGCTCAACCCCCGCGAACGGAGTCGCTGCTTCAGATCCCCGAGCGGAGATGCCCCCTTGTTGGCCACTTCATCTCTCGTGAACAGGCTGGCGGCACTACACTGTGTCGATCTCGGAGTGGTTCTCAGACGGTACCCTTGCGGAGCGCAGCCACCGCCTCGAATTGCCTTCAGTTTGCCGACCCGAAAGGACGGCAGCCACTCCGCTTCCGGCTACTCGTCCGGGTTCTCGGTCAGGGTGGTCCCTACACCCTGGATGTGACCACTGGACGTGAAGCTGCCCACCTTGCGCAGGGTGGCCATGATGCCGTCGCAATCGGTGTCGCCATAGGCGGTTGCGGTGAAGCTGGAGCGCCGCCCTGTCCCCGAGCTCTCGAACTGGTAGCTGAACCATATGGGATCGGTGGGCAGAAAGTGGAGCGCTTGCCAGGTGGGCTGCTGGAACCACTCGGGATTGGGCGGTACCGGTGAACCGCAGGGGATCTCGGGCGGCGTGAGCGGGGTGGAGTTGGGGAACTGCAAGGGAGGCAGCCCCTCCTCCCAGGTCTCCTGGTGTCTCTCGTAGTAGATGGAAGCCTCGTCGAAGAGACCCCGCAGGTTGCGCTCGGCGATCACCCGAGGTGCCAGGTGAGCGGTGGAGTAGAGGGCAGGATCGGCCAGCTCGGTGCTTCCCTGCTGGCCGGTCGCCGGCTGACCTTCCACCTGGGCGGCCGATTGCTCCTGTGGAGCGGTCGGCTGCTGCCCCGGCTGCTCCGGCTGGGACTTGTCACATCCTGCCAGCAGGATGAGACAGGCAAGCGTCATGATGGTGCCTCGGATCGAATGGTCCATGGTTTCCTCCTTGCGGGTTGGCAGCCAAACTGTATCTCTTTTGGTCGAAGGGTCAAGCACCTGTGAGGGTCATTCCACCCCACTGTCGTCGATTGACCACGATGGCGGTGTCCTCGTCCGTGGACCTTCTCCCTGGAACCAGACAGCTGAGCCCTGGGTTTTCCCATGTGGTTGTTCCGCTGCTGGTTTTGGCCCGTTTTTTGAAGTATCCTGCCGGCAGTCCGTCCAGGGAAAAAGGAGTCGTAGGAATGAACCGGCGCAAGATCGCATTCATTTCCTGTCTTGTGTCCATTGGCCTGGGCATCGGCCTGTTGGGTTGCACCGAGTCGGGAGGTACCTCCTTCACCACCGATTGGCGCGCCGTCTTTCCAACAGCCTCGGACGTGGAGCTGCGCATCCCCTCGGATCCGGTTCCCTCCGGGCTTCTGGTCGGGGAGACGGCGCTATTCTACTCGGAGACCTATCGTCAGACCCGGGCGGTCAACGGCATGGTGTATGTCATCCTGTCGGTGCTGGGAGACATCGCGGCCTTGCCTCCCACCTCGTACAGCCAGGACCAGGCGGTCTGGGGCCCCTACACGCCGGCTTTGGAGCCGGCCGCCTTTCGCCTGAGCGCCACCAGGGTGGCACCAGGGGAGTATCGATACGTGCTCCAGGCGCGCCCGCGAGCCAGCTCCTCCGAAGAGGACTGGGTGGATCTCATCGCCGGCGAGGCCTTTCCTTCCGGCGATCGCAACGGCCATGGCCGATTCTCGCTCGACTGGACCAGCCTGCACGAGCTCAACGGAAACAGCACCTTGGTGGGGCAGATGGAGGTCTCCTACGACCATCGGCCGTTATCCTTCCGAAGCGTGGAGGTGCTGTTCACCGATCTGGCGGATCTGGGCCAAAATCCAGAAGGGGAGCCCTTGTCCGGCACCTATCGCTACCAGGAGGCGGATGACACCTCCGGGGAGTTCCAGTTTGCCTACCTGGCCGACCTGTACGCGCCGGTCGAAGAGCTGTCTTTGCCCGAGACGGTGCAGGTCAGGAGCCGATGGACCGATACCGGCGAGGGGCGCTCCGACGTGCGGGTAAGCGGTGTGGAGGTGGCCGAGGTGCTCGGGGGTCTGCTGGACCTGGAGCAGGAGTACGTCCAGGTGAGCGAGTGCTGGGACGACCTGTTCTTGCGGACCTGGTACGACGAAACCCCGGTCCGGTTGACAGCAGACGACGGGGAGCCGGAAGCGGGATCGCTGGATGGTCCCGGTCAAGGGGATCCGGCCACCTGTCCCTTCGACGATACCCTGTATGCCGACGACGACATCGACGTGATGTGACATCACAGCGACCGATTCATCGCGCCGGTTCTTCTTCCCTCAAACCACCAGACGATCTCCTGGCGGGTGCGGTCCCGATCCGGACCTCGACGCTCTGGTCAGGGAGGGTGAGCTGGAGCGCGCGAGGTCCGGCGACCGGGGTTCAGGCGGCGAGGAGGCCTCCGATGGTGGCGCCGTAGAAGGTCGAGATCCAGGGGTTGGAGGTGATGGGGCAAGCACCGGTGGAGCAACCCACGAGGCGATAGTAGGCGAAGCCCAGCAGGGCACCCAGCACCACACCGAGAGCAAAGCGCACCATCCTGTTTCTCCAGATCTTCATGACAGCCTTCATTTTCCCCACCACCAGGCGAGATCTGCTGGAATCGATGGCGGATGGCCTGCCGGATCGCCTGGAGTCTGGACAACCCACCGGGGTCCGGCACCGGGCCATCCGCTATCCGCAATACAGTCCTTTGCGCTCCCTGCGCCGTTACGCCGGGGCGCGGTGGAGCGAAGAAGATCCAGCGGCGATGGGGCCGATCAGGGCTGGATAGCCAGACCGGAAGGGATGCGATCGCTGCCGCCTCCCAGGTAGAACGGCTCTTTCGGCGTGACGGTTCCGTCGGATGCCAGCTCGAAGATCCCAAGTCCGCTTCCCAGCTCGCTCGACGAGGGGTTGACGGTGGTCACGAAGTAGAGACCGCGATCGGGGCCGATCTCCGGATGCGCGATCGCGCCGGGTAGCCCCAGGGTATGGCTGCTCGCGGCCCACAGCGATCCGTCCGCTGACCAGATCAGCGAGATGACCCGGTCCGGATCGTACTGGCTGAGCAGGGCGGAGGTGGAGCCCGGATGAAAGGCGAGGTGGTCCGGATAGCCGATCTCCAGGTAGTTTGTACCCTCCGGCAGCTGGATGTGTCCCTCCTCGTCCAGCCCGAAGAGGACCACCTGCCCGCTACCGGACCAGTTCATGTGTGCCACCAGGATGTGACGGCCATCGGGTGAGACGGCCACCGCCTCCTCCATGCTGTCGGCGGGCGCAAAGACCACCTCGGACAGCCGGCTTCCCTCCAGGCTGATGACCTGCAGATGGAGATCTCCCCGAGGATCTCCCTGGCTGGTTCCGACCAGAACCGCGCCCTGCAAACCGGGAAGCAGCGCCAGGCTGGAGGCGGCGTAAACCGGGTAGATCAGCTCCGGTACAGCCTGTTCTTCCGGGAGTCCGGTCCAGGGATCGCATGCCAGGTAATAGAGCCCGCCGCCGTGCTCGGTGGCGTTCACATCCAACAGCAGCAGCGCGGAGGAGTCCGGTAGAAACTCCGCTTGGCCAAAGGCGGTCTCCTCCGTCTCGACGGTGATCTGTCCCGTCACCGTACCGTCGGGGTCGAAGGAAAGGAACAACAGCCGGTCAGCGCTTTCGCCGAATACCACCGCGCTCCGTCCCCCGGGCTCGAATCGGACCCGTTCGGCGGGAAAGCCGACCGAGTAGACCTCGTTGGTGTAGGAGAGCCCCTGGGTGTGGCTGAACACCAGGCGCCTGACCTTGTCGTTCCCGTTGATGCTGCTGGTCAACAGGACCACGCGATCCCGGTCCGGCCGGTTCATCACCCCAAAAGGGCCGGCGACCACCCACTCCCCGACCTGAGCGGATCGGACCCCCCTCAACCGGACAACCACCTGCTCCTGGTCGCTCTGGATGTCGGCGAGGGAGTCCCAGACGAAACGGCGCAGACCGGGCAGGAGCGGTCCGGTTCCATCGGGAAAACCGGCAAGCGGTGTGGCTGCCGAGTAGCTCGTGCCGTCCAGGCTGTACTCCACCTGCACGGTGAGCTCATCAGAGGTGGGTGCCTCGATCGAATAGCGCAAGGTTACCGCCCCGCGCTGCCACTGCGGTGTGATCTCCAACGCGATCTCGATCTCCGCCGGCTCCAGATCGGCGGAATCCTGCATGGTATCGACCTGGTCGCCATCCGGCGTCACGAGGTCGGCCGTCTCCTGGGGCAGGTCGAAAGGGAGCTCCGTCCCATCGGCGCCACGGTCGTCGCTGGCGTCGGGCCCAGGGAGATCGGACGCACCCGGATCAAGGTGATCGGGTTCCTCCCCATCTGAAGGGGGGATCCCGACGGTACCTTGGTTCAGGCAGCTTGCCGAAGAGACCAGCAGTAGCAGGAGCACCGCGACAAGGCCCGCTGCCGTTGGCGCCTGGTAGCTGGTCGGTTGCCTGCGCTCTCGTTTCACGATGGCCTCTGATCGCTACCCCCACCGGCCGTTCGGCCCGGCAGACACCGGCAGCGTGTCCTCAACGCTGCCGATGTCCCAGTCGAGCCTCGAGGTAGCGGCCCACAATCCGGATCGCCTGATCTGCCGAGCGGAAGACCGGCAAGCCATGCTGCCCGAGGTAATGAAACATCGGCTCATAATGCCGGCCGGCATCCAGCACGAAGACCATCGGCTTGTCGGACCGGTGGAACAGCTCGATGACCCGCCTGGCGTATCCATGCTCGGAGTCGTAGCTGTCGCGTGGGAGCAGGCCGGGCGGCAGGCTCTGGATGCTGGGGGTCAAGGGAACATTGCAGAACAGGCCGATATCCACGCCGGGATCCTGCATGATGGCGTCGATGCAGGAGGCGTGGACCTCGTCGTTGGCCATGGGGGTGAGATCCAGCGGGTTGGCGAGGGTGACCAGGTGGTCGATCTTGGCCTGGACCAGGATCTCGGCCAGGCGCCTCCGGGTGCTATCCTGGAACCGGGCCGGTTCGAGGTGGTAGTCCGCTCCGCTGTAGTTGTCCGCCATCCCCACCGTCTCGAAGCCGGCGTTGCTCATCATCGCCACTCTTCTGCCGGACAGTTCTTTCCCTGCAAGAGAGGCCGATAGCTGGAGGAGGTGGAGGAACTCCCAGAAGTCTTCGGCCACCATCGCGCCCGAATCGGCCATCAGCTCGGCAAACAGGCGGTAGTCGCCGGCTACCGAGGCGGTGTGGCCTGCCGTGGCGGTCTGGCCCAGGCTGCTTCTCCCCGCCTTGTACACGATGACGTCCCGGCCCTCGCCAACCAGCTGAGCGATCGTCTGCCCCAGTCGCACTCCGTCTCCAGGCCGCAAGCCCTCGATGTAGACCGCGAAGGTCTGGATATTGGGGTCTTCTCGCAAGATCTCCACGAAGTCCGACAGCCGGGCGTCCAGCTGGTTGCCGACCGAGACCTGGTAGGCCGGGCTCAGGTGGACGAGCTTGCTGATCCGGGTGATCATGAAGGCGCCGCTCTGGCTGACCAGGGCCACGTTGTGCAGGCCGGTCCTGATGCGGGGCAGCTTCTCCTTGGGGATGAACAGGGTATCCACCCGGTCCGCGAGACTGACCAGCCCCAGGCTGTTGTTGCCGATCAACACCGGTCTTTGCGATCGATCGCTGGTTTCCAGCAGATCGAAGATCCGTTGCTGGATGCTCTTGCCGCCTTCGGTTTCCCCCATGCCACCTGAGACCAGGAGAACCGACCGGGCAGCGCCGGTCTGCAGTACCTCTTCGAGGATGGCAGGGACGCTGGTGGCCGCCACGGCCAACACCAGCAGATCCACCGGCTCCGGGAGATGGGCCAGGTCTACAACCGACGGCCGACCGTCGATCTCGGCCCCATCCGGGCGGATCACGAATATCCGATCGGCCGGGAAGCCGGCATCGAGCAGGGACCGCAAGATCACCCGGCCGATGTTCATCCGGGTCGATACCCCCACGATGGCCACCGACTTGGGGTGCAGGGCGCGGCGCAGGTTGTCGGCAGCAAAGCTCCGGCGGGGCGGAAGCGGGGGCCCCAGCCGAGCCAGGGCGTCGACCGGGATCCAGCCTCCAGCCCACACCAGCGGGTTGATCTCGCACTCCTCGACCCGCTGGCCGGCCGCCTCGACCGCCCTGACCAGCTGCAGCAACGCGTTCATCCAGCGGCCGAGGTCGAGGTGGAGCTGCTCCGGAGTGGTCAGCGGCTCCACCCCCCGGATGGAGCCGGAGATCCAGCGGAAGAAAAGCGAGCGTTCCAGCTTCTGGCGGGCAACCGGGGTCGGTGTCAGGGAGGGGTGGATGACCACCGTGCTCTGCCCGGTCAGCAAGGCCGCATCGAGCGCCTCCACGTAGGTCCCTCCGAACCCCAGGGTGAGGACCGCCCCGAACTCGCTCGAGCAGCGGATGCCCAGCAGGAGCTCGCGTCCTGGCCCGGGCTGGTAGGGGATCCGCTCCTCCAGCAAGAAGCCGCGCACCGAGCTGGCCAGCGCCTCCGGTAGCCCCGCCAGCATCGCAGCGGCATGCGAAGCCACCGATGCGGGCTGTACCTCGTCTACAAACGTGACCCCTCCTACATCCGTCTTGTGGAGTATCTGGGGCGAGATGACCTTGAGCACACCGGGTCTGCCCAGAAGGTTGGGTCGGATCGCCGCCTGCTCGTCAGGCTCCCGACCCAGCACCTGGTAGGAAGGCAGCGGGCAGCCGAGGCGTTCGAAGAACGGCAGCAGCTCGTGCTCCATGAGCGACAAGCGACCTTCGGCAACGGTCTGTTCCAGCGTGTGGGCGATCAGCCCCGCAGCCTCCGGGTTCACTTGAGACGCCGCCTCGTCATCCTGGCTGACAGGTTGCTGCATTCCACCTCCACCCGTCCAATGAGGCACAGGGGCCTTGTGGGTTCAGGTTTGCCCGAGGAATCCCGGCCCCTCGGCCAGGATCCGCTCCGGGATGGCCGGATCGCCCGGGATCGTTCGGGACAGGCCCGCCGGCCACAGCGCTTGAAGGGGCTCGAACCAGGTCGATTCCATCACCCGCGTCCAGGGAATGGCCGCCTCGATGTCGAGGGTGGAGGGATCGAGATGATCCAGCAGGGCGAGCAGCCGCGACCTCTGGGCGCCCGCCTGGATGCAGGTCCGGTAGAATCGGCCGCTGGACAGGCCGTACTCGAAGGCGTTCAGGTTGGCCTGGATGATGCGCTCCCCTTTCTTTTGGAAGAGCTGGAGAAGGAACTCCTTCATGATCTCGGGGAGGATCGGGATGTCCGCCGAGGCGGCTCCCAAGACGACCATGTTCTGGGCTCTTGGAGAGCCCGCCTCGCGGGCGATCCGGTCGGCGTTCAGCAGGATGGTCTCGCCGATTCCGCTCAGCTCGGCAAGTAGCTCGTCGACGTCCGGGTAGTCCGGGATGTTGACCATGGTCTGGGTGCTGGTGACCACCAACCCACCAGGGCGCAAAAACGAGGCGTGGCGCAAGGCCTCCATCGGCTCGACCGAGAGCAACAGGTCGGCCGACCGCCTCGCCACCAGGTCGCTGAAGATCTCCTGGTCGCTCAGGCGGAGATGGCTGGAAACAGCACCTCCCCGCTGGGCCATGCCGTGGACCTCCGACTGCTTGAAATGCAGCCCCTGCTTCATCGCCGCGTTGTCGATGACATAGGCGATGGACAGGATCCCCTGTCCGCCAACCCCTCCGATCACGATATCGTACTTCATGAGTCACCTTTGCGGGTTGGTACCGGGTTCAACGGCGTAGCTGCACGCAGGGCCGGCGGGGGATGATGACCGACAGGCCGGGATACTCGATCTCCTCGCAGATGACCTGGACGTTGGCCTCGTGCTGCTGGGGTAGCGGGGTGATGACCCGGATGTGGTCGCGCTCCACCCCCACGCCGGCGACCAGCTCGACCAGCCGATCGCCGGTGGACATGCTCTCCTGGGTACCGGTCATGGCCACCGTTCCGTTGTCCAGGATGAACACCACCATGTTGGTGTTCTCGTGGGCTGCGGTGAGCAGGGGGGTGATGCCCGAGTGGCCGAAGGTGGAGTCGCCCAGAGCGCAGAGGACCGGGTGCATGCCGGCATCGGCGGCTCCCTTGGCCAAGCCGATGCTGGCGCCCATGTCCAGGCAGGATTCGATGGTCCTGAACGGCTCGTAGTAACCCAGGGTGTAGCATCCGATGTCACTGAACACCACGGGGTCGTCGTAGCCTTTCTTGGCCTCGTTGATGGCGGAAAACGTGCTGGCGTGCGGGCAGCCCTTGCAGAGCTGAGGTGGCCGAGGTCGCAGCTGGCTGACCGGTGGCGTTTCGGCGGGGTGGGTTCCTTCGTCCAGGGCGGCCGCCACGATGTCCGGGTTCAGCTCCCCCCAGAGGGGGAGGTGGCGGGTGAATCGACCTTTGAACCGGCTGTTGTTGGCCATGCCCAGGGTACCGAGCAGGGTCTGCTCGATGAACGGGTAGCCCTCCTCGATGATCAGGACCTCCTTGACGTGGTCCAGCAGCTGCAGCACCTGGCCGGTCGGGATGGGGTACAGGCCGATCTTCAGGTAGCTCGGCGGGTGGGGGCCGGCCACTTCGCGGAAGTAGTTGTAAGCCACCCCGGAGGTGATCACCCCCAGCTCGCGGTTTTTCGGGTTGATCTCCAGCTGGTTGAACGGGCTCTCCTCGGAGAACGATTGCAGGCTGGGCTGCTTCTCTACCAGCTTCTGGTACTGGGGGCGGGCGTTGCTGGGCAGCAGGGTCCACCGGGCAGGTGTGGTGCTCCGTCCGAGCGAGGTGGGCGAGACCGGCGGTTGGACCAGCACATCGGCCCGCGAGTGGGCCAGCCGAGTTACCAGGCGGACCATGACCGGTGCGGCGAACCGCTCCGAAGTGTCAAAGGCCTCGCGGGTCATGTCGTAGGCTTCCTGCTGGTTGGCGGGCTCGTAGCAGTGGACCATGGCGAAGTGGGCATAGTACCGGCTGTCTTGCTCGTTTTGCGAGCTGTGCATGCCGGGGTCGTCGGCGATGACCAGGACCAGACCGCCATGAGCCCCGGTGACGGCCGAGTTGATGAAAGGGTCGGCCGCCACGTTGAGCCCCACGTGCTTCATGGTGACCAGCGACCGACGTCCGGCGAAGGAGGTGCCGACCGCCTGCTCGTAGGCGACCTTCTCGTTGGCCGCCCAGGTGGCATGAATGGGGCCTCCCTTTGGACTTTTCCGCTCGATGTACTCGAACAGCTCGGTCGAGGGGGTCCCGGGATAGGCGTAGGCGGTGGTGATACCGGCGTCTATGGCGGCCTGCGCAGCCGCCTCGTCGCCCAGAAGAAGCATCTTGTTCATGTCCGCCTCCTCGGATGGGTTCAGGCACGCGGATCTTGCCATAGCAGGATTTCCCCGGGTTGTCACTGGAACAGGGCGGGGGGAGGCAGAGCCGCCGGATGGAAAACGGGCCCGGAGAGCGGCCTCCGGGCCCGTCTGGTGCACTTGGACTGGCCCCTCACCGAACCTTCGAGCGCTGCCAGCAGGTGCGACAGGCGTCAGCTGAAGGCGGGGGACGCGATGTCCCAGATCGTCACTGGGCGTGCATGCCCGGGTGGTTGGCCTCCAGCTCGGTGATGTACAGCGTGGCCTGCTGGGGGGTGCCGGGGGAGTAGGTGCCGATCCAGATATCGTACTGCCCGTTGGCCGGTGTGGCCAGGTGGACCACCGGATTCAGGCCGCTGTAGTTGGCGATGGAAGCGTCGTCGTTGCAGCGCCAGGTGGCGTCCGGTGTGTTGATCAGCAGGGTGGTATCGGCGGCCGACACGACGTAGAAGCGAAGCGGGAAGGCACCGGCCGTGTAGTGGAGACGGAAATCGGGCTGAGCCGCCGAGATGTGCCCACGGCAGGGTCCGCCGGTCGGATCCATGAGGCCGAGGGCAGAGGCGTCGGTCTCGCCGCCGGCCATCACCTGGACACTCTGGGGATCCTCGGCGAAGCCGCTGGTCAGGGTGAGCTCTCCAAAAAGTGGGGCGGCGCTCCAGTTCTGCGCGAAAATGGTGCCCGCCAGTACCAACGTTGACAGCGCTGCAAATAGCCACGTGACTTTCCGCATAGTAAAAAACCTCCTTGCGATTGGCCGCTAGCCGCATGCCCGCAAAGCGATGCCGGCCCTCAAAGCCTCAAACCGAAACAAACGCCCAAAAGTTTGGCCGATCCTCCGACAAAATGCCAGCAAATCAAACACCAGGTTCATTATCCTGTGATTTGAGAAGGTTATCTTCCAACCAGCGGGCGAGCGGCTCCTCCCCGGTAAACTGGACCACCAACGGAGTGACCAACCGGATGGCTTCCCCTCGCCAGTAGTCCACCGACTTGGACTCGACCAACAGCTCGCGCACACTGCGATGGCCCTCCACCTCCAACATGGCGGCCAGCTCCTCGAGGATGGCCTGGCGCACCTCCTGCCGGTCCAGGTTGTGGGTGACCAGCTCGGGTACCAGCGCCAGGATCTTCTCGGTAGGCATCCGGTGCAGGGCAACGAAGATCTGCTCCACCTTCAGCTCCATCGCGCCATCGAATCCGGTCTGGCTCATCTCGCCCAGCCGCTGCGCCATCTCCGGGCTGCTGAGCAGATCCACGGTATGGCGCAGCATCAGGTCCATCGAGCTCTCGATGAAGCTGTTGGCCGCTCGGGACAGGGCGGCTTCCAGCTGAGAACCCAGCTTGCCCAGCAACCCCCGAGTCATGGTGCTGGCCACCCCGGCGGCACCCCGACCGAGCGCGGCCAGCAGGCTTCCCTTCCGGTCGGGTTTGAGCGAATCGACAAAACGGCCCAGCGCCTCCTCGATGATGGAACGCAGCATGTGCCTGACCGCTTCCTGCTGGACGAGCTGCTCCAAGAAGGAGCGCCTTAGCCGGATGGGCCGTCCCACCAACCTCCTGAGCTCCTTTTGGGCCGTCTCGGTGAGCCACTCCTCCACCCGGTCGCCCCGAGCCGCCGCGCGCTCCCGCTCCCGATCGAGGAACGGTCGAAGGTGGGCTTGTAGCGCCCGTTCGACGATCTCGGGGGTCAGGATCCGATCCAGGGCTTCCAGCATCTGACCGGGTGAAAGGTAGCGGCCGATCGGCTGATCGATGCAGAAGTCGAACACCAGGCCGACCAGGTCGGCCACAGCCTGCTCGTCGCCCAGTCGGGTGAGCAACCGCTCGATTCCATCGGGCCAGATCCGCTCGCTCATCGCCCTCTCCTGTTCCCGCCGAACCCGGATTCCACCATAGCCGGCCCCAGGATGGCACAACTGCGGACGGTAATCCATCCCGCCTGGTGCATGGCAGAATTGACAGGGACAGGGGCTGCGGTGTTTTATCCACCCTCGCACGGGCAGCGGTCTGGTGCGGACCAACAGGACCTCTTTCCCACTCGCATCAGCCACCGTCCTGTCAGGCCAGACAATCTCAACCCAGGTGGGTACCCCGGTGAGTCAAACCGTTTCGGAATCGACGTCCAGAGGCAACCTGTCGCTGTGGTCCAAGGTGGTCTATGGTACGGGCGACATCTTCGGCGGGGGGTCGTTGGCCCTGGTCGACTTCCTCTATGCCATCTTCCTGACGGATGTCGTTCTCCTGTCGCCCCTGGCGGTTTCGGTGATCATCTTCGGCAGCCATGCCTGGACGGCGTTGGTTCAGCTGTGGGTTGGCCGGCTGTCGGATCGGACGGAGAGTCGCCATGGACGTCGGCGGGTCTTCTTCCTGTTTACCGGCTGGACCATCCCACTGGTGCTGTTCGGCATGTGGTTTCCCGTTTTCTGGCCCTTCGAGGTGCTCAAGACTCTCAACTACCTTTTCTGGTCGCTGTGCTTCTTCACCGTCTACAACCTGCTGATCGTTCCCTACAACGCCCTGGGTGCCGAGATCGTTCGGAGCTACGACGGGCGGAGCTCGCTCAATGCCGTGCGGCTCTTTTTCTCCTGCCTGGCCATTATCGTGTGCACCTCCCTTCCGCTGCTGATCGTGCGGTACTTCGACCCCGACCTGAAGCTCGGATACGGGGTGATGGCCATCGGTTTCGGGCTTGTTTTCGCGCTGCCCTGGTACGCCATCTACGCGGTCAACAAGGAGCCTGCCAGAGTGAGCCGGATCGGGGGGCGGCCAGGTGGCAGATGGGCTGCCGAGATGCGGACCCTGCTCGCCAATCGGACGGTGCTCCGATTCGCGATCATGGTGACGGTCTCGGCGCTCGCCATCAAGGTCACCTGTCTGTTGGTGGCCTATTACGTCAAGTACTACTTTCTGCGAGTCGGCGATCTGCCCTTGATCTTGCTGGTTGTGGCCAGCTTCCAGACCCTGTCTGTGCCGATCTATCTCCAGCTGTCCTACCGGATCGGAAAGTCGCCAACCTACATCATGGGAACCATTGTCGCCTGTCTGGGCGGGATCGGATTGTTCCTGATGCCGAGCGACATGGGGCTGGGTTGGCTGCTGGTCTTCTTTGCCCTGGTTGGGGTGGGCATGTCGGCCATTTTGGCCATCCCCTACTTCCTGTTCGGGGACGTCGCCGACCTGGGCGCCCTCCTGCTCGGTCGGCGGGTAGAAGGGTTGCTCAGTGGGGCTCACGTCTTCTTGATCAATGGTTGTGCGGCGCTGGGCAAGGTATCGATGATCGTGATCCTGGGAGTGTCCGGGTTCGTCGCTCCTCGACGGGAGATGGTGGACGGCGTGGTCCAGCTGATCGATCAACCCCAATCGGAGCTGGTTCTGACGGTTCTTCGTGTGGCGACCACCTTGCTGCCGTTGTTCCTCTTCCTTGTCGGCATGGTCGTCCTCTGGCGCTACCCGCTGACGCGTGAGCGCCACGACCGCCTGGCCACCTTGCTGGAGAGGATCGAGGCGGGCGACGAATGTGAGCGGGAGAGACGGACCCTGCTGGAGGAGCTGAATTAACTCTCCCGTCACTTTCGAGTCCCGGCCGAATGCCCGTAGACCTCGATCCGGTCTGGGTTGACCGACCGGCTTTGCGACGTGCGGCGGTGATGATATCAACAAGCCCGACCGGTTGGCGGTAGATGGGTGATGCCCGGGACCTGGCCAGCCCACCCGGGTGGATTCATGGGGATTGAACAGATGTCGAGATGGCTGGACGAGTTGTCCAAAGCGGGAAGCCCTTTTGTTGTGGTGGCCATTGTCTTCGCAATGTCCTCTTGTGCGCCGATTCCGTTGCACTACCGTTCCACCGGGGAGGTGCGTTCGGCGCCGCTCGATTGCTTTCCCGGGCTGGCCGCCGACCCGGTCGACAGGAGCGATGACCAGCTTGCAGCAACCGATCCGGTCCCGATCGAGCTGCCTTTCGACCTGTCGGGGAGCTGGGCTCAGCAGGAGACCACCACCACCTGGGCCAACGTGCCGTTGTTGGGAGAGGTCCAGACGGTGATGGTCAACACCGTCCGCCTCGATCTCACACAGAACGGCAACCGATTGGAGGGAACGGCCGAGGTCTGCGGTCTGGTGAGCCTCGACACCGGCAACGCCACCCGGACCATCATCCCCGACTCCTTCGTCCGGGCCATCGGCCCCTCCCTCCGGAGAGCGGTGGTCGAACCGGTGGACTCGGGGGGGGTCCGGTACCGCCAGGAGCGCTACACCCGGGTGATGGGGGTCGACCTGGAGAACCCCGAGACCGACCCGCTGCCCGACCGGAAGGATGACCCGCGGGTCCTCGACGACGACCAAGACGGCAATCCGGGGGTCACCGTACAGGTGGAGGGGATGGTCAACGGCGAGATCTACCTGGTGCAACGGCACTGGAAGGAGCTGTGCGGTGACGTGCTGTCTGACGACCACATCCAGGGTTACCTGCTGTGGGACACCGATCAGCAGATCGTGGATGCCTCCAGCTTCCTGCTCAGGCGCAACCCCACCACCCGCATCGATCCCGACTGGGAGGCCAACACCTTCCAGATGCACCGGATCGATCCCAACATGGGCTGCGAGGAGATCATGGCCAACCAACAGTCCATCTTCGGCACGGCCCAGCCGGCTGGGTCGGAGGCCGACGCGACTGTCCAGTGACTCCAGCTGCCGGCGAGCCTCCCGCCGCGCGCTCGGCGTCCTGATCGAGACAACCCCTCAGATATCGAGCCGATGAACCAGCGTCGCCAGGTCCAGGTGGGCCCTCAGCGCCGTGCACAACGTCGCGACCGAGTCGATTCCGGCTTGCCCCAGCAGGCGGCCGACAAAGTCGCGGTGGCTTCGCCGCCGGCGATAGTCCGGCTCTCGGGGAGGGTGCGCAAGGTAGCGCTCCATGAGGTCGAAGCGCGGATCGACCAGGAGGGTTGCCGAGTAGTACAACAGGTCGCGGGAGCGGGCCATGCAGGAGCCGGAGATCTTGCGATCGGCCAGGGTGAGATCGGAGGTGCCGTTCCGGCCGAGGTCCCGCACGCCGATTCCGCGCAACCCATCGAGCAGCCAGTCGGAGATGGTATCGAACTGCCTGCGCAGCGACCCCAGCTTCTGGGTGGCTACAGCCACCGACAGAACCGCGTTCCCCGGGTCCAGCAGAACGGCACAGCCTCCACCCGTGCGCCTGAGAAGGGGGATGCCATCCCGCTGGCAGGCCTGGGAGTGGATCTCCCGCTCGACTCGGCTGCCACGGCCCAGGACCAGGGCCGTGGAGGGGTAGGGGTAGAGCGCCATTCGTGGTCGGCCGTCCATGCCGGTGGCCTCCACCAGCCGGTCGTCCGGGTCGAAGGGAGCGATGGGGAGGGGCTCCTCCAGGGGAGTGGGCTTGATACCAGTGACCTCGGCTGCGGAGCCGGCCTGGTGGCGCCAACCGACGAGGTTGAGGTCTTCGGGCCAGGTGGGGGGAATGCTGCCGCCCTCCGACGAAGGGTGGGTGTGGTCAGGACCGACGGGGTTGGTCTGTTGGGCCCGGGTGGGTCCGTGTGCTGATGCCATGACAGGGATCATCACGATGTTGCCGGTGAGATGTGCACCGGTCTGCCATCAGCTACCTCGGCCGCTTCCTGGATGGCCTCGGCGATGGTGGGGTGGGGGTGGATGGTGACCGCCAGGTCCTCCACGGTGGCTCCCATCTCCAGTGCGAGGCTGGCTTCGGAGATCAGCTCGGATACGTGTGGACCGACCATGCCCACGCCGAGTACCAGGCCGCTGTCCACCTCGGAGATCACCTTGACGAGTCCGTCGGTCTGGCCCATGGTCCAGGCGCGTCCCAGCGCCTTGAGTGGGAATCGGCCCACCCGAACGGGGCGACCTTGTCGCTCCGCCTCCCGCTCGGTCAGGCCGGCCCAGGCGATCTCGGGATCGGTGAACACGACCGCCGGGATGGCCCTGTTGTCGAAGGCGGAAGGCTGGCCGGCGATGGCTTCTGCCGCCACCTTGCCCTCCCGGCTGGCCTTGTGGGCCAGCGGCGGCCCGGGCGCCACGTCGCCGATGGCGTAGATATGGGGCCGTGAGGTCCTCATCCGATTGTCCACCTGGATTATGCCGCCGTCCTGGAGGGCCACCCCCGCCTTTTCCAGGCCCAGATCCTCGGTGTTGGGATGCCGGCCGATGGCGACCAGGACCTGGTCGTACCGCCGGGTGGTGGTGGCACCCTCGTGTTCGATCTGGACCTCGTAGCCTCCCGCCGATCGCTGGACGCCGATCACCCTGGAATCGACCAGGAGCGCTTCGAATCGGTGCTGACAGCGCTTGATCACTACCTCGACCAGGTCGGGATCGGCCCCCAGCAGCAGTCGGGGGCAAAACTCCACCAAAGTGACGCGCGAACCCAGGCCGGCATACACCAACCCCATCTCCAGGCCGATGTAGCCGCCCCCGATCACCAGCAGGTGGGGGGGCACCTCGGGCAGGGTCAAGGCCTGTGCGGAGCTCCACAGCGGCAGGTCGTACCCGACCGGAAGCTGGTTGATCCGGGAACCGGTGGCGATGATGGCGTGGCGGAACTCGATGTTGGAGACATCGGAGCCCTCCAGCCGAAGGCTCCGGTCACTCTCGAACCGGGCTCGACCGCGGATGACCTCGACCCCTCTCCTCTTGAGCAACCCCTCGACACCCCGAGACAGGCCGGACACCACCGAGCGGCAGAACTCCCTCAACCGGTCGATGTCCACATTCACCTCTTTGACCAGGATGCCGAACCGCTCCGCTTCCCGTGCGGCGTTGATCAGCTGCATCGCGTGGATGAGGGTCTTCGACGGGATGCATCCCTCGGTCAAACAGACTCCGCCAAGAGATTCCCGCTCCTCCACCAGGAGCACCTCCCGGCCCAGATCGGCGGCACGGATGGCGGCCACATAGCCTCCCGGGCCGGCGCCGATCACCACCACCTCGGTTTCCTGCGTCAGGTTGCCCACGACCATGATCATCTCCCCTGGCTAGCCGTCCGATGGACTGGAAAGGGCGGCCAACCGTTCCTGGCGGCCTCTTTCCGATCAGGGTGTCCAGTCGAACGGGTCATCGAGCGAGCCATCTCATGTCTCCAAGAGCAGGGCATGAGGGTCGCCCAGGCGTCGCACCAGCTCGTTCATGAAGCGTGCCGCATGACCTCCGTCGGCTACCCGGTGGTCGAAGGAAAGGGTCAAGGGCAGCATGGTGCGGATGGCGATCTCGCCATCGACCACCACCGGCCGTGGCCGGGCGGCTGCCATGCCGAGAATGGCCACCTCGGGGTAGTTGACCACGGGGATGAGGCCAGTGCCACCCAGGGCTCCGATATTGGTCACCGTGAAGCTGCCTCCGACCAGCTCGGCCGGCTGAAGCTGGTTGTCGCGGGTTCGCGCCACCAGCTGCTCCAGCTCGGATGCCAGCTGAAGGATGCTCTTGCGGTTCACCTCCCGGATCACCGGAACGATGAGGCCGCGGGGAGTGTCTACCGCCACGCCGATGTGGATGTACTTCTTGAACACGGTCTCCTGCGCCACCGGATCGAGGCTGCAGTTGAACTCCGGGTTCTCCGTAAGGCCCGCGGCCACCGCCTTCAGGACGAAGGCCAGCAGCGAGAGCGAGCCGCCGGCTTGCCCGGTTCGTTTCGGTTTCTCCTGCCGGCGGAACTCCTCGAGCAAGGTGACATCCGCCTCGTCCATGTGGGCCACATGAGGCACTACCAGCGAGGCGGTGACCATGTGCTGGGCGGTCTTGCGGCGGATCGAGCGCAGCGGCATCCGCTCCACCGGTCCCCAGCGCTCGAAATCGGGCAGGGGGTCGACCTGGAGAAAGGGGATGCCGACCAGCTCGGAAAGCTCCGTGGTCGGTTCCTCCTCCCGCTCATCGCGCGGATCGGGCGGCACCAGCTTCAGGTTTGGGCTCGAGAGGTTGGGCAAGGAGGCAGACGGCGCCGATCCCCCGGCTACCGGTCTTTTTTCTGGCAGTACCTGTTGCTGGTGATGTCGCCGGACATCTTCGGGGGTGATCCGACCGGCAGGACCGCTGGGGGATACCAGGCGCAGGTCTACCCCCAGCTCACGGGCCAGCCGCCTGGTTGCTGGAGCGGCGGGACGTGGGGAAGACGGGAGGCTGTCGGGAGGGGCGCTGTTGCCACTCGATGGCGCTTCTCGTGCGTATGGCGCCGACGGCGGGCTGGTTTTCTTTTCCAGGTCCGATCCGGAGGGAAGAGCCTTCTGCTCCACCGCTTGCCCCTTGGAGACCGACTTCCTCTCGGCCACAACCGGCGGAGGAGGTTCGTCTGCCATTCCGGCGGTCGCATCGTCGATGACCGCCAGCACCTTGCCTACCAGCACGGTATCGCCCACCTCTCCAGCCACCCAGTGCAGCCGGCCGGCGTACGGGGAAGGGATGGTGACGGTGGCTTTGTCGGTCTCCACGTCCACCAGGGGTGCATCGAGCTGGACCACCTGTCCTACCGGCAGGTGCCACTTGATGATCTCGGCTTCGTGGATGCCCTCACCGAGGTCGGGCAGCTTGAACTCATGCACGGCGTACTCCTAGAAGTCGAGGGTTTCCTCCAGCGCACGGGCGATCCGCAAAGGGGTGGGTAGAAACAGCTGCTCTCGTCCGAAGTAGGGGGTGACCACGTCGAAGTGGGTGACGCGCTTGACGGGGGCTTCCAGGTAGAGAAACACCTTCTCGTTGAGCCGGGCGATGATCTCCGAGGAAACGCTGAAGCCCCTGGGGGCTTCCTGTACCACGACGCATCGTCCGGTCTTGCGCACCGAATCGGCCAGGGTATCGCTATCCAGCGGTGCGATGGTCAACAGGTCGATCACCTCGATGGATGCACCTCGACGCTGGTAGACCTGTTCGGCCGCCGCCAGGCTCGGACGGAGCATGGCTCCCCAGCTGATCAGGGTGAGTTCGGTCCCCTCCTGTACGACCTGCGCCTTGCCGAGAGGCAGGACCTCCTCCTCCAGGGGAACCTCTTCCTTGAACGCCCGATAGTTACGGGTGGGTTCCATGAACACCACCGGATCGGGATCGCGAATGGAAGCGACCAGCAAAGCCCTGGCGTTTCGCGGGCCGGAGGGGATGACCACCTTGGTGCCAGGGAAATGGGCGTAGGTTGCCTCGCGGCTCTCCGAGTGATGCTCCAGCGCTCGCACGCCCCCTCCATAGGGCATCCGGATCACCAGCGGGACCGAAAAGGCCGACATGCTGCGCTGGCGATAGCGCGAGGCATGCCCTTCCAGCTGCCCTGCCATCAAATAGGAGAAGCCCGAGAACTGCATCTCGCACACCGGCCGGAGACCGGCGAGCGCCATGCCGATCGAGGTGCCCAGTATCCCGGACTCGGCTAAAGGCGTGTCGATGGCCCGCTGACGACCGTATTTCTGGTAGAGATCGACGGTGGCGCGGAAGACACCGCCGTTCACCCCAACGTCCTGCCCCAGCACCACGACGCTGTCGTCCTGGGCCATCTCCTGGTCGAGGGCCAGGTTGACCGCGCTTACCAGGTTCATCTTAGGCATGGCCGACCTCCCTGGGCGCCAGGTCGCCTGGCTCATCGTGTTCCCGGGCGATCTGCTCCCACCGCACGCTTTCCAAAAACAGCGCGCGCTGCTCCTCGATCTCGGCATGACGCGTACCGAAAACATGGTCGAAGGGGACATCCGGCGGAAAACCGGTGCGAGCCTCGAAGGCCTGGACGGCTCGCTCCACCTCCGCCTGGACCGCCTCGTCAAGCGCCTGTGCCTGCTGGTCGTCGAGCAGCCCCTTCGTCTCCAGGTACCTGCGCATCCGAACCAAGGGATCGCGGGCTTCCCATTGCGCTACCTCTTCCTGGGATCGGTAGCGGGTAGGATCGTCGGCCGTCGTGTGCATGGTGGTGCGGTAGGTCACCGCCTCGATCAAGGTGGCTCCCTCCCCCGAGTAGGCTCGATCGAGCGCCTCCCGGGTGGCCTGGTACATGGCCAGGGCGTCGTTGCCGTCCACCTGGATCCCGCCGATGCCATAGGCGATCGCCTTCTGGGCCAGGGTGTCCGAGGCGGTTTGCAGCCTCAACGGCACCGAGATGGCCCACTGGTTGTTCTGCACCACGAAGACCACCGGGACCTTCCACACTCCGGCGAAGTTCAGCGCCTCGTGGAAATCTCCCTCCGAGGTCGAGCCGTCTCCCCCGAACACAACCGCCGCCGCGTTCTTTTCCCCACGATACCGCATGGCGTAGGCGATACCGACGGCATGGAGGTACTGGGCTCCCACGATGATGGACACGGGGGTGGTATTCGGAGCCTCAGAGCGGTTGCCCTCTTCGAATCCGTTGTAGAGCAGCAGGGCGTTTTCCAACGATTCCCCCCGCATCAGCCTGGCCCCGAGCTCACGGTAGGCGCCCACGAACCAGTCACGCTCCGTCATGGCCAGCACCGGGCCGCAATGGGCGGCCTCGTGACCGGTGGAGGGGGCAAAGGTTCCCAGACGACCCTGCCTCTGCAACTTCAGCATCCGTTGATCCGCCTGGCGCCCAAGCAGCATGCTTCGATACAGCCGCAACAGCTGATCGCCACTCAGATCGGGCTCCAGGGTCTCATCCCATGAGCCGTCGGGCTCCAGAATCTGTAGACTCGTCACGAAAAACGGTCCGATCTCTTTTCGCGGCATCGCCTTGTCCCGTATTTGAACCGACCGGCGCCTATCAGGTACCGAAATGGTACTTTATCTTCACCAAGGTCCTGGCGGGGACGGGATCGTTACAGTCCTCACGGTTGCCCGGACAGGTTGGCGCGGCGCGATGGGTGAGCCGATGGCGCGGGGGTCGATGTGTGGTCGACCGGTAGGCCTGGTGGATCAGCCTACAGAAGTGGCCGAGTGGTCGGTCCCAAGTTGATCACGGTATTTTAACTGATCCTGCAAGTAGTTGATATTAATAAAGCATCACGAACCGCCGCACA
>JAFGEP010000009.1 GCA_016931535.1 Bradymonadales bacterium
CCCCCGAGGCGGAGCCCGGGGGAGGTGCCCGCGTAGCGGGCGGAGGGGACGATCCTAGCCCCTGGCCTAACTTTCCTCCCCCGAGGCAGCGCCCGGGGGAGGTGGCGGCGTAGCCGCCGGAGGGGGCTACTGTGCCCGTGTCGCGCCCCTATTCCCCAATGATCTTGATCAGCGCCCGCTTTCTGCGCCGGCCGTCGAACTCGCCGTAGAAGATCTGCTCCCAGGGACCGAAGTCAAGGCGCCCCTCGGTGACCGCCACGACCACCTCCCGGCCCATGATCTGGCGTTTGAGGTGGCCGTCGGCGTTGTCCTCCCCGGTCCGGTTGTGCAGGTAGCCGGAGACCGGCTCGTGGGGGGCCAGCTTCTCCAGCCAGCGGTCGAAGTCCTGGTGAAGCCCTCCTTCATCGTCGTTGATGAAGACCGAGGCGGTGATGTGCATGGCGTTGACCAGGCAGAGCCCTTCCCGGATGCCGCTTTCGGCCAGGGCTTTCTCGACCTGGGGGGTGATGTTGACAAAGGCGCGCCGGCTGGGTGTCTCGAACCAGAGCTCCTGACGATGGCTTTTCATGACGACCTCCTGACCGCCAGTTGTCCCCGGACCGGCAGATCGTGTCAAGCCCGCCGGCCCGCGCAGCGGGACGTTGCCGCCCCCCTGGCCTGCAGGCGGGGGTCCGTTTCGCAGTAGAAACCCTAAAAAAACCGGCGAACGCCTTATAGAGGAGGATATCCGCTGGGGTAGAGCCGGTGGATCCGCTCGATGTCCCGTGTGGGCCAGGTGATCCGGGCCACATCCCAGAACTGGCGGTCGGTCAGGTTGGGCATGGTGGCCGAGAACCGCTCCGTGCCATCGAGAAAGATCTTGACCGTGGGGGTGGAGGCGCCGCGGCCGTGGTCGCTGTAGTAGAAAATCCCGACCCGGTAGGTGAAGGGCGCTGAGGTGGTGCCCTCGGGGCCGTCCAGGTTGATGTTCTCGGGGCCATACCCATCGACGTCGTCGATGTCCAGGCTGGGGTCGTCGTCGCGTGAGCTGGTGCCCCAGTTGGGGTTGCGGTTGGCGTAGAAGCAGTCCCAGGGAGAGAAGTTCCACACGCTGGCGTTGGGGTGCAGGAAGTGCAGGTCGACGTCCGTTCCGTTGGTATCCCAGTAGAGCTGCACGTGGATATGCTCGGCGGGGGTGACCACCGCCATGATGGTGGCCGACTCGCACGACTCCACCCCGGTGTTGTCGAACACCCGCAGCGTGAAGACGTACTGCCCGGCAAAATCCAAGAAGAAGGTGGGATTGGCCACGCTCCCGTTGGGCTGGAAGTTGGCCGTCGAGCCCGGAGGCCGTCGAGTGACCTCCCAGGCGTAGCTGGCGATCGAGCCCTCGGCATCGTAGCTCTGGGACGCGTCGAGCTCGAGTGTGGCCAGCGGGATGGTATCGATCTGGGTATCCCACGGGTCACCCGACATCTGGACCCGCGCTCGGGCCACGGCCACCGGGCAATGGTTGTTGGTCCCCACGCCACGGACATCGATGTCGAGCGGGCTCTTGACCTCATCGTTGCTGGTGATGGACAGGACCGCCCCGTCGACCACCTCGCAGGGATCGGTGGTGCACAGATCGGGATGGGTGGTGGTGGTGTAGAGGATCGGCTCGTAGTTCAGGATGAAGTTCTCCGAGTCCTGGGGCGGGATGACCCAGGGGTTGGTGTCCAGGTCGGAGGGGACCTCGTCCAGTGAGTAGCGCTCCAGGCCGATGAGCTCGGCATGCTCGCCCAGCGTGATCCCGTCCACCAGCAGATCCTGCTGCTGACTGCAGTTGGTGACGGTGATGGTCTTGCCGCTCACCTCGCCGATGAAACGCTCCCCGAAGTCGATGCCGGTGGTCTCGTCGGTGACGATGATGCAGGCCTCGTCCCCGTTGGCATATACCGGCACCTCGATGGTGCGCCGACTGGCATCGTCGGAGCGGATCATGAGCAGCGCCTGGTCAAAGCCGTCGTTGGCCGGCATGTAGGTGATGTCGAACTGGTTGGACTGCTCGGTCTCCAGGGTGAAAGGCAGGGCGGGCTCCACCTCCAGCACCCCCTCCTCGGCCGGCGCGGTGAACTTGAAGTCAAAGCTCCCGGTCAAGAACAGGTCGTTGACGGTCAGGCCGCAAGTCCCCACGTTGGTCACGGTGACGGTCACCGTCTTCATCTGGTTGGCTGGAACCCGGCCAAAATCGACCGGGCTGGGATTGACCCAGACCTGCCCCGTCATGCTCTGGGGTTGGAGCGGCACCGTGATGTCCGGCGAGTTGGAGGCGTTGGAGTGGATCAACAGGTTGCCCCGGTCACCCCGGCAGTCGGCCGGAGAGTACCACACCTGCACCTGCACCGTTCCACCGGCTTCCAGGGTGAAGGGTGTGGTGCTCCCCTCCACCCAGAACTCCGTGCTGCGGGTGTCCAGATCGACGGTCTCGATGATGAGCTCACCGGAACCGATATTCTCGATAGTCAGGTACTGGACCGTGGCATCCCCGATCTCCCGACTGTCGAAGGTCAACGAGGTGGGGGTAACCGCGATCTCGGCCAGCAGGTACTCGCCGAACTGCTCCTCCTTGCAGCCGAATGTCAAGACGGCCAGCATCGCGCAGGCGACGAGCCCGGCTCGGTTGCGAAGAACCAGACCGATGACACCAGCAAATCGATTGTTCATGATACCAATCCTCGGGAAAGGCTAGTGTAATTCACCCAGTACTGAGATATTCGGTTCGACCTGGCTCATGGCAGGTCCGACACTCCAGCGATGAAACTATAGAGAGGAACGGAGCCAGCGTCAACATAGCATTCTCGCGGATTGTCAGAGAATCAGGAGGCGAATCGGGATGTCGAGAATGGTGGAGTATCCCCAGGCCGAAAGCCTGCTGGCCGCCCATGGCCTCCCCCTGGTGGAAAGCACCCTGGTCTATACCCTGGGCGAAGCCCAGAGTTGGGCCTCCCAGATAGGCTTCCCCGTCTGCCTGAAGATCAACTCGACAGCCATCGCCCACCGCTCCGACGTCGAGGGGGTCATCCTGGACATCCGGGATCCCAGCCAACTCTCCCAGGCCTTCTCTCGCCTGATCGATCGCCTCGACATCCAGACCGACGGCCTGCTGCTCCAGCGGATGATCCCCTCCGGCCTGGAGCTGATCGTGGGGGTGAAGTGGGACCCCACCTTCGGACACGTGATCATGCTGGGAGCAGGCGGTGTGCTGGCTGAAATGTTAGCCCAGGTGGCGATCCGACCGCTCCCGCTGAACCGGACCGACGCCCTCGACATGATCTCCGGCATCAACCAGCGCGGGTTGCTGGACGGCTACCGGGACCTGGCGGCCGTGGACAGGGAATCGCTGGCCTCTCTGCTGCTGGGCGTTTCCAGCGCGGTCCAGGCCAACCCCTGGATCGACCAGCTCGACCTGAACCCGGTCATCGCGGATCGCGAGGGGTTGCATGTCGTGGACCTGCTGCTGTACGGCGTCGAAGAAACCAGGCGTGCCGCCTCGACCAGGCGATTCCCGCCCGAGAGCTTGCGCCCTTTCTTCCACCCCCGGTCGGTGGCGGTGATCGGCGCATCCCGCAACCCCACCAAGGGAGGCCATGTCATCGTCAAGAACCTGGCGCGATTCGCCTTTCCTGGCCAGGTCTTCCCCATCAACCCCAACGCCGACGAGATCCTCGGCTTTCGCTGCTACCCCGATCTCACCCAGGTCCCCGATGAGGTCGATCTCGCGGTCGGCATCGTCCCCAAAGACCAGATGCCCACCGCCATCCAGTCCTGCGTCGACAAGGGGGTCAAGGCGGCCATCGTGGTCACGGCCGGCTACTCCGACACCGGCCCCGAGGGGGCTGAGCAGGAGCAGACCATCCGTCGTGCGCTCCATGATGCCGGCATCCGCCTGATGGGGCCGAACAGCATCGGCACCATCTCCCCCAGTGCCGGTCTGGCGACCTCCATCACCACTCTTCATCCCATCCGGCCAGGTCATGTCTCCATCGTGGGTCAGACCGGTGTGCTGGCCAGCGGTCTCGCCAACCACATCGCCACCCTGGAGCGCTTCGGGCTGGCCCGCGTCGCCTGCATCGGCAACCGGGCCGACGTGGACGAGTGCGACGTACTGGAGTACCTGCTGGCCGATCCCGACACCGAGGTGATCGGGATGTACCTGGAAGGCATCCGCGACGGACGCCGTTTCATGGAGCTGCTGGAAAGAGCCCGCGACCACAAGCGGCTGGTGGTCATCAAGGCGGGAAGAAGCGAAGAGGGGGCGCGTGCGGTCAGCTCCCATACCGGGGCGCTGGCGGTCGATGACCGGATCTTCGACGGCATCTGCCGGAAGTACGGCGTGATCCGGGCCTTCGACCTGGAGCAGATGATGGACCTGCTCAAGTTCTACGCCCTCGTTCCCCCGACCTCGGCGAAAACGCTCGGCGTGCTGTCGATCACCGGAATGGGCTGCGTGCTGACGGCGGATCTGGCCGCACCCATGGGCTTTGGCATCCCCCCCTTCCAGGAGAGCACCAAGACCGCCATCCGCCTGATCATGCCCGCCTGGGCCCCCCTCCACAACCCCTGCGACCTCTGGTCCACCATCGAGGCCAACGGACCCGAAACCGCCTACCGCCAGGTCGGCCTGGCCATCCTGGACGACCCCGGCATCGAATCGCTGTTTTTGATCTTCCTGCTGATCGACGAGTCCGACTTCGACCCCGGCCCCATGGCCGATGAGCTGCTGGCACACGCCGGCAAGAAGCCGATCTTCGCCGCCATCCTGGGCGGGGAAAAAGCCTCGGTCGAGTCGTGGCAGACCGCCCTGGAAAGCCGCTCCATCCCCACCTACCCCGGCCTTCAACGAGCACTCGGGGCGGCAGCGGCTGCCCTTAACTTGAGCAACGGCCCCGGTTTCTAGCTCGTCCAATCCTCCCCCGCTTGCCGTGCAAGCGGGGGAGGTGCCCGAAGGGCGGTGGGGGCGATCCTAGACTTGGGACAAGCTGTGCCCGCAAAGCCGACGAAGGGGGCCGTCTGCCCCCGCCCACTGGATCTGCATCCAGAAGATCGACGTTTTGCTTCTAATCAGGCAGAAATGCCGTCGAGCGCTTCGGTTACCGAGACCAGG
>JAFGEP010000079.1 GCA_016931535.1 Bradymonadales bacterium
GGTATCCCAACGAGTCGGTGCCCGAGTACGCCCAGGTGCGCTCGGAGTTCCTCCGGGTGGTGTCCGAAGCCCTCGGCCGGGAGATCAAAGAGCAGACCACCACCGACTACGCCATCGCCATCGAGGCCCTGGTGAACGCCAACGCCGCTTTCTCCTGGTTCGGCGGCGAGGGCTACACCCAGGCGCACGCCAAGAACCCCAAGGTGCTGCCCCTGGTCACCAACTCCAGGACCGACACACTGGACGACGCCAAGTACTACAGCATGATCGCGGTGCTCAAGGAAAACGCAGCCATGCACATGGCGGCTGGCCAGTACGGCCTGGACAACATCAAGCAGAAGAAGTTCTCCTTCGTCTCGAACAGCTCCACCTCGGGCTTCCGGGTCCCCTCGAGCGTCATCTCCCGGCACTTCGGCGTGGGTCCCCTGGATCTGCTGGAGGGCGGCAGGGACAAGGTGTTCAGCGAGGTCATGTTCGGCGGCTCCCACCAGGGCTCGATGTTCAACGTCCTGTCCGGCAAGGCCGAGGTCGGCGTGTTCTGCAACGAGTGTGTGCGCATCTACACCGACTGGGAGAGCGATGCGGCCTACCTGGACCCCAAGGCGGGGGACATCGTGAAAGTCAAAGCCGGCGCCGACGCCCCCTTCGACCAGTTTCCCGGCAAGGAGATGGTGCTCATCACCTCCGTGCCGGTGCTCAACGCCCCCATCGTCATGAACACCTCCCTTCTCACGCAGGAGGAGATCGACAGGGTCCGGACGGTGCTGACCTCCGATGCAGTGACCAACAACGAGATCCTCTTCCCGCCCAAGGGCTCCTCGGTTAAGTCGATGTTCGCTGCGGGCAACCGCTTCCTCCCTGTCGAGGACCAGTGGTACGACCCCATCCGGGTGCTCTCGGGGCTCAAGTAGCCCGGTTGAGCCGGCCAGGTGCAAGGACGCCCGCGCGCCGCGGGCGTCCATCTGCATTCGACGACACGAAACGAGGAGGTACGCATGGCGCTCCTGGAGGTCGAAAACCTCACCAAGTTCTACAAGGACGTCCGGGCCCTTTCGGGGGTCAGTTTCGAGGTGAAGAAGGGGGAGTTCGTGGCCATCATCGGCCCCTCGGGGTCGGGCAAGACGACCCTCGTGCGCTGCATCAACCGCCTCATCGACCCGTCCGACGGCACCATCCGATTCGACCGCATGGACATGCGCGCCCTGGAGGGCATGCACCTGCGCCATGCCCGGGCCAAGATCGGTATGATCTTCCAGCACTACAATCTCGTGACGCGTCTGACCGTGATCGAGAACGTGCTCCATGGGCGCCTCGGCTACAAGAGCGATCTGGCCGGGATCCTCGGGGTCTACTCCGAGGAGGAGAAGCAGAAGGCGGTGGAGGTGCTGGGCCTGCTCGGACTCGAGGACTATGTCTACCGCCGCTGCGACCAGCTCTCCGGAGGGCAGATGCAGCGGGTCGGGATCGCCCGGGCCCTGGTGCAGGATCCGCGGATGATCCTCTGCGACGAGCCTATCGCCTCCCTGGACCCCAGCTCGGCGAAGATCATCATGGACTACCTCCAGAAGATCCAGCAGGAGTTGAGGATCACGATCATCGTGAACATCCACCAGGTGGACATCGCCAAGAAGTACGCCGAACGGATCCTCGGCTTCAACAAGGGTCACCTCGTCTTCGACAACAAGCCAGGCAAGCTCGACAAGGACACAACCCGCGAGATCTACGGGGCGGAAGCCGGTGAGCTCTTCTCTAACTGACGGGCTGAGCGCGAGCCAGTTCTTCCGGAGGAAGAAGCTCGTCCTGACAGCGGTCCTCGCCGCGATGGTCATCCTCTCCCTCGCCGCGGGAACACTGACCGACTTCAGAATCGCAAAGGTGTTTGTGGCGATTCCCCGTGTGGCCGTCTGGCTGGTGAAAAACGTCGTCCCGGACCAGATGGCCCTGACGAGAGTGCCCAACATCCTGGACAAGCTGGTCGCCACCATCTTCATGTCCATCATGGCCTCCGTAACGGCGGCGGTGGCGGCCCTCGTCCTGGCCCTGCTTGGCTCCAAGACCACCCGGGTGCACCCCGTGTTCTCGGTTCTGACCCGCGGCATCGCCTCGGTGACCCGCAACATCCCGGTGGTGGCCTGGGCGCTGATCTTCCTCATCACCTTCGGACAGAGCACCTTCACGGGGTTCCTGGCCCTGTTCTTCGTGACCTTCGGCTTCCTCACCCGGGCCTTCACCGAGACCATCGATGAGGTTTCGGCGAGCGCGGTGGAGGCCCTGAGGGCCGCCGGCGCCAGCCGGCCGCAGGTCATAGCCCAGGCGGTGTTCCCCTCGTCCATGCCTCAGATGCTCAGCTGGCTGCTGTTCATGATCGAGACCAACATCCGCAGCGCCACCCTGGTGGGTCTGGTCACCGGCTCGGGGATCGGCTTCGTTTTCGACATCTACTACAAGAGTCTTCAGTACAAGAGCGCCTTCATGGTCGTGATCGCCATCGTGGTGGTCACGCTTGCCATCGAGATGATCTCCAACGCCCTGAGGAGGGTCATTCTGTGAGCAGTCCCGCAATCGGAATCAAACGGCACTCGGTAACCGGAAGAATCGTGGTCCGCAGGCCGAGCCTCCCCAAGCGAGCGCTCAACCTGACGCTTTTGGCGCTGCTCGTGCTGACCGTCTGGGGCTTTGCCGCGATGGACACCAAGGGCGTAGACCTCGGCGAAGCGACCGTGCAGACCCTCAAGTACTTCAGCCTCATGTTCTTCAGACCCCGGGGGGTGCCCGGGCACTTCGCTACCTCGGGGCTGGAAGGCCTGCCGACCATCCTGGCGGCGCTGCGCTTCGTCGGGATCACGCTTGCCCTGGCCTTTCTCACCACC
>JAFGEP010000080.1 GCA_016931535.1 Bradymonadales bacterium
GTTCGGGGGTGTCGAGCACAGCGAGGTCCACCTCGCCAAGCCCGACAAGATGGCCGGGGCGCTGGAGCTGGAGCAGGCCAGGGTCACCTGGTTCCTGTCGGTCGATGCCAATGACCTCCCAGCCAAGGCGCGGGACCAAGGCAAGTCGGCCTTTCGTTCGCTCACCATGGACGGCCAGGAAGTGGAGTTCTCCGAGGGCTTCACCGACCTGCACACCCGCGTCTACGAGGCCACCCTGGCCGGCAATGGCTTCGGCATCGAGGACGCCCGGCCGTCGGTGACCCTCGTCCATCAGATCCGGACCGGCGACGTGGTCCCTCCCACCCTACCCCGGCATCCCTTGCTGGGCTGAATCGAACGCAGAGGTTGACGGTCGACGTGACCGTTGGCGTTGACGTGGCCGTCGGCGTCGCCGTCGGCGTCGCCGAAGAGCCCCTCTCGCTCACGCGCGCGCTCGCGCTCACGCTGGTGCCGTCAGACGACATGGCCTGTGAACAAGCGGATCTGCATCCAGTGAGGCCGGCGCGGGGGCAGACGGCCCTTCTAGTCGTTGTAGTAGTAGTCCCAGCCGAGGTGGGTGATGAGCTCTTCGCCGGCCATGTGGCGGAGGGTGTTCTTCAGCTTCTGCATCTGGATGAACAGGTCGTGCTCGGGGTAAAGCCCCGCGGCTGCCTGAGGGCTCTTGAAGTAGAAGCTGAGCCACTCCTGGATGCCATACATGTCCGCACGGCGGGCGAGATCCATGAAGAGGGCCAGATCGAGCACGATCGGGGCGGCCAGGATGCTGTCGCGGCAGAGGAAGTTGATCTTCATCTGCATGGGATAGCCCAGCCAGCCGAACAGGTCGATGTTGTCCCAGCCTTCCTTGTTGTCGCCGCGCGGGGGGTAGTAGTCGATGCGGACCTTGTGGTTGTACTTGCCGTACAGCTCGGGGTACTTGTCGGCCTGGAGGATCATCTCCAGCACGGAGAGCTTGCTGACCTCCTTGCTCTTGAAGCTGCCGGGATCGTCGAGCACCTCGCCGTCGCGGTTGCCCAGGATGTTGGTGGAGTACCAGCCGTTCAGCCCTAAAAGTCGCGCCTTGAGCCCCGGTGCCAGGATGGTCTTCATCAAGGTCTGACCGGTCTTGAAGTCCTTGCCGGCGATCGGCATCTTGCGGTCCATGGCCAGCTCCACCAGAGCAGGCGTGTCCAGGGCCAGGTTGGGGGCTCCGTTGGCGTAGGGAACGCCGGCCATCAGGTGGGCGTAGGCGTAGATCATCGCGGGGCTGATGGACTCGTGGTTCTCCTTCAGCCCTTTCTCGAAGGCTTCCACGCTCTGATGGACCGGGCCAACATCGGTATGCACCTCGGTGCTGGCGCACCAGACCGCGACCGCCCGATCCAGCCTGTTGGTGTCGATAAAGCCGTGGATGTCATCGATGAGCGCCTGGGCCTGATCCCACTTGGTGGCCAGCTGCTTGACGTTGGGGCCGTCCAGCTTCTTGACCCAGTCTCGACTGAACACCGCCTTCATCGGCTTGATCGCCTCCAGCTCCTCGCGCACCTCGAGCAGCTGCTCCTTCTGAAGGACGCCCGCCCGCATGGCGGCCTCGAAGCAGTTATCCTCGAAGATGTCCCAGCCGCCGAACACCAGGTCCTGCAGGTTGGCCAGGCTGACCAGCTGGTTGATCCGTGGCACCCGGTTCTCGGTCCTCTTGCCCAGGCGGATGGTGCCCCACTGGGTCAAGGAACCGATGGGGTGTGACAGACCCTTCCGGATGCGCAGGACCCCCGCGATAAAGGTAGTGGAAACCGCCCCGAGACCGGGCAGCAAGACGCCGAGCTTCCCTTGTGCTGGTTGAATTTTGCGTGCCATGATGATCCCTCTATGAAATTTGCAGGAGGTTTATCCGAAGCGAAGGGGAAGGTCCAGTGCTCTGAGCAATACCCCCCTTCGGAAAAAGGAAACCTGGCCGAACAGGCAGCTTGCCTCGCTGCTGGCGTCGGTCGGCCCGGGCGGACCGGATCTGTGGCATGGGCGACGTCCCGGTCGACCCACCGGCGCGAACCGCGTGCCAGCAAGCTGCACGGCAAGCCCTCCGTTCATCGCTTTTCGCCCACCAGGTAGAAGAGGTGCGCGTACAGCAACTTGACCGCTGCCGGCGTGGGGATGGACTCGAAAGCGTAGACCGAGTGAATCCAGGCCGGATAACGGTCTTCCTTGACCCAACCCAGCGTATTCGAGCTCCACTCGGTGTCCATCTCCACCACCCCCTGGCGGTGCAGCCGGACATCCCTGAACCCCAGCGAATCCGGCCAGAAGGGGCAGTCCACCATGCCCGCTTTGGCGATCTTCAGGCCGCAGTCTTTCATCAAGCGAGCCAACGGGCCCCGAAAGTTGAGGGCCACATCGCCATGCGTCCACGGAATCTGCAGGATCCGGTGCAAGGCGCGATGCACAAAGGCGCCGACGTTCCACCCGTTGACCGAGAAGATCGCCACATATCGCCGGCTTATGCGCCTCATCTCCCTGACCAGGGCGGCCGGATCCGGATCGGTCGGCAGATAGGCGAAGTTCCAGACCCAGTCGAAGGTCGAATCGGGAAAGGTGGTCCGAGCCAGGCTTTCCTGTCTGGAGATGGTCAGGCGATCGACCAGCCCGGCCCGGGTCCAGCTGTCCACGGCGCTGTCCGCCGGATTGACCAGGGTCACCTGAGCCCCCCCCTGAGCCAGGCCGAGCGAGTAGAGGGAGGGCATGGCCTTGGCTCCCCGGGCCGGCAGCTCCAGGCAGCTCTTCAGGGGCAGGGTTCGGGCCAGCTTCCGCAACAACTTGCCGAGCGCGTATCGCTCGTAGTCCACGCCAAAGGGCTCCAGCTCCATCACCACCCCCCCTTTCAAAGCCAGCCTTCTGCTCGATAGGATGCCACGGTCCTCGCGATGCCTTCGGCCAGATCCACCTTCGGGTTGTAGCCGAGATCCCGCCGAGCCTTCCCGATGTCCATCCCCCAGTTCCGGGACATCATCAGGATCTTGGAGCGGGTCAGCATCGGTTCGACATGGACCGTCCGGCCGGCAAGCTCGAGCAGAATAGCCACCAGCCAGGCTGGACCGGCAGGGAGGGAGAGCCACGGGGGGCGCACCCCCAAGGCCTGCGCGATGGTGGTCACCAGCTCTCGCTTGGTGACCGGCGCCGCTCCTCCCACGATGTAGATCTCCTGGACCGGTCTTCGTTCGAGCATCAGCTCCATGCCGTCCAACAGATCGTCGATGAAGACGGGGTGAAGCGTGGTGTTGCGGTCGCCGACAAAGGCGAACCGCCCCTTCTGGATGGCTCGAAACAGGGAAAGCTTGTGCCGGTCCTTGGGGCCGTAGGTGAAGGTGGGGCGAACCACCCCAAGGGGCAGTCCCAGGCGTCGGGCCAGCAACAGCGCCTGTTGTTCCCCTTGCCACTTGGTGCGCTCGTAGGGGGTGTACGGATGGCAGGCGGTCCGCTCGTCGGCCGGTCGGGGACCGAGCGGCCCGGTCACCCCTCCCGCGCTCACCTGGAGGAAATAGCTGACCTTCGCCTTGTGGGCCGCTCGTACCATGTTCGACACGCCATCGACATTGACCGCGCGGAGGGAGGCCTCCTCTACCCCCCACCGACCCAGCGCCCCGGCACAGTGGCAGACCACCTCCACGCCGGCGCATGCCCTGTCGAGGGTGGCCGGCTCGGTGACATCTCCGGAGACGAGGTCGAGACCGTCGACCTTCCCCTGGCCTCGCACCAGGCAGACCACCTGGTGTGACCTGGACGCCAGCCGCCGGGCCAGGTGACCACCGATGTATCCCGTGGCTCCGGTGACCAGGATCTTCATCGTTTCGCCTGGGGAGGAGTGACTCTGGCGATCTCCGCCAGCTCCTGCCGCAGCGCTTCGAACAACAGGCGGGTTCGGCTTTCCTGCTGCCGGTGGTGAACGGTGGCGACCTCGGCCTGGTCTTTTACTCTCACCAGCTCCTGCTGAAGGGCAGCCGCCTTGTGATCGGCCGCTTCGCGCTCCCGTTGCAGGACCTGGATCCGGCTGTTCTGGCTGATCCGAACCTGGGCAAGCTGGTCGGTGAGATCGGAGATTCGGGTGTCGAGGTCGTTGACCTGTCGGGCGTGCTGTCTCCTCAGCTCCGCCAGCTCTTGCTTGAGGTTGGCCACCTGGTTGGCCAGGTCATCCCGTTCGGCACAGGCGGTGGAGAGGAGATCCTCGTAGGCCCGTCGTTCCTCGGCCGCGAGCCCCGAGAGAGGCGCCGCATCGTTCTGATCGGCGCCCTGGTCGCCATTCATCATGTTCGCCAGGTGTTTTTTGGCCCCGGCGATGGTGAACCCCTTGTCGTGCAAGAGATGCTTGATCTCCAGCAGCAGCTCGATGTCGCGCCGGCGATACAGGCGTTGGCCCGATCGGGTCTTGGAAGGCCGGACGACCCGAAACTGGGACTCCCAGTACCGGATATTGTAGGCTTCCACCCCGATGATCCGGCCGACCTCCCCGATCTTGAAGTAGCTCTTGTCGGGAATCTCGACTGCCACGGCATCCTTCGGAAGTTTGAGCCGGGCCGCTCATCCGTGGTGACCGCGTCTCTTGAGCGAACGCCGCCTCGCTGGCGAACTCTCCGACCGGCAATCCTGTTCAGGATCCGGCGTTCAAGGCGGCCTTGAGCACCTGGCTGGCTCTGAATCTCAAGACATGACGGGCATCGATGGTGATCTCGTCTCCGGTCTGCGGATTACGACCGGGGCGGGTATGCTTGAACCGAACGACGAAGTTGCCGAACCCGCTGATCTTGACCTTCTCCCCACCGGCCAGGCCTTCCTTGAGGATATCGAACGTCGCGTTCACCACATCGGCAGCCTCTCTCTTGCTGAAACCGCCGACGGTCTCATACACGGAGTCGATCAGATCAGCTTTTGTCATGGTGGAGTTCGAGTTCATGGGGATACCCATCGCTGTCAGCAGATTCTTGTTTGTATCTGAAATCCCGGCGTCGATGCAAGCCCCATGCTGGCCAGAATGAACCTCCCCCCCCGGTAGTCCCGGGCGGTCCGGCTCGAAAGATGGGGGTACAAGCGCCAGCCTGTGGCTCCAGAGCTCATCGCCAGGGTCCTTCCCCGCATCGTTCGAGCGAGCAGGCGGGGTCGCTCCAGCCGCCCGGTTACCTGAACGTCGCCGGAAGGCGTTCACAAAGGAAGCGCGCCAGACGACCATGAATGCCGTCGATCTTCTCCTCGGTCAGGCTCGAAGTCAAGGAGCGGTAGGTCACCGCCAACGCCACGCACTTCTTGTCGGCGGGAATCTGCTCCCCTTCGTAGATGCTGGCGAGGACAAACCCCTCGATCAAGGGGTTGGCAAACCCCCGAATGGCCCGCTCCACCTCGCCGTAGGGCAGTTGATGATCCACCACCAGGGCCAGATCCCGCGTGGCCGCGGGATACCGGGAGAAGGGCTGATACTGTGGCGTCGACTCTCCCAGGCCAACCAGCCGGTCCAGCTCCAGCTCGAACAGGTAGACCGGCGAGGCGATGTCGAACCGCTCGGCAACCAGCGGGTGGATCTGACCGATCACGCCGATGGTCTGGCCAGCCAGCGTCACCAACGCTCCCACCCCGGGATGCAGATGCCCGATCGCTCCGCCATGGTTCTCAAAACCCGGGTCGCCCGCAAACTGGCTCAACAGGTTGGATACGACCCCCTTCAGATCGAAGATGTCGTGATCCCTCACCTCGCCCAGCCAGGCCGTTCCCCGACGACCGCACAACACCCCGGCTAACCGCTGCTCCTCCCGTACCCCCGTGCCGTTTCCGGCCGAATCGTCCGCGAAGAAGACCGCACCCACCTCGAACAGGGCGATAGTGGGCTCCCGATGCGCCAGGTTGTGCCGGACATTGGCCAGAAGCCCGGGCAGCAAGCTGGTCCTGAGCACGCTCCACTCCTCGCTCAACGGATTGGCCAGCTCCACCGGTTGACCATGCCGGTCGCCCTGGGGATAACCCAGAGCCGCGATCGCCCCCGGAGAAACAAAGGAGTAATTGATCGCCTCCGATATCCCGGCGGCGGCCAGGCGATCCCGGATCCGCTCCAGCTGTTCGATCCGCCGGTAAGGGACCACCGTCTGGGCCGTTCCACCTTCCCTCGGCGTGTGCTCGAACCCCATCTCGCTGGCGGGCAGCCGGGCTTCGATCCGATCCAGGCCGACCAAGCGGCCCACCTCCTCGACCAGATCGACCTCCCGCTCCAGATCGGGGCGAAAGCTGGGGGGGATGGTCACCAACCGCTGTGGGCTGCTCTCGACCACCTCGATCTCGATACCCTCCAGCACCTGGCGCATCTCTTCCGCCGTATATTTGGCCCCCAACAGCGCGTTGGCGCGATCCACCCGCATCGCGACCGGCTTGGCTCGCCAGGGCCTCGGATAGGCATCCACGATGCCACGGGCCACCCGGGCCCTCCCCGCCGGTCCGGCGTCGGTCTGGAGCACCAGCTCCACCGTGCGCGCCAGCACCCTCGGCGCCCCTTCGATGTCCACCGTGCGCTCGAAGCGATAGCTGGACTCGGAGTTCATCCCCAGTCTCTTGGCCGTCCTGCGGATCCGGGAAGGTTGGAAATGGGCACATTCGATCAAGATCTGGCGGGTGCTCTCGGAGACCTCCGACTCGACGCCCCCCATCACCCCGGCCAGCGCGATCGGGTGCTGCCCATCGGTGATCACGAGGTCTTCGGGGTCAAGAGTGCGGACCAGGTGATCGATGCTCTCCATCTGCTCCCCAGAACGGGCGGACCGAACCAGGATGTGACAGGGTTCGGCCGGATGTCGCCGGATGCGCTCCAGGTCGAATACGTGCAAGGGCTGACCGGTCTCCCACATCACGTAGTTGGTGACATCCACCAGGTTGTTCACCGGACGCAAACCGACCGCCGTCAGGCGTCTCGCCATCCAATCCGGTGCCGGCCCAACGGTCACCTCCAGCATGATGGCTGCCGCATATCGCGGACATCCCTGGACGTCTTCGATCTCCACCCGGGCGTGGCGCTCCGCCGGTTCCTGTCCCTTGTCGGCCTGCAGCTCCCCTCCTGCCAGCATGCCCGGGTAGCGCCGTGGCCGGCCAAACAGCGCCGCGACCTCGCGCGCCACCCCCATCATCGACAGGCAGTCGCCCCGGTTAGGGGTCACCGAGAGATCCAGAACCGTGTCGGTCAGATGCAAGACCTCCGCCAGCGGTTTCCCCACCGGCACCGCCGGCGAGAGGATCATGATCCCGCTGGGATCGCCAGGCAGCGCGAGCTCGGTGGCGGAGCACAGCATCCCGTGGCTGATCTCGCCTCGGATCTTCCCCTTCGAGATCTTGGTGCCATCGGGCAGCCGTTGGCCGGCCGGAATGACCGGCACGCGGTCTCCCTCGCGGATGTTGGAGGCGCCGCACACGATCTGGCAAGGTCCCGAGCCGAACTCCACCTGGCACAGGACCAGCTTGTCGGCCTGGGGATGGGAGCGGATCTGCAGGATCTGCCCCACCTTGATCGGATGGTACTCCACGCCGATCGGCTCGACCGCTTCCACCTCCAGCCCGGAGAGGGTCAGGCGATCGGCCACCTCTCTCGGGGTGAGGCCGTCCAGCTCGACGTGCTCGCACAGCCAGTTGTAGGAGAGCTTCATGGTTGTCAATTATTTGGCAAACTGCCTCAAGAAGCGAACGTCGTTCTCAAATAGCAGCCGGATGTCGTTGATCCCGTACTTCAGCATCGCCACCCGCTCGATCCCCAAGCCAAAGGCGAACCCCTGGACCTTCTCCGGATCGTAGCCGACCGCCTCGAACACGTTGGGATCGACCATACCCGCCCCCAGGATCTCGATCCAGCCGGTGTCATGGCACACCGAGCAGCTTCCGCCCCGGGGGCAGAAGACGCAGCCGACATCGACCTCGCAGCTGGGTTCGGTGAAGGGGAAGAAGCTGGGCCTCAGCCGGATCGGGACATCCGGCCCATAGTAGCGTCGCGCGAAGGTGGTCAGGGTCCCCTTGAGATCGGCCAAAGAGACCTTCTCATCCACCCACAACCCCTCGATCTGGCTGAACATCGGGCTATGGGAGACGTCGGCGTCGCAGCGGTAGACCATGCCAGGGGCGATGATCCGGATAGGGGGCCGGTTGGCCTGCATGGTCCGGATCTGCACCGGCGAGGTGTGGGTTCTCAGCAGGGCGCCGTTCTTGAGCAACAGGGTGTCCTGCATGTCCCGGGCCGGGTGGTCGGGCGGGAAGTTGAGCGCCGAGAAGTTGTGGAAGTCGTCCTCCACGCAAGGTCCCTCGGCCACATCGTACCCCAGCGAGCGGAAGATGCTGAAGAGCTCACGGGTCACGCTTCTGAGGGGGTGGATGGCTCCCTGGTCGCGTTGGCGTCCGGGAAGGCTCAGGTCGATCCATCGATGGGCCAGCTCCTGTCGCCGTTTCTCCTCGCGGATCTGGACCCGCCGGTCTTCCAAGGCCTGGAGTACCTCTTGCTTGGTCTGGTTGACCGTCTTTCCCAGGATGGGCCGTTGGTCGGGGGAGAGCTCTTTCAAGCTCTCCATGATGGTTTTCAGAGAGCCGCTCTTGCCGAGGTAGCGGGCCTTGAGCTGGTTGAGCTGTTCCTCGTGGGTAGCGGTGGCGAACTCCTTGCGGGCTTCCTCCGCGAGGGTTGCCAGGCTCTCGATCCGTGCGTCAAGGGAGTCGTTCAAGAAAGGGATGCTCTTGCCAGTTGGGCCACCGCGCCGAAAGCGCTCGGATCGGTCACGGCCAGGTGGGCCAGCGCTTTACGGTCCAGGTTCACCCCAGCCTGTGCCAGACCGTGGATGAACTGGCTATAGGACATGCCGTGCTGGCGCGCGGCGGCGTTGATGCGGACGATCCACAGGCTCCGCATCTGCCGTTTGCGTTGGCGTCGATCGCGATAGGCGTAGACCAGCGCCTTTTCCACCGAGTTGTAGACGGTCCGGATCAGGCGATGGCGGGCACCCACGTAGCCCTTTGCCAGCTGTAACCATTTCTTGCGGCGGCGCCGCGAACTCGGGCTCGGGGTTGTTCGTGCCATGGTGTTTGCTCCTCACATCCTTCAGTGGCAGGTCACGAGTAGGGCAACAGCTTGTTGACGTGCTTGATGTTGGCCGAGTGCACCAGCGCCGGCTGCTTGAGCACGCGTTTGCGCTTGGGCCTCTTCTTGGTCAAGATGTGGTTACCGTGGCTCATGCGACGTCTGATCTTGCCCGATCCCGTCCGCTGAAACCGCTTGGCAGCGGCACGATTGGTCTTCATCTTGGGCATGCCATCCCCCTGGGGTCTGTCGTCCCTTACCATAGGCGCGGGCGGTTTTGAACCGCCGACCTCTACGGTGTCAACGTAGCGCTCTCCCCCTGAGCTACGCGCCTGATCGGATGGGTCGGCCTTGCGACCGACCTATCCAGAAGCGGGGGCATTTGATACCAGCGGTGCCGCCACCGGTCAAGATAAAACGATCAACGGGCAGCCCCGGCGCTCACCGCTCGTCTCGACAACCCCCGACGACCCGCCGGACCAGCTCCCTGAGCGTCGGGTCTTCGATCTGACCGACCGCCTCCGCCTGCTGAGCGGTCAGCGGCCCCCCCCTCCGGGGTGCCGCGGTCGGTTCGGACACGGTGACCGGTGGCAGCTCCCCGATGGACAGCCCCAACCTCTTCACCCGCGGTGCCCCGGCGGGCAACAGCCCATTGAGCCGTCGAAGGAGGGCCTCGCTCTGGAAACGCAGCTCCTGGTGCCAGATCGGATCGCAGACCAGCACCTCCAGGCGGCCGCCCTGCCAGCTTTTCAGCCGGGTCTGCTGCGACCACCTGGAGCCCACCAGGATGGGCCAGACCGCCTGCAACGCCTCCAGTGTCAGCTGGCCCCGGGTCTGCATGACCCAGGCCAGGTAGGCCCGTACGACCGGCTCGAAGCCAAGCATGAGGTTGTTCCACCGATTCTGGCCGATCGGACCCTACTGGATCTGGATCGACTCTTCCAGGGGCTCCGCTGTGGGTTGGCCCAGGGTACCGCCCACGATCTGCTCCACCCACAACAGCCCCTCGCCCGCTCGGATGAAGCCTCGTGCCTGGTCCATGTAGCGGCCCTCGAAAAGATACTGCTGACCGACCTCTAGCTGAGGCTCCAACTCCGCCTCGTACCCCGTCACCAGCAGGGTCTGCTCCACCCCCAGCCGATCCGCCACGAACAGGTGGGGAAAGGCACACCGTTCCATCGGTGCCTCTGGCATCCCCGAACCCTCTGGGGGGAGGTATCGCGTGCCCAACTCGATCATGCGGTCGTACTCCCCCTGTTGCGCGCGGGTGGGGCAGAGGTAGATCTGGGTAACGGCGGCGGTCACCCGGACCGGCTGCCCCAGGTAGTCGTCACGCCGCTGAAGCAGACCCCAGACCGACAGCGACCCATCCGGATGCTGGTATATCCGGTCCGTCTCCAGCTGAGGCACCACAGGCAGGTCCACCTCCACCGGGGGACCGATCTGTTCCACCAGCTGCTCGGTGCGATCCCGCTCGCAACCGATGGCGGCCAGCAGGATCAGCGCCATTCCCCCCGTCAACACCGTTCGCCAGCGGCGTCGCTCAACGTCTCGCATAGAGCCGGTGTTCCCCGATCGTCTGACCATTGATCGCGTTGATGATGTCATCGGCATACTCCTCCCGCACCTCGATCCGGACATACTCGTCGAAGATTTGCACCTCGCCCAGGTCGGACACCTCCATGCCGGACAGCTCGGCGACGAACTGCCGCAGCAGATCGGGGTTATCCACCTGCTCTCGCGCCAGGTTGAGCCGGATCCAGCGAAAGGCAACCCCCATCCTGTTTCCGCCCTCGCTGGCCTGTGGTGGTTCCCCATCCAACCCATCCCGCCCCGAAGCCGGCTGGCGGGGTTCCCTGTGCTGAGCTTCTCCGCCCTGTGGCCTGGAAGTCTCATTTCTGGACGACTCCCGCCCCCTTCTCGCCCCCTTCCGTTCTCCCCGGCGGGGGGGGGTGGGCTCTTCCTGCCGGCCTGTTGCCTTGCGTTCCTGGGATCGGGCAGTCGCTGTCGACTCCTCCTGCCGAGCTGCCGCTTTTCGTTCCTCGAACTGTTCGGTCGGCCCGGTCTCCACCTTTTCCGCCGGTTCCAGTCTGGCTTTCGGGCGATCCGTCCCGCGTGGAGCGGACGCCTTCTCCTGAGCAGGCTCGGTGTCCGGCGGCGGGGGGGATGGCCTCTCATCCGGTTCGGGCCTTTTTTTCCGGTCACTTTTTTGTCGTAGGAAGCTGGCCATCAGCTTGGCCAGGCGGGTTCGCCAATCGGGCAGCTCGACGAACCCCTGAGCAAAGCTCAGATACCTGCCGTACTCGAGGTCCTGGCACTCGTCGAGTCCTGCCAGGATCTGGTCCAAGGCGCGTTGCTCCTTTAACCGGATCAGCTCCTCGTCGCTGGGCAGGTTCTGGGCGACCAGGTCGAATCGACAGGCGCGGCGAAGCTGGTAGAAGGTTCCGATCTCTTTGGGCGAGACCAGGCTAACAACCAGGCCCCGGCTGCCCCATCGTTTGACGGGAGCGACCCGCTGGAGGTAGGTCTCGGGGGTGTCGGGTAAAAAGTAGTTGATCACACAGGAGAAAGAGGTCAGGTCCAGGCCTCTGGCGGCCAGATCGGTGGTGGCAACCCATCGCAGTTCGCCTTGTTGAGCCTGTTGAACCACCTGTTCCCGGTCCGGTTGGGGAAGGTCGCCGTTGAGGATCTCGGCCGAGTACCCCTCGCGCTTGAGGTAGTTGGCCACGTGGAAGGTGTCCTCGCGGGCGTTGCAGAAAATCAGCGCCCGCTCCGGGTTCTCCGCTTCGATGGCGCGCATCAGGTCTTTCAGACGGCCGACGCCGGATACCATGAAGTAATGGTGCTGGGCCTCCTCGCCGCCCGTCACCTCTCCGGCAAAGCTGACCAGCTCCGGAAAGATGACGATACGACCGGCTGCTTCTCTCAACGACTCGCTCAGTGTCGCCGACAGGATCAGGCTCTGGCGGTCGGAGGGGAGCGCCTCCACGATCCCCTCGATCTCCTTGGCAAAGCCCATGGAAAGGATCTCGTCGGCCTCATCCAGAATGAACATCCGCAGGCCGGAGAGATCGACCGCCTTGCGGCGGATCAGCTCCAGCAGCCGCCCAGGGGTGGCTACGATCACCTGGGCCGTCTGTATCCGCTTGATCTGATCGGCCATGGGAGCCCCGCCAAAGGCGGTCACCACCGAGATCTGGCGCCGGTTGCCTCCCAGAAGCTCCAGCTCATGGCTCACCTGGATCGCCAGCTCGCGAGTGGGGGTGACGAGGACGGCCTGCACCATCTCCGGCCGGGTATCCAGCATCTCGTTGAGGGCGATCGCACAGGCGGTGGTCTTGCCGCTTCCGGTCCGGCTCTGGACGATCAGATCGATCCCCGCCAGGACCAACGGAATGACCTCGGCCTGGACATCGGTCGGCTGTTGGAAGCCCGCATCCGACAAGGCCTGCAACAGGGGCTCGGAAAGGGGCAGATCTCGGAAGGTGGGAGTGGATTCGCTGGCCATCGTCCTACTTTCGTTCCGCCAGGATGTAGATTCTCCTCGACTCTCGACTGAAAAACAGCCCCGGGTACAGCGGGCTTCCGGTCACCTCGCAGATGCGGTACCCCGCACTGTCCACCAGGTCCAACAGCTCGTGAAGACCGTAGATGCGGATATCGATGTGCTGCTCCCAGGGAGGTCTGCCATCGTCGAACACCAGGGTCCGCTTGGATACCATGCGGCTCCAGACCGGATCGAAATCCACCTCTTCCAACACCAGGCAGTTCCCCCCCCGCCACCAGCACACCCGAGGCAGCTCGGTCACCAGCCGGTCCCGGTTCAGGACATCTAACAAGAACCGCCCGTTCACCTTCATCGAGCGGCGCAGGTTGACCAGCACGTCGAAGTTGGTCTGGTCGTCAAAGTAGCCGAAGCTGTCGCCCAACAGGAGTACCCCGTCGAACCCCACCTTCGACCGGTAGTCCCGCATGTCAGCCACCTGGAAGGTGATGGAAACCTGCCGTTGCTCGGCCTGCGCCTTGGCCTTCTCGATCAGGGGCACAGACAGGTCCACCCCCGTCATCTGGAAGCCGAGCTTTACCAGCTCGAAGCAATGGCGGCCAAATCCGCAGGCCATGTCCAGCACCCGCGACCGGCTCCGCAATCTCAACGACTCCTGGACGAAGCGCGCCTCCCGACGGGTTTGTTGGTGCAGGTTGGAAGGGAGCAGCTCGAAGTAGGAGTCATCAAAGATCACCTCGTACCAGGGCCGCGCCTTCGGGATCGCCTTGGAGCGTATCGCCTCGGGCAGGGCCAGCTCCTCGAACGGGTCCAGATCCCGACCTCCGAACCCCGTCCGAAAGGCATCTTCCAGGCTCGGCTGAGGAAGGGTCAACTTCAACTCGGGCCGAACACGCACCGTCGGTGGCCGCGCCAATGGCAGCACCCTGGCCGTCCCGGTCGCGCCCCCCTGCGCCGGCTCCTCTTCCAACACCCGCCTGCGGTGCAGACCGCTCCTCTCCCGGGTGCCGGCCTTCTCCCCCGATTCCCACTGGGAGACATCCGTGGGCACTGGAGGCACATGGGATTGCAGCCGATGACTCATGGCCGGGGACAGTTCCCGCGTGATCTCCTCCAGGTCTTCCTGGTCCAGTTCCAGATCATCGAGTTGATCAGCTCCTCGAGCCTTCGATGGAGCCGTGGGCAGTTCGACCATGGGGATCTTCGACGGCGCGACCCGTTTGATCTCGGGCTGCGTATCCCGCCTTTCCCAGGGCAGGCTCTCAACAACGTCTGGCTGTGGCTCTGGCGCTGGTGTGTCATCCGACTCCACCACCTCGACATCGTCCCCTTCCAGCAGGATGAAGGTGCTTTCCTGTTCGAACCGCTCGATCTCTTCGCGCGGAACCGGCGGCGCCACCTGGCCGGGTCGGGATTCTTCAAGGATCGCCGGCTTCGGCGCGTGTGAACGGTCGGTCGACTCCACCCGCTCATCGGGGACAGCCGGCAGGTCGGGCTGGGTAGTGACCAGATCTTCGCCCAGAAGCTGTGGATCTCCACCCACCTCCTCGACATTGTCCAGGTCGATGAAGGTCTGTTCCAGGTCGAGCTCCTCCAGCTCCTCCAGCTCCTCCAGCTCCTCCAGCTCCTCCAGCTCCTCCAGCTCCGATTCCTCGGCTTCCGTCAGGTATTCCGACGACTCGATCGCGTCGGATTCCATTCGGGCTCGCCGGGGCATCCCGATGATCCAGGGGACATCCAGGACGTACGGTTCGGCGAAGAAGACCCCTCCCAGGTCGGGCCAGAAGCTCGCTGCGGTATACCGGGGTGTGGTGAGACCATCCGAGGGCGCTTCCTCCTTCAGGGAGGACACCGATTCGAGCTGGTGCGTTGCCGCCTCGACCGCCAGAAGACCGATCTCTTCACCGATCGATTCGTAGCCGTCCTCGGGTGGTTCGCTGCCGGATTTCATCGACCTCACACGCCGCCTGTTGCCAGCAACTCGGTTATCGGGGTGTACTCTACTCAAACTACACCCGGGTTTCAAACCCCGCCACAGTCATGTATTTTCTTTCCTCGATCCGGATTTTGGATAACCTGCGCTGACTGCTATCGACCAGGGAGGAGTGGAAACATGGTAGGACCCAGGCACCAACTCGTAAAGCGAAAAGCCACCCAGAAGGGGGCCCTTGCCCTGGGTGTGGGCGTCACCACCGTCGCGCTCTCCCTGTTGTTGACCCCCTGGCTCTGGATCCCCGGACTGGTCGCCACCGGCTATTTCACCTACGACTGGCTCCGATACCGGGGCACGTGGGGGTTGCGGTTCTGAGAAAGCTGGCGGATGCCGGTGTTCGGCAATGCGATTTCTCCTGTTGTTCCAACCGGTTGGTTGTCTGCCTCCCGCCGCGACTCGACAACCCGGAGCTCATTGTGTTTCCGCCAATCCCCGCTTGGCACCCTGGTGGTTGCGGTCGATGGAGAGGGCCCGGTTGAACATGTCCCTCGCCCGTCGTCTGTCACCCTTGCGCAGCAGGATCTCACCCAGGTGGTAGAAAATGCTGACCCTCTCCTGGTTCGATTTCAGGCTCATCTGGTGCAACAGCATGGTCTGGAAGGTCTTGAGCGCGCTGTCGAGGTCTCCCTGGTTGAACTGGATGCGGCCCAGACTCATCAGGTTGGGAAGGTAGTTCATGTCCGCCTTGTAGGCCCGTTGGAAAGCCTGCAGGGCAGCCGGTTCGTCTCCCAGGCCGTCCAGCACCAATCCCTGCAGGTGCTCCAGGCAAGCTACTTGTCTCTCTCTGGCCCCCTCGCCCAGACGGGCGATGAGCCCCTCGACCAGCGGCGCGGCCCGGTTGAAGGCACCGATCTCCATGTAGGCGCTGGCCAGCTCCTGCCCGATCTCCATATCCTCGGGGTCGATAGTCTGAGCGACCTCCAGCGCTTCGATCAGGTGAGCCTGATCGCCGATCTTGGTTCGCGCCAGCTCGATCAGCTCCTTTGCGGTCCGCTGCTGCTCCGAGCGGTCCCCAGAAAGTCCGACAAGCTGGAGCAGTGCGGACCACAGCGCCGGGTAGTCTGACTGCCTGGCATACAGTTCCTTGAGCGCCAGGTTCACCTCCAGGTCCGAGGGATTGAAGTGCTTGGCCTGCTCCCAGGCCAGCCGAACGGCAGAGGCAGGTGCGCCGGCGCTCTGCTGGATCTGGCCCTGCTGGTACAGCAGGCGGCTCTTGGCCGCCGGATCATGCTCCAGGGCTACTTCCCTCGCGATCGTCTCCGCAGCCGAAGCCCAATCGCCGAACCCTTGCTGTAACTGGCGCAGCTGCTGCAGCGCGGACCGATCGGTGGGGTTCAGCTCCAAGAGTGCAGACAAGGCCTCAGCCGCTCCCTTTCGATCGTTCAGCTGCCTCTCCTTCAGCTCGCTCATCTTGCGATAGAGGTCGATCAGGTCGGTCCGGTTGGCCTGCGGATCCTCCTGCAACAACCCTTCGAGATCCTGGTAGGCACGTCCCAGCTCCTCCCATCTCTCGTTCGCAGCCAGCAGACGGGCCAGCTCGAAGTGTGCCACCTGCCAGCTGGGGACGATCTTGATGGCCTGCCGGTACAGGGTGGCGGCGCCCTCCAGGTCTGAAAACTGCTCCTCCAACAGGAGCGCCAGGCGGCGGATGATCTCCGGCCGCTCGAACTCCTCCGTGATCCGCAACCGGGCCTGGAGCAAGGCCTTCAGAGAGTTCCAGTCGGCAAGCGCCCGATACAGCCCTTCCAGAGTCTGGTACAGCTCCACGCGTTTCGGATCCAGGTTCAAGGCCATCTTGAAGGCCTCTGCGGCCCGCCCTCGATCGCCCAGCTTGTCATGGGCGAGGAAACCGACCTCGCAGTACAGGTTGGCTCGCTGCTCGGGATCCGAGACCAGGTCGGCCTGCCGAGACAGTGCCCCCACCAACGCCTGGTTGTCGTCGAGTTGGCGATACAGGTGGATCAGGTGCTCGACGACCCCCTGGTCGTCGGGTATGAGATCCAGTAGCGCGGCATAGGAGCGGGCCGCCCGCTCCAGGTCGCCCATGGTCTCCTCGGCCAGAGCTGCCATCTTGGCCAGGGTCTCACTGCGCTCGTCGATTCGCCGGGACCAGGAGGCTCGTTTTTCCAGCACCTCCCAGAGTTCCCGATAGGCGCCTTGCTGGCCGTAGATCCGTTCCAGGGCTTCCAGCGCCTGGGGATCTCCGGGGTTCAGCTCCAAAAGCTCACTGAACCGTTCCTCGGCCAGTCCCCTCACCTCCAGCTTCTCGTCGTAGAGGGTGGCCAGCTGTCGGACCAGATCCACCTTCAGCCGGCTGTCGCTGACCATCGGCCTCAGCTCGTCCAGCACCTGTCCCAGCTCCTTGAAGGATTCGGTGTGCTGTGCCAGCTCCACAAGCCTGCTGAAAAGTTGGCTATCGTCGGGGAGCTCTTTGGCGGCCTGGCTGAAAAAGACGAAAGCCGCCCTGGGCTTTTCCAGGTGTCGTTCGTAGATCTCGGCGATCTGCCGATTGGTCTCGGCACGCTGGGCTGGGGTGGTTCTGTACTTCAGCCCTTGCTCGAGCAGCTCCACCAGTGCGCCCCAATCGCCTTTGGGCCGGATCACCTCGGTCAGGATCCGGGTCACCCGCTCGTTTTGTTGCTCATCCGAGACCAGTTGCCACAGTCCCTGCAACGCCCCCTGGTGATCCGGATGAACCGCCAGGATCTCCTCGTAATAAGAGACCGCCTGTTCGGCCCCGCCGAAGTGGGTGATCAAGATGGAAGCCAGTCGGCATTTCAGCGCCACCGCGTCTTCGGTATCGGCCGCGATCTCGATCCGACGTGGCAGCAGGTCGGCCAGTGCCTCCCAATCCTGGCCGGCCTGGTAGAGCGCATCCAGTGCCTCCAGCGTCTCGCGGTCGTGGGGGTAGATCTCCAGCACCTCCAGGTAGCGATCAATGGCCGATCGGGGGTCGTTCAGCCTGGACTGAGCCACCTCGGCCGCTTTCACCAGCAGCCCCCGTCTGACGGTGGGGTCTTCCGCCTTTTTCGCGACCTCATCCAGTACCCCAGCCAGGGCATCCCAGAGATCAAAGTGGCTGGTCAAGGTCTCCAGCTCGTCCAGGGCGTCTGTATCCTCGGGTCGTTCGGCGAGCGCCCGGGACAAGGCCGTGAAAGCCTGGGTAGGTTGGTTCAGCTGGGTCTGGCAGATCCGCGCCATTTCCCGCAGCAAGACGTAGCGACGGCCTGGATCCTCGGTCAGGGTGAGCCGTTTCTCCAGCAGGTCGACCACCTTCTCCCATTGCCCCCACCGGATGTAGAGCGGCTCCAGCACATCGGCGACCTGGAGGGCGTACTCCGACTCCCAGAGCTCCTCCAGGGCAAGCAGGGCCGGTGTGTAGCCGGGTGTCCGCTCCAGGATCGCCCGGTAAATCTGGACCGCACGCAAGGGATCCTGCAGGTTGTGCTGCAAGAGGGTGGCACATCGGAAATCCAACGCATCCAACTGCTCGGTGGTCTGGGTCAGGCGGCGCTGTTCCTCGATGATATCCAGCAGGTCCCCCCACTTCTCTGTCCGCTCGTACAGCCGGTCCAGCCCTTCGATGGCCTCCAGGTCCTCGGGATGGTCGAGGTGCAGGTTCCGATAGACATCGATGGCCCCATACAGGTCACCCAGGTCGTGCTCGTACACCCGCGCCAGGTCGAAGAGGGTGGCGTGCCGCTTTTCCTCGCTCTCGACCGCGTCCGCCTTGGCCATCAGGATGCCGACCAGGTCGTCGAAGTTACCGGTCTTCCGCAGCAGCACCTCGAGCGTTTCCATGGCGACCAGGTCCTCGGGATCGAGATCCAATACTCGCCGCAGGGTCTCTGCTGCCGCCTCGAGGTCGTTCAGCTGGAACTCCTGGATCTTGGCCATCTCGTACAGGAGGTCCTTGCGCTCCAGGATATCCGACGCCCGTTCCGCTCGCCGGGACAGGACCGACACCATGCTCTGGTAGTTGCCCGCCTGGCGGTACAGCTTCTCCAGTCGGGCCAGCGCCACGGGGTGGTGGCTGTCGATCTGGAGCAGCTCCTCCAGCACCGCAACGGCGGCATCGGGGTTGATCAGCTTGGTCTCCAATATCTCGCTGGTGCTCAGCCTGAGGTCGACAGCCAGCTTGCGGGTCTGGGCGCGCGGCAGACCATCCTTGTAGGTCTCCACCACCGCCGCGTAGTTCCCGGTCTGGTTGACCAGGCGATCCAGGTGACCCCCGCACTCGGTGTCGTCTGGATTGAGCCGGAAGGCCATGCTGTACAGCTCGAACGCCCGGTTCAGGTCGTGGCCGTAGCGCTCCACCAGGTCGGCCGCCTTTTGTAGCAGCGCGACCCGCTCCGGACTTTCTCCATCCGCTTCCAGGCGCGCTTCGTACAGCCCCACCAGCTTCTCCCAGTCGGTTTCCGGCTGGTAGATCTCCTCCAGGATCAAGGTGATCTCTTCCCGCAGCGCCTGGTAGGCATCCTGACCTTTCAGGCTGGCCAGCAGGTGCTCCAGGGAACGGATCGCGCCTCGGTGGCCGGGCTGGATGTCCAGGATGCTCTGGAACACCGGGACGGCCCGTTCGATGGCCCCCAGATCTCCCCAGAGCGTCTGTCCCATCCGGTACAACAGCCTGAGCTGCTCCTCCTCGGAGTCCACCCCGGCCGCCCGATCCCGATACAGGGTCACCAGCTCCTCGTGCCGACCTTCCAGCTCGTAGATCCGCTCCAGGGAGGTGTAGGCTACCTGGCTGGTGGGCTGGATCTCCAGCACCGCCCGGAAGGCCGCAATGGCCGCTCCCGGGTCGGCCAGAATCTCTTCGCTCAACCGACCGGCCTTCAGCCAGTAGGCAACCCGCGTCGAGTCCTCGCTCGCCTGTTCTGCCCGGTTGGTCCACAGGGCCAGCATCGCCTCCCAGTCGCTCAGCCGCTCATACAGCCGTTCCAGCGCATCGAGGGCCTGCTGGTTTTCGGGATCACCATCCTGAACCAGCTCGTAGATCGCTCGGGACCGCGGGTAATCGCCGAGATCCCGCTCCAGCAGTTCGCCCAGCACCAGCGCCAGCCCCGTTCGCTCGGCCTGGGTGATTCGCGGCGAGTCCTCCACCTCGGCCTCGAAGCGCGCGGCGAGTCGCTCGAAGGAGCGGGTGGGGCCTGCCAACCGCCTGAGCTGGTGCCAGACCGTCTCCTGTTGAGGGGTGAGATCGAAGACCCGCAGCCAGAGCCCGAAGGCGGTCACCGGGTCTCCAAGCTTCTCCTCGGTCACCTGGGCGGCCATCGCCAGCCGATCCGCCGCCCCTTCCGGTGACAAGCCGTCGGCCTGGATCTCCAGCACCTTGACGAGCTGTGGATAGGCCTGCCCTTGCTGGTAGTGGCCTTCCAGCAGCCCCGCCGCACGGGTCACGAGTTCGGCCTCCAGCTCGCCGCGCCGATCGAGCAGGCTCTCCAGCGCCTGGATGGTGGGTTGATGGCCAATATCCAGGGAGAGCACCTGGGTCCAGAGATCGACGCTCGGTTCCACCTCTCCCAGTTCCGATTCATAGATGTGGCCGAGCTGGTACTTGACGTCGGCGATCTGTCCGGCATCTTCGGTCAGCTCGATCTGCCGGTACAACAGCTCGACCAGGTCCATCCATCGGCCGCTCCTGCGGAACAACCGTTCGAGACCGGTCCGGGCCTCTTCGTCGGTCTCCCTCAGGTCGAGGCATTGCTGGTAGACGGCGACGGCCTGCTGGAGGTCTTCGAGCTGCTTCTCGTGGATAGCGGCCATCCGGTGCAAGAAGCCCAGCGCGGTGGGGACGTCCTCCTGCTGTTGCGCCATCTCCACGCGCCGTTGCAGCACCTCCAGCAAGGCTGGATAGTTCTCTCTGGCCAGGTAGAGCTGCTCCAGCGCCTCCAGCGCTTCGATGTTGGCGGGATCCAGCTCGAGCGCGTGGCGGTAGTTCTCCACGGCGCGGTGCTCATCCCCCAGCCGATCCCGGCAGACCTCGGCGACTCGTAGCAGCGCCGACAGGATCTCCTCGTCGCTCTCCAAGAGAGGGATGGTCTCGTAGTAGCTGGCCACCAGGGTCTGGTAGTCCCCGCTCTGGGATGCCAGTCGTTCCACCTCCTGGCGGGAGGCGCGGCTCAGCGACATCGTATAGTGGCGCGAAGCGGCCGCCAGGGCTGCATCCAGGTCACCCAGCCGCTCCTCGTGGACCAACCGGATGTGGTGGAGGATATCCAGCCGCTCGTTCGGATCGCTGCTCAGCGCCAGCTTTCTCTCCAGGAGTCGGACGACCTCCGGCCAACGTGCCGAGGTTTCGTAGACCGGCAACAAGACCGCGATGGCCGCGGCTTCGTGGTCCAGGTCGGACAGGATGTTCTCCAGCGCCTCCACTGCGTTGGTATTCTCCGGCTCCAGCTCCAGCACATCCCGGTACAGCGCGATGGCCTGCGACCGATCCCCCAGGTATAGCTCGTTCAGGCGGGCCAACCTCAATGACAGCTCGATCTGCTCGGCGGGAACCTGGGTCAGCGCGGTCTTCTGGCGGAGCACATCGGCCAGATCCGGCCACCGTTCCAGGCCCTCGAACAGCCGCTCCAGCGCGGCCAGTGCCTGGGTATCCTGAGGCTCCACCCCGAGGATGGTGCGGTAGACTTCCACCGCCGCATTGCGGTCACCCAGCTGCTCCTGGTACAGGAGTGCAGCCTGGTGATACAGCGCCCGTCGCTGGTCGGACTCCGGCACCAGGCTGGCTTTCTCCTGCAGCACCGACACCAGCTCGCTCCAGCTTCCCAGCTGTCCATACAGCTCCTCCAGCGCCTGCAGGACCTCCAGGTCCCCTCCAGTCTCCTCGTGGATCTGTTGCCAGACTTGCACGGCGACCTCCGGCTGGGCCAGGCGATCCCGCAGCATCTCGGCGTTTTTCCTCAATAGATCCAGGCGTTCTGGACCGGATGCCCGCTGGGCCTTGATCTCCCGGATAGCGACCAGGCGAGAGAGCTCTTGCGACTGCTCGTAAAGCCGTTCCAGCGCTTCCAGCGACTCCTGGTCCTCGGGCTCGCTTTCCAGGACCTTCTGGTAGTGGAAGATCGCGCTCGCTCCATCGCTCATCTGTTGGTCGCTGATCTGTGCCAGCCGCCGATGGAACTGGAGGAGCAGCTCCGGGTCGTCGGCGCATTCTTCCAGACCCAGGCGGTACAGGTTGACCAGCTGCTCCCAGCTTTCGAGCTCCTCGGTCAACTCCTCCAGCTGCTGGCGCACCTGGTTATTGGTGAAGTCCAGCTGCCAGGCCGCCGACAGGTGCACCAGCGCCTCCTCTTTCTGCTGCAGGCGGTCCCGTAACAGACCGGCCAGGGCCAGGTGCTGCCTCGACCGTTCCCCCTCCAGGGCGGGATCGGCCAGACGCAGCTCCACGATCGTCGCCAGCTCTCTCCAGGACCCTCGCGTCTCGAAGACCGTCTCCAAGGTGAGGTAGATCTGGTTTCGCAGATCCGGCTGGTCGTCCTTGCTCGCCAGCTCCCGTACGATCTCCTGGAGCGCCCGCGCTGCCTCGCCCTGCTCCGGATCATCCACCAGCACCTCGCTCAACACCTCGACGGCTCCCCGACAGTTCCCCAGCTCGCTGGCCCGCAAAGCACCCAGCTGCATCCGAAGCGGGGTCGCCTCCTCCGGTCGGCAGACCGTCAGACGGAGCTGAAGCAGAGACTCCAGGCGCGGCCAGTCCTCGCTGGCATCCAGCAGCGTACACAGCGCTTCGAAGGCGCGCTCGTCGGTTTCATCCAGATCGAAGATCCGCTGGTAGTACTCGACCGCCTCGAGGGGACGCCCCACCTCCTGCAGAACCTCACAGATCCGGTACAGGTGGCGCTTGGTCTCTTCTTCCGTGGGTGCGGTCTCGGCACGGTAGAGCAAAAGGGAGACCAGGTCGTCGGTGCGACCCAGCGCCGTATAGCTCTGCTCCAGAGCGTCTCGGGCTTGCCCGTCCTGTGGATCGAGTTGCAGGATCTGCTCCCAGACCTCGGTAGCCTCCACGGGGAGGGACATCTTCGATTCCAGGAGATCGGCCAACCTCCTGTGGGCCTCGATGTGGGTCGGTTGAAGGGCCACCAGCTCCCGATAGAATCGGATCACCGGTGGCCACTCCCCCAAGACGGCCGCCAACCGCTCCAGCTCCTCCCAGGCCCGCCGATTGTCCAGCTCCTCTCGTGCGATCTGCTGGACGGTGGTGAAGGCGGCGGCCGGATCCCCAAGCTTCTTTTCCTGGACCTCTGCCAGCTCCCTCTGCCTGGAGGGACGGACGGCGGAGTCTGGTTCTCCGTCGATCAACACTCGCAGGATCGCAGCCAGTTTCGGCCATTCCTCTTCCTTGCGGTATCGTGGCTCCAGCAACCGGGATATGGTCGTCTCGAGAGATCGGTTCAAATCCATCAGGATTTCGAGGTTCCCGGCCGCTCGACCGGCCAGGTCGGATCCATCGAACTCCTCGACCAAGGCGGCATAGGCTTCTACCGCCTGGTTCGGATCCTTCAACCGGTGCTGGTAGATCTGTCCCAGCTCGTAGAGAACCACCGGCCGCTGTGCTACCGCCACCTCGAGCTGCTGTCGGGCGACCTCGGCCGCCCGGACCCAGTCGCCCCGGTCAGCGTAGACATGTTTGAGTCGGTCCAGGGCGGCATGGTTGGCGGGATCGACCTCCAGGATGCTCTGGTAGGTTTCGATCGCCGCCTGCGCTTCCCGCAGCTTGTCGGCCTGGACAGCGCCGATCTGCAGCTTCAGCGCCACTCTCTGGTCGGCTCTCTCACTGGCTTCCAACCGCCGCTGTAGCACCTCCAACAGCGCCTGGTAGCGCTCCGCCTCGGTGTGCAGCTCCTCCAGAGCCAACAGCGCCGTCTCGTCCTGAGGGGACAGATCCAACACCTGCTGGTAGAGCTGGGCGGCCAGATCCGCATGGCTCGCCCGCAGATCCCGGGCGCACAGCTCGGCCGCCTGGACCAACAGGTCGTACCGGCGTTCCTCGGGCAGCTGTTCGCTCTGCTCTTTCAGCAGGTACACCACCTCCTCCAGCCGGCCAGCCTCCTTCCCCAGGCGGATCAGCTCCTGGCGCGCCCGCAGATCCTCCGGTTGGTACTGAACCGCCCTGCCCGCCCAGTACAGGGCAGCCTGGACATCGTGCAGATCGCCCTCGTAGACCTCCTGGATGTGGCGGGCGATCTCCGCGCCCTTGATGCCCTCCCTGGACGCGATCACAATGGTGAGCACCTCGACCAGCCGGGGATGCTCTGCTGCCCCCTCGTAGTAGGGCACCAGCGCCTCGGCGGTCTGCACGTCGCCGGGCCGGAGCACCAGGATCTTCTCGTAGCTTTCCATGGCCCGCTGCGGATCCGCCAGCTCATGGGCGGCGATGTTGGCCATGCGACTCAGCAGATCAACGCGGATGGCCACATCTTCCGCCTGCTGGGCGGCCTGGTTGAGGATCTCGTAGAGCCGTTCCCACTCGCCTCGGCTGGCGCAGAAATCCTGCAACGCATCCCATTGGCCCAGTCGGACATGCAGGTTGATCGCAGCCGACGCCGCTTGCTCCTGATCGGGATCCAGCGTCAGAACCTGGTGGTACAGGTCGAGGCCCCGTTCCAGGTCGCCGAGCTGCTGGGTGACCACCTCGCCCAGCTCCATCAGCAGTCTGATCTCCTCCGCCTGGGAGGTGGCGGTTCGTCGCCGAGCCTCCAGGACCCGCGCCACCTCGGCGAAGCTCTTGCGCTCACGGTACAGGTCCTCGAGCAATGCGAGGGTCTTGATATCCCTCTCGGCGGACAACTGGAGGATCCGCTCGGCGATACGGATCGTCTCTTCTTCGTCGGCCAGGCGCTTCCACGCCACCTGGAGCATTTCCCGCATCACCTCCAGCTGCTGCTCTCCGGTGAGCTGCTCCGCCTGCTTGTGCAAGACGGTCAGCAGGTGGTGGGGTTCATCCCGACCTGCGTAGATCTCGCGCAGCTCCTCGAGCGCTTCCCGATCGTCGGGGCACAGATCGATGATGCGCTCCAGCTCGGGAATCGCCTGGCTCAAGCTGTTGAGGTTGTCACGCCAGATATCGACGACGCGCCGCCTCCACTCGCATTCTGCCTGCGGCTGCTCCTCGTACTCGGCCCGCCCCAGATACAGGTTGATGAGGTCGTTCCAGTTGCCGGTCCGCTCCCAGTATGCCGCCAGGGTTGCGGTCGCCTGCTCGTTGGTCGGATCGAGCGCCAGCACTTCGGCAAGGGTATTGACCTCCATGGTCTCCATCTTGAGATGGTCTCGATAGAGATCGGCGATCTCGAACAGGTAGCCGACCTTCCGCTCCACCTCGTCGTCCCGACGGCGGGCCGCCTCCACCTTCAGGAACTCCAGCAGCGCGTTGTGCTTTCCGCTCTCGCTGTACAGCCTTTTCAAGGCCTGGGCAGGTTCCGGCCGGTCGGGAACCTCCCGGTATATGCTCTTCCACACATCCACCGCCCGATCCGGCTGGCCCAGCTTGTTCTCGGCCACATCCGCCATCTCGAAGGCCAGCTCCAGCCGTACCTCGTCGTCGGTCTCCTGGCTGCGCATCGATTGCAGGGTGGGCAACAGCCTCCGATAGTCTCCCTCCCGCCGGTAGTAGTCGGCGTAGAACGCCAACATGCGCGGGTTCTTCGGATCGGAGAGCCGTAACCGCTTGAAGTAACGCTCCGCCTGCCGCAGGTCCCCCATCTGCTGCCAGTACAGCTCCGCCAGCTCGGTGGCGGCGTCGAACGGAAGCTCGTGCCTCCGCCTTACCTCCAGCGCCGCCTCGTACAGCTCGGCCAAGGTGGACCAGTTCTCTCGCTGCGTGTAGTACTCCCGCGCATACGGCAGCGCCTCCTCGTGGGCCGGATTGATCCGAAGCAGCTTCTCGTAGGACTCCATCGCCAGGTCCGCATCCCCTAGCTGCACGGCGCGAACCCGTCCCATGATCGCATAAGCTCGCTCCCGGTCCCTGTCGCTCTTGGCGACCGTGGCGATGTGGTCGAGCACCGCCACCAGATCATCAGGATCACCGCTCAACTGCAGGCGCTCCGCCAGCTCCCACCAGATATTCAGCCGAGAAGGATCGGACTCGAGGACCTTCCGATAGAGGGCGATGCTCTCGTCCTCCCCGCTCGTATGGGCGGCCGCCTTCTCGCGGGCTGCAACCAGCAGCATATCAATGGTGATCTCCTTCGGTTCCAGCTCCTCCAGCTTGAGAGCTGGGATCTTCTGCGTGATCTCATCGCCCGGGACAGGTGCTCCCAGACCTGCCGCGACCACTTCCCTCCCCGGCGAGGGCTCCTCAAGGACCGACACCGCAGAAGGAAGCTCTTCCTCCGCTTCTGGGGCGACCGCTGCGACTTCCTCGGGGATCGCTTCCGCTTCTAGGGCGACCGCTGCCGCCTCTTCGGGGACCGCCGCCTCTTCGGGGACAACTGCCTCTTCGGGGACCGCTTCTGCCGCGACCGCCGCGACTTCCTCGGGGATCGCTTCCGCTTCTGGGGCAACCGCTGCCGCCTCTTCGGGGACCGCCGCCTCTTCGGGGACCGCCGCCTCTTCGGGGACCGCTTCTGGGGCGA
>JAFGEP010000081.1 GCA_016931535.1 Bradymonadales bacterium
CGGTACCTCTGGAGGGAGATCCTCAGGCGTCGGAAGATCGATCAGCTCGATCTCTCCACTCGGCCTCACCGAAACCACCGGTACCTCATCGTCCAGTCTGTCAATCACAAGTGGGGCGCGCGCCTTGTCCTCGGTCGGTTCTGGCGGAACCGCCGGTTTCTCGGTGGCCGGTTCGAATGGCGTGAATCTGTCGAGTGCTGCCTGCTCGACAGGCGTTACCGGGACCGTCGGCCGCTCTGGTGGCAGCTCGACAGAACCTGGTGGAGAGGAGATGGCCTGCTCCCCCCCTTTCAGCACGGTGGCGCTGGCACCGATGGCGGAGAAGGCGTGCAGGAACTGAGCCACCTCCTGCGCGGTGGCGTTCCGTTTCACGACCACGGGCAGCCGTTGTAGCAAGGCTATGGCTCTGTTTCGGCTGAAACCGAAAGCCTGGTGCAACGCCTCGACCGGATCGCCCGACTCCTGCGGGAAACCCAGCAGCTTGATGTCGTACCGATCGTCGCTCACATACTCTGGGTGATCTAAAAGGATCCCAGGCAGGTTGATACCACATGGCACCGGTTCCCGCCACTCATTGGCGCAAGGCGACACCAGGTGACAAGATACCCCGGGGGTCGAGCCCGGCACGGACCCGCCGTCTTCACCTTGAATCGAAGTGCGCAGCCGCTCTCTGCGGAAAAACGAGGGAACCGCCAGATCGATAGTCGGGACCCGTTCAGGCGTGGATCGCCCGCTTACCCACGTCCAGAGCGGCCTCGCGCATGACCTCGGAGAGGGTGGGGTGAGCGTGGACGGTACGCGCCAGGTCCTCCGCACTGGCACCCAGCTCCAGCGCCAGGGCCGCCTCGGCGATCAGCTCGGAGGCTCGGGGCCCGACGATCTGGACCCCCACCAGTCGGTCGCTGGCGGCATCGGCCAACATCTTGATCATGCCCTCCTCCTGGCCCATGGCCTTGGCTCGACCGTTCCCGCGGAAAAGGAACCGGCCGATTCGAAGCTGCAGCCCCCGGGCCTTCGCCGCCTCCTCACCCAGTCCAACGGTGGCCAGCTCCGGCGAAGTGTAGACAATGCTCGGAAGGGTCGCGTAGTTGACCTTCCCTTCCAGCCCCACCAGTCGCTCGGCCACCGCCATCCCCTCCTCCTCGGCCTTGTGAGCCAGCATGGGACCGGCAACGAGATCGCCGATGGCGTACACCCCAGCCACCGAGGTGGACCCCCCTATATCCACAGGGACCCGGCCTCGCTCGTCCAGGCCTATTCCCAACCTCTCCAGCCCCAGCCCACTGCTATGGGGCCTGCGGCCGACCGCCACCAGCACCCGATCCCCCTCGATCTGCTCGGCCTTCCCTCGCGAGTCCTCTACCGCCAAGGTGACCCCCTGGTCGTGGACCTGGGCGGAGGTCACCCTGGCGCCCAGCTTGAAGGACAAGCCCTGGGCAGCCAGAGCACGCTCCAGCCCGCGGGCGACCTGCCTGTCGGCGAAGGGCGCGATCTGGGGCATCATCTCCACCACGGTCACCTTGGCGCCCAGGCGCCGCCACACACTGCCGAGCTCGAGCCCTACCGCGCCGGCGCCGATGACCACCAGGTGGGAGGGGACCTCGCTCAGGGAAAGCGCGTCGGTAGAGTCGATCACCCGCTGGTGGTCAAAGGGCATAAAGTCGAGCTCCACCGGCAGGCTGCCGGTGGCCAGGATGATCGCTCTGGCCGATAGCTCGGACGCGTGGCCACCCGAGTCGAGACGCAGTCGATCGGCGGCAACCAGCTCGGCCCTGGCCTGGATGACCTCCACCTTGTTCTTCTTCATGAGGCCGGCGATGCCTTCGGTCAGCTCGGCGACAACCCGCTCCTTGCGGCTCATCATGGTGGCCAGGTCGAAGGAGATGGCGGGGATGGCAATTCCGTGCTCCTCGAAGCCGTGTAATGCCAGGTAGTAGTATTCGCTGGACTCCAGCAGGGCCTTGGAGGGGATGCAGCCCACATTGAGGCAGGCCCCCCCCAGTCTGGGCCCCTTCTCGATCAGAGCTACCTTCAACCCCAGCTGGGCTGCTCTGATGGCAGCCACGTAACCACCGGGTCCGGCACCGATTATGGCGACATCGTGTCCACTCATCTCACACCTCGTAGTAATGAGGCCATGCAGCCATGTACTATAGAGGGTAATACCACAGGGCGCATCGGAACCGGGAGGGGACGGATGGCCGAACAGCTTGTTTCCAGGGAACTTGAAGGAGTGACGCCGGTAGGGAGCCGGATTTGCCAGATCGACGGGCTCAATGGAAAGCTCACCTATCGAGGGTACTCCATCGAGGAGCTGGTCCGATACTCCTCCTTCGAAGAGGTCACCTACCTGCTCCTGTACGAGAAGCTCCCCAATCGCCGAGAGATCCAGGACTTTACCGACAAGATGGTCGCCGCCCGCAGTCTCTCCCCGCCGATCCTGGAGATGATCCGCAGCTTCCCCTTGGGCTCCCATCCGATGGAGCTTCTCCAATCGGTCATCTCCTACCTGAGCGGCCATGTGCGCCATCGAATCCAGCACTCCCCAACCTGCAACTGCCGCGTCACCCTCCACCAGGTGGTCCAGATCGCCAGCGTCATCGCCGCCTACAACCGCTATCGCGAGGGCAAGGCCTACGTGGCGCCCAGCGGTGACCTCTCCCATGGGGCCAACTTCCTGTACATGATGCGAGGCACGCAGCCCGAACCCGACGAAGGGGAGATCATGGACAAATGCCTGGTGCTGTACGCCGAGCATGGCCTGCATGCCTCCACCGTCACCGCCCGAGTGGTGGCCTCCACCTTCTCCACCTGCTACTGCAGCATCTCCTCCGCCATGGGCGCCCTGTACGGTCCTCTCCATGGCGGGGTCACCGAGCACGACATCGAGCTTTTACTGGAGGTCGGCGCCAAGGAAAACGCCGAAAAGTGGGTCGACTCCCAGATCACACAGAAAAGAAGCATCCGAGGGATGGGCCACCGGCTCTACCAGACAGAAGACCCCCGAGCCTCTCTGATGGAGAGCTTCCTGCTGCAGCTGTCCGATCGGAAAAACGATCACCGGTACTATGACATCCTCAAGGAGGTCGAGCGGATCGCCCGGCTGCGTGCCGAAGAGGCGGGTCATCCGATCTTCCCCAGCGTCGATTTCTACTCGGGAGCCGTCTTCACCCTGCTTTCCATCCCCCCCATCCTCTTCACCCCCGTGGTGGCAGCCGCCCGCGCGGCGGGCTGGCTGGCGCACATCCTGGAGCAGCGGGTGAACAACCGGCCGATCCAGCCGACCTGCGAATACCTGGGTCCACCGCCCCGCCCCTATGTCCCCCTGGACTCCCGCTGAAACCGGCCTATCGGCTCACACTGACCCGATTCCTCCCCTCCTCCCTGGCATTGTTCAAGGAGGCTTCGGCCCGCCGGCTCAGGTCGGTCCGCGACTCGGACGGCTCCCGCTGAGCCACACCCAAGGTGATGGTGACCGAGACCGAGATCCCCCCCATCGCCAGCGCGCTCCGCTCCACCGCAGCCCTCATCCGCTCGGCGATGCGCGCGGCCGCCTCCAAACCCACCCCCGGCAGGAGGATCAGAAAATCATCCCCGCCATAGCGCACCACGCCATACCGTTCCTGCAACAGACCGGAGAGGGTACGCACGACATGCTGGAGGACACCGTCCCCCACGGCATGCCCGTAGGTGTCATTGATCACTCGGAAATGATCGATCTCCAACATGGCCAACGAGTACGGGTCGACCAGACCCCGACACTGCGACAGATCGGTTGGAAACTGCTCTTCCAGCGCTCGCCGGTTCAACGCACCGGTCAACGGATCCAACCGGGACAGGTGGGACAGACGAGCCACCTCGATACGCGGGGCGCAAATGGCCGCCAGCAGCATCATGAGCGCCTCGTGATGGGGGGTAAAATAGTCCGGCTGCGAGTTGACCGCGCTCAACACCCCCATGGCCGTGCGGCCCGCCATCAGCGGCACCCCCAGAAAGCTGACCATCGGCTCCTTCATGTCCAATCGCTTGAAGTACCGGGGGTCCTGTTCCGCAGTGCCCGTCCGGATCGGGCTGCCCTTGCCTGCCACCCAGCCGATCAGCCCCTCCCCCCTCCGATAGGGGCGGGCCGCGTCGAAATGCAGCGCCTCCCCCACCCGACACACCGCGATGAGCTCATCCTGCTTCAGGCTGAACAGGCGGATGCTGACCCGAGGCGTCTGCAACAGGTCGGAGGCCAAGCTGGAGACCTTCTGCATCACCTCCATCAACCCCGGTGAACCCTGCAGCTCCCGGGCCAGGGCGGTCAGCTTCTCCAGCTCCGCGACACCCGCCCCTTCCATTGGCGCGCTCTTGCTCTCGCCCCCCTCGTCATCCGCTGAACTCATGCTCTTGACTCCCCCATCACTGCGACCATGCCCACCAAGACCGGTCGATCGAGTGTAGGACAACCCGCTGGCTCCGTCACCCCACTCCGCTCAAGAGACCGCATTCCAAGGAGGGTCCATCAAGGGCAGCCCCTGGGCGGCAGCAGGGGGCGCGGTCTTCTACCAGGGCACACCATACCAGGGAGGTCAAACCATCGAGTGGGATTCTGCCGCCCGCAACAAATCCGTTCCCCGGCAAATTTTTCGCTGGGAATGGATCGGCTCTCTCTTTAGAATGGGGGATCGATGAACTGTTCTGATGAGTGTTTTGGCATGAATGGACCTGGATTGAACCGCTGTCACCTCTTGTGTGTCCTCCTACCGTTTTTCATCTCAGCCTGCACCTCGGAGGTGACTCACGAGTTCTGCACCGCCGGCCAGGTCTTCTTCGACGGCCAGTGCGTACAGGACAGCAACCAGGATGGAGTCCCCGACTGGCTCCAGGATCCGGAGGTGATCTTCGAGCCCGGCAACCCCGAGGTTCCCGAAGAACAGCTCTCCGATCGAGATGGCGACGGCATCCCCGACGCCAGGGACAACTGCCCCGACCTGTACAACCCCGACCAGTCCGACAGCGACCACGACGGCTTGGGCGATGCTTGCGACCCCACAGACACCGACGGCGACGGCATCCCCGATGCCGCCGACAACTGCCCGACCATTCACAACCCACAACAGGAAGACCGCGACCAGGATGGCATCGGAGATGCCTGTGACGACATGGATGCCGACCTCGATGGCTGGCTCGACCAACAGGACAACTGTCCGGACCTCTACAACCCGGACCAGGCGGACTGGGATGAAGACGGGACCGGCGATGCCTGCGCCATCCAGGACGGCACCCGGCAGCACCCCTTCATCATCCCGGTCGTCAGCAACCGGTCGCGCTTCTTCGACCAGCGAGATACCCGCGACTCCACCTCCGACACCGTCGACAGCTACCCCCCCTTCACCCAGGACGAGTCTGGACCGGAGTACTTCTACGTATTTCGCCTCCAGGCCCCCCTCACCTTCGAGGCGTTCATCGACACCCCCGAACCGACGGACACCGACATCGATCTCCACCTGTTGGCCTCGCTCGATCCGCTGGAGGTGATCGACCGCGACAACGCCGCCCTGCTGGCCTACCTCGATCCGGGCGTCTACTACCTGGTCATGGACACCTATGTCTCCAGCGGCGTCGCCAAGCCGGGCTCCTACAGCCTCTCCGTCTTCATCGAGCCCGATTTCTCCGGGACCGTGGATGACCCGATCCCGCTGGGAATCGACATCGCCACCCCCCTGGCGCTGCCCTTCGGCTACACCGACACCCGGGATACCGGTGTCGCCGAATCGGATCGGTTCGACAGCTACCCGCCGTACACCGCCAACGAGTCCGGGCCGGAGTACATCTATGGCTTCACCGTCGCCGAGCCGGTGCGGATGGTGGCCGAGCTGGTGATGCCCGAGCCCGACGGGGTCGACATCGATGTCCACCTGCTGGCCGAGCTGGACTGCGCCTCGGTGATCGGGCGCGGCAATGGCAGTGTCTACGCCCAGCTCGAGCCGGGGACCTACTACCTGGTGCTCGACACCTACGTGAGTGGAGGAGAGGCGCTTGTCGGATGGTACACGCTCAACGTGACCGTTCGATCGGCAGCCATGAACCCGGACGACTACTTCAACGAGTATGTGTTGCAGGCCGTGGACTATCTCTACGAGAACTACGGCCTGATGGGCTATGACTCCCAGGTGCTCACCCACGACATCGAGTACGGCTCCTACGGCTGGATCCTCCGTTCGGGTGATGGCCATACCATGTGTGTGGCCGCCGTCATGGAGGTCATCCTGACCGCCATGCAGCTGTACGCAGCAGAGACCGGCGATCAGACCGTCTGGGATTTCCTGGTCAAACGGAGCTGGGAACGGTTGGGCGCCAGCGACATCAGGGGCCATATCTGGGTGAACTACAGCCTGGACTCCAGCGGCACGGCCGATGCCTTGCGCCATTTCGGCATGGGCGAGAACATCCCCTTCGAGCTGTTGACCCCCGGCTCCTTTGTCAACATCAACCGCACCACCGGATCCGGCCACGCCGTGGTCTTTCTGGCCTTCATCGACGCCCAGGGGAACCGGTATTCCACCTACAACGACGACGTCATCGGCTTCTACTACTTCTCCTCACAGGGCGGCTACGACCCGGGTTCGGGAGGGCTGGACTTCCGCTACGCCATCTTCGAGCAGTACGGAGAGCCGACCATGCCCTACAAGCGCGACCTCAACGTGATCTACAGCACCAGCCAGCGCACCCTCAACACCGGCATGATGTTCGTCCCCTCCCTCTGGGTGGAGACCAGCTATACCCGGCGAGCCAGCAGCAAGGCCGGGGAGGCGGACATCTCCTTCTTCGATGCCGATACCTTCGATGGGCTGACGGCCGACGACTGAGCCCCAACGGGGCGTTTTGGACGGAAACCGGCCCGGGGAGGCCGGTCGAGGGAGTCGATCACCCGTCGGCCAACCCCAGCAGCGCATCGATCTGGTGGGAGGCCTGCCGTGCGGTGTCCAGCCTATCTCCTCGCTCTTCCCGGTAGTCCTTGATGATGTCCTCCGTCCCGCTGGCCCGCTTGAGCACCCAGATGCCTCCCTCGAGGACCACCTTGATCCCGTCTCCGACGACCAGCCGCTCGACGGGCCGGGAGGCGATCGATCGGCCGGAAAGTAGCCGCTCGACCTCACCCTGGTTGGCCGAAAGGAGAAGAAGCCGCTCCTTCCTTGCGGCCGTGGCCGGCATGTCCACCCGCTCGTACTGGTGGGGGCCGTACCGTTCGACCAGCCGGCGATACAGGGTGCTGATCTCCTCGCCGGTCCTGGAGATGATCTCCATCATCAACAGCACCGCCAGGATGCCATCCTTCTCGGTGATCCAGGTGGAGCCGTCCCGGCGCGGAATGCACAGGCCCGCGCTCTCCTCGCCCGCCAGCAGGTAGCGCCCCTGGATCAACCCCTGCACGTACCACTTGAACCCGACATTCACCTCGTGGACCGGCCGATCGTGCTCTCGAGCGATGAGGTCCAGCAGGTGGGTGGTCCCGATGGTTCGCCCCACCCCCATCCGGTTCGGCAGGTCGCGATGCCTCAGGAGGTAGTCGAACACCACGCACAACACCTGGTTGGGATTGAGCGTGCCGCCGCCGTCCTCCCCGCCGAACCGGTCGGCGTCGTTGTCGTTGGCCCCCACGAACGGCACCTGGAGCGCCTCGCGCTGCCCCTCGATCGCCTTCATGACGTAGGCCGAGGACGGGTCTCCCCGCAACCGCCCGTCCCAGTCGTAGGTGCGATGGGCCGAAGCCGGGTCGGGATCGGGCAGGACCACCTTGATGTCGGTTCCGTGGATGCCGTTGATCGCCTCGTAGTACCCGTGGGCCGAGCCCCCCAGCGAGGTGGCCCCGAAGGGCGTACCCCGGATGACCTCCATCTCCACCACATCGGCCAGCTCGGTGACATAGGGGGTCATCAGGTCGGTCTCGATCACGAGCCCGTTCTTGGCCGCCTCGAGGTAGGCGATCCGCTTGATCCCGCGGGGATCCTCCAGGTAGCGGTTGGCCAGCTCGTCGATCTCCCGGGTGCGGGTATTGGGCCCACCATCCAGACCGTTGGTCTTGTATCCCGCATCGTCCGGGGGGTTGTGCGAGGCGGTCAGGATGGCCCCCTCCGCCAGCTCGCCGCGTCGGACGCGGGACAGGATGGCATGGGAAACCACGGGGGTGGGGGTGGCCCGCTCCCCGTCCTGGATCAACACCCTCATCCGGTTGCCGGCGAACACCTCGGCCGCCGTCTGCTGGGCGTAGTCGGAGGTGTAGCGCACGTCCTTGGCCAGCACGATCGGCCCCAGCTTATGCGGTGAGGGGATTACACCCAGCTCACGGACCGGGTCCGGGCCGTAGCTCCCCCTTTGCTTGCGGATATCCGCCAGAGCCTGGGTCATGGCGGCCACGTGGAACTGGGAGAAGGCCGAACCCGTCTTTCCTCGATGCCCGGAGGTTCCGTTCTTGATCGGCTGCAGAGGAGTTTCCGGTCGAAAGTACCGGGCTTCCAGCTCGCTCTGAGCAACGAGGGTCGAGCGATCTGGTCTCTTGCCTGCCAGCGGGTGGTCCATCGCTAGTCGCTCCTTGTTCCCTGGTCCGCCGTCCACGCACCGACAGCGGGTGAGGTTGCATCATACCTCGCTTTTTTCCCCTTTGCACCCCATCGACCTTTCGAACGATCGCGGCGAATCCCGGTTTCCCCTATGCGCTCCTCTGGCGGTATGGTATTTTCTCGATATTATTGCGCCCTTAGAAATGGCCACTGCCATGGGATCGAACCTTTCTCGGATCGAACTGGTCTGTGGGGATATCACCCGGCTCGAGGTCGACGCCATCGTCAACGCGGCCAACCAGAGCCTGTTGGGAGGAGGCGGCGTGGATGGCGCCATTCACCGGGCGGCCGGGCCGGGGCTGCTGGAGGAGTGCCGAACCCTCGGCGGGTGTGAGACCGGTGACGCCAAGATCACGCGCGGCTACCACCTGCCCGCCCGCCATGTCATCCACACCGTCGGGCCCATCTTCCGAGACGAACAGCGGGATGCGCCTCTGCTGGCTTCCTGCTACCGCCGTTCGATCGAGGTGGCGGCAAAAAAAGGGCTGAAGACCATCGCCTTCCCGGCCATCTCCACCGGCGCCTACGGCTATCCGAAGGAAGCGGCCTGCCGAGTGGCCATCGGGACGGTCCTCGAGGCCTTGGCCGCCTTCCCCACGATGGAAAAGATCATCTTCTGCCAGTACAGCCAGGCCGACCAGGCGCTCTACCAGGCAGAGCTACAACGGTGGAAAGACCGGCAGCAAACCTGAGCACCACCCCGCGGTGAGACCGACACAGCGGCAAACGCTCAGCTCGAACGATCGAAACCGGCGCCTTGGCGCCACCTCCAAACCGGAGAGAGGACAGATGGCGATCCACGGTGGTTTCATGGGGAAGATCCTCGATGTGGACCTCAGCTCATCCACCATCTCCCAGGTCCCGATCAGCGACCGGGACAAGGAGATCCACATCGGCGGCCGAGCCCTGGGGGTCAAGATCCTGCTGGACAACCTGCCGGCAGGGACCAACCCCCTCTCTTGTGAGAACATCCTGGTGTTCACCCCAGGCGTGCTCACCGGAAGCGGCGCCCCCTGCACCGGCCGCTTCAACCTCTCCACCAAGAGCCCCCTGACCGGCGCCATCGGCAGCTCAAACTGCGGCGGAGACTTCGGCACCTACCTCAAGTGGGCCGGTTACGACGGCCTGATCATCAGAGGCGCAGCCGACCACCCGGTCATGCTGGAGATCATCGAAGACAAGATCCGCATCCTCGACGCCCGCCACCTCTGGGGCCTGGACACCGCCGCCACCCAGGAGGCCCTGCCCAAAAAGACCGGCAAGGCGGTCATCGGTCCGGCCGGAGAGCACCTGGTCCGCTTCGCCTCCATCATGAGTGGGCACCGGGCCCTGGGAAGAACCGGCGTGGGGGCCGTCATGGGCACCAAGAACCTCAAGGCCATCTATGCCGCCGGCAGCCGGCGGGTTCCCATCCACGACACCGACGGCTTCTTCAAAGTGGTCCAGGAGTGGACCCGCCTCCTCCACAACCACCCCCTCACCGGCATCCAGTGCCCCGAGTACGGCACCGCCGCCAACATGAACCCCTGCAACGTCACCCGCACCCTGCCGACCCGTAACTTCCAGGCGGGGCACTTCGACGAGGCCTTCGAGGTCAGCGGCGAGGCCATGACCGAACGGTACCTGGCGACCAACAGCAACTGCGTCTCCTGCCCCATCCGCTGCGGCCGGGTCGTCCGCCACGACGGCAAGGAGATCAAGGGCCCCGAGTACGAGACGCTGGGCATGCTCGGCCCGAACATCGGCAACAGCGACATCCAGGCCATCTTCGAATGGAACGAGCTGCTGGATCGGCTGGGCATGGACACCATCACCACCGGCTCCACCCTCGCCTGCGCCATGGAGCTGGTGGAAAAGGGGCACCTCCAGGCCGATCTCGCCTTCGGGCGCACCGACAACATCGCCTCCATCATCGAGGATATCGCCTACCGGCGCGGCCTCGGCGACGACCTGGCCGAAGGCTCGCTGCGTCTGGCAGCCAAGTACGGGGCTCCCCAGCTCTCCATGTCGGTCAAGGGCCTGGAGATGGCCGCCTACGAGCCCCGGCACGCCGTCGGCCACGGCCTGGGCTACGCGGTCGCCAACCGGGGCGGCTGCCACCTCAACAGTGGCTATTTGGTCTTCTTCGAGGCGCTGGGACAGCTCACCATGGACCCGCTCACCCCGGTCGCCAAGCCGGCCTGGAACGTCTTCCAGCAGAACCTCATGGAAGCGGTCTCCATCTCCGGAAACTGCGTGTTCACCACCTACGCGGTCATCCCCCCCGTCCCCACCTCGCTGGTACCCGGCCACAGCACCATCGCCAAGCTGGTCTCCAACGTGCTCTTGGGCACGCGCCTGCTGCTCAACCAGCAGGGTCGCATGGCGCCCTGGCTGCTCCCCATGCACATCCCGCTCATCCCACACAGCAAGGCCATCGAGAAGCTGACCGGCATCAAGATGAGCCTGGGCAAGTTCTCCGCGCTGGGCGAAAGGGGCTACACCCTGGATCGCCTCTTCAACCTGCGGGAGGGGCTCACCGCAGCCGACGACACCTTGCCCCCCCGCATGACCGACGAGCCCGAGGAGAAGGACAACCCCAAGACGGTGGTCCCCCTGGCCGAGATGCTCCCGGTGTACTACCGGGTGCGGGACTGGGACGAGCAGGGCATCCCCACCGAGCGGCTCCTGAAGAAGCTCCAGCTCGACGAGTACCTTCCGCTGCTGTCAGAGATCAGGGCCAACCAGACCTCGCTGGAAACCAGGCGCCAGCAGATCCGAGACGAGGAGCGCCCCTACCTCGAGGCACGCCTCGCCGAGCGCACCGCCGAGATCGAGGCCTGCCTGCGGGATCGAGACGAGCTGCTTGCAGCCTTCGATCGTGCCGAACGCCAGAGCTGGGCGGACGAGGTGCGCGGCTCCTCGTTCCGCATCGATTCCAGCAAGTGCCGGGAATGTGGACTCTGCGTCAAGGCGTGCCCCGTCAAGGCCATCTCTCCCGAAGGCGGCACCCACATCAAGCCGGAGATCTGCATCTCCTGCGGCACCTGCTACCAGACCTGCCCGCCCCACTTCCATGCCGTGGTCATGACCCCCAATCCCCAGCAGGAAAAGGAGCGGAAAGCCAAGCGATACGAGGTGATCGTCGACAAGTGCATGAAATGCGGTATCTGCTACCGCCACTGCCCGGTGTCGGCCATCACCTGGAAGAAAAAGGAGCTGGCCTTCATCCACCAGGAGCTATGCGTCCAGTGCGGGCGCTGCCATGCGGTCTGCCCGCCCAAGTTCGACGCCATCGCCATCCTCTCCGCTCAACCGGAGACCAGCCCGGGAGGCGAACCATGATCCGCGTGACCGTCTATGGCGCCCTGAGCACCATCACCCAGGGGCATGACCTGAGCGCCGAGGCCGGCTCCATCAAGGAGCTCATCGAGACCCTCTCTCAGCGCTTCGGCGAGGATTTCCGCCGAGCGGTCAAGGCCTCCAAGATCTATCACAACGGCAAGAACGTCGCCTTCTTCAAGGGCACCAAGACCAAGCTGAGCACCGGCGACGAGGTGGTGTTCCTCAGCCCCGTGGCAGGAGGGTAAGTCCATGGCCTATCGCATTGCACAAGGTTGCTCGGCCTGTGGGTTATGCGTCCGCGAATGCCCGGTAGACTGCATCACCGCAGGCCGCAAGATCTACACCATCGACGAGTCCCGCTGCATCGACTGCGGCGCCTGCGCCAAATCCTGTCCCATGAGGGTCATCTTCCAGCTGCCTCGGGCAACCGAAGAGACCGCCTCACCGGGCTCCTGAGCCGAACCCCACGATCCCAGGGGTCCCCCTCCTCTCCAACCGGCAAGCAAAGGAACCTCCATGCCCTTACCAACCAGAGAACAGGCGATCGAGCTGCTTTCGTCCCACATCGCGACCGACTATACCCTCAAGCATTCCCTGGCCACCGAGGCCATCATGCGCCAACTCGCCGAACGGCTCGGCGGCGACCCCGACCTGTGGGGGATAACCGGCCTGCTGCACGACCTCGACCTCGAGCTGGTCGAGGCCGACCCGCAGCGCCACGCCAAGAAAACCGTCGAAATCCTCCAGGACCGCTTCGACTTCCCCCCCGAGGGGCTGGCCGCCATCCTGGCACACAACGGCGATGAGCTCGACATCCCCTGCCAGACCGACCTGGAGAGCGCGCTCACCGCCGCCGAGTCGATCACCGGCCTCATCTTCGCCACCGCCTTGATCTACCCCTCCAAAAAGCTCGCCGAGGTGGAGGTCCGCTCGGTTCGCAAACGGATCAAGGAGAAACGGTTCGCCGCCAAGATCAGCCGAGAACGGATCTTACACTACCAGCGGCTCCCCATGTCGCAGGACGAGTTTCTGCAGATCTCCCTCGATGCCATGAAGTCCATCGCCGATCAGCTGGGGCTGTGACCTGCACGAGCATTTCTACCGGGCTCACCCCCTCGGCACCACGGCTCGGCCGCTACACTGGACCTGACCGCCCACGTTTGGTATACCCACTCCGGTGGCCGACGGAATATCGGTTTACCGGCGTTACCATGGCGGCCCCAAAAAGCTGCATCGGTTTCTTCCCCGTCCAATATCAAGGAGTATGACTCGATGGAATACACACTCGACCAGGTAATCAAGGCCCTCCCCAACCTCGTCAAGCCCGGGCACAAGGGCAAGAACATCTATAACCTGGAGGTCGCCAGCGAGGATGGCCCCACTCAGGAGATGTGGCTCGCCATCGTCGATGGCCAGGTTTCCAGCGGAATGGGCAAATCCGATGACGCAGAAGCGGTCCTGTTCAAGGTCGTCCGAGGCGGGATGGAAACCCTCATGGAGCTCCAGTTCGGCGGTCTGGAGGAAGCCATCAAGCTCATGATGATGGGCAAGATCTTCACCGACAACATCCCCGGCGCCGAAGCCTGGTTCAACATCCTGGAGATCGGCGAAGAGCCGTTCAAGGCCGCCATGGCCAAGGCCATGGCCTAACCTTCCTTCGCCCACTGCGCTCCCCGGCCACCTGCTTCCCTCCTCGACTTGGGGTCTCCTCTGGATCTCAGGGAAAGCTGTAGCCTTCGACCCCTCCTGGTTCGCAACCACAACGCTGTAGCCTTCGGCCCCTCCTGGTTCGCGACCCGAACAGGAAACGGTCAAGCAGCCGTCGCCGCACCAACCTGGACCAGCTGCTGAAGTATCTCCTGTACGGCCTCCAGCGGCGCATCCATCGCTTCCGCCAGCTCGCGTCCATTCCTTTGCCCATCGAGCTGGTTCAATATCGACACCGCCACCGGATGAACCGCCAGAGGGAAACAGGGGAGCGGCCAGAGCAACCAGCCGGCCGGGTCCGTCTCCCCTTCCATCAGCCCCGCCGGGGTGCCCGGCAGAATCAGCCCGTTGCACTGCGCCACCAGCACCTCTCCCGGCTCTCCCGGAGGAGGGGCACACAGCAGCTGCTCCCAACTGGGGATCGGCCCCGCCAGCTCCAGCGCTGCCTGCCCGTACCGCTCCACCCCCAGCTGGTAGTCGCTCTCCAGCCGGATCTCGGCCAGGGCCAGCTGGCTGGCGGCGTCCGCCGGAACCTCGCTGGTGAACCACACCGCCGCTATCTCGCCCTCGACTAGCCGACTCGCCAGCTCGGCCCGCCGTGTAGCCAGCTCCTCACCGGAGAGGACCGCCAGCCGCGTCTGCGACTTGGAATGGGCGGTTTCCACCGGTATCGACAGGTACTCGCCGATGGTATCCGCCCCATCCATCGGCCCGCGGGAGACCAACCGGACTGGACGGGCTCCGACCTGGTGCACAACCCAGGAGGCGCTTGGCATCGGCCAGATCCCCTCGGGCAGCGCATTCCATCCCAGAGAGAGCTGGGCGATCCAGCTGACCCGGGCCAGCACCGCCAGAGAGGCGGCATCCGGCCCCGCCGTCCAGCGCTCGCGGGCCTCATCCACCAGGGCGGCAGCCGGCCAGGTGTCGACCAGAGCCTGGACCAGGGTGGCCATCCGCTCCCGATCCCGACAGGCCGTCGCGGACTTCAACCCGCCGATCAGCGCGTTTCTCGCCAGACCTGCCACGAAACCGGAGGTGAACAGCTGGTCCCGCAGGCGAACGGCCAGATCCAGTGTGGCGGGCGGCTCCTGGCCGTGAGGAGGGAACGGCCCTGGGGGTAACAGCTCGATGATCGGTTCTGTCATGGTGAGATCACAGGTTTGACCGCCCCGGCCTCCGCAAGGCGGGGCGAGGTGGTAGCCGGTTCAGGGGCTCACAGCGAGCGATCAACTCTCCTTGAGGGCTTCCAGCGCCCGCAGGGTGGGAGCATGGGTTTTATCGAGGAGCAGCACGCGCTTGAACATGTCTTCGGCACGTTGTTTGTCTGCCAGGTTGGCGAAGGCCACCCCCAACATGTAGTACACGTCGATGCGCTGGCGGTTGTCCAGCTCGCTTTGCTTGAGCAAGACCAGCTGCAGGGTCTTGACCGCCTGGTCCCATTCTCGTGTTGCGGAAAGGAGCTGTCCCAAGGCGATCAGGTTCTGCACGTGGTTGCTGTCCAGCCGTTGGCAGTTGTGGTGAGCCGCCAGCGCTTCCGCTACCTGCTGCTGACCGGTGGCGGCCAGCCCCTTGTAGTACCAGAAGGTGGCCTCCATCTTTTTGTCCTTGCCATCCTGGACGAACTCCAGCCCCATGTCGGTGTAGCGGGCGACCTCCTCCAGGTTTTTCAGGGCGTAGTGGGCATTCACCAGCTGGAGCACCACCTCGACGTTGGCCGGATAGGGAGGGGAAAGGGCCAGGGCGTTTTCGAGGACCTCGAACAGCTTCTCGCTGGGCAGTCGCTTCTCCCGGATGAGCTTGGCGGTCTTCAGGGCAACCGCCACCTTCTGGGACAGGTCGGGGATGGCCGCCGCATGGGCGTCGAGGACCGAGATCAGCGTCTCCCAGTCCCCTTGCTGCTCCAACAGCTTGAGCAACCGCAGCACCGTGTCGGATCGACCCTGGTCGAGCTGGAACGCCGCCCGGTAGTCCTCGGCCGCACGCTCCGGCTGGTTGAGGTGCTCCAGGTAGACATCGCCCCGCTGGAGGATCAGCTCGATCGAGTCCTGTGGGTCGGTGACCTTCTCCAGCATGGCGCATAGCAAATCCACCGCTTCCGTCCAGCGGCTCTGGGCGATATGCAGGCGTACCATCAGCCTGGAGGCCCTGGTGTTCTCCGGGTCGATCTGCAAAACGTAGTCCAGGTACTGGTGAGCCATCTGGATGTTGCCCACCTTCTCCGGGTCCACCGCGATCTCCGCGATCTCCAGGGCGGCCGAGACCTGGAAGTCCCGATCCTGCGGCCTGCGCTCCATCTCCCCTCGCAGCAGTCCCAAGAGATGGCGCCAGCGTCCACTCTGCCGGAGCAGGCGGCACAGGGAAGTAAATCCCTCCTCGTTCCCCGGGTCAAGCTGGCGCACGGCCTGGTACAGGGCGATGGCCAGGTCCAGGTCCTCCAGCTTCTCTTCGGACAACCGAGCCCCCTTCAAGGCCAAAGAGAGCCCCAGCGGTTGATCGGCCACCTGGCCGATCTGGGCCCGGATCAGGTCCACCAGCTTGCGCCACTGCTCCCGTTGCTCATGAATCTCCACCAGGGCGCCCAGGGCCGCCACCCGCACCTCTGCATGGCCCAAGGCCTCGGTATAGGAGGAGATGGCCCGCTCCGGGTCGTTGAGCTCCTTCCAGGCCAGCTCACCGATCCGCAACAGCAGGGCCCCCACCGCATCGGGGTCGGACTGTCGCAGCCCTTCCAGCTTGAGGGTCATCACCCGGATCAGATCCTGGTGCAGGCCGGCGGCTTGATACAGGTTTTCGAGATCGGTGAGTAGCTGCTGTTGGGGGCCGAACTCGGTGAGGATGGTGTTGTAGCAGTAGATGGCCCGATCCCGCTGGCCCAGTTGATGATGGGCCAGACGGGCAGCCCGTTCGAGGTATTCGCGCCGCCGGGCCGGATCGGAGGCCAGATCGGCCCGCTTGTTCAGCAGGTGGTAGAGCGGCTCTCGCTGGCCCAGCTCCTCGTAGACCTTCTCCAGTCCGTCGAGGGCGGTGGTGTTGGTCTCGTCCAGTGTGAGGGCGAACTTGTAGCTGGCCAGGGCGTCCTCCTTGCGATTGAGGTGCTCGTAGAGCCACTCGGCGTTCTTCAGGGCCAGCTCCAGCCGGAACGACTCGCTCGGCAGATCGGGACGGTCCAGGCAGCTGTTCTGGAAGGCCACGAGCTGCTGCCAGCGTGACAGCTGGCGGGCCAGCTCCTCCAGGGTGGCAAAAAGGCCCGCCTGCCTCGCATCCTCGCGCAGCGCCGCCATGGTGTAGCGGAAGGCCGCCGCGTTGTCGTCGTACTGGCGAGCCAGCCGGGACATCTCCACCAGCAGGTCGAAGCGCTGCTTCTTGTGCTCCTCCCCCGAAAGGAGCCCCAGCCTCCGCTCCAGCAGACTGAGCAGCCTGGCCTTGTCCTTGGCTCGGCTATACTCCACCCGCAACACCGCCGCGATCTTCAGAAACAGCACCGGATCCTTCCGGATCGCTTCCTCGGCCACCTTCTCCAGCAAAGATAGCGCGTCCAGGCGTACCTTCTCCTCCCGCCTCAACGCGCTGCCCAGGACTTCTACCAGAAGCTCCACCGCCTGGTGGGTCTCCCCGAATCTCGACAGCTGCAACGCAGCCAACTGCACCTGCAACTCCGCCCGTTCGATGGGACCCGGCGCGTGCGCGATCCGGTCGACGAGCACCCCCTTCAGATCGGACCAGCGTTCCAGCTGACGATACAACCGGTCCAGAGCGCAGAGAGCCCCCAGATGGCCGGGCTGTAGCTCCAGCACCCGCCGGTAGTGTGCAATGGCGCGCTCCGGATCGGCCTGCTCCGGCTCTCCCCCATCGAACACGGAGGCCACCGCCAGCGAGAGATCGACCGCCAGCCCGGTGTCGGAGATCCCCTGGGACAGCAGGTTCTCGATGGCACCGGTGGCCTCGGCGAGGCGTCCCAACCGATGCCCCAGACGCAGCATCTGCTCCAGCCCCTCCACATCCCAGGGGTATTCGCCAAACATCTGGCTGTACAGCAGGAACGCCCGCTCCAGATCTCCCCCCTTCTCCACCAGCCGGCCACAGCTCCTGTACAGCGCGCGGCGCCACTGTTCCGGCCGATCCGTCGCCTTGAGGTGGGTCTGCAGGATCCGGATCAGCTCGCCACTGGCTTCATGGTGCTCGAAGGCAGGCACCGCCAGCGCCAGGGCCAGATCGGCATCCAGGCCTTCCACCTGGAGCATCCGCTCCAGGGCCTGGCTGGCCTCATCGGGCTTCTTTCCGGCCAGGCCGACCACCACCTTCTCCAGGTGGGTGAGCGCCTTGATCAGCGGCATCGCTTCGGCTGCCTCTTCACTCTCCTGGAGCCGTTGCAGGATGGGCCGTATGATCTCCGAGTACCGCTCCCGCAGGATTCCCAACCGGACCAGCTGGACCAGGCTCCGGGTGTCCTGGGGGTAGAGGTTCACCAGCTTGGTGAGACAATCGACGGCAGCCGCCATCTCCCCTTGCTTCTCCAACGCTCCCGCCAGGTCGAACAACAGGTTTCGCTGCGCTTGGGGGTCCTCGCCCAGAAGCTCCAGCTTGTGGTTCATCAGCTCCACCACCTGGCTCCACTCCCCCCGGCGTTCCTGCACCGCCCGCAACCGATCGAGGATCTCGATCCGATCGGGATCGAGCTGCCGCGCCTTCTGGAGGTGGTCGATCGCCAGCTCGTCGTCCTCGAGTGGCTCGATCGCCAGGTCTGCCGCCTTGAGATGAATGCGGATGAACTGCCTCCGATAGATGTCCAGAAGATCCCTCCACCGCTCCTGCTGCGTATAGGCCTGCTCCAAGGAAAGCAGCACATCCGGGTGGTAGGGCGCCGCCCGCAGGACCGCCTCGTAGTGGACCGTGCGGTCCGCGCTTGCGGGGGCGTTGGGGCGAACGGCGAGATCGGCCGCCTGCAGGTGGAGCTGCACCCATTCCTGCTGGGAGGCGGTGTGATCGAGATAGCGGGGCAGCAGGGCAAACCAGGAAACGAGATCGCCCCCATCCAGGTACAGCTGCGCCAGGGCGAAAATGATCTCCCGCGGCTTGGCCGGCTTCAGCGACAGCGCCTCCTCGTAGGCCGACAGCGCGGTGGCCGGTTCGTTCAGCTCCACGCGCGCCAGGTCGCCGATGCGGGTGAGCAGCCCCACTCGCACCGTTGGGTCGGCCTCGGCGGCTGCCCGCTTTTTCAGGGTGTCCAGCAGCGCGGAGTGGTTCCCCTGGCGCTCGTAGACCGAAGCCAGCCCTTCCAGAGCCGCCCGATCTTTCGGATCCAGCCCGATAACCTGGCTGTAGGCGTTGATCGCCCGCTTCTGGTCTCCCAGCTGCTGGTCCGCGATGGCTGCCATGCGGAAGAGCAGCCGTTTTTTCGCCTCGGCCTCGGTTGCCAGCGCCGTCCGCCGCTCCAACACCTCAAACAGCTGGGGATACTGCTCCTGCTGGGTATACAGCCGATCCAGGGCGTCCAGGGCCTCCGGGTGATCGGGTGCGATCTTCAGCACCTGCTGGAAACGGACCTCGGCCTGCGACAGATCCCCCAACCGGTCGCGATACCACTCGGCCAGCTTGAAGAGCATCGCCTGGCGCCGATCCCGTTCGCCGATGGCTCCCGCTGCCAGCAATCCATCGTAGAAGTCGACCAGCCGGGGCCATTCGCCGATGGCTTCCGTCACCCTCTCGAGCTCCGCCTGGATCGCCTCCCGTCCGCTGTCGTGCTGGACCGCCTGGAGGTAGTACTCGAACGCCTCTTCGGGTCGCTGCTGCTGCTCCTCTGCCAGGCGAGCCATCTGTAGGCTGATCTCGGCTTTTTGGGCGGCCGTCAGCGTTTCGTCCAGCTCCAGTCGCTGTTTCCAGAGCCCCCGCAGCTTGTCGTGATCCCCCCGCCGTTCGTAGTACGGCTCCAGAATGGCGGTGACGGTGGCCACATGATCGGGCTGGCTCGAAAACCGTTCGAGCTTGGCGATGGCGGTCTCGTCCTCGCCGTGATCCGCCAAGGCCACCGCCCAGGCTTCGATCGCCTTTTCGGGGCTTTCTAGCTGCTCCTCCCACAGGATGGCGATCCGATGCTGCAGCTGGCGTGCCTGTTCGTCCTCACCTGCCTCCAGCAGGTTCTGCCGCTGGAGATCCAACACCAGCGCCTGCTCCTGCCAGTTCTCCTGCTCCCCATACAGCCGGACCAGCTGCGTCAGCGCCTCCATGTGCCGCCCCGCCGTCCCGACCACCTCGCGATAGGACTGGATGGCGGCCGGGACATCGCCCAGCTTGTCGGACTGCAAACGACCGATCCGCAGCAGCAGCGCGATGATCATCTCCTGGTCCTGCCCCTCCAGCTCCTTGGAGTCCTCCACCGTGGTGGCGTACAGGCGCACCACCTGGCCCCACTGCGGCGGATCGCAGCACCCTGCCAGTCGCTCCAGCTCGTCCCACAACCGGACCAGCGTCGGACGACCACGATGAAGCTGCGCCCAGGCGTGAAAGGCAGCCAGGGGATCCTGCTCCTTCTCCTCCCGGATCCGCGCGATCTCCTCCAGGGTGGAGACCCAACCGTCCTCCTCCGGCTGCATTCCCGTCAGCAGCACCTCCAGAGCGGTCGCCAGCTTGGACCAGCTCTCCTGCTCCCGGTAGCGCGGTTCCAGGATGGACGCTGCCGCCAACGCCTCCACGTCGATGGTCATCAGGCTCTCGAGGGCGACCAGGGTCTCCGGATGATCGGGCGAGCTCTCCAGGATCTTGCGATACAGCTCGACCGCGTCGGCGGGCCGTTCCAGGCGTGACTCCAGCACGGTCGCCAGGCTGTACATCTGCTCCACCGCCTCGGCCGGGCTCTCACAGTGAGCGATCTCCTCCCCCAGCAGGGCCGCCAGCTCCTCCCATCGCTCCAGCTGGCGAAACAGCCGGTCCAGGTGGCTGAACGCCTCCGGGTTCCGGCCGTCGATCTGCCGAATCTGGCTGTAAGTCTCCGAAGCCCCGACCAGGTCGGCCAGACATTCCTCATGGATCCGCGCGATCCGAAACAGCAGGGCCACCCGCTCCTCATCGGTCGCCAAGATGCCCAACCTGCTCTGGAGCACGGCCACCAGAGCCGACCAGTGCTCACCTTGGGTGTAGATGCGGTCCAGCGCCTGGTAGGCCACCGCATTGGACGGCTCGATCTGCAGTACCCCATGGTACAACCGGGTCGCGCTTCCCTGGTCCCCGACCACTTGGTGCAACAACTCGGCAGCCTTCAGGTGCAGGCGAAGGCTCTCCTCCCCCGGCGGGATCACGCCACCCTCCAGGACCGCGGCGATCCCCTCGGCCACGATTCGAGCCGCTTCAGGAGTGTCCAGATCGGCCGCCAGTCGATCCAGGTGGGTCTCCATCTTCTCCGCCAGCCTCTCGGGATCGACCCGCAACGCCTTGGCCCTGGTCGCCAGAGCACCGAGCCGATCGTCCAGCACAACCTCCTGCACGTTGGCCATGTCCTCCAGGGTGGCCGCCTGGATCTCGGCCGGTTGGTCGGCGAGCCAGCGCTCCTGCGCCTCGATCAGCTCCTCCCACCGGCCCTCGGCTCGCAGTGATGCGATCGTCGGATCGTCATCGACCCCGAGGAGCCCACCGAACCGGTGCAACACGGCGGTGACCTCACTCACCCCCTGGGGCCGATCGGCCGGCGACAGCGCGGTGCAGCGATCCAGGACACTCACCAGGTCGGGGTACTGCCCCAGCTGCTTCTCCAGCTCCTGCTTGAAAAGCTGGGGTACCATGACCTCGTAGAGGTTCTCCTCCTTGCGCGTGAACAGCCGGAACAGCAAGCGACCCAGCGAGAAGATGTCGGAGCAGGGGCTCGGCAACTGGCCGCTGGCGACCTCCGGCGCGCTGTAGTAAGGGGTACCGACCTGCTTGATCACCTCCGACCAGATCGCCTCTTTCAACCCTTCCTGCGCCGCCAGAAAATCCGATAGCCGCACCTGGACTCCGGGATCGATCAGGACATTGGACGGCTTCAAGTTGCCATGCACCAACCCCTTGCTGTGCGCATAAGCCAATCCCTGGCATAGCTTGACCGCCGCCTGCTGGCGCTGGACCAGGCTGAACTCCGCCGAAGGGATGAGATCCTCCAGGGTGCCCTGACCGCTCCAGTCCAGCACGAAGAACGGGCGCAGTCGCGGCCTCGCATCCGGGCTCGGCACCTCCAGCACCCGCACGATCTGGGGATGTCGGATCGCCTGGAGCTTCACCGCCGCCGAAGTCAGAAACTCGACCAGCGCCTGGCTGCCTGCGGCCTCTCGCTTGAGCACCTGGACCGTCACCGTGTTGCCCGTCTGCAGGTGCACCCCCCGATAGTTCGTGGCGATGGCCCCCGTCCCGATGAACTCGCAGGCACGTACCGTGCCGTAGACCTCGTACTCTCCGTTGGCGTTGTCCGGGTGGTCCACCAGCACCCGCGAGATTTTCCGCAACAGGCGCACCACGGTTTCCCGCCGTGCCGCATCGGTCCCCTCGGGCAGCGCCCGTTCCACCAACGTGTAGTAGGCCTTCACCGCCTGCAGATCGCGGGCGGTCGCCTTCTCGCTCCACAGGTCCTGGAGGTTGGCGTCCTTCTCCCAGGTATCCAGCAGACCCGCCAGGTTCGACTGGTCGGGCCGCTGTTGCATGACGGCATGCAACAGGATGATCTCCTTGTTGGACCCGAAAGCGAGCTGAACGAGCTCCTCCACGCTGGAGATCGGAGTGGAAGAACCAAGCGCATCGCCTAGTGCGGCGATCGCCTCGCCGGAGAGCTCCAGCGAGGAGAACGCGCCGCGGACCTGTTCCTTGAAGGTATCAATGGAAGACATGGCAAGACCGTGCTTCGTCGGTGGATTGAATCTGAGACTCTGGTTACCGGTCCATCCGGCGGATACAACGTAGCACGGTCGCGGCCAATAATCGACAAACCTTGTATGGGAATGATCCCTCCAGGCGGGTGCCTTCCGGTCAGGCCGGGCTTTCCCCCTGTTCACCCGATTCCGGCGGCGTTTTGGGCTGCTGGGCTGTCCGTTCGGCCTTCAACGCCTCCAGCTCCTTCTCCAGCTGGACGATCCGCTCGTCGATCGACGGCTTCTTCCCTTCCCCCTTCTCCGAAGTCCATCGCCTCATCTCCTGGTAGGCCTCGCGCCCCGCGCTGGAACCGAGACCCCATGCCACCGCACCCAAGGCAATTCGAAACAGATTGAACATGGTGCTCTCCTCTTTACCGATCCGCTGATCTGGGGTGTTCGCCCCTTCTCCTCCCACAATCAGGCGACCGATCGGCTGTCCTCCACAGCCATCTCGGAAGATAGCTCCTGAAAGGCGGTTTCCATTTCCGACTCGAAATCCAGCGCGGCATGGACCTCGTTCATCGCCTCCACGATGGAATCGAGCTCATCGCTGCTCACCGTCCCGCTGAAGGTCAAGGCCCGTTCCAGCGAGAGCTCGAGCAGCTCCAGTCCTGACCGCACCTGCTGCAGCCTCAATCCGAAGGCTTTCTGGGCTGCATCCATCTTCCGGTACTGCTCCCAGGTCAGACGCTGCCGTTGAAGGGTCAGATCCAGCGCGCGACGGACCGATTCGTCCCCTGTCTTGGCCAGCTTCTCCTCGTTGTCCCGGATTCGAAGCTCGAGATCTTTGGTCCGCTCCTGCGACTCGGACTTGCGGATGGCCCGCCAGCGGGCGATCGACTCGTCCGCCTGCCGGAGGGTCTCCTTGAGTGTCCGGTCGATCTGCTCGGCAAACCCGATCTCCGCCGGCGCCGTCTGGACCAGCTGACTGACCAGCCCCTTCACCCGCCTGGCCACTTCGTCGAGGGCTCGCCGTTCCTTGCCGTACAACACCTCTTCCACCGGCTTGGGGGCTTTGGCCGGGACAGAGGCCGGCGCGGACAGGTGCTGTCCCGCTCCCCACACCGAACGAACCTCGAGACGCGCCGTCGTCCAGGTGGACACGGCCAGCGCAACGGATACCGCCAGCAGCTCCAGCAAGGTGCCGATCCCCCACCGCGCGGGCGCCAGCGGGATCAAGGTAGACACCAGGTAGAGGATCCCGCCCAGTACCACCCCGCCGAACAACCATCGTGCGATCGGGCGCCACCAGCCGGTGTCGGAGATCCCAGCGCCAAACGCCAAGGTTCCGATCGTGACCAGCCAGGCCGCCAAGGTCAACCCCCGATAGAAGAGCAGACCCGCCAGGAAGGCTCCCCCTACCGAGAGAATGGTGCGGCCCAGCCATTCCTCCACCCCCCTCGGGTGGACCGGACTTCCCACCACCACCCCTACCGCCAGACCGGCGAGGATCGGAATCGGCGCCGGAAGCGGGATCAGCAGGGCCAGGGTAAGCCCGACCACTGCGGACACCATGACCGAGCTAGTGGCGCGAACCAGGCTCGAGAAACCGTGTTCCAGGGGCAGCACCACTGCCATGTTCTGTCGTCTCATCTCACCCTCCGCCGATGATCCTTGTGATTTGGGGTTCCCTTCGACAGGGAGGTCCCCCTGCTCCCCTGTGCCTCCAGCCCGGAGAAAACCCAGGGATGACCGGTCGCCAACCCGTTGTTCGAGGCGACCGTCTGTTGAAACGGAGGTCGGCCTCGAATGGGTTTAAAAACCGTGACGGCCCAGCCCATCTCCTGCCCCCCCCGCAACCCCCCAAAAAACGGTGAATAGAATTCCGCCCCCCTTCGTCCGAGTGGGTGTCTGGCGACGAACCCCGTCCCGAAGGCCGGTGCACCGAAACGCACCGGTGACGCGTTTCTCAGATCCCGGAGTAAAACAGTTGGCCCGGGGAGAGCGGATCGAACAGGGAAAAGGAGAAATGACCATGAAACGGAAAGTTACGGCCATCATTACCACGGTTCTCTTTGCTGGGACGGTTCTGTCTGCAGGTGTCCTCACGACCAGCTGCGCCCTTCTCACCGAAGTGCTGGGCTCGCTTGCGCTCAGCCTGCTGGGTGTCACTCCGGCCTCCAACTTCGGGCAGACCGGCAACATCCAGTTCAGCCTGCTCGGACAAAGCGCCGACTCCACCAAGTCCATCATCGGCAATCACTCCCCCAGGGGCTTCAACATCCAGGTGGAGAACGAGGACGGCTCCCTGTCCGATTGCGACTATGTGGAAGAAACAGACCGCGTCGGCAGCGAGTACAACGCCATCGTCGTCCTCATCGACGACTCGGGGAGCATGGAAAACAGCTATCCCGAGGCCGACTTCGGAGATATGTGCCTGACCTGCCCCCACGATCCAGAGCAGATCCGATACGATGCCGCCGGCAAGCTGATCGAGCGGGTCCTGCAAGAGGCCCCCACCAGCCGTATCGCCCTGATGGATTTCGGCCCCACCGCCGACTCGGGCTTCGATGCCACCCGCGTCCTGGCCGACTTCGGCAGCGGAATGGATGAGTTCCTCCAGGCCATCGGCTCCGTGGATGCCTCCGCCCGGGTGGGAACCCCCATGTGGGACTCCCTGGCCGAGGTGGTCTCCATGCTGAACGAGGAGGCCGAGGACTACGAGGGTACGCTGATGCGTCGGGCCCCGATCGATCCGCAAGAGGAAGAGGAAGCGGAAGAAACCGGCTCGGTCTCGGTGCCCCGTTACATCGTGATCCTGGGCGACGGCGACGATGCCGCCGAGTTCGGTGGCTCCGACGACTTCACCCTGAATGAGGTCATCAACCTGGCCACCAGCCGCGACGTGGTCATCCACGCCATCGGTCTCGGACCGGCCTCGGCCACCAACGACAACCCCATGGTGAAGTCCGACGAGCAGCTCGCGGCCGTCAGCAACCTGCAGCGCCTGGCGGAAGCCACCGGTGGCTACTACGCCTCGGCCAATGACCCCGATGAGCTGGTCACCCTCTACGAGCTGATCGCCACCAGCATGACCCAGGGCTACACCGTCAACACCGTCAGCTGCGTCCCCGGAGAAACCGCTGACGATGTCGAAGGCGACATCCCCGAGTCGGGCGAGCCGGTGGAAGGGGTGGTCGACCTCGGCGGGCTGAGGCTCCCCTGGAGGATCTACGCTCCCTAGGTCCACAAGACAGGGAGACCGCTCCCAGAGCTGACTGTGCACGAACCCCCGACCCCCGTCGGGGGTTCGTCCGTTTCGGCTCCCTCCCTCCTCTCCCCTCGAAACCTTCCCTGCCCACGCCCGCTCGATCGCCGGCCTGGTCGCCCCTCTTCCCGTGGTCACCCGGCTCTCCTCTCTCGCCACTCTTCCCAGGGCCAGGGCTACCGACCGATCGTGACCGCCATCGGCTAGGGCGGTGCGATCACCCCCTGCGATCTCGATTGCATCCCCAGCCTTTTTCCCTAGGATGGATAGCCTATGACCACTCCGCCTGGAACCAGCTCTTTCCGGACCGATTCCGCCCCACCCATCGAGGTGATCGAGGAGCTCCAGCTGCTTGCCCGCGTCACCGAGATCCTCGACAACCTGCCTGCCGCTCCTCGCCCCAGAGACTACCGCAACGAGTTGGTCCAGCTGCGAGATAGCCTCGACGAAGAGCGGCTCTGGGAGGACCAGGCATCCATTGTGGAGCAGATGCACCGCCTCTCGCGGTTGGCCGCCTTCCAGTCCTTGGCCCGCCAGGACCACATCGATCCCCTGAAACCCTATTTCGGCCACCTGGAGCTCCAAGACGAGGACGGCCGGCGACGAACGGTGCTCATCGGTAGAGCGACCTTCATTACCCCCGACATGACCGTCGTGGACTGGAGGGATGCCCCGATCTCCCGCGTTTTCTACGAGTGCGAGGAGGGCGACGAGTACGAGATCGACATCGCCGGACGGGAGCGGACAGGCGTGGTCCTGGTCAGACGCACGGTATCCATCCAGGACGGCCGACTGGTCCGGGTCTCCACTCGGGACCACACCTACCTGCTCGATCAGAACGGGTGGGTCGATGCCCTGGAAGAACGGCCAGCTTTGCGCGGAGGTGAAGGATCGGCCTTTCGCCCCGACACCACGCGCCCTCTCCTCGGGATCAAGGGCCGAGTCCCGTCCGTCGGAGGGCGGCGGCTGGAACGGCAGGACAAGCATCTTCCCGAGATCGCCTCCCTGCTGGACGAGGATCAGTTCGCGCTCATCACCTCACCCCACCAGGGTCTGATCGCGATCCAGGGCAGCGCCGGCTCGGGCAAGACCACCGTCGCTCTCCATCGCGTCGCCTACCTCGCCTTCCAGGATCCCAGGCGATTCGCCCCCAAGAACACCCTGGTGATCGTCTTCAACCGCGCTCTGGTCAGCTATATCTCCCAGCTCCTCCCCGCCCTGGGCGTGAACGGCGTCCCGGTTTCGACCTATGACCACTGGGCCCGGGAGCATCGACGCAGGCTCTACCCCCACCTACCCAACCACTACTCCGAAGAAACACCGGCCCTGGTCACCCGCCTGAAACTCCACTCGGCTCTGGTCCCCATTCTCCTGGAAGCGGCAGCCGTCCACCCCGATGCAAACGTCGTCGAGCTGTTCGATGAGCTGTTCACCAGCCGCTCCTGGCTGCGAAAGAGCTTCGACCGGCACGCGCCGGGCGAGTTCAGCTCGGCCGAGATCGAACAGGTCCACCGGTGGTGTACCCGCATGGCCTTCACTCGCATGGATGGCACCGACGCCAGCGGACAAGAGACACCACTGCTCGATGCCGAAGACGAAACCATCCTGCTGCGTCTCCATCAACTCCTGCGTGGGCCGCTGCTCGACCGCCGCAAAAGGACCGCCCGCATCTTTCATCTCGTGGTCGACGAGGTCCAGGATCTCAGCCCCCTGGAGCTGGTCACCCTGTTGGAGATCGTTCCCAAGGGCAATCCGGTCACCCTGGCCGGAGATATCGCCCAGAAAGTGATCGAGCTGGGTGATTTTCGAAGCTGGCAGCAGCTCTTCTCCTTCCTCGATCCCGAGCACATCCAGGTCGCCCCCCTCAAGGTCAGCTATCGTTCCTCCCGCACCATCATGGAGCTGGCCCGGGCGGTCCTGGGCCCGCTGGCACCCGAGGAGCCTCTCGATGCCCCTCGAGCGGGCGCACCCGTCGAGCTGTTCACCTTCCAGGGCCCTGGCGAGTCCGCCACCTTCCTGGCCGACGCCCTGAAAGACCTGGTCGCGGCCGAGCCCTCCGCCAACTGCGCCGTTCTCACCCGTTATGCCCACCAGGCCGATCTGATCTACCAATCCCTCCAGCGCATGGCCATTCCCAACCTCCGGCGCGTGCGTGACCAGGAGTTCTCCTTCGCCCCGGGCATCGAGATCACCGACATCCTCCAGGTCAAGGGGCTCGAGTTCGACTACGTGATCATCGCCGACTGCGACCAGGAGACCTATCCACTCAACCCGCCCGCCCGGCGGCTTCTTCATGTCGCCATCACCCGCGCTGTCCACCAGGTGTGGCTTCTGTGTGTGGGCCCCTCCAGCCGCCTGCTTCCCGACTGGCTGGAGGCCAGACAGGTGCTGTGAACCGAATTCGGGTAAGGGTGAGCGGTACGCCTGGGCCTGCGCGTGATCGCGAGCCCATCCAGACAGCTTGCCGAAATCCCGGCCAAGGTCGAAACAAAGCCGTCGTCAATCCAGCCGGATGAGCTCGTACCCCCGCTCTCCCACACCGGCCGCGACACAGGCGTCCAGAAACAAGGTGGGATCGACCCCGTGTACCGCCTGGAACTTGCCCGGTGTCGGATCCTTGCCATCCAGCACCGACCCCGGCATCACAGGGGCAGCGTCCACCAGGTCGATCGCGGCTTGATCGATGGCCACCGGATCGGTCGAAGCCAGAAACCCCACATCGGGAGCGATCGGCAGGTCGTGCCAGCTGCAGCAGTCGCAGTCGGGGGTCAAGTTGATCAAAAAGCTGAGAAAGGCGCACTTCCCCCGCTTGCCCCGAAGGGCCGCCAGGGCGTAGTCGGCCGACCGCCCAAAAAGGTCGGCCTGGGCCGTCTTCCAGTTGATCGGGATGGCATGCTCAGGGCAGACCACCACGCACTCCCCGCAGCCGATGCAGACCTCCCGGTCGATGATCGCCACCACCCGTGGAGACCCCTCTGGCCGATCGCTCTCCACCAGTCGGATGGCTCCAGTGGGACAGTGTTCGACACAGGTGCCGCAGCCGATACATCGCTTCGGGATGACCTTGGGTTTGACCGAGCTGTGCATGGCCAGCTTTCCCCGCGGCGCGGCGCAGCCCATGCTGAGCTGCTTGAGCGCACCCCCGAAGCCGAACAGCATGTGCCCCTTGATATGGCTCACCACCAACAGGCCATCGGCGTGGTGGATGGCCGAGGCGACCAACGGCCGCTGGATGTACCTCCCGTTCACCTCCACCTCGACGAAGTCGTGGCCCACCAGCCCATCCGCCACCAGCAGCGGCGCTCCCATGGTCTCGGCGGTGAAGCCGTTGTAGGCCGCTGCCCTGAGGTTGGTCAGCGCGTGAAACCGCATCCCCCGATACAGCGAGTTGCTGTCGGTGACGAACGGGTCCGCTCCCAGACCGGCCACCAGCTTGACCACCGCCCGGATATAGGGCACGGGGACGAAGCCGACATTGCCGGTCTCTCCCCAGTGGATCTTGACCGCCACCTTGTCCCTGGTTGCGAACAGCTTGTCGAATCCGGCCGCGGCAAACAGCTGCTCCACCTTGACCAGCAAGCTCTGGGTGTCTTTCGGACGCGCCGTGCAAAAATAGACCTGTGCTCCCACGAAAACCTCCTGTCTCTCGCTAGTCCGATTCTTTGATCAACCCTCCACCTCCACACAAGAGATCCCTCCCCCGCTTGCTGTGCCCACTGGATGCAGATCCAGATTTAACCATCATGCGGCATTCCTAGTAGTTGCGGGCTCCGGCGAGTGTACCAGGATTGTACTGATA
>JAFGEP010000082.1 GCA_016931535.1 Bradymonadales bacterium
CGCGTCGCAGCGGGTGTGGAGGGGACTGCTGGCGGTGCTGCTTCAGTAGCGGGCGGATGCCCGCGTCGCAGCGGGTGTGGAGGGGACCGTTCTCACGGGTCAAGCTGTGCCCGGCGGCGTGTAGAGCCCGCTCACACCTTGGCGAGCGCGTCGTCGAGGGCCTGGATGAGATCCTCGACATCCTCGATGCCGACCGAGATGCGGACCAGGCCGTCGTTGATCCCGGCCTTCTCCCGTTTTTCCTTGGGGACGCAGGCATGGGTCATGGAGGCGGGGTGCTGGATCAGGGAATCGACGGTGCCCAGGGAGACGGCCAGGGTGAACAGCTCGATGCTGTTCATCAGCTTGCGGCCGGCCTCCAGGCCGCCGGTGAGATCGAAGGAGACCATGCCTCCGAAACGCTTCATCTGGCGCTTGGCCAGCTCATGGTACCGGTTGTTTTCCAGGCCCGGGTAGTAGACGTGGTCCACCTTGGGGTGGGACTGCAGGTAGCGGGCGATGGCCATGGCGTTGTCACAGTGGCGTTCCATGCGCACCGGCAGCGTCTTGAGGCCCAGGTTGACCAGCCAGGCATCGAAGGGGCTGGGGTTGCCGCCGACATCCTTGATGACGTTGTAGGCGGCCTCTTTAATCGCGTCGTCCAGGGTGGTCATGATCCCGCCGACCACGGTCCCGTGGCCACAGCTGTACTTGGTGGTGGAGTGGATGACCGCGTCGGCTCCCAGCTCCAGAGGGCGTTGGAGATAAGGTGTGGCGAAGGTGTTGTCCACGATCACCTTCATCTGGGGGTTGACCGATTTGACCATCGAGCTCAGGGCGCGGATGTCGGTGATGGCCAGCATGGGGTTGGTGGGGGTCTCGAAGAAGACCGCCTTGGCGTTCGGATTCTGTCCCAGCACCGTTTCCAGGGCGTTCAGGTCGGTGGTGTCCACCTCGACCACCTGGATACCCAGCCTGGGGAAGACCGTTTCCGCCAGGTGGGTGGTGGCGCCGTAGAGCACGTTGCCCATGATCAGGGTATCACCGGCGTTGGCCAGCCCCAGCAAGGTGGAGGCGATGGCCGACATGCCGGAGGAGAAGGCCTGCGAGGAGATGCGGATCTCGGGGTTGGCGAGCTTGACGTCGCGGCCCTCCAGCGCGTTCATCTTGGCCTCCAAGAGCAGCACGCTGGGGTTGCCCAACCGGGTGTAGATGTACCCCGGCCGCTCTCCGGCGAAGATCTCCGCCCCCTCCTCGGCGCTGGCGAAGACGAAGGTGGAGGTCTGGTAGATGGCGCCGGTATGGGGGGTTCCGGTGAGCTGGCCCACGTGCTCTCCAGCATGCAGGGCGCGAGTGGCGAAGCCACAGTTGAGGCAGAACTGCTCAACGTAATCGGGACGCTTTGAATCTTCCATGGAATGCTCCTATGGTTCCAGTCAGCTTCTCTTGTTCTACCGCTGTCCAACGAAAGATCCAAGCCTATTTCGGGGCTTAGGTGCAACATTATTCAGTCTAGCGCGAATCGTGCCCTATTTTGTTGGGCTGGCGGGAGGCTGCCCCGAGGGGAAACCTCGCGCCTGGGGCACCAGCGCCTCAGCCACATCGTGGAAGATGGCCAGACACGTGGACACCTCGCGCCTGGGGCACCAGCTCTGGGGAAAGCTGGTTGAACCAAGCTCCGCGCAATATGCCCTGATCACACCTCACAACCCGAGGGGGATTGTGTACCGGGCACCGCCCCGGGTAGGATGATCTCTTGGATCATTGACCAGCATCGCAAAGGAGTGGGGTTGCCATGGGTTTCTCATGCGGGATAGTCGGGCTGCCCAACGCCGGGAAGTCCACCATTTTCAACGCCTTGACCGCGGCCGGTTCGCCCGTGGCCGCCTACCCGTTCTGCACCATCGAACCCAAGGAGGGGATCGTCGCGGTGCCCGATCGACGCCTGAGCCGGCTTGCCGAGCTGGTCCAACCCCAGGTCGTGACCCCCACCACCCTGACCTTCGTGGATATCGCTGGCCTGGTGAAAGGGGCGCACCAGGGGGAGGGGCTCGGCAACCAGTTCTTGGCCCACATCCGCGAGGTGGACGCGGTCGCCCACGTGGTCCGCTCCTTTGTGGACGACGACATCAGCCACGTGCATGGGCGGATCGATCCCGCGGATGATTTCGAGGTGGTCATGACCGAGCTGATCCTGGCCGACCTGGAGACGGTGCAGCGGCGCATGGCCAAGACGACCAAGGCGGCCAAGGTGGGAGACAAGGAGGCCCGGTCCCAGCTCGATCTGTTGGAGCGGCTGGAGGCGGCTCTTGCGGCGGGCGACCCGGCGATCGGAGTGCAGCCGGAGAAGGTGGGCGAGGCGGAGCTGATGAGGGGCCTGTTTCTGCTTTCGGCAAAACCGTCCTTCGTGGTGGTGAACTGCGGCGAGGATCAGATCGGACAGGGGGTCAAGCTGGCCGCGGAGCTGGAGAGGTCTCTGGTCAGGTACCACGTTCTGGCTCTCCCCGTCGCCGGAAAGTTGGAGATGGAGCTGACCGAGCTCGCCGACGAGGACCGGATGGTGTTCATGGAGGAGCTGGGGCTGGCACAGACCGCGCTGGAGCGGCTGGTCCAGAGGGGATATGAGCTTCTGGATCTCGTCACCTTCTACACCACGGTGGGCACCGAGCTGCGCGCCTGGACCGTCAAGGAAGGGACCAAGGCCCCCGCGGCAGCGGGTAAGATCCATACCGATATGGAAACCGGCTTCATCAAGGCCGACATCATCCCGTTCGCCCGCTTCGATGAGCTCGGTTCGGAGCTGGCCGCACGCAAGGCGGGTTGTGCCCGGGTGGAAGGCAAGGAGTACGAGATCCAGGACGGAGACGTGGTGACCATCCACTTTCGAACTTTATTTTGACAATCGCGCGCCACCCTTGATACTTACGCAAGGTTCATGAGGGGTCAGTTTCACACCGACGGGATCATGGATCGGAACTACTGGATTTTTAGCGCACTGCTCACCTTGCTGGTCACCTGCAACCTCTTGTCGGGGCAGGCCTGGGCCGACCCGATGGTGTACGTGGTGCAATCCGGGGACGCCCTCAGCTCGCTGGCCCGGCGATACAACGTCACCGTTCAGCAGATCAGAGACTGGAACCAGCTGGATGGCGACCTCATCCGCATCGGCCAACAGCTGACCATCCACCCCGAGCGGGGTTCCCGCCGACGCACGGGTAGCTCCCGAAGCAGCTCCACCGTCCATACCGTGCAACCAGGCGATCGGTTGAGCCAGATCGCCCGCAGCTACGATGTCAGCGTGGCCGACCTGGTCGCCTGGAACCGGGGCCTGGATCCCGATCGCATCAGGGTGGGCCAGGAGATCCGCATTCAACGGCAGGGCCGCGAGGTCCGGCGCATCACCTACGAGGTCCAACCCGGCGATTTCGTGGCCCGCATCGCGCGCCGCCACCATGTCAGCATCAATGACATCGTCCGATGGAACGACGGTCTCGATCCCGACCGGATCCGGATCGGACAGCAGCTGGTCATCTACGTGGAAGGCCCCGAGCAGCCCTCCCGTTCGGTCGGACGGGCCAACGCCGGCCGCCTGGTGAACGGGGAACAGCTACCTGGACATCGCGGCTACCGCATTCGCGACCGTGACCGCGCCTGGGCCACCAACGAGACGGTCCGCTACATCCTCGGCGGTTTTGACACCGTCTTGCGGGTACACCCCCGGGCCCACCGGGTAGCGGTCCACGACCTGAGCCGGGAGCGCGGCGGGCCGATGCGAGGCCATCGCAGCCACCAGAGCGGACGCGACGCCGACTTCGCCTACTACCAGCGCCGCTGTTCGGGCGGCACCTGTCCTGTCCGGCGGGTACGGCCGGACAACCTGGACGTCGAGACCCAGTGGACCTTGTTCTCGCACTGGATCCGACACGACCAGGTCCAGTACATGTTCGTGGACTACAGCCTGCAACGGGTGCTCTACGAGTACGCCCGCGATCAGGGGGCCACCGCTTCCCAGCTCGACGAGTGGTTCCAGTACCCCCACGGGCGCAACACCGCCCGCGGGATCATCCGCCATCAGCGCAACCACGCCGACCACGTCCACGTCCGCTTCACCTGCTCCGACGACGACGACGAGTGCCGGTAGGCGGTAGCCCGCTCCCTTTGCTCTCTACCGAAAATCCCAAGAGCCTGTGGCATCAATCGACCCTGAATGAACACGGTTTGGGCGAAACGCGGAGCCTGGACTTTCGCCGAATCCGTAGAGTGGACGCCGGGACCCGCCGAGCGGTTGCCCCAGAGCAACCGCCGGGGGGTGGCGGAGTCTCGGAGGTGAGGCGAAATGCCCAGGCGACGCGCGCCACTGCCCCCGGGCTCCGCCTCGGGGGAGGATTGCCCGGCCAAAGGCTAGGATCGCCCCCTCCGCCCGCTACGCGGGCACCTCCCCCGGGCTCCGCCTCGGGGGAGGATCGCCGGGCTATTTGGATGTCGATCGGTTTCTGGCTCCAGGTGGTTCCGGCCGATCGCCGCAGATATGGGGGAGGATCTCCCGCAGGTCGTTCCCTGGGATATGCACGCCGGAGCAGTCGATCAGCTCCTGGCAGCTGCTGTTGAAGGCGATGGACAGTCCGGCCCGGCGGGCGATGCTCACATCGTTGAAGTTGTCTCCCACGAAGACCGTCTGCTCCAGCGCCACCCCATGCTTGTCGGCCAACCACTCGAGGCCGGCCGCCTTGTTTTCCAGGTCGAAGGGGGTGGGGCGCCAGCCGATGAGCTCGCCCGCCCGGTTGAAGTAGACCTCGTTCAGGAAGATATCGTCGAAGTACCGCTCCAGGTCGAACCGCTTCAGCACGATATCGAGGCTTCCCGAGATGACCACCAGCACCATCCCGGCCGCTTTCAACGTCTCCAGCGTTTCCTTCACCCCTCGGTTCAGCACCAGCCGGTCGATGGCCTCCAGCATCCGCTGGCGGTTGGCCCCTTTTTCCAGGAACAGGCGAATGTCCCACTCGAACCACTGGGAGTAGGGGATGCGCCGGGCGAAGTAGTCGTCCCAGGCCTTTTTTCGCGACTCGGCATCGGTACCCAGGTAGTCGTGCAGCGTCTGCCAGACGAACACCGTGGATCCGACCAGGGTTCCATCCACATCGAAGGCGGCCAGGCGATAGCGATTCCTGCTCATGAAGTCATCCTTTGGGGTGGGCGCGGCCCGACTAGCGCCACAATAACCTCTGCATCCATTACCTAGCTACGCCAAACAGGTCCGGCTCGTCTGGAACCAAGCGACAGCAAACTCGAAAAGGTCCGGTTGACGCACAGGTGGTCAGAATCTCCGTCGAGGGGTACCAGCGGTTCATGCTCGGAAAGTCATCCCGTTCGGCTCCCGGCCGCCATCAGGGCAGCAACTCGGGTTGGCGCGACAGCTCGATCCCGCCGGTGTTTCGGCGGAAGACTATCGCCGACCCGATCTGCCTCAGCTCGGTGAACGCTCGGCGGCGGCGCAACGCCCTGACGATGTTCGGCTGCTGGGCCACCAGATAGTTGAAGACCGGGTTGTCCACCAGGTCGAACTGGAGCCGCCAGAACGGGAGGTTCCTCCCCAGCAAGGTGAAGCCCCCGTTGATGTTCAGCGGCTCGTCCAGCAGCACGCCGGTCGCGTCCGCTTGCCGGCTCACCCAGGCCTGAGCCTGGAACAGATCGGCGAAGCTGTCCAGCTCGAGCCGACTGGTCCCGTGGAGGTTGAAGGCCAGCACGGCGACCAGCACCAATCCGACCAGGCCCGTTCCGATGCGCAAGCCCCACCCGGAAAACCATACCGAGCGGTCGCCATCGAGGTAGGAGCTGCTCTCTCCCCCTTCGTGGTCTTTCTTGGGGTCACTATCCGAGACCATCGCGCCTCGCTGCGAGTTCCGCGTGCTTTCTTCCTCCTGCCGATCGCCCGTCTGACCACCGTGGGCGATCATCGAATCCCGCTGGCACAGCGCCAGGCTCGAGCTGGTCTTCGGGCTGTGCTTCCAAGGCCTCTCGGCGAGCCAGCGAATGAATGCCAGATACCCGTTGACCCCGGAAATCAGGAGGAACGGCCAGATCGAAAGGAGGAACCGCTCCTCTTTGTGCTTCATGAGACTCAGGGCGATCAACGGCAGCACCCAGGCGGCGATCAGCCGCCAGTGTCGCCAGAAGAACAGGGCCATCCCCAGCCCGAGTAGGACGGCGCCTACCCCCAGTCGCCCGATCAGCACGTCGTTCAGGTAGTATCCGCGAGGCAGCACCCCGTAGATCTCCGCTCCCCTCTCTACCACGTTGAACCGGTAGTACTCCATCGCCGAGTGGAACGGCTCTCCCCAGGTCAGCCAGTCCACCAGCCCCACCACCGCGGCGGCACAGGCCATACCGAGCACCGACCAGCCGAGCAGGCGGAATCGGCGGCGTAACAGGTAGTCGATCAGCACCAGGGGAACGAAGACCACCAGGCTGTAGCGGACAACCACCGCCGCCCCCAGCAGCAATCCAACCGGCAACGCTGCCAGGCTCCCGCCGGTGCCGCGAGGCCGAGCGACCTCCTCCAGCCACAGGGCGTAGGCCCAAGTGGTCAGGATCAGGCCAGCGCTTTCGCTCAGCGTGTGGGGAGCGAAAAAGGCGAGGTAGGGACAGAGCGCCACAGCAAAGGCGGCGAACAGCCCGCCAAGCCCGTCTTTCCCTCCTACCGCCCGCCCGATGCGGAAAGCGGCCGGTATGAGGACCAGGCTGACCAGGACGTTGTGCAGCTGGAGAAAACGGTACAGGGAGTACCCCTTCAGCCCCGCCCAACTACCGACCTCCATGAGCGCGCCGTAGAACCCCGGCAAGATCCAGTTGCGGGCTCCTTCGACAAACTCCCAGGACAGCCAGCCATACCCATGGATGCGCCAGGTTGCCGGCTCCAGGTACTGAAACACCTCGTCCGGGTGGTGCATCCCCCGCTGGATGGCGAAGAAAACCAGGCGAATCGCGAGCCCGAGCAGCAGGGCGGCAGCCAGCCCGATCGCCAGGCCTCGCCCCCCCGCCTGCGACGGATCGACCGGACATTCGGCCCTACCTTCCTTCCCCGTGGAGATCGGTCCGGAGTCGGGGGACCTCGCCATCGCTTCTTTCGGCTTCGATCGGCGAAAGAGGTGGACAAGACGGCTCCCGCTCGGCCCCGAAACCACAAGCCCTCCGGTCAGTGCATTGTCCGACGCCGGGCCGATGTAGTCTTGCTTGTGGGGGTTGCGCCGGTTTTCACACATCGCCCACCACCTCTCCCAGGACCTGGATCTCGTATAGCCGGACCACATCGCGGGGCTGACCCTCCGGGGCCACCCAGAACCCGATGCGCACCCGATCGGTCGCCGAGCATTCGAGCGGATGGGACGGGCTGCTCTCCCGGTTTCCGTGGATGGCGAGATCCCTGACCAGCCAGACCTCCCCCTGCTCCTCCCGCAGGCACTGGATGTCGTAGTCGATCATGGTCAGCACGCCGTCCTCTCGTGCTCCTGCCAGAGCCAGGACGACACGGTGCACATCGGCTCTTCGCGCCAGCCGGACCTCGATCCAGGGTTCCCGGTCGGCTTGAACCGTGGCCCACTTCTCCAGGAGAGTCGGGTTGGCTCGTTCATCGATGGCGTACAGGGGGTGGTGCAGATGGTGGGTGTCGAAGCTCGAAACCCAGACCGATCCCCCGCGATAGAGGGAAGCCAGGTTGATCTCCCCGTCTTCGGGGAGGGGAGGTGCAACCGCGTAGGTTTCGGTCTGTATCGTGGGTCGACGACCGAGAAACTGGAGCAGGCCGCCGACCACCAGCGCCAGGTACAGCCAGGTCCAACCCCACGGGTGGCGAGCGATGAATTCGACGATTCGTCTCACGCGGCTGGTGTCTACTCCATGTGTTCCACCACGATCTCGGAGATATCCTTGACGGCGATCGACTCGTCCAGGTTCCGATCGGCCACGCCATCCTTGATCATGACCTTGCAGAAGGGGCATGCGGTGGCGATCACATCGGGGTTCTTCTCGACCAGCTGGTCGGTTCGCAGCCGGTTCATGCGCTCGCCCACGTTCTCTTCGCGCCACATGAAGCCGCCACCGGCGCCGCAGCAGAAGCCGTTCTCGTAGCTTCGCTCCGCCTCGACCAGGGTGCTACCCGGTATGGCCGCCAGGATGTTTCGTGGCTCGTCGTAAATGTCGTTGTATCGGCCCAGGTAGCAGGAATCGTGGTACATCAGCTTCCTGTCGGTGGGCTGTGTGAGCCTGATCTTCCCCTGCTTGATGAGCGAGTCGATGATCTGGGCATGGTGGACCACCTGGAACTTGCCCCCCATAGCGGGGTACTCGTTGGCCAGGGTCTGGTAGCAGTGGGGGCAGATGGTGATGATCTTCTTGACGTGGTAGGCCTTGAAGGTCTCGATGTTCTGCTCCGCCAGGATCTGGAAGAGGTACTCGTTGCCGATCCGTCGGGCCGTGTCGCCGGTGCAGGTCTCCTCGTTGCCAAGGATGGCGTAGCTGACGCCGGCTTTGTTCAGGATCTTGACCATCGCCTTGCTGACGCGCTGGTAGGCCTCGTCGTAAGCGCCGGCACAGCCGATGAAAAGCAAGTACTCGGCATCCGGGTTTTCGGAGATGCGGGGCACATCGAGCCCCTCGGCCCAGTCCTCCCGGTTTCCGGCCGGCAGACCCCACGGATTCCCCTTGTTCTCCAGGTTCTTCAGGGTCACCGCCAGCTCGGGCGGAAAGTCGCTCTCCATCATGGTTAGGTAACGCCGGCAGTCGACGAACATCTGGACGTACTCGTTCATGACCGGGCAGTTCTCCTCGCACGATCGGCAGGTGGTGCAGGACCAGATCACGTCCCGGCCAATCGTCTCGATGAGATCCGGTCTCCCCTCCTCCCCGCTTTTCTTGCCCAAGAGCCAGGGCTCGACCTCATGGATATGGTCCTTGAGCCGTTCCATCACCTCCTTGGGTTTGAGCGGCTTGCCGGACAGGTCCGCCGGGCAGTTCACGGTGCAGCGGCCACACTCGGTGCAGGTGTAGACGTTGAGGATCTGGGACCAGGGCAGGTGCTCCAGCTGGCTGGCCCCGATGACCGGCTGCTCCTTTTCGAACTCTTTTTCCAGGTCTGCGATGGCGTGCAGCGGGTAGCCCTTCTCCGCGTTGTAGAACAAGACGTTGGGCAGCACCGTGTAGACGTGGAAGTGCTTGGAGTACGGCAGGTAGTTTGCGAAGAAGAAGAGGGTCAGGATGTGCAGCCAGTAGAACCCTTGGAAGAACCCGGTCAATGCCGCCCCGGGCTCCAACCCCATCCCCATGTATACCTGGGCGGTCGCCCAGCCGATCGGCGCCCATCGCGCCTCCATCATGACCTCGGCGCTGGCCAGGCCGTTGGCGAACTTGGCACCATCCATCAGGAAATCGGTGACCATCAGGATCCCGATCAAGGCCAGGATGGTGTTGGCGTCCCAGCTCAAGGTCAGCCGCTTGGGCTTGATCACGAACCGCCTGTAGTAGGCGTAGACGATCATCAGCAACACCACCAGCTCGGTGATGTCCTTCAGCAAGGTATACAGGTGCGACAGACCCGGCCAGAACCAGAAGATCGTCCAGCTCATGTCGGTCGCAAAAGCCGAGCCCACCAGCGAGATGCTCCGAAACAACAGGATCAGAAAACCCCAGAAGATCAGGGCATGCATGATGCCGGCCGAGAAGTCCTTGAACATCTTGAGCTGGCCGAACATGTAGACCAGCGTCGCACGCACCCGATCCCACCAGTTGTTGAATCGGTCCGCGGGAGCAGCCAGTAGCAGCACCTTCACGCGTCGATGGAGGCTGTAGCCCAGCACGCCAAAGGTGGCAGCCAGTAGCACCAGCATGATGACCGCGACGACCACGTTCATGACCCCTCCTCTCCCGCTTCAGACCACATCGAAAATCGACACGGTTTCACCGTATTTGCGGCACAATTAGCAGATGGGGCGGCTCGGGACAAGACAATGACTGCCATGGACCGCGTCATCGGATCGAAATCGATCGGCGAGTTTCCGATCCGTCCCTGAGCCAGAGCGTTCCGGTCGAGCCCAAAACCAGCGGCAACCGCATCGGGACTTACGTCAGCCGGTCCGGGGTGAATGCCAGAGGAAACAGGTCGGAAAAGAGGATGGTGCACTTCACCCCTTCCAGGTTGGCCAGGTGGACCAGGCAATCCTGGGTGGCGAACTCGGCGATCACCTGGCGGCAAAGCCCGCACGGGGGCCAGGGATCGCTCTCGTCGGTGAGCACGTACACCTCCTGGATACGCCGCTCCCCGTCAGCTACCGCCGTGTAGATGGCCACCCGCTCGGCACACATGGTGGCACCGTAGGAGGAGTTCTCCACGTTGCATCCGGCGTAGATCTTCCCCGATCCGGCGCGTACCGCAGCGCCCACGCTGAACCTGGAGTAGTTGCTGTAGGCGTTCTGCTGGCAGGCCCGCGCAGCCTGCTCCAGAGCCAGAAAGGATCGATCGGCATCCGCTCCCCTTCCGGCCGGTGGCGTCGCACCAGAGGGCGGCTCTGTCGCAGGCTCTCCAGGCGACGGTTTCTCTGGACGAGTCGGGCCGGTCGGATCGGGATGAGCACCGCCTGGCGGCAGCGGGCTGGCCGAAGCGCCAGGACCGGCGATGGTGGTTTTGCGTTCCTTCTTACTGTCCATGATGGCACCTGACCAGGTGGTCTCCCAGGATAAGGGTTTACACCTGTCCCATGAGCCCGATCGCTTCCACCAGCAGGTGGATGAACCGCATCATCGCTTCGTTGGCCGTTTCGGTGACCTCGTCGTGGGTCAACGGCTGCCCGGTGATCCCCGCCGCCATGTTGGTGATACAGGAGATGCCCGCCACCCGAAGCCCCAGGTGGTTGGCTGCGATCACCTCCGGCACCGTGGACATGCCTACCGCGTCCGCACCCAGTCCACGGAACATCCGGATCTCCGCGGGCGTTTCGTAGCTGGGACCGGTCAACGCCATGTAGATCCCTTCCCGAAGCCCCACCCCCTGTCTGGCCGCGACCTCCCGCAGCAGCTGGAGACAGTCCGGATGATAGGCTCGGGTCATGTCGGGAAACCTCGGCCCCAGCTCCGCGATGTTGCCGCCGATCAACGGGTTGGTACCCATCAGGTTGACATGATCCGTGATCAACATGAGGTCGCCGGGATGGAAGGACTCGTTGACCCCTCCAGCTGCGTTGGTGACCACCAAGGTGTGGATGCCCAGGGCTCCCAGTACACGGGTCGGCAGCACCACGGTGGCCATGGGATGGCCCTCGTAGTAGTGGAAACGACCTTGCATGACCGCCACCGGCTTCCCCCGGACCTTTCCGACCAGCAGCCGACCGGCATGCCCCTGTACGGTAGGGGTGACAAAGTGCGGGATGTCGCTGTACGGAATGGCAATCGCCTCCTCGACCTGCTCTCCGAATGGACCGAGCCCCGAGCCCAGGATGACTCCCACCTCGGGCTTGAGAACGACCCGGCTTTGGATCGTTGCAGCCGCTTCCCTGATCGCCTCGATCATCCCTGCCTCCTCGCCCCGGATCGCTCCAGGATCTTCGCGCCGGACAAGCGCGAGAACTCTAATGATATGACGGCCGAGGGGAGGCAGGTCAAGGATTTTCTTGCAGCTTTGAAGGTAGCACCTTCCCTGGACGTCGCAGTATACTGAGCAACGATCGCAACGTGGGATGACACCTCCCACCAACGACCTGGAGGAACTCATGACACCGCGAAAAACCCGCTCGATCGGCCCTTACCTGCTGGCTGTCTCACTCTTCGGCCTGCTTTTGACCACCTGGTCCTGTCAACCCACAGACTCCGGGCCCACAGCCAACTCCAGAGCCTTGCAGGCACAAGCCCCGGGCGATGAAAACCCATCGCCTCCGGCCAGTTTGCAGCCGGAGACCGCACAATCGACCACTCCATCGGTCGCCCCATCGGCAGGCTTGGAAGAAACTCAACCCCAGCCCCCACCTCACGAACCTGGAGCTCCGTTCACCATCAACCGAGAAACCGCACCTTACCTCTCGGTCCACCCCTCCTTGCAAGGGGTCGGCGACCTCCTCCGCCAGCGACAAGCGGAGCAGTCATCCGAGCTGACCACGCTGGGCCAGGTGAAAGCCGACACCAACGCATGCGGGGGAACCTCGACACTGGCCGGCGAACCGGGCACCCCCTGTGGAGCTGGAGGCGTCCTGGTCTGCGCCGATCCCGAGACCCTGGTGTGCCAGGAGGAGGGGATGGTGACCATCTGCCACATTCCACCTGGCAACCCGGATAACGCCCACACCATCACCGTCGGTGTGGCCGCCGTCCAGGCCCACCTGGCTCACGGAGATACCCTGGGACCCTGTGAAGCGCGACCCGCTCAACCACCATCGACCGACGAGCAGCCTCACCGGCCGCTACCACCACAAAGGCCAGATCGACCTGACCGCCCCGATCAGCCCGATCGACCCGACCAGCCTGGCCGCCCCGACAGACCCCGCCCGGAAGGGACGGGAGAACCCGCTGGTGACGACGGCGGGGTCATGATGATGCAGGAAGGGGCATCCGGTACCGGATCCGGGACAGAAACCGACCAGGAGCAGGAACGGAGACAAGGCCACGGGCAGGGACAAAGCCACGGACAGGGACAAGGCCAGGGGCAGGGACAAGGGCACGGGCAGGGACAAGGGCAGGGAGGTCCTCAGTAAAAACCCTGAGCTGAGCATTCTTCCCTCTGATCCGACAATCCCACGGCGACAGAAGTGCCCGAGTGGTCGGTCACTCCCCGACTTCTGTCGCCTTGGATCAAGGATTCCACGCTGTACTGCTTGAGATCGTCTATCCCGATCCAGATCCACTCGGCGCGTGTGCAAAGCCAAGGTCCAACCCGCCCGGCGCTGGGTCACCCAGCTCACCCCGGCCTGTGATTCAGCCGAAGTACTGGCTCACCGACCTGCGGATCTCCTGTGTCTCGTCCTCCGTCAGAGGCACCTCTTCCTGTCCGACCATGGCCTCGGTCGCCTCGCCCACGAACTGGGCCTCGGACAGGATGTTCATGACCGGGGCGGGTGGCACCATCGCCACCTTCATCGGCTGGCCCGGTCTGGTCTTGACCAGGTTGGTGACCAGGGTCAGGGTTTCGCCGAACACATCGACGTGACAGAGGATGAGCCCGCTTGCTTTGGGATGCCGGGTCACGGTGACCACCTTGCCGACAGCCACCGCAATGGCGCTATCCACGGTAGGAGCGCGTCGGAACGACGAATGAAACCGATGGATGGTCAGGCGGTAGAACCGCAGCATGGCCTGTTTTTCGCGGTTGTCGCCGGCACCGGTCTCCAGCTCGTCGAGGACAGGGTCAGCCAGTGCGATCAGGCTGTCCTGCTCGGGTGATTGGGCGAGAGCGGCTTCATCCAGGTAGGAGTACTTGAGCCGTATCAGCAGGTTTCCGATCTCCTGGAGCCCTCGTTGCACCTGGGGCTTTTTCTTGACCGGCCCGAAGAAACCGCTTGTGGCCTGTGCCGTCAGGTTTCCGATCACCTTCTCCAGGAAGGCGATGCGGATGTCCTTGCTTGTGTCCATGGATGCCGCCTCCTCGACCACTACTGCTGGTATCGCGGTTGTGCCTCAGTTGTACTTCAATTGAGGGGTTCGTAACACAGGGAAGGTGACGGGTCATGCACGAGAACCCTTTGTGTGTATGGTGAGCTGTCGACCAACCCCCACCGGTGGGTTCCCATCGCAGGTCGCGATCGAGTCGTGCTTCAATCGGGATCGTAAACCGCCAGGGTGGCGTTCAAAGCAGGTTGATTCCCAAGGAGAATCCAGGCCAGGCCTCTGCAGAGACCTCGTGCTCCTCCAACTCGTAGGAACCGATGGAGGGGATGTATCCCGGTCTTTCCCGCAGTCGGTTTTCCCCCTGTCCTACATAGAGGTTGATGGCTGGTCCACCGTATACCGAGAAACCTGGAAGAAGGTCCCATCGGGCCAGCAGGCGGGCGATCGTCAAGCTGGTGTAGCCGTTCTCGAAGTCGTGCTCGAACATCACCGCGTGGTGGGAGATGTCGAGCTCCAGGCCAAAATCGGCCACAAAACGGGGGAACTTCACCCCCAGCCCGGCCCCCAAAAGCCATACCAGATCCTCACCCAGTGGATACATCCCCGCACTGAGGGTGGTGTAGGTGTAGTTGGCGTCACCGCGAAGACCGGTGTTGATCAACGCTGTGTCGGAGGTCCAGGCGACCGGATGAATCCCGCCGACACGGGTCGCACCTACCAGACCGATGGAAAAGTCCGCCTCCTCGGCATAGTTGAGCAGCCCTACCTGAGCCCCCTCCACCCGGCCACTGGTCACATTCACGGTCCCGATCTGAGCCCCCGTCAGGTTGCCCGCCACGTTGATCGGAGCTGCCTGGACTCCCGTCAAGCGTGGCGAGTAGTTGACACCACCGGCCACCTGGACGCCGGTCAGGTCCCCCAGGACCGTGTTGACCGCCCCCGCACCCTGGAACCCGACCGCCGAGTCGGAAACGTGGTTCCAGCCACCGGCCAGCTGCAGCCCGTCCAGATCGCCCCCGATATGGTTCAAGGCGCCAGCAGCCTGAAAGCCGTCGAGGTCGGCTCCCACCACGTCAAATGCTCCGGCCAGTTGCAGCCCGTGCAGTCGATCCACAGTCCGCTGGCCGAAGAGGCTCACCTGGAACCCCTCCACCCGGTCCGACTCGCCGTACAACCAATTGAAGGCGAAATGGTTGAGGACCGGATGGTCCACCTCGATCGAATTGCTGTCGATAGGCGTCAACAGGGCCATGGCAAAGGGTATGCGCCGATAGTCGGTGGTCCGGGCAAGGGTCAGCTCGACGCCGGGGTCTTCGAGATCGATCCCCGATTCCTCCGCTGGATGGCTGTGGAGCTCCTCCTTGTCTGAAACAAGCAGACTTTCAATCTGGTGCTCGAGCCCGTACCCTTCCCCGGATTCCTCCGCCGGATAACCGGAGGGCTCCCCGCTCTCCTGTCGCGGTGTGTCATCGGCGGATTGCACTTGACCAGCATCGGATTCCGTCACCGCAGGGCCCCAGGGTTTTTCTTTCCCAGAACCGGTGGAGGCAACCGACAGGGACAGGCTGAGCACAAGAAGTTGTACCAGGGGTTTCATGATCGCTCCTTTACTTCGGTGGTGTCCACGAGTGTCTACTCTGTACATCACCGTCAAGGTGCAAACCTGTTACCGGAAAAGAGCCCGAGGTCAGGAGGGTTCTGCTACACTGCTCTGCCAACCCCTACCGGTGTGGGTTCGATCCCTTTCTCCTGCGAACGCCAGAGGTGGATCGGCCATGATGGAAACCGCAGACCCGTACGACGCCTACTTGGAAACCTCCGGCAGTAGACCCAGGTCGCTCGGTGCCTTCTGGTCGCAACGTTGGCCCCCGGACAAAAAGGACCGCTATCGATCACTCGTGATCGCCCACCGGGGTGCTTCGGGCCTGGTGCCCGTCGGCAACACCATGGAGGCCTTCGAGAAAGCGATCGAGCTTGGCGCCGACATGATCGAGCTCGATGTCCGGCGAACAGCAGACGGCGTACTGGTCGTTTTCCACGATCCGGACATTGCCGGAATCAGGCTAGCAGACATGAGCTACGCCGAGCTGCTTCAGCACACGGCCAAGCTGGGGTTCGAGGTGCCTCGACTGGTCGACGTGGTCAACAACGTAAAGGAACGGATCGCGCTGGACATCGAGATCAAGGAAACCGGCTATGAGGCGGAGCTGGTTCGTCTGCTTGGGATGCACCTGGATCCCTCCAACTTCGTTGTCACCTCCTTTCTCGATTCCTCAGTCTCGGCCATCCGGCAGATCGATCCGGCGATCGATGCCGGCCTGCTGCTGGGGACAAAGCTCACCTGGGGTACCTTGCGCCAGGTGATCTCCGAGTGGTGGCCCAAGGCCAGGCTCTGTCAGACCGGAGCCACCTTCGTGGCCGCTCATCACCGCCTTTGCCGGCTCGGATTTTCGCGTCGCATGACCCGCCTAGGCCTTCCGCTTCTGGTGTGGACGGTGAACCAGGAGGTCGCCATCCGGCATTTCATCCGCTGCAGAGTGGCTGGAATCATCACCGATCGCCCAGATCTCGCCTTGATCCCGGCCCTTGACAGTCGCTCCCGCCTGTCGGTATAGGGGGATCCCCACTGCAGGACGAGGCCGGACACCGCCCAGGGTACGGCGGAAGCCAAGGCGCATCGCGGAGCAGCTTGTCATGCCTTCCAGAGACCGGGACAACGACCAAAAAAGGAGCCAGCCGAACCTCCATCAGTTTGTCCATCCCCCCCTGGAGGAGGAGGTCCGAGCCATCGGCGGTGGCTACACCTATCTCAGGGAGGTGCTGATGCCAGTTGGCGACCGGCAGCTCCTCTACCTGCTGGGTGCAGCCGTGGTGGACACGAGCTGTTGTGGCGTGGGGGGTTGCGGCTTCGCCCTGGTGCCCGGGTTCCTGGGGGAGCAGGCCGGCCTGGAGCGTACAGAAGACAACGGGCGGGTGAGTCTGGTCGAGCCCATTTCCGACGAGCGGCTGCGCCGCGAGATCACCGCCCTCATCAAGCAGACCGAGATGGTTCAAGAGGTCCGTTTCTGGTGTACGAAGGAGGAAGTTCCATGATCGGAGTCGTGTCCTATGGCGGGTACATCCCCCGTCTTCGCCTCGATCGGATGGCGATCTATCGCACCTTGGGCTGGTTTACCCCAGCCACACTGGCCGTGGCCCAGGGAGAGCGGTCGGTGTGCAACTGGGACGAGGACAGCCTGAGCATGGCCGTCGAGGCCAGCAGGGACTGCCTTGCTGGAATGGACAGGAAGAAGGTGGATGCGCTCTACCTCTGCTCCACCACCCTCCCCTACGCCGACCGTCAGAACGCCGGCATCGCCGCCACCGCCCTGAACCTCCCCGCCGAGATGGCCACGGCCGACATCACCTCCTGCCAGCGGGCCGGCACCACCGGGCTCATCACCGCTCTGGAGGCCATCGGTGGCGGTTCCCGCAAGGCCGCGCTGGTGGCCGCCTCCGACAGGCGGGAGACGAGGGGCGGCTACTTCTACGAGATGTGGTTCGGAGACGGGGCCGCTTCGGTGCTGCTGGGTAGCCAGGATGTCATCGCCGAGTACCTCGGTTCCCACAGTATCACCTATGACCTGGCGGACCATTACCGTGGCGCTCAGAAACGCTTCGACTACATGTGGGAGGAGCGCTGGGTCCGCGAGGAAGGGTACGCCAAGTTCATCCCCCAGGCGATCGAGGGTCTGCTCCAGAAGACGGGGCTGTCCATCTCCGACTTTGCCCATGTCGCCTACCCCTGCTTCTTCACCCGGGAGCACCGCAATATCGGCAAGCGGCTGGGCCTGAACAAGGACCAGTTGCTGGGAAACCTCCACCTGGAGTGCGGCGAGACCGGCGCCGCCCATCCCCTGGTCCTGCTGGTCACCGCGCTGGAGCGGGCCAACCCCGGCGACCGGATCCTGGTGGCCGGCTTCGGCCAAGGCTGCGACGCCCTGGCTTTCCGGGTCACTGGAGCGATCCGGTCGCTGCCACCGCGCCGGGGCATCGCCGGCTCGCTGGCTCGAAAGGCCCCCCTGGACAGCTACGCCAAGTTCGCCCGGTTCCGCGACCTCTTGGACCTGGAGTACGGCATCCGAGGCGAGTTGGGCGGCCAGACCCCGATGACCGCCCTCTACCGGGACCGCAAGATGATCCTGGGGCTGATGGGCGCCCGTTGTACCGCCTGCCAGACTCCGCAGTTCCCACCCCAGCCTTACTGCGTCAATCCCGAGTGCGGTGCCTTCGACCAGATGGAGGAGTACCACTTCTCCGAGCGCCTGGGGCGGGTGGTGATGTACACCGGCGACCGACTGGCGGTCACCACCGATCCGCCGGCCATCTACGGGTTGGTCCAGTTCGAGGGCGGGGGGCGCATGCTGCTGGACTTCACCGATTGCGCCTTGGAGGAGGTCTCGGTAGGACTGGGCGTGCGGATGTCCTTTCGCAAGCGCTGGTACGACAAGGAACGGGGCTACACCGGCTACTTCTGGAAGGCCGTTCCCCAGGCAAACGCGTGACCAGGAGAGGTACCATGGCAACAGGAATCAAGGACAAGGTCGCCGTCATCGGCATGGGCTGCTCCCGGTTCGGCGAGCGCTGGGACGTGGGCGCGCAAGAGCTGATGGTGGAAGCCTTCCAGGAGTGCATCGGCGATGCCGGCATCGATCGGCAGGAGATCCAGGCCGCCTGGTTCGGCACCTGCTTCGACGAGGTCAACGTGGGCAAGAGCGCGCTGCCGCTGTCGGCCACCCTGCGCCTGCCCAACATCGCTGTGACCCGCACCGAGAACTTCTGCGCCAGCGGAACCGAGGCCTTCCGCGGCGCTGCCTACGCAGTGGCCTCCGGCGCCTACGACATCTGTCTGGCGCTTGGTGTCGAGAAGCTCAAGGACACCGGCTACGGCGGCCTGCCCAACTTCGGTCCCGGCATGGGCTCCCAGGCCTGGCTCTGGATGCCCAACATGACGGCCCCCGGCGCCTTCGCCATGCTGGCCTCCAGCTATGGCGCCGCCTACGGTATCCCCGAGCAGGAGCTCAAGCGGGCCATGGCCCGGGTCTCGGTCAAGAGCCATGCCAACGGCGTACTCAATCCAAAGGCCCACCTGCGCAAGGCGGTATCTCTCGACGACGTGCTCAACGCCCCCATCGTCGCCCACCCCCTCGGCCTGTTCGACTGCTGCGGAGTCAGCGACGGTGCCGCCTGCGCCATCGTCACCACCCCCGAGATCGCCCGCGGCCTCAAGCCCACCAGCGAGATCGTGACGATCAAGGCCATCCAGCTCGCCCTGAGCAACGGCTCCGAGGCCCAGTTCGGCGCCTGGCGCGGGGATCATTTCGTCACTACCTCCAAGGCATCGGCCAGGGCCTACCAGGAGGCGGGCATTGCCGATCCGCGCAAGGAGATCAGCATGATGGAGCTCCACGACTGCTTCTCCATCACCGAGCTGGTCACCTACGAAGACCTCCATATCTCCGAGCGCGGAAAGGCTCGCTTCGACGTGCTGGACGGATTTTTCGACCTGTCCGGTACCATCCCCTGCCAGCCCGATGGCGGCCTCAAGTGCTTCGGACATCCCATCGGCGCCTCCGGCCTCCGCATGCTCTACGAGATGTACCTCCAGCTGCTGGGACGGGCGGGCGAACGGCAGATCAAGAACCCCAGACTGGGTCTGACCCATAACCTGGGCGGCATGCCCTTCATGAACGTGTCCAGCATCACCATCGTTGGACGCCACCAGGAGTAACACCATGGGCCTCTTCGACGGGAAAGTTGCTGCAATCACAGGAGCCGGCGGTGGACTGGGCAGAGCATACGCCCTGGCCTTCGCCCGCGAGGGCGCGAAGGTGGTGGTCAATGACCTGGGATCGGCCCGCGACGGCTCAGGCGCCGGAAGCGCCATGGCCGACCAGGTGGTGGCCGAGATCGTGGCCATGGGAGGACAGGCCGCTGCCAACTACGCTTCGGTGGCCACCCGCCAGGGCGCCGAAAGCATCGTCAAGACCGCGGTCGACGCCTTCGGCCGACTCGACGTGCTGGTCAACAACGCCGGCATCCTGCGGGACAAGACCCTGGTCAAGATGACCGACGACCAGTGGGAGATCGTCCTTGCCGTCCATCTCACCGGCACCTACCTGTGCACCCAGGCGGCCGCCGTGCAGATGCTGCAACAGGGCACCCCGGGCCGCATCATCAATACCAGCTCGCTGGCCGGCCTCAAGGGGAACTTCGGCCAGGCCAACTACGGCTCGGCCAAGGCCGGCATCGCAGGCTTCACCCGGGTGACGGCCCTCGAGCTGGGGCGCAAGGGGATCACCGTCAACTGCATCGCACCCCTCGCCAAGACCCGCCTGACCGACGACGTCAGCGCCATCCCCGACGAGGCCAGACCCGAGCTGGTCGCCCCCATGGTCCTGTTTCTGGCGTCGGATCTGGCCGCCGACATCAACGGCCGCATCTTCGGCGTACACGGCAACCACCTGTTCGAGTACCACATGGAGCTCACCCGGGGGGTGGACAAGGGTGCCGAGCCCTGGACCCCCCAGGAGATCAAGGAGCGGCTGGCCGACATCACCAGGATCGAGGCCGAGCATGTCAAGAAGGAGATGGCCGCCAGGGTCGCTGCCGGTCCAGCCCCTGCGCCGGTCGCCGTCGATCCCGCCACTCGAGCCCAGAAGGTGTTCGAGGCCATGGCCACCGCCATCCGCCCCGACAAGGTGAGCGGCTGGAACGCCAAGCTGCACTTCGATATCGCCGACGTGGGCCAGCTCACCGTCACCATCGCCGGGGGAAACATGACCGCCGCCCAGGGGTTCGTGGATAGCCCGACCTGCCTGGTCAAGATGGACGGCGACACCTTCTTCGGCATGGCCCAGGGCAAGGTGGACGGCAACCAGGCCTTCATGCAGGGCAAGATCACCGCCACCAACCTGGGCGACCTCATGAAGTACTCCACCGCCTTCGACCAAAAGAAGGCCCGGGCCGCCGTGGCAGAGGCCCTGGCCGCCCTCGAGGCGGCCGCCGCCCAGGGGGCGCCTGCTGCACCCGTCGCCGTGGATCCGTTGACCAAGGCGGTCGCCGTGTTCGAGGCCATGGCCACCGCCATCCGTCCCGACAAGGTGAGCGGCTGGAACGCGACCATGCACTTCGACATCGCCGAGGTGGGCCAGGTCACGCTCTCCATCCGCGACGGAGCCATGGCTGTGGCAAAGGGGTTCGAGGGGGACGCCACCTGCCTGGTCAAGATGGATGGCGACACCTTCTTCGGCATGACCCAGGGCAAGGTGGACGGCAATCAAGCCTTCATGCAGGGCAAGATCACCGCCACCAACCTGGGCGACCTCATGAAGTACTCCACCGCCTTCGACCAGAAGAAGGCCCGCGCCATCGTGGCCGAGGCCCTGGCCGGCATCGAGGCCGGCGCTGCCCAGGCTGCACCGGCGCCCGCCGCCCGGGTGCCAGTCGATCCCCTGACCCAAGCCATCGCCGTGTTCGAAGCCATGGCCACCGCCTTGGTCCCGAACAACGTGGCCGGCTGGGACGCCACCATGCACTTCGACATCGCCGGGGTCGGCCAGGTCACCTTCGCCATCAAGGAGGGCATCATCTCCATCGCCCGCAGGTTCGAGGGCGAGCCCACCTGCCTGGTCAAGATGGAAGGCGACACCTTCTTCGGCATGAGCCAGGGCAAGGTGGACAGCAACCAGGCCTTTCTGGCCGGCAAGATCACCGCCACCAAGATGGGCGATCTCATCAAGTACTCGCGGGCCTTCGACCAGGAAAAGGCCCGGGCCGCCGTGGCCGAGGCGTTGGCGCGCCTGGAGGGAGGCGTTGCGCCAGGGTCGGCAGCGGCTTCGGCCAAGGCCGGCCCCCCAGAGCCGGTCAAACCGTCCGGCTTGAACCAAGCCTGTATGGGCAAGCTGTACAGCCTCCCCCCCTTCTTCGTGAAGGCCGACCAGACCCAGGCCTACGCCAGGGCCACCAATGACGACAACCCCCGCTACTTCGACACGTTGCGGCCAGGTGGCATCATCGCCCCTCCCCTCTTTGCCGTCCGCCTGTTCCACGACCTCCAGGAGGCCTGCCTGCTCGACCCGGAGCTCAACGCCGACCTCATGATGCTGCTCTTCGGCGAGCAGGACCTTCACTTCTACGCTCCCCTGCGTCCCACCGATCTGTTGGAGCGATCGGCCCGCATCACCCACATGGAGGCCAAGGAAAGCGGCGAGGTGTTCGACCTGAACCAGCGCCTGGTTCGCGAAGGCAAGCTGGTCTGCGAGGCCACCAGCCGATTCTTCATCCGCAGCAGAGGCAGGAAGAAAGAGAAGACCGGCCAACCTGAAGCGGAGATCGAATCTCTGCCACCCTTCGCCTTCACCTCGGACATGACGGTCCGGGCCGACCAGACCCGCGACTACGCCGATGCCTCAGGGGACCACAACCCCATCCACCTGGACGACAACATGGCCAAGGCGGCAGGGATGGGCGGCATCATCCTGCACGGGCTGTGCACCATGGCTTTTGCCTCCCAGGGCTTTGTCAAGAAGGCCTGTGGCGATGATCCGACCCGCCTGGTGCGGCTGAAGGTCCGCTTCCGCCGGCCGGTCCGACCTGGGGACACGGTGACCACCCAGGCCTGGCTTGCCGACCAGGGCGAGAAGCTCTCCACCTACGGCTTCCGCATGGTCAACCAGGAAGGCGTGGTGGTGGTTTCCAACGGGCTGGCGATAGTCAAGACTACAGTCTGAGCTCCGCGCAGGGCAATCCTCCCCCGAGGCGGAGCCCGGGGGAGGTGCCCGCGTAGCGGGCGGAGGGGGCGACTCTAGCCTCTGGCCTAACTTTCCTCCCCCTCGGACCGCACCAGCTTCCTGACCAGATCCTTGAACACCCGCCCCCGCTCCTCGTAGTCTGCGAATATGTCGAACGACGCGCAGGCCGGGCACAGCGTGACCACCCCCCCCGTGGGCGCCATCCGGTAGGCGCGATGCACGGCCTCTTCCAGGTTACTTGCGCGCTCTACCCGGATCGTCCCGGCAGGAATGGCCGCCCCGATCCGTCGGGCAGTCTGCCCGATCAGCACCACACCGCAGGTCCGCTCGCCGAGGTGGCGCCCGAGCTCGGTGAAGTCGGAGCCCTTCTCGCAGCCGCCGCAGATGGCCACCACCGGTCGGTTCCCGAAGGCCGATAGCCCGGGAATGGCGGCATGGGGGTTGGTCGCCTTGGAGTCGTTGTAGAAGGAGATCCCGTGGTGATCGGCCACGTGCTCGATGCGGTGCTCCAAGCCGGGGAAGGTGGCCAGGGTTCGGCGTACCGATTCGACCGGAAGCCCGAAAGCCAGCGCCGCCGCAGTGGCTGCCAGGGCGTTCTCCAGGTTGTGGAGCCCAATGATCCGGATGGCACGGACACCGCAGACCGGCAAGGTCCGCCCCTGCGCATCTCGGAACCAGAGCGCCACCCCCTCTTCGTTGGCTGTCTCCTCGCTTGTTGCGGCCGGCTCTCGGTTGTCCGCCAACCTGTTCGCATCCGTTCCCTCTCGATCGGCCGCGAGCCCGTCTGGCCTGCCAGCCTCCTTCTGATCCGCATATCCACGCGGCTGGACAGACTTGTCGGCACCTACCGCTCCGTCCGAATCGCCGTAGACAGCCTCGGCGTCGATCCGCGATCCCCCGCTCGATTCCCCGGCCCAGACGCCCCGAGGAACCTCTTCGACGCGGCTGGTCCAGAGGATTGAGGGCCCTTGGGGAAGAGGCCAGGCGGAGAGGATCGGATCGTCGGCGTTGAGCACCAGCACATCTCCCTCGCCCAGATTGGCCATCATCAACCGTTTCGCCTCCTGGTAGGCCTCGTAAGAGCCGTGGTAGTCGATGTGGTCCTCGGCGATGTTGGTGTAGATCGCCACCCTGGGCTTGAGGGTGGGGCAGTGGATGAGCTGGAAGCAGGACACCTCGGCAACCACCACGCTGGCGGGGGTCAGCTTGTCCAGCCCCGCCATGATCCCCACGCCGATATTTCCGCCCAGAAAGGTGTGGTAGCCGGCATCGGCACACATCTGGGCCAGCAAGGCGGTGGTGGTGGATTTCCCGTCGGTCCCGGTGACACACAACATGGGTGCGGGCGACAGCCGATAGAACAGCTCGATGTCGCTGACCACCTCCCGCCCTTTTTCGTGGGCCAAGCAAAAGGCTGGACTGCCCGGTTTGATACCAGGGCTGATCACCACCAGGTCCCCTGGCCGGACCTCGTTGCGGCCGGTGATCACGGTGACCTTCCGATCTAGCGAGGCCAGCTCTGCAGCGAGCTGCTCCATGCTCTTGACGTCCGATAACAGGACATCCCAACCCCGGGCGGCCAGCTGGTTCGCAGTCGCGATCCCGGTGCGGGCGATGCCCAAGATGGAGACACTCTGGGTCATGGGTGGATCCTCTCCTTGCTGCCACCGGCGGCCGGCAGGATAGCCGGGGAACACCACAGACGGGCGATGCCCAGGATAAAGACCTGCCGGCTGGTACGGTGCACTAGTCGGTCAACCCGCGCAAGACAGAGCGGGTGTGATCCAGACCGTTGTTCCGTTGTCCCTCCAGCGTCTACAGCTCGGCCGTTCTCCAATCCGAGCCGGACCCCGCCAGGGATTCCCAAGCCGAAGGGGTCGAGAAGGGGGAGAGCCCCGGGCAACGCATCCCGATCACCTCCAGCTCAAGCCGATCGATGGGCGCCTAAATCTGCCGGGTTGCCATCCCACACGAGGGGAATCCTACTCCCTGGCTCGGATCCCGTACTTTCGCATCATGGCGTGGAAGTTGGGCCGCTCCATGCCGACCAACTCTGCGGCGTGGGTCACGTTCCACTTGGCGCGTTCCAGCGCTTTCCACAGGAAGTGCCGCTCGATGTGGGCATAGAGCCGCTCCCGGATCTCCCGCTTGGCGATCTTCAGCTCTTCCGCGGTCTCGGGGATGTCATCCAGCCCAAAATCGGCGCCGGTGGGGGTATTGCCGGCGATGACGTCGGGCAGATGCTCGACCCGGACCAGGTCGTCATCTTCGGTGGCGACGATGCGCTCGACGACGTTTCTGATCTCGCGCACGTTGCCAGGCCAGTGGTAGGAGACCATCTTGGCCATGGCCTCGGTGGTGAACCCCTTGAGGGCCGACTGGTTGCGCTTCTTGGCCTCTTGCAGGAAGAACGTGGCCAGAAGCGGGATGTCCTCGCTGCGGTCGCGCAGCGGGGGGACGTTCAGCGGGATCACGTTGAGCCGGTAGTACAGGTCCTCCCGGAATTTGCCAGCCTCCACCAGCTCGAACAGGTCCTGGTTGGTGGCGGTGATGATCCGGACGTCCACCTCGTGCTCCCGATCGGAGCCGACCGGCCGGATCCGGTGGCTCTCCAGCACGCGCAGCAGCTTTCCCTGCAGCTCCCAGCTCACGTTGGAGACCTCGTCCAAAAACAGGGTCCCCCCGTCGGCGATGGTGAAATAGCCCGGCCGGTTCTGGGTCGCTCCGGTGTAAGCACCCCGGACGTGCCCGAACAGCTCCGACTCCACCAGGGTGGAGGTCAAGGTCGACAGGTCGATGGCCACGAACGGGCCGGTATTGCGGTTGGAGAACTCGTGGATCGCCTGGGCGATCAGCTCCTTGCCGGTGCCAGATTCGCCGTAGACGGTCACCGTGAAGCTGGTCGGCGCGATCTTCCGGATCTGCATCATGATGTCTTCCATCGCCTTGGACCGACCGATCAGCTTGGTGGTCTTGTACATCCGGGTGAGCTCCTCCTTGAGGTATCGGTTCTCGCTCCGGATCTCCCGGTCCTCCAGCGCCTTCTTCACGGCGATGGTCAGCTCCTCGGGGGTGAACGGCTTGGAGACGTAGTCGAAGGCTCCTTTCTTGACCGCCTCGATGCTGGTCTGAATGGTGGCGTAGCCGGTGATGATGACCACCCGCACATCGGGTTTGTTCTGCTTGATCGTCTCCAGCACCTCGATGCCGTTCATCTCCGGCATCCGCAGGTCCAGCAGCACCACGTCATAGTCACCCTGGATCACCTTCTCGATCCCTTCCTGAGGGGAGAGGGTGTAGTCCACCTGGAACTCGGCGTCCTCCAGGATCTTCTTGCAGGCGATGCAGACCGACTTTTCATCGTCGATGGTGAGGATCTTGGCTTTGTAACGCGTCATCTGTCTGTCTCGTCGCTCATCGGGTTGGTCGCTCGTCCTCCCCACTGGTACCAAAACCGCCCTGGCCTCGACCACCAACCGGAGGCCGGATGCCGCCCGATCCGGATCGCCGACCGGGGAACAGTCCATCCCGAGATGGGGTTCGAGGGGTTGCGACTATCGGCCAACTCGCTCACAACCGCGGCTGGCCGTGGTGGGCGGTCCAATCGCTACCTGGCCCTGGTGTTCCGCTCGGTCTTGGCCTCCGCAGCGAGGGCGCCTTCCTCGGCTTGCCTCGCTTTCGACAGCTCCTCCAGTACCGCGTCTTCCCTGGCGCGGGGCAAGGTGACCGATACCGTCGTCCCCTGGTCCACTTCGCTTTCGATCTCGATGAACCCGTTGTGCTTCTGGATGATCCCGAAGGAGACCGACAGGCCCAGACCGGTACCCCGTCCCGTTCCCTTGGTGGTGAAGAACGGCTCGAAGATCCGTTTCAAGTTCTCTTTCGGAATCCCCTTGCCGGTGTCCTTCACCTTGACCACCACGAAACCGCCGGAAGAGTCCTCGTCCGACTCGATGCTGATGGTTTGTCCCGAACCGGTAGCCTCTCCCGCGTTGATCAACAGGTTGATGAAGACCTGTTGCAGGGCATGCCAGTCGCCCAGCACCTGCAGCGGGGAGTTGCTGAACTGCAGCGAGGTTCCCTTCTGGGCCAGGGCGCGGTAGTTGCCGCACAGCACCAGGGTCTCCCGCAAGAGGTCGTTGATGTCCAGGATGCACATCCGGGTCGGGTGCTCCCGGGCGTACTCCAGGAGGCTGCGCACAATGGTGCGGCAGCGGGTGGTCTCGGTGACGATCATCTCCAGGTCCTCCCGCTCGGGCGAGTCGGGCGGGGCATGCTTGTGCAGCAGGCTGGACAGGCTGAGCACGGCGGTCAGCGGATTGTTGATCTCGTGGGCCACGCCGGCAGCCAGACGTCCGATGGAGACCTGTTTCTCCATGCGGGTGAGCCGTTCCTCGGTGATCTCGCTCAACCGCAAATCCCGCTCCTTGACCGCCTTGACCATGGCATTGAAGGCACTGGAGATCCGCCAAAGCTCGTTCTCCGAGGCGGTGCGAACCTTGTAAGAGAGATCCCCCTCCGCCACCCGAGTCATCCCTACGGCCATCTCCCTCAGCGGTCTGACCAGCCGCCTGGCATGGAGATAGCCGAGCAACAAAACCACCAACGACAGCAGCACCATGATGCCGGCAAACCAAGGCAGAAAGCTCCCGGCCGCCGTACGGGACCTCAACAAGAAAGCGATGAAAACGGCCGAGGCAGCCAGGGCGACGATGCACAGAGCGGAGGAATGAAACAGGCGGGCACCCAAGGACCGCCTGCGCCAGCGCTTGGCGACCAGATTGGGCCAGGTTGAACACGCCCGCAGCAGGATCTTGCCCTTCACGACATCCTCCCCGATAACCCACTCGACTGTATAGCTACACTATACACCCCGTCGTCAACAAGACCGATCTCACCTTCGTGACGCCCAAGAAATAACAGAGTGTCAGACACTACGCCCAGCCAGTGCTTCTCTCCTCCCGACTGTATGAAAAAATTATACACTTCGCGCCGATCCCGGATCAACTCGGCAGGACTCGAAAAAAAACAACACCTGGGGCGGTGCGGGACCCCAGCGCGCTACTTCGGCTGCCAAACCCATTCCATGCCATGGCCGGCACCGCAGTCGGCCTGTGCAAGACCCCAGCGCGCGCTACTTCGGCTATCAACCCACAGGGAAACCGCCAAGGAGACCTGGCCCACCTGCTTGACAGCGACCCTCGATCTGTTGGATCAGGCAGGTGGCGCGCAACGGACGGCATCCCATGCAATACCTGACCAAGCTCGACGGTTCTGCAAACTCGCCCTTCTATGCCATCGGCGGGGATTTTCCTTCTCCCGTCCAGCGGTACATCTGCTCCACACCCGAAACGCGGGACATCTGCAACCAGCCGGAGATCTACGGCGTCGAGTATACCAACCGCCTCTGCCGAGCCGTCACCCGCGCTCTGATCGACGCACCGTTCCGACCGCACATCGAAAACCACCCCCAGCACCGGGTTTGCGTGCTCAACTTCCTGCGCGGAGGGCTGAACTTCGACCTTCGGCTGGCGCTGCACAACGCCTACGGCTTCAACCGCCACGCTTCGGCCTTCATGAGCTCACAGCGCTCGCGCCGCCAGGACGGCCGATGGCAGGTCCAGGAGGACATGTACCGCAAGCTCGAGATCCCGCCCGGTGCGGTCATCCTGGTGGGTGACGTGGTCGCGACCGGGATCACGCTGGAGAACGGGCTCATGGTCCTCTTGGACCACCTGCGCCAGATCGGCTCCAGCGTCCAGTGGCTCTTCTTTTTCACCATCGGCTGCCACAAGCTGGAGAAGATCCTGGCCTCGTTCGATCCCCTCTTTCGCGATGCCTTCCCCGACTACCAGGGGTCGGCCGCCCTGTACTTCGAGGGCAAGTTCAAGCTGGTGGACAGCAAGACCGAGCTGCGCATCGGCCTGCCGGGTACCGACCTCATCCGTCGCGACGCCCTGCTGTCCCCCGAGTTCGAGACCAGCCAGTGGCAGAAGGTCAACTATCCCTTGGAACGATGCACCATCTACGACGCCGGCGCTCGGGCGTTCCACTTGCCAGGATACCTCCATGACGTCCAGGAGTACTGGCGTCAGGTTCTGGATCTGGCCGGTGGCGGTCTGACCCTGGAACAGGCGCTGCAGGAGCGATGGCCCTATGACCCCCACCTCTCCCAGCAGGATTTTGTCGATCGGAAACGGCAACTCTGGCGCAATGTGAGCGAGCTCTTCATCCAGGAGCAGTATCTCGGCCACCAAAACCGATGGCCCGATCTCAGCCGGACCGCCGACATCGACACCCCGGAAGCGCTGGCAGCCATCTGCCGCGAGCGGATAGACCACCTGGATCTGGAGTGCCAGCAGCAGACAGGGATCGGCAAGCATCGCCATCCGGCTGCCGAAAATCCTTGCCGAGAGCCGTCGTCATGAGGACGCCTCGACCATTGCTGCCGGAATGGATGGCCTTTATCGTCTGCCGATGGGTCAACACCTTGTCTACTCTTGCGGAGAACCGTGCATGAGCGAGCCGTTTGTCCCTCACCACCTGCCGATCACCGCCGAGGCGATCCAGGGCAATGCTGGCCGTGGACGGCTCATCTTCCTCCCCGGGTCCGATGGCCGGGCGCGGCGGATCAGCGACCACTTCCAGAACCGCCAGATCAGGCCCAGCGACCGCCAGCTCAACGTGTACCTCGGCCAGATCTCCGACGGGGAGCTGACCGTGGACGTGGGCGCCATCTCCAGCGGCATGGGCTGCCCCAGCCTGAACATCGTCGTCACCGAGCTCATCGGGCTGGGCGCCAGGCTCTTCATCCGGATCGGCAGCTCCGGTTCGGTCAGACCGGACACGGTCCGGGTCGGCAGCCTGGTCATCGCTACCTGTGGCGTGCGCAATGAGAGCACCTCGGACCATTACATCGGCAAGGACTACCCGGCCATCGCCGATCCCGACATGGTGGCAGCCCTGAAGAGCGCAGCCTGCAAGCTCGGTTACGGTGATCGAACCTACGCCGGACCGGTGCTGGCCAAGGATGCCCTCTACGCGCTGGAGTTCGGGCATGGCCCCCGAAAGGCCGACAACGAAGCCTACATGGACCAGATGCGCGCCATGCGCGTGCTCGCCTCGGACATGGAGACCTCCCATCTCTTCATCCTCTCCGATGCGTACTCCGTCGCCATCGACCCGCTGGCTACCGGTTCCTTCGCCCCCGGCGTCGTGAAGAGCGGCTCCATCGTGGCGGTCATCGGCGATGACTCCCCCTTCGCACCCGCCGAATCGGTGGAGGAGGCGGAGCGCATGGCCATCGCCACCGGGATCGAGGCCGCCCTGGAGCTGTTTCGGACTTGTGATTGATGCGGATGAGATCCATGAAACGCAACGCATCGCCCGAGCCGCTCGTGCCGATTCCGGAGCCGCCGGACAACCCGCTCTGCTTCGCCTGCAGCTCGAAGAACCCCGATGGTCTAAAGCTGCGGTTCTTCCGGCAGGGAGACTGCGTGTTCACCGAGTACCAGGCGCCTTCGACCTACAGCGGCTGGGGAAAGATCCTGCACGGCGGATTCCAGTCGTTGCTGCTCGACGAGATCTGCAGCTGGGCCTACAGCGTCCTGAGTGGAAAGCGGCAGTTTGTCACCCGTTCGCTGAACGTCCGGTTCCTCAAGCCGGTGCACGTGGAGACCCCCTTGATCATCCGCGGCTTTCTGGACGGCATCGAGGATCAGATCGCCCATACCCGCGGCGAGATTGTCGATCGGGAGGGAACCCTCCTCGCCCAGGCGACTGCAGAGCTGCGCATCCTGCCGCCCGATCGCTTCCAGCGGTTCGCCGGCGGTTGATGACGGCAAGCTCCCCGATGAGTCCCCTGTTTCCCGCGAGACCAGGGGAGAGCAGGCCCTCTGTGAGTCGTGCCAGCGCCGATCGGGGAAAGGCAGGATCGAAAGCCAGGGAGGACAAGAAGTGCAGAGAGCCGATCCCGAGCTTGCCCGCTGGCTGCGCAAGATCATCCTTGCACACCTGAGCGAGGCACACACCGGGGTCAAACCGTCCGCCCTCAGGCGCGCCTCCCAGCGGATCGGCAACGCGATCTTGAGCAACTGGCTGACCTGCTGGGATCCGGTGCACCTGGGTGGGATGAAGGCCACCATGGCGCTCGAGGCCGCCGCCAGAAGGTCACTGGGGCCGCTGGTGGACCTGGCGTGCGAGCAGCTCTTCCACGGCCACGTCCTGCCGGTCCAGCGGGTCCTCGTCCTGATCGATGAGGCCCGCTCGGCGGCTCTGGGGAAATGCGTCTGCCGAGCAGCCGGGGTCACCAACGATCTGCTGAGACCAGAACCCGACGACCTACAGGACTGCACCGATCGGGTCCCGGCTCGCCTCAGCACGAACACCGCCTCAAGAAGGCGGCCAGGATCGGTCTACCTGATCGGATCCTCCCAGGAGGCGGCAACCCGCCTTGCGGCCATCCTCGACGCCTACCAAAAGGTCGAGCAGATACCCGGGGAACGGGAAACAACCTCCCCGCGGCTGCGGGCCATCCTCGAGCAGATACGACAACAGGATCACCTCACACCAGAGCAGCGGCTGGGGCTCTTGTGGAAGGAGACCTATCCCTTCTGGGAGGTCCTTCTCGCCCACGACGCCTTCACCTCCCGGTGGTCGCGAAACATGGCCCAGCACCGAAAGGCCTGGCCCATCCACAAGGAGATCCTGAAACCCCTGGTGCTCGCCCAGTACCACACCCGTGGGGCCCTCTTCACCGGCATGGAGGTGGTGGACGAACCCTACGCCATCTGCACCTGCCCCGGCCCGGAGAACGATCAGGGCTGCAGCCTGGTCAACTGGTACTACTTCTCTCGCCTCGACCACGCCCTTTTCCCCAACGAAACAGACTTCTTCGGACAGGCTCGGGACAACTCCGGAGCCGTCCTCCCGTGCCAGCGATTCCCCGAGCGCGGCTCCCGACCCTGCCTGGGGTGTGGCTGCAAGCATCGTCAGGCCGCCGGGTAACAGAGTGCACACGGGAGGAGGATAGCTCCCGGGCGGCGCCCACAGCCAGCCCCAACCATCCTTCCAGCGCTCCTGTCTGATCCCACTGAACCGCCGCACGGCGGTTTCCGACGACGGTGCAACCTCTGCCTCCAAAGACCGAAATCCGCCATCCACCGTTTCAACCTTCGTCGCCTGGTCGCCCCTTGCTGTGACGAGACACGGAGAAGAGAATATGAAAGTCAAAAGACAGAACCGATGGCTGGCTGGATCGCTGATCTGCGCCGGGATGCTGGTCTACGCCGGCCTGGCCTTCTCGGCCGATAGGATGGAGGGCGAGAGCCGAAGCCCCCTGTCGCTCGACCTGTACCCGGGCGAGTCGCAGGGCGATTGGAGGTTGGCCTCCCTGAACACGTCCGACCCGGCAACCGGACGGCATGTCGAACAGGCCGCAATCGCCCTCGTCGGCCACGAGTCACTCGCCGAGAGAAGTCTGGCGGTCGCCCATGTACAGGATACTCGGTCCTCGACTCGCTACCTGGACCGCATCCAGAGCGCGTTGACCTTCTCCGACCGCGAACGGGACCTTCTGGCGCAAAACGGCTTCGTCATCATGGACGACCAGATGATGACCTTCGCCCAGGCATACGACACCATCTACGTGCGCGATCTGCCGGTCTACATCTCGGCGGATATGCTGCAGCACGCCATTCATCGGTCCTACGACGCCATCCTCAAACGGATCGAGACCGAGCGGCTCATCCCCGAGCTGCGCATCCTCCTGACCGATATGCGTCGCCGGCTGCAAGAGGGCGCCATCGATGTCCTGGGGGAACAGGTCAAGGCCGACGCCGATCTCTACCTGGCGGTGGCGCTGGGGCTGCTGAGCGGAGGGCCGGTGGCGACCGTGGCCGGAGCCGACCAGGCTTTCGTCCGACAGCTCATCGACCTGGCCGTCGCCGCAGGCGAGCCCTCGTTCCAGGATCTCTTTGGATCCTCTCGAATGGTGGATTTCTCTCAGTTCGAGCCGCGGGGACACTACACCGACTCCCCCGAGCTGAGCCGCTACTTCAAGTCCATGATGTGGCTGGGCCGGATCGACATCCGGTTGATCGAGGTGACTCTGGGGATCCAGATTTTCAATCGGCGCCAGTTCGAGCTGGCAGCCGGCCTGGACGGGCTATTGGATAGCGAGGGTCGACAGCGGCATCAGAGAATCTCCGATGTCATCGCCACATTCGTGGGCCAAGCCGACAGCATGAGGCCATCCGAGTTCGCCGCTCTCTACGCCGACCTGGAGGCCACAAAGCTCCTCGATCTGGCGATGTTAGCAGACGAGACCATCGAGGAGGCCATCCGGGCCGGCGGCTATGGCTTCCAGCGTATCGCCAGCCACATCGCCTTCACCCTGCCGGGTCTCGACACCATGCCGCTTCCCCACAGCTTCCTGCTGTTCGGTCAGGCCTACATCCTCGATTCCGAGGTGCTGTCCAACGTGGTGTACGACCGCATCCCCAACCTGCGACTGATGCCCAGCCCTCTTGACGTGGCTTTCGCCGCGCTGGGCAACGACCAGGCCGCGAGCCTGCTCGAGCACGAGCTTTCGCGGTGGAACTACGCCGATCAGCTTAACCGGATGCGAGACGCCGTTGATGCCCTGGGACCGGAGTTCTGGGAAAGCAACCTCTACAACCTCTGGCTAAATGCCCTCAGGCAGCTCTCTCCAGCCGCATGGTCATCCAGCCCGCATGCCTCATCGCTCCCCGGCGTCTTCACCACCGATGCCTGGGGCCGCCGGCTGCTCAACACCCAGCTGGCCTCATGGGCCGAGCTGCGCCATGACACCTTGCTGTACGCCAAGCAGTCCTATACCGCTGCGATCGGCTGCTCCTACCCCGACGTCTATGTCGACCCCTACCCCGAGTACTTCCGCGCCGTTGCCTTGTATGCCAACGCCGGCCACGTCCAGATGGATGCGCTGGGCATCCGCGACCTGGATGGCTACTTCGTGCGGCTCGGGGAGATCGCCACGACCCTTGCCGAGATGGCCGAAAGGCAGCTCCAGGGCCTCCCTCTGCTCGAAGAGCACCGCCGCTTCGCCGAATCGATGGTGCGCATCGAGGACGTCGGCGTCTGCGGCACGGTGCTGGAAGCCCACGGCTGGTACTCCGATCTGTTCGTGGCGGGGGCCGATCCCCTCGAGTTCGACCCCACCATTGCCGATGTCCATACCCAGCCCACCGACGAGATGGGAAACCTGGTGGGACACATCCTCCACGTGGGTACCGGCCGCCCCCGGCTCATGACGGTCATCGTGGACACGCCTGATGGAGCCCGGGCCTTCGTGGGGGCGGTGTCCTCCTACTACGAGGTCACGACCGCGAACTTCGACCGGCTCACCGACCAACGGTGGGCGTCTCAGCTGCTGGATCACACCTCCCCCGTCCCCTGGATGCGCGATCTGATGGCAGAGTGAGCCGGAAACAGCGGAAAATCGACCCCCTTCCCCCTGCCTGACCCCCTCGGCGACCGCCACCTCTACCTTCCGGGCACCAGATGATTCATCTCCCCCCCGCAAGGTGGATCCCGTGCCCCTGCTAGACCCCCGCAGCGACCGCCACCTCTACCTTCCGGGCACCAGATGATTCATCTCCCCCCCGCAAGGTAGATCCCGTGCCCCCGCTAGACCCCCAACACCCCCGCCACCTCTACCTTCCGGGCACCAGATGATTCATCTCCCCCCC
>JAFGEP010000083.1 GCA_016931535.1 Bradymonadales bacterium
CACCTACACGCCGGACCCCGACTGGTCTGGCGTCGACAGCTTCACCTACCTGGCCCAGGACAGCCGAGGTGGCCAGAGCGACCCCGCAACCGTCACGGTCACCGTGACCGAGGTTGCAGAGCCCGAGATACTCATCACTCCACTATCCCACGACTACGGACCTGTTTTGCTGGGCAACCTGGTCACGAAGGGGTTCTCCATTGCGAACGTTGGGAGGGGCGAACTTGCGATCAACGATATTGCCATATCCATTGAAGGCAGCTCGGACTTCACACTGACAGACCCACCTGAGACGCCTATCTGGTTGGCTTCGGACACCTCGGTCACCATCTTGGTTACCTTCAGTCCGTCGACGGTGGGGGAGGTCACGAGCCAACTGGTCATCCACAGCAACGACCCGAATGAACCGACAAAGGACGCCAATCTCCTGGGACAAGGCGTTGTTCCCTGTGTTTCGATAGGTGATGTGACCGTTGCCGAGGGAGACGGTGGGCCGACCGACTTCATGTTCACGGTCAGCTTGTCCGATGCGATAGACCGCACCGTGTCTATTTCCTTCGAGACCATCGATGGCTCGGCCACAGCGGAAGGTGGTGATTATTTGCCGAGCTCGGGTGTATTGACTTTTGCGCCGCTGGAACTGTCCAGGACCATCGTGGTCACGGTCAATGGAGATACGCAATTCGAGGCCGACGAGTTCTTCTTCGTGGCGCTCTTCAACTCGGTAAACGCCACACTTGGTGCAGGACAAGGTGTAGGGACCATTGTCAACGACGATGAACCTGAGCTCGTCTTCACCAAGGCGATCTTCAGTGGCCCCGACATCGACGCGGACGATGAGGTTGACGTCGTTGTCGAGATCCAGCAGTCCAGAGCGACGGTCTACCAGTTCACAATGGCCTATAGCAATCCTGGAGGGCCTCCGGCGCTCATCACCGACCTAGTGCCAACGGAATGGGCGGTTACTGAGGTACTTGAAGACGGCAACGGCGTGGTCGACATATTCTCGACGGGTTCCACTCAGTCGCAGCTCAAGTGGTCTCCCACCAGCATCGAATGGCGTCCCGACCACGAGCTGTTCTCCTCGACCTTGACCGTCACCATCCAAACACAGCGCCGAAGCTTCCTACGTGGGAGGTTCGAGCCCGCCTCGTGCGGTTCGTTGTTCCTCAACCAGGTGGAGGCAACCGTCCACCTGGTCGATCCCGAGACTGGAGATCCCCTGAACGATCCAGAAACCAGCGAGCCGTTCCCACCTATTGCGTGGGCCCCCAGACTTTGCCTGGCTGCCGTCGGAGACGTGGACACAGATGGAACGATCCAGGCGGATGGAACCGGAGACGAGGACGAAGACGGTATCAGCGATTATGACGAAGCATGTCTGTGGGGTACCGATCCCTGTCAGGCAGATTCCGATGGCGACGGCATCGGTGACGGCGAGGAGATCGATCTCGGCACCGATCCGCTCGATCCCGACACCGATGGCGACGGGGTCAGTGACGGTGAGGAGATCGAGCTTGGCATCGATCCGCTCGACCCCGATACCGATGGCGATGGCATCAGTGATGGCGATGAGTATTACCAGACAGCTCACCTGGGTATGGAATATTCAGCAGCGTGGGAATCCTCGGAGGTAGTCGCCGCAACAGACGGCCTTTCGCAGCCGAATCTGTCAGCGAACTGCCATCCGAGCGGAGGTGACAGTCACGCCGGTTCCGAGGCCAACACCAGGAGTAGAAGCGGATGCATGGTCGGCATGTCCAGCCCCTCCGATCCATCTCCACGCGGACCGGTTGTTTTGCTGATCGCCCTGCTGGGCATTGTCGTCTTGCGCAGGTCTTGCACGTAGCCGTGTGGCAGTCCTGGTTGTCGGCCACACCTTGGGCGTCGAACGCATCACCGTGTCGAACGAGACCGCTCCGCCAAGGCGCCACTTCAACCCCGGTCCACGATCTGCTCCTGCGCGATGCCCTCTGGTTCGGCGGGAAACCGCCAGCACGCCTACCAAAGCGGACAAGCTGATAGGGTGATGACGGGGTCCATCGGTCATGGACCGCTGTCAGGACCAAAGCTGCCGGCCGACCCAACCGCGAAACTGGAATGGTCCTCGGCCCGTCACGCCGGGCCTGGCAGCAGGAGGTAACCGACCAGATAGGAGGCCAGGTTCGCCGCCGAGGAGGTGACCAGCGCCAAGGTCCAGGGGCGGGGGCGCACGATGCAGAGATAGAGTCCAGCCTCCAGCAGGAGTACGCCGAGCTCGCCGACCAGCAGGAACGGCCCCGGGTGGCTGGGAGCGAGGAGGATCGGCAGCCCGAAATGGAGCAGCGGATGACTGACCAGGTTCCCACCGACGGCGGCAACGAGTACTCGGCCACGTGCACATCGGAGGAGCAGCCCGAGTGCGATAGGGACCTCGATCGATAGCGTTAACAATAGTGCGGCGCAATAGTATATCATTTTACCGCACGGCTATCGACCGGCAGTTTTTTTCAATCGACGAGTCGCCCAGCTCGACAGGGCGAGCAAGGCTGAGAAGATGGCGACGAGGCTCCAGTGTGCCGTGCCATACCCGATGTTGCAGCCATCGTCCGAGCTGGTACTGCGGTCCCCGGAACCGTGGAGGTCGGAATATGCAATATCCTGGGACATATCTGAGGCATCGCCGTCTGGGGCGACTGTTCTGGCTGGGTTGTACTGGCAGAAGCTCCGGTATCCAAATCCTGCCGACTCTTCGCTGAGGGGACACGACTCGGTACCGCACAGGATGTCATAGCTGATGTCATCGCACCGGATCGCGAACTCGGCCGTAGCGGTACTGGTGCAGTAGGAATAGCTGCACGAAGGATTGGCACAGCTGGAATCGCCGTCGCTCGTGACGTTCTGTGCGGGAGCGAGCAGGACGGGTGCACCGGCGAAAGTGCAACCGTACAAACCGGTGAAGTTACTCAGGCCGGGGACATCGGGACGGCCACAGACGGTCGAGGTACTCAGCGTTACCGTCGTTGCGCTGGCACCACAGTCAAGCAGCATGCTCCATGAGGCCACGTCGGCCTTTGCAGGGATCGCCAGTACAGTAATCATCAAGATGACAAGTGTCGCCAGGTATTTCATCATACGACCTCGATCGCCAGAGCACGAATCCCTTGAAAAAACAGGCTATTGAGAGCGTATCGACCAACAGCCCGAACGTCAAGTCGGGATTTACCGGCGAGGCGCTTCCGCGAGAAGCCGGATATTGGCCAGAGTGGCGATGCCTCCACCAACCCATCTAGTCGAGAAAAACGTGGCTTTGGAAGGGCGGGATTCCCAACCCGGTCAGGGACATGGTCCGCCAGATCCTCGTCGGCTTCGCCTTCCGCGCTTCGCGCGGGCTCGGACTGGCTGGACCCCGTCCCTGACCGGAGAAAAAATCATACCCCTCTGGGAAAACTATCCTGGTGCTACTCCTTTTGCGCCGGCTTGCTGAGCGGCCTTCTTCTCCTTGCGGCGGCGGTCGATCTCGATGGAGGCTTTCAGCCCGCGATGACGCAGCGAAAACCACATGAGGCGCTTGCGGTCCATGTTGAAAAACCGATGGCCGTAGCGGCCAAGAACCCCCTGGTTGATGGTGAACCCCAGCCCAGGCCGCGAGGGAACGGTCAGCTCGCCCTTCTGGTGGACGAACGGCTCCTCCAGGATGGCGTCGCGCCGTTCCACCGTCCATCCGGGCGGAGATAACGGGTACTCCAGCTCGAGCTCGTCGGCAAAGCCGCTGGCTGCCACCAGGTGCAGGTTGACGGCCAGCCCGATTCCGTTGGTCCAGGTGTGGGGTGTGTACTTCAGGCCGTGCTCCCGGCACAGCCGGATCACCTCGAAGACCTGGGCGATGCCGCCGGCAAACATCGCGTCCGGCTGGAAGATGTGGTAGCAGCGCCGCTCGATCATCATCTTCAGCTCGGGCAACCCCGCGCTGTGCAGCTCTCCACCGGCGATCGCCACCCGGCTGTAGGCCGAAAGGGCGGCCAGGTCGTCGTAGGCATCCATGGGGAGCGGCTCCTCGATCCAGGCCAGGCCTGCATCGGCGCAGGCATCGGCGAAACGTTTCGCCCGCGCCAGATCCCACAGCGGAGAGTCGCTGACGATGGTCACGCGCCAGCCCTGGTTGGCGTCCACCCCCAGCTTCACCTTGTCTCCGACCGCCGCCGCCGTCCTGGTCACCTGGTCGATGTCGGCGGCCTCGTCGGCATCGTGGACCCGCAGCTTGACGGTATCGAACCCCTCCTCGTGGCGCTTGAGGACCTCCTCGATGCGCTCCGCAGCGCTCTTGACCTCCCCTGTGGAGGCGTAGCAGCGGATGGTGCGGGGCTGTGCCCCCAAGAGCTCGCACACCGGCTTTCCGGCCAGCTTACCCTTGATGTCCCAAAACGCCGGCTCGATCCAGTAGTTCCGCCAGCCCAAGTACGAGATCTCCCGCAACCGTTGCTGGACGAGGCCGATATCGGTGGCATCCTCCCCCAAGAGGTAGGGTCCCAAGAGATCTCCCAGGCCCGCCCGTTCGCGTCCCATGGCGGTGCCGGCGCTGTAGCCCTCGACGCCGTCGTCGGTCGTCACCTTGATGAGGGTGAAGCGGTTCTCCCTCTGGGGAAAACCGGGGATCCATGCCGGGTAGAAGGTCTCCGGCAGGGGGATGGCCACGTGAAAAAGCTCGATGCGTGCGACGGTGCTCATGAGTGGGTTCTCCAGGTCGAGTTTTGGCAGAAAGCGGCACTTCTCTTGTACATCGAACGGGTGGTGCGCCGCTACTGTACCTTTTTCTTGACTGACCTGAGCCCCTTTCTCACGGGCAGTCCATTTTCCCCGAGAGCCGTTCTGGTATACTGGCCGTTGCTCGTCTCGATTCACCGGAGCATCGAGTTCGTTGTCTGGCGCCATCCTCAGCTTCTGCCTTGCCGCTTCCGTTGGCCTACTCCTGGTCATCCTGTCCCAGCGGCTGCACATCCCCTCCATCGTCTTGCTGCTGGCGGGTGGTGTGCTGATGGGGCCGCAAGTCCTCCATCTCATCGATCCGACCTCGCTTGGGCAGGGACTGGAGACGCTGACCGCCCTGCTGGTCGCCATCATCCTGTTCGAGGGAGGGCTGACCCTGGATATCGCCGGATATCGGCGAGCGTCGAAGGTGATCCGCCGTTTGCTCACCGTGGGGATGTTGTTCACCTGGTTGACGGCCGCGGTGGCCATACACCTTTTGTTGGGGCTGGGCCTGGGGCTGTCCTTCATGGCCTCCAGCCTGGTCATCGTCACCGGTCCGACGGTCGTGCTTCCTCTGCTCAGGCGCATCCACATCAAAGAGAGGCTCCACCACGTCCTCTACTGGGAAGCGGTGCTCATCGATCCGATCGGCGTCTTCGTGGCCGTGCTCTGCTACGAGTGGCTCACACCCGCCCTCGGTGAGAACCCGTTGCTGGCGCTGGGCCATTTCGGGTTGCGGCTGCTGGTCGGGCTGGGGGTTGGCCTGGCATCGGGGCTGCTCACCTCCTGGATCCTCAAGAGAACCAGAATGGGGCCGGAGCAGAGCAACCTGTTCGTTTTGGCTTCCGCCTTGGCGACCTATGGCGGTTCCCACGCGTTGGTCAACGAGTCCGGCATCCTGAGCATGGTGGTCGCGGGACTGGTGATCGGAATCGTCCACCCGCCGCAACTCCGGTTCATCAAGCAGTTCAAGCTGGCGCTCACCGAGTTCAGCATCGGAGTGCTGTTCATCCTGCTGTCGGCCAAGCTGAACTTGAGCTTGTTCCGCGGGATCGGGCTGGTGGTGCTCCTGGTGCTCCTCATCTTTCTGATCCGTCCCGCGGTGGTGTGGATCGCCACCGCCGGGCAGGGCTTCCGATTGCGGGAGAAAGCCCTGCTGTCCTGGATCGCCCCTCGCGGGATCGTGGCGGCAGCCATGGCCTCCCTCTTCTCGCTGCGCCTGAGTGCCCAAGGCGAACCACAGGCTGTCATGCTGGAGACCATTACCTACGCGGTGATCGCGGTCACAGTGACCTTGCAGGGTCTCTCGGCGCCGCTGGTCGTGCGGCTGATGGGCCTGAAACAAGCCGACAGGAAAACCTGGGTCCTGCTGGGAGACGAAGCGCTGGTGGCCGCCCTGGAACGCGGGCTGCGGCGTGCCGGCGTGAACGTGATCCCGAAAGCGAGGCAGGGCGCGGACCGAGAAGAAGAGGACCTGGACGCACCGCGCTACGCCGACGTGGCCTCGGTGCTGTGCGCTCACCCGACAACCATGTACCAGACGTGCGATATCCAGCAGTGGATCACGCGGATCCCCGCCGAGTTCTGCTATCACTGGAAGGGCGCCAGCAGCGACCATACCGAAAGCAGTCCGGCGCAGGACTCACCCGAGGTCCCGGTCTGGTCGAGCAGCTTGTCACCGTCCGACGTGGCTCATGGTCTTAACACCGGCATGCTGTCGGTCGACGTGGTAGAGGTGGGCGATCCGGATGAGCAAGGACGCTTTGGCAAGGACCTGCAGCCCTTGTTCTGGGTGTCTCACGGGCATGCGACCATCGTTGCCGATCCCCTCCAGCCCGGACCGCCCCAGGGAGACCTGGCTGTCGTCCTGAGACGGAAAATCCCTCACCTCTCCCGCCTGATCGCCCACGTCGATCTGATCGACATCCCCTCTGCCACCTTCGAAAAGGTCCTCCAGCGACTGGCCACAAGCGCTCATGAGCTCCATCCCGAGCTCGAGATGAGATCGGTCGTCGATGGGATCATCGAAAGATGGCATACCATGACGGTCGCGGTGGGAGGAGGTGTGGCCATCCCCCACGCCTACTGCGATGGTCTGGAGCACAGCCTGTGCTTTCTGGCTGCCATCCCCTCGGGGCTGGACATGGACACTCCGGACGGTCTCCCCGTTCACCTGGTCTTTCTCCTCATCTCCCCCGCAGGTAAAGCCACGGCCCATCTCGAAAGTCTGGCCGCTCTGGCGACCCTGGCAGAAGACCGGGAGTTCCTCGACCTCTTGATCCGGCAGCAAGCCCCCGGTCGAATCGCCCGGTTGATCCTGGAGAGAGCCTAGGCTCAAACTCCTACCCGGCTACTTAAGGATGAAAGCGAAAGTGGCCCTCCAGCATCCCGCCGAGCACGATGCCCCTGTGCTCCTCTGGATCGTCGATGGCAAATAGCGGCGTCAGGTAGGGGGTGATGCCCAACTGGAAGTTGAATAGCTCCCCGGGCCGGGTGAAGTCGATCCCGAAGTATCCCCCGACCGTCGGGCCGAAAGCCCAGAAGGAGGGACCTCTCGCCTCCCCTTCGGTATCCGACTCGTAGTCGGGACCGTAGTGCACCGTCAACCCCAGAACCGGCCCCATGACCAGGCTGGTGGAGTCGCCGATCGAACGGTCGAAGGTGAGGCGCACCGATGGCTCGAACTGGATCATGTCGAAGCCGAGCCAGAACAGCAGAGGTCGAACAACAGGCAGGTTGATCATGAGGTCAACTGTGTCGCTCAGGCCGAAGCCGGCAAAGAACGACAGGTCCATGGCGGGTCCTCCGGGTACCCCCGACGGAGATCCGGCGCACATCCGCACGTTGTCGTATCGCCCCCCGGCCGACAGCATCAACCCCAGCACCACCGGCTCGTCCGCCTCCTGCGCAGCCGCGCTCGAAGGGGAACCGACCGCGACAAACAACGAAACCGCGACCACAACGGCTTGAAACAACAGCTTCATGATTCCACCTCAAGACACCCGAACTCGCTGCAAGAGCAGCGCACACCAGATCGTCAACTCACCACACCTCATGCAGACTCTTGTGATCCCGTTCACGTTACCGAACACTGAGCAGCAGGTCGAAACACGGCGTGGGGCAAGGGATCATCTGCCTCCATCCGATTGACTCGGTATCGACAACCAAAGAGCCGATACACAGGGGTTTTGATCTGCATCGCCGATGCTGTTAGGTTGTGGAGACATTCGGCACCAAACGGGAGCATGAACGATGAACCGCAGTGTACGTTTCACAGTCACACTGTTAGGGCTGGTGGTACTGGTCGCGACCTTCGCTGCCTGCAAGGAGGAGGTCGAAAGCCCGACACCAACCGCCTCCGCCCTGACCCCATCGATCGTCTGCGGCGAGCAGATCACGACCGAGGTCGACCTGAGCGGCGCACACCTCTCGCCGCTGCCCCTCGACGTGCTGACCGACGATCCCGGGCTGGCGCTGCCCGACCTCTGGCTGCAGCGAACAACTACCCTGCTCGGCGAACCCGTCGACGATCCACCGGTGGATCTCGACGAGTCCGAGCAAAGCGGGCATGTCCGGTGGGTCAGCCAGGACCAGATGCTCTTCGACATCTTCCCCGAGCTGGCGCTGGAGCCTGGCCTCTACGACCTCTATGCCCGCAACGCCGGGGGCCACCCGGTAGTGCTCGCCAGTGCCCTGACCATCGTGGAGCGGCCGACGCTGACCTCGATCGTTCCGCGCATCGCTTGCGGTGAGCAGCTCGACAACACCTTCGACCTGACCGGCACCTTTTTTCTGGTCATCGAGGGCCGCCTGCCGACGGTCAGCATCGGCGAGGCCGACCTTTCACCCGGCGAGGTCCGCGGCTGCTTCGACCTGCCGGGTCCGACCACGGCCCGGGCATGCACCGGTTTGACGGTGACCTTGCCTGCCGACACGCTGGAGCCGGGCATTGTCGATGTGGTGGTGACCAACCCCGCTCCCGCCGCCTGCCTCACGACCGAGGCGGTCCAGGTCGAGATCGTGCCTCCTCCCTCGGTCACCTCCATCGAACCGGAGCTGGCCTGCGTCGAGCAGAGCGAACGAGTCTTCATCATCAGCGGCAGCGACTTTTTGGTACTCGGCCAGGGGACGGAGCAGGAGTATCCCAGCATCGAGGTGGGCGATGTCACGGTCGCTCCGACCGCCGTGGACGGCTGTACCACCCTGGCAGGGCCGGCGGCCGGCAGGCGGTGCACCGAGCTGACCATCGCCCTTCCCGCCGACTCGCTCGACCCGGGCCTGCAACCGGTCACTGTGACCAACCCCCAGCCGGCCCATTGCAGCAGTGAGGAGGAGGTAGAGCTCGAGGTCGTGCCTCCCCCAACGCTGACCTCGGTCGCGCCGAACCTTGTGTGCAGCGAGCAACACGACAACGAGCTGGTCCTGACCGGAACCGGCTTCATCGTGGTGCCCGGTCCGGGCGATACCGAGTTCCTGCCCTCGATCCACTTTGGCGACGAGTTGACGCTCGAGGCGGAGTCCGCCGACGGCTGCCTGCTGCTGCCCGGAACGGCCGGCGCCCAAAGCTGCACCTCGCTCACGGTCACGGTGGAAGAGGAGGCGTTGGCCCCGGACGTCTATGCGGTGACGGTCACCAACCCCGATCCGGCCGGATGCACCTCGACCGAAGAGGTGACTATCGAGCTGATCCCACCTCCCACCCTGTCCGGTATCGTGCCGGTGCTGGCCTGCCTGGCCCAGGGAGGGCGCAGCTTCACCCTGCAAGGCACAGGCTTCCTGGTGATCGATACCCCCGGGACCGACCATTACCCCCAGGTGACTGTCGGCGAGGCGGTGGTATCCGCCAGCGGAGCCTCCAGCTGCACGGAGCTGAGCGGACCGGTGGCCGGCAGGCTGTGCGCCGAGCTGGTCTTCACACTCCCACAGAATGCGGTTGATCCGGGCCTACACGACGTGGTCGTGACCAACCCGGAGCCGGCGGACTGCTCGAGCAGCGAGCCCCTGCAGCTGGAAACCATCGCGCCGCCGATTCTTGACGAGGTCGCGCCGATCCTGGCCTGCATGGAGGGAGCGGAGCGCGTGTTCACCTTCGTGGGCACAGGCTTTCTGGTGGTCGAGGGCGAAGGCGAAGAGAGCGATCTGTATCCCACGGTGTCGTTTGGCGAAGTCCATGTCACCGCCACGGCCGACAACGGCGACTGCGCCAGCTTGAGCGGGACGTTGTCTGGACGCCTGTGCACCGGCCTCGTGGCGACCCTTCCCGCAGGCTCGCTCGACGAGGGATTTCATGCCGTGAGCGTGACCAACCCCCCGCCAGCCGGTTGCACCTCCACACAGGCGCTGGAGATCGAGGTCGTCTCGCCCGCCCAGGTCACGACGGTCACCCCACAGCTGGTGTGCGGCGATCAGTTCGAGAACAGCTTCACCGTCACCGGCACCGGGTTTCTGGTTTTCGATGACGGCGAGGGGGGAGAGCTCGTCCCCACCATCCACCTGGGCGACTATGCCGGAGAGGTGACGGACCTCACCGGCTGCGGGGAACGGATTGGCAGCCCCTTTGGCGGGGAGAGCTGCACAGGCCTCAGCTTCACGCTTCCAGCCGCCGCCACCACACCGGGCGTGTTCGTGGCGCGCATCGTCAATCCCCCTCCGGCCGACTGCGCCAGCACCGGTGATATCGAGGTCCAGGTCCTGGGCGCTCCCGTCATCCAGGACGTGATCCCGGCCGGGCTTTGCGACAATTGGAGTCAGACCGTCACCATCACCCTGGTCGGCGAAGGCTTCCTGTCGGTCGGCGATACCGCGGAAGACTGGCCGGCTGTGATGATCGGCACGGCCGACCATCCTGTCACCGGGCTCGCGGATTGCGTCCCATTGACAGGCCCCGTAACAGGTCAACTGTGCGGGGGTCTGGAGCTCACCTTCGAGCCTGGCGCCGAGGTCGCCTTCGGAGAGCCGATCGTGGTCACTAACCCGCCCATCGCAGCCTGCGTCACCTCGGCGGTCGAAGCGCCGGCCATCGAGCAGGTACCCCCGCCCACCATCACCGGATTCGAGCCCCAGCCGATCTGCGATGACGCCTCGAGCTTTGCCGTTATCGGCAGCGATTTCCAGATCGGCGCCACGGTGGAGGTCACAAAACCCGAAGGCGGTCTGGTCAACATCGTCCGAGAGACGGTGATCCTGGGCGACCCCGATCCCGATCGGATCGAGGTCATCACGGCCGGGGCGTTGTCCGCGGGTTTCTACGGTCTGACCGTCACCAACCCCGATGGCTGCAGCGATACCGAGACCAACTTCCTCGAGGTGGTCACCGGACCGTTCCTCTTCAACATCGACCCGCCAGTGGCCTACAGCGAGATCCGTACCCTGCTGACGCTCTATGTGGCCAGCGTCAGCGACGAGGTCCTGGAGGTCTGGATCGTCGAGGACGAGACCGGAGACCGGACCGATCTCACCTTCAGCTACGATCCCGATGTCAACGAGAACCTGGTGTTTGCCCAGATCCCGCCGGGTGTCCTGGCCGAGGGGTATTACACGGTACACATCCTGGACAACACCCATTGCCCAGCCTTCCTGGAGGGAAGCCTGTACATCGAGGACGACCTCACCATCGCCATCGACACCATCGATCCCTCCTTTGGCTGGACCCTGGAGAACACCGCCATCGACATCACGGCGATCGATCCGGCGCCCGAGGGGATGGTCCAGTTCCAGGACGTGCCCCGGGTCTACCTGAGCCCGCAATACGACGAGGCGATGGTCGCAACCCTGCTGCGTAGCGTGAGCTTCCGGAGCCCCATCCGCCTGACGGCCATCGTGCCCGAAGGCTTGCCGACCGGTGCCTACGACGTGGTGGTCGTCAACCCCGACCGTTCGATCGGTATGGCCGATACCCCCTTTATCGTGACCGACGCCGACAGCCCACCACCCTATATCGAGGAGGTCTCCCCGACCCGGGTGGGGGCCTCGTCCGACGAGCTGCTGACGATCATTGGAGCGCACTTCCACCCGGACGCCACCGTCAGCTTCGAGTGTCTGGCTCCCTTGGCCACCGAACCGACGACGGTGGCGGCCACGAACACCACGATCGATTCAGGAGAGGAGCTGATCACCGCGGTCCTGCCAGCTCAGACTCTGGGGCTGTTGCAGGGAACCATCTGCGTGGTGATCGTGACGCAGACCGCGACCGCAGCGCCCGACATCGAGCTCGAAACGACCGCCGAGTACTCCGCGGTGGCCATCGTGAGCCCCTCCGGCAACCTCTTCTCGACCACGCCGGGACCCAGCCTCCAGCTCCCCCGCCGCAGCCTGGCCGCCGCCTCGGGCCGTGTCACCAACGTCACCCGGTTCCTCTACGCGATCGGCGGATACGATCCCGCTCCCGTGGTGGGTGAGGGCATCGGCCCACCCACCACCTACAGCACCATCGAGGCGGTCGCCCTCGACCGTTTCGGCCGATTCGAGACGGAAGGCTGGCAGTACCTGCCCCATCCCGTTCGACTGTTGGAGCTCGACGGCCGCGTCGAGACGCCGCGAACCCGATCCGGCTCGGCGCAGATCGGCCGCTTCGTCTTCCTGGCCGGAGGGCACGATGGAACCGCCGCGGTGGACACCGTCCTGCGCGCCCAGGTCCTCGATCCCCTGGCGGCGCCGGTCTTCGCCACCCTCGGCCTGGACATCGGCCACATCGGCGGCCTCGGACCGGGCACCTGGATCTATCGCATCTCGGCGGTATTCGCCAACGATGACCTGGTCAACCCGGGAGGCGAATCGCTCCCCGGCGATCCGATCGTAATCCGGGTTCCCGACCTGAACCAACAGGACGATCTCTCCGGAAACGACAACAACGGAGTCTATCTGAACATCACCTGGGAGCCTGTCGATCGCGCTGTGGCCTACCGGATCTACCGAAGCCCCGCGGCCGGAGATCCCAGCGGCACCGAGACCTTCCTGGCAGAGGTCGTAGGGACGGCCTACACCGAAGAGGGCGGGGCCACCGCGACCGATCCCGAGGTCACCGCTTGTAGCCCCGGCCTGGCCGATATCTGCCCTCGCAGGGTGGGCGAGCTTGGAGAATGGGCCGTGGTGGCCACCCTTCCCGGCGAGGCGGCCGCCGCCAGTCGCGAAGCATCGTGCGTGAGCACCAGCGTTGACCCCGACGACCCCGACATCACCTACCTCTACGTGGGAGGCGGTCTCGACGGCACTGGAAGCGGCCGAAACACCATCACCATCATCCCCGTCACCCGCATCAGCGACGATGTCCAGCTTGTGGGCACGCCCTTCGTCAGCGCCAACACCCTGGACGACGCCCGATACGAGTGCGGCGGATTCAGCGTGGGCGGTTGGGTCTACTTCGGGCCCGGGCGTACAGCCACCTCGGTCTCCATGAACTACGAGGTGGGAAGGGCCGTGGGCATAGGAGAGTGCAGCGCGGTCCTCGACGACTGCCTGACCCAGGGGGAGGCGGACTGCCTTGCCGTGTGGGAAAGCTGTATCGATGGCTGCGCCGGTGTTGCCGAATGTGAGGCAAACTGCGACAACAACCTGGCAAGCTGCGAGAACAACTACCAGACAATCTGCGGTACGCTCTTGACCCGATGCCCGGGCGAGCTGATGTGCAATACGACCCAGCTCACCTTGCGCCTACCATTGAACCCGAATAACCCGTTCGAACCGTCTCCCTGTCTGGTCTCAGGCACCAACCGTGCCAATGCCGGCTACGGTGCCGCAGCCACCGGCAACTTCCTCTTCATGTTCGGAGGGGGCGGCGACACACTCGATAATCGCATCTTCGAGGCCCAGGTCACCGGGCCTCCCGAGCTGAAGACCTGGACCCCCTCGGGAAGCGTGCAACTCCTCAACGCGCAACGCTTCCAGGGTGTCGTCCAGGAGTCGGGGTACATCTTCGTCATCGGTGGCGAGGAGGCCAGTGGGGTCACCGGCGCCACACTGAGGACGCTGTAGGCAGGAGGCACCCATGCAACACAAGCTCTTACTTGCCCTCGCTCTGCTCTGGCTGGCCTCCTTCCCCGCTGCAGCCCAGGTATCGGCGCAGGAAGAGGAGACCGGAACACTGGAGTTCTCCGAAGAAGAGGAGGAGATCATCACCCACGAGCTCGACACAGAGGCGGAGGCCGAAGAGGCCTCCACAGAAACCGAGGAAGCCGCCGAGGAGACGGACGCCGAGGAGATCCCGACCGCCGCGGAAACCCCCGCCGTGGAAGCCGCCGAGGTCATCCCGACCGCCGCGGAAACCCCCGCCGTGGAAGCCGCCGAGGAGATCCCGACCGCCGCGGAAACCCCCGCCGTGGAAGCCGCCGAGGAGATCCCGACCGCAGCGGACGCCCCCGTCGTGGAAGCCGCCCAGGAGATCCCGGCCGAAGCTCAGCTCCCCGTCGAGGAAGCCGCCCAGGAGATCCCGACCGAAGCTCCGCTCCCCGTCGAGGAAGCCGCCGAGGAGATCCCGACCGACGCTCCGCTCCCCGCCGAGCCGCTATTCGAGGATACGACAGGCCAGGCCGTTTCCCCCCAGCTCGAACCCCCAGCCGACTGGCCCACCGCAGAAACCGGCTTGCAGGAGGCCTCTACAGAAGCGGTGACGCTCACCGCTCAGCCAGACGAGGCCCGGTCTGCGGACCTGGCCGACCTTGGCGATTTCGTCATCGGGGTGCACATCGGGCCAAGCCTCTCGGTCTTTTCAGACCTCGATCCGCACGTGATGCCCCGCTTCGAGTTCGGATACAACCTACCGGTCTGGGGTAGACGCCTGGAGCCTCACCTGACGGTCGCCTACACCCCGCCGCGCGCCAGTGGAACGGTCGACGACACACGGCTGCCTCAAAGCGGCGAGTTCTCCTGGGAGATCAAGCAGGACGAGCTCACCCTGGGTCTCGGGATCCTGGCGCGCTTCCTCGAGCTTGGGAGGTTCGTCAACGGGTATGCCGCCATCGGCCCGCAGGTCGTCTTTTTGCACACCAGCGTCGTGGGCGAGGCGGCCGGGGAGCCGTTCGGCGAGAACAGCGAGGAGGACGTCAAGTTCGGCATCTACGGCGCACTCGGCATCGAGCTCGTCCTGGGGCCTGGCGCCGCCTTCTTCCAGCTCGGCATCGCCTGGTCGGACCTCGACGGTCGGATCACGGGCGACAGCAACACCGGCAACCTGAGCCCGGCGCTCGGCTATCGGCTGATGCTGTAAGAAGATGACCCATCCCTCCGCCAGCTTCGGTATCGGTGAACCACAAGGAGCCCCCACCGCATGGATGTCAGCCTCACCGGTCTCGAGCACGAACTTCCCACCTTGCACATCGCCCTGGAACAGGAGGAGTTTGGCCACCTGGCAGCGGGCAACCCGCTCTTCGTGGAGTTTCGGGCCGCCGCAGAGGAGCCACCGTTCCAGGTCATCGCCCTGTTGCGCCAGGATCGCCCCGAGGCCGCCGAGATCGCCAGGAATAACGAGCCACCGCCCAATATCCTGCTGCGGGTTCAGGGTGCCGCACTGGACGGACTGCGGGAGTTCGGAGGTACCTTGTCGCCGGTGTTCGAGAAGATGCCCTTTGTGCTGTCCCTCACCGCCAAAGAGCCCTCGAAGAACCCCGGTGCAGCGGTCGAGATCGCGCCAGGGGTCCTGCTGACCCACCGGTTTCATCCTTTACAAAGTTCATCCGCCATGTCGGCCCCCAGAAGCGCCAGATCGAGGATCCTCGAGATCACCAGGGACCTCTTCGCCGCCGTGGTGCTCGCGACGTTGGGGATCATCGGGGTCATGCACAGCAAGAGAGCCCTGGGAACAGGGCTCGGACTGATTCTGCTCTTTTTTGCCGTCCTGCTGACCTTCTCCACGGTTCGTCGCACCCATCGGTGATCCCGTTCTGATAGGTCAGCTGGGAGAGTTCCCTCCGTTGGCGGCCACCGTCCGTGCGATCGCCTCCGGTTCGTCCCGAATCCGCAAGATATCGTTTTCCTTGCCGATCATGACCAGGATGTCACCGGGTTCGATGACCTGGTCGGGTCCGGGCAAGAAGATGAAGGTCGCCCCGTCCTGCCTCTTGATGGCGATAACGAACAGGCCGAAACGGTTCCGGATCTTCAGGCTCACCAGCGACCTGCCGTGAAAGGCTGCGGGGGCCACAATGTCCATGACGCGGTACTCACGGCCGAGCGGGATGAAGTCCAGGAGGTTCGGGTTGAGCATCTGCAGCGCCAGCCGTTCGGCGGCCTCCTCCTCCGGGAAGACGATGTGCTTGGCCCCGATCGACCGGAGGATGGCGGCATGATCCGCGCTGTCCGCCTTGGCGCGGATTACCGGCACACCGATGCGCACCAGGTGCAGGGTGCACAGGATGCTCGCCTCCAGGCTTTCTCCGATGCTCACCACCGCCTCGTCGAAATCGGAGGAAACGACCGATGCGAGGGCGGCTTGGTCGCGAGCGTCCAGGCAAAGCGCGCGCTGGACATCGTCGGCAATGGCATTCACCCTCTGCATGTTGCTGTCGAGGGCCAGCACCTCGCAGTGCCGCGCCAGCGAACGTGCCAGGCCGGCGCCGAAATGGCCAAGCCCGATGACACAGATCCGTCTGCCGTTCTTCTTCATCCGATCATGACCCTCCCTTCGGGGTAATGGACCCGCGAAGACGGGCCTGTGAAGGCCCACATCGCCAGCGTCAAGGGTCCCAGCCTCCCCACGAACATCGTCAAGATGATCCAGATCCTCCCGGCGTTCGTCAGCTGCGGCGTGAGCCCCGTGGACAGGCCGACGGTGCCGAAGGCGGATATCTGCTCGAACAGCACGTCGTGCATGCCGATACCGGGCGTCCCACTCTCGGTGGCCAGCAGTAAAATCAGGCCGGAAAGGTTCCAGACGACCGCCAGGCCGAGGATCATCGAGGCTCGGCGCGCTATCTCGCCCGGGATGTGGCGGCCGAAGAGGCGAGCCCACTTGCCGCCGTTGAGCAGGCTCCATAGCCTGGCAAACCACAAGGCGGTCGTGGTCGTCTTGATGCCACCGGCGCAGGAGCCGGGCGAACCACCGACGAACATCAGCAGGACCAGCAACATCAAAGAAGCCAGCGGGAGAGCACCGATATCCACCGTGTTGAAACCGGCGGTCCTGGCGGTCACCGACTGGAAGAGCCCATTGGCGATACGTCCACCCCAGCCCTCCTCTCCAGCCGTAAGGCCGAACAGTAGCAATCCGATCAGCCCTCCCCCGATCAAGACGCCGCTCGTCGCAAGGGCGACGTTGGAGTTCAAAGCCAGCCTGTTCGACGTCGAACCCCCTCTTCTTTGCAGGGTTAGGCGCTTCCGCCACAGGTCCACCACCACCGGATGGCCGATGCCTCCCAACACGATGAGGAGCATCACCGTGACCATCACCGTCGGGTTGTTTCGCCACCCGATCAGGCTGTCGGAGTACAGCGAGAAGCCTGCATTGCAGAATGCAGAGATGGAGTGGAAGACCGCCGAGTAGGCGGCCTGGGCAGCCCCCTTGGAGGGCAGCATTCCCACAAAGAGCAGCACCGCTCCCGAGGTCTCTGTGAACAACACGAACTGGAGGATTCTCCTGAAAATGCTCCTGAACTCGCTCGCCACCTCCTGCTGGAGCATCGAGCCGCTCAAGGCAGCTTGAGCCTTCAGGGAAAGACGCCGTCCCAGCAGCGCGAAGGCCAACGCCGCAAAGGACATGATGCCGATCCCACCGGCCTGGATGAGCAGCAGGATGACTACCTGTCCAAAAGGGGTGAAGTCCGTACCCGTGTCGACCACCACCAGGCCGGTGACGCAAACAGCGGAGGTGGCGGTGAACAGCGCATCCAGGATCCCGACGCCCTCTCGATGGGACCAGGGAAGGAAAAGCAGGCAGGTCCCCGCGATGATCAATCCACCGAAGCCGCCCACCAGGATCCCCTCGGGAGAACGGACCGCAAGTCGCTCACGCAGGGAATCGAGCCGCTTACCCACCAGATCCTCCTCCCCAGTGCGGGCAACGGTCCTTGGCGGCCAGGCACCACCGTTCCAGGTGATGCCGAGCGAGGACCATCCTGTCTGCGTGCCGCCCGCACACGGATAGAATGACATCGCCATCGCGACGAACGTGCAGCGCAGGACAGATGTCCGCGTCCAGCTCGATCGCCTGCTGGAGGGGAGGCTTCTCCTCGGGATTCCGCTCGTCCTGCCGGCCGCGTTCCCACGATCTGGGAACCAGCAGGACCTGGTCGGCCCCGGCTGCCAGGACCGAGGCACACCAGGCGGCCGATGGATGCCCGCTGCCGACCATCATTCTCATCCGGCCGTTGGCCAGGTGCCTGAATAGGCGGAGGGTTCCGCAGACTCTCTCGGTTTCGTCCGGTTCCCGCGTGGCGACCAGAAGGACCGTGGAGGGCGGCCAGCTATCAAACGACTCGATAACCTGGCCGGTGTCGGCCCATCTTCGCCATCTTGCGGGCTCGTACTGGGTCCATATCTCCATCCTGTCCAGCTCCGTCTCGACTTTCGCTGAACCGACAGAGCAGCACGGACCGTGCCAGGCCAAAAAGGTGTGGAGATTCCTCTGGTTGACCCGGAACCCAGCCCCCCAGCCCCGTTGCATGATGCAAGCTGGACTGCAAGCTGCAAGAATGGGGGTCGGTCCCTCCTCCCTTCCGGATCAGAGCCCGTACCGCTTTCGCTTGCGCCAGAGGGTGGAGGGGTCGATGCCGAGCCGCTTCGCGGTCTCCTCCTGCGAGAGATTCCAGGCGAGCGCTCGACGGATGTGGCGTTCTTCGATCTCGGCGAGGGTCAGCTGCTCGTCGATAGCGCCGTTGGAAGCGCTCTTCTGGCGGATGCGCTCGGGCAGGTGCTCGATGCGGATGGTACGGCCCGGTGCCAGCAGTACCGCACGCTCGATGGCGTGGGCCAGCTCTCGCACGTTTCCGGGCCAAGTGTAGGTGACCAGCGCGCGCTCCACCTCGCCGTCCCAGCCAGCGACGTGGCGGCCGTGCGCATTTCCGAAGGAGGAGACGAACTCGCGGGCAAGCAGCAGCACGTCCTCGGGCCGGTGGCGCAAAGCAGGCAGGTGCAGGTCGACCACGCTCAGCCGGTAGAACAGGTCCTCGCGAAACAGGTGCTCACGCACCATCTCCTCCAGGTCTCGGTTGGAGGCGGCGATGATCCGGGCGTCGACCTGGCGGGATGCCGGATCGCCGAGCCGCTCGTAGGTCCGGTCCTCGACCAGGCGCAGCAGCTTGCCCTGGAGATGGGAGGGCACCTCCCCGATCTCGTCGAGGAACAGCGTGCCGCCGTTTGCGGTCTCGACCTTTCCGACCTTGTCCGACACGGCACCGGTGAAGCTGCCCCGCTTGTGGCCGAAGAGCTCGGACTCGAGCAGCGCCTCCTGGAACGAGGTGCAGTCCACCACCACAAAGGGGCCTTGACTCCGAGGGCTGGCAGCGTGAATGAGCTTGGCGATCAAGGTCTTGCCGGTGCCACTCTCCCCAGTGATCAGCACCGTCGCCTCCGACAAGGCCACCTCGTGCGCCACCTCCAACAGGTGGAGGGTCTTCGGATTCTGGGTGATGAACTCGGAACGGAACGGCAGCTCCCCGATGCGCCGCCTCAGTCCGGCCACCTCCCCCTGCAGTTGCGCCACCCGTTCCATCTGCTGGAGCCGATGGCGTACCTGGTCCGGCGAAAACGGCTTGGTCAGGTAGTCGAAGGCGCCCTCCTTCATCACCTCGACCGCCGTCTCGATGGAGCCATGAGCGGTGATGATCACGGCCTGAACGTCACGGTGCAGGTCTCGCATGTGACGGAGCAGGTCGGTCCCGCTCATCCCCGGCAACTGGAGGTCCACCAGGGCGATGTCCACCGGGCGAAGGTCAAGCTGCTCCAACGCCCGCTCGCCGCTGGCAGCGGTGACCACCTCGTGTCCGTCTCCTGTCAGCATGATCTCCAGGGTACGGAGGATATGGGGATCGTCATCGACGACCAGTATCCTGCTCATGGCTCGCCTCGTTCACGCGGGAAGACGGATGACGAACTCCGTTCCCCTGCCCAGCTCGCTTCTCGCCTCGATGGTTCCACCATGGGCCTCGACGATCTCCTTGGCAATGGCCAGCCCCAGCCCGTGGGTCCCGGGCTGGGGCTCGCGATCGAGAGACACATAGGGCTCAAAGACGCGCTGGAGATTCTCTTTCGCAATGCCAGCGCCGGTGTCCTTCACCGACACCGTGACCTGCCCCTGCTCGGACCGCACCACGACCCCGATGTGGCCTCCCTGCCCGGTGTACCTGAGGGCGTTGCCCGCCATGTTGGTCACCACCCAGGGAAACTTGACCGGGTCCACGCTGGCCAGGATGTCTCCTTCCTCTGCTGGAAGGGTCAGGGTTACCCCCTTCTCCTCGGCCTGCGGGATCAGGGGCCGCAGCGCAGACCGCAAAAGGCGCACCAGATCCAGCGGCCGAGGGTTCAGAGTCAGGTCCGGCGTGACCTCCCGGGCGGCCTCGATCAGGTCTGACACCAGGGCGGAGAGGTTGCTGCAGTTCTCGGCGGCGATCGACAGCAGCTCCGCCTCGCCGGGTGGGGCTTCCTTCATCCGCTCCCGCATCAGGTTGACCGACATGATGAGCGCCGTCATCGGCGTCTTGAGCTGGTGGGAAAGCATGGAGATGAATCGCCGTCTGGACTCCTCGAATCGTCGCTGCTCGGTCACGTCCCAGAACAAGATCAGGTACCCTTCCACTCCACCGCTCGAAGCGGGAACCGTGACCACCCGAGGTCGATAGATCCGCTCGCTCCCGTCCATCTCGAACCGCACCTCCCCCAGGTCTCGCTCGGGTTGAAACGTTCCTTCCATGAGCGGCTGGAGCAGCTTGTTGACCTCCTCGCTGGGGTCGAGATCTCCCATCCGCTGCCCCTCGCCGGCCGACATCCCCAGGATCGTCCGACCGACACGATTGGCAGCCAGGATACGGTGGTCGGTATCCATCAGCACCATGCCTTCCAGCACCCTGTTCATCACGAAGACCAGCCGGCCCTGGAGGTGAGAGAGCTTGCGGTTCTGCTCGTCCTCGTAGCGGGCCAACCGTCCCAGCAAGGCGTCCAGCTCCTGGCGAAGCCGCTGGATCTCATCGAGATTTCGCAGTCCGTCCGCCACCCCCCCGCCCTCCGCCGGGTTGAGCGCCAGGTGCAGCCTGTCTGCGACCTGGGTGACCGGACTCGAGATCCTGCGAGCGGATACCAGGGCAAACAGTGCCAGAGCCACCAGCGCGGCCAGTGCCGAACCGGTGACCGCTCCCAGCATCATCCGGGCCACCCGGCGGGTCTCCCGCTCGGACTCGATCATGGCCCGCTCGTTCAGCGAGATCAGCTCTTCCAGATCCTCGTAGAGATCCTCCACCTGCCGACGATCGTCCAGACCCACCCAGGCGGCGGAACGCCCTCGATCTTCGAGCACCGGCCTCGGGCTGGCTGAGTGCTCCGGTTGGTTTCGGCCCATGTCCTGGTCCCCGCCCGGATCGATCGGCTCCGGCTTCAGGATGTTCCAGTGGGAACGGATGCGGTCGATCACCTCGGTTTCCCCGTGCTCGGTGATGTTCTGTTCGCACCGGCGAAGCGACTCCTCGAACACGGCGATCAGCCGATCCAGGCCAGCGCGATCCGCTCCGGAAAGTCGTGGTGACGTGAGGGCGAGATCGAGCATGCGCAGCGCATGCTCCATGCGGCGGGCCTCCTGGATGCTCTGGTAGTTGTCCGCCAGGATCCGGCCGGCAGCCTGTTCGAGCAGCAGAAGGGAGTAGAAGCCGATCGCTCCCATCATCAAGATCAGCAGGGCGGGGATGACCATGAAGAGCAGGAGCTTTCTGCGTAGCGGCATGTTCATGCTCCAAAAACCGGCGGTTCGCCCTCTCCGGACAACCTGCCCTGAACCTCCTCTGCCAACCGCCGGGTCTCCTCGGCCCCCAGGAGTCGGCGGGGAAGCAGGATGGTACCCCGTCGTGAGCCCTCCAGCGTCTCGATCCGAAGCTGGGCGCCGCTCCCACCGGCCACGGAGCGGAGGTCGCCATAGTCGATGCGGACAGGCCGGCCGACACCGCGCCGTCGCAGCAGCAGGTGGTCGGCCTTCAAGGAGGCCACCGGGTTGTTGGTCAGGTAGGAGTAGAGCCCCAGCCCGACCAGGCCGAGCAAGATGGCGATGACGCCCGGCAGGCGGATCTGAAAGGAGCGGTACAGGATGGCACCGGCGATCAGGCCCAATAGCGAGAGCAGCAGGAGGAGGCTTTGCCAGCCCCGACGGACGAAGAAGTCGCCTTCCAGTCGCCTCACCTTCTCTGGTTTGGCGAGGACGGCGGCCTCGCCCTCGGCGGAAGCGGGGATGAGCCAGATGAGGACCAGCGCGGGCGCTGCGGCCATGATCGTGATCAGAAAGAAGCCGGACCAGCCGAGGCCTTCGGCCAACAGGCCGGAAAAGGCGCTGAGCATGCGGCCCGCCAGCGAGGATGCCGAGGAGAGCAGCGCGTACTGGAAGGCGCTGAACCGCTTGTTGCAGAGCGCCATCAGGAAGGCCACGAAAGCGGTGGTGCCCAGCCCCCCACACAGGTTGTCGATCCCGATGGCCGCCACCAGCAGGGTGTATCCACCGGTCTCGGCCAGGATCATGTACAGCACGTTGGCGACGGCTTGCAGGATGCCGAAGATGAACAGCGACCACTTGAGACCGAGCTTTGCCACCAGGCCACCCCCCACCAGGGCGCCAACGATGGTGGCCACCATGCCCAGCCCCTTCTGGATGGCTCCGATCTCGGCCCACTCGAAACCGATGTCGCGCAAGAACGGCGTGATCAGGTGGCCGGCCACCGCGTCCCCCACCTTGTAGAGCATGACGAACAGCAGGGCCAGAAGCGCCCGGCGCCGGCCGAAGAAATCGAGGAACGGCTCCACCACGGCCGCCCGAACCGACCGGGGCTGTGGCACCGCTTGCGGCTCGGGCGCCAGCCAGGTGGCCACCACCCCCAGCAGCATCAGCGACCCCAACACCAGGTAGATGGCCCACCAGTGGAGATGCCCCGTCAGCATCAGGGCGCCGGCACCGGTAACCAGCATGGCGATCCGATACCCCATCACCCACAGGGCCGTTCCGCTGCCCCGCTCGTTTCCTGGTAGCACGTCGGTTCGGTAGGCGTCGGCCACCACGTCCTGGCTGGCCGAAAAGAAGGCGACCAGCACGGCCAACACCGCCACCAGGCCGGGCCGGGCCGCCGGGTCGGAAAAACCCATGGCCCCGATGGACAGAAAGAGCAGGAGCTGAAAGGTCGCCATCCAGCCGCGGCGGCGGCCCAGCAGGGGAACCCGGAACCGGTCCAACAACGGCGCCCACAGCGGCTTCAGGCTGTAGGGAAGCGTCACCAGCGCGAAGATGCCGATGGTGGTCAGGTCCACCCCCACATCGAACATCCAGGCGGAGAGGGTCGAACCGGTCATGAGCAGGGGCAGGCCGGAGGCGAACCCCAAGGCCAGCATCAGGTTGACCCGCTTGGTCGAAAAGGCGCGAATGAACTCGCCCATGGCCCCGCTTTCCGTAAAGGCTCAACCGAACCTGCCTGGCCACCGGTCCGCTCCCGACCAGGCGATCGGTCAATCGAGTCTAACGAACAGTGTGGGACACGTCGAGTTCCGGCCGACAGGATCGACTCAGGCTGCCTGCGGTCAATCAGGCAACCCAACAGACCAGCTTTCATGATACACTCTGTCACCGACCAGGCAGGTCCGAGCTTGTAGCCGCTGTGAGGAGACCATGGCATCACTCGAAACATCCAGCGCATATCTGGTCGGCAGACGGCTGGTGTTACGACCGGTCGAACGAGACGACCTCCCCTGGATACGCAAGTGGACCAACGATCCCGAGATCCGGGCGCTGACCGGACAGGTCGAGCCGATGAACGAGGATGCGGCGCTCCGGTTTCTCGATCGGATCGAGAACGATCCGGCCCGGATCTGGTTCATGATCGCAGTGAAAGAGACCGGCGCCTTGATCGGCGAGGCCGGGCTCCTCCGGATGTTCCCCCCCTGGCGCACCACCGACCTGACCCTCATCATCGGAGAGCGGGAGGAGTGGTCGAAAGGTTATGGTACGGAAACCATGCAGCTGCTCCTGGAGCATGCCTTCGGATGCCTGGGATACCACAGGGTCTCTGTGGGAGTGGTCGCCTTCAACGAGCGGGCTCTTCGATTCTACGAGAAGATGGGGTTCCAGCGAGAGGGGATCCTGCGGGATGGATACTACCATGACCACCACTTCTGGGACTTCGTGATGATGAGCATCCTGGAAGATGAGTATCGCCGGGCGGAGAAAACCCACACACCCTGATTCGCTAGCCGTGATTCACCCGGCTGATCCACCCACCCAGCCCGACTCGAACCCGCATTGTGATTCTGGAGGTCCGGACGACTGGAGCCCCATGTCGCTTTTCTGTCCTTCTTCGTCCGGACATCTCCTCTCCGGGGTGCCGCGGCAGCAGACGGCCGCCCCGCGCTGGCGCTGGTTCGCATCCTATGTCGCGCTCGTCATTCCCCGAGCAGGCACCTGCCCTCCGGTGTACCGCGGCAGCAGACGGCCGCCCCGCGCTGGCAGACGGCTCCCGAGTCCAGGGGCTCACCGGCCAACCGACTGTTGATCCAGGCGATCTGCTCCGGCAGCGACCAGACGGCGCCCTCGGAATGACCGGCCCCGGCACACTCCAGGTACTCCAGGATGTAGCCCATCTCGCAGAGCCGATCGAAGGCCAGTCGATGGGGAGCCGTCACCACCAGGTCGTCGTTCTCCGAGTAGACCACCAGGGTGGGGGTGTCGCGCAGCCGTGGCACCGAGGTGCTGACCAGGGAGCTCTCGGCCAGGTAGCAGGTCCACGGCTGGATGTCGTCGAACCGCTCCTCCAGCACGGCATCGATGAAGGTCGGCAAGAAGAGGTCGTCCACAGAGTCGGCCGTCAGACCTTCCCCAGGGTCGCACGTGTCGTCGGGGTAGACGATCGACTCGGCGTTCTCCGCCAGGTAGATCGGATCTGCATTGGTGAACAGGCCGGTCAAGTCTTCGGGTGCCCCATACCAGAGACGGTTGGCGGTCAGCATGGCCACCAACCCCTCGGTTGGCGGCGACAGGCTCTCCATCCCCAGGCGAGCCAGGGCGACCAGGTCGGTGGGAGGAACGGCGGCCACCACGCCGGGTACCTCGTACTCGGGGGCGTAGTAGGGGCCAACAAGCTCGGTGTACAAGGCGGCATGCCCACCCTGAGAGCCCCCCCAGAGGATTACTCGTCGATCGACCTCCACCGTTCCCGCGAGATCGTCGTCAAGCAGCCGTTCCGAAGCCCTCAGCGCATCCCAGGACCCGATGGCCGCCTGCTCCCCCACCAGGTAGGCGTGGCGTACGGTGGAAGGGTCGCCACCGCCCACCATCCCGATGTAGTCGGGCAGCACGGCCACGTACCCCAGCGCGGCCAGCAGACAGGCCTGGGGCGGAGCATCCATGGGGTCCCGGCTGGGCGCGCAGGGGTCGGAAAATCCGGTCGTTCCGTGCATGAACACCGCGAACGACATCGGCTCCTCCGGAAGCGCCGCGTTGGCCGGCAATCCCAGGACACCGGTGGCCTCCACCTCCTGGCCCCGGTCCTGGGTCCGGTATCGAAAGTGGACCACCCGGCAGCCGTAGGCGATCTCCGGCAGCCCGATGTCCTGGTACTCCGACAGCATGGCCCGCACCACCGCCGGCGTCAGGTCGAATACGGGATCGTTGTGCCAGTCGATGACCTCTCCCATCCGATCCGGCGGCAAGATGTCGTACGGCGCCATCGAGCAGGCGGCGTGCGGCAGCGGCGGGGGCGGCTCCTCCGGCTCGTCGCCCTCCTGGTCGCCGATGTCGACGGCGGGGGCATCACCGTTGCCGCTGTCGGGGACATCACCGGCCTCAATATCCAGATCGGCGACCAGGTCAGCCAGATCGGCCAGATCCAGGTCAGGATTCACATCTTCCGACAGGTCGGTATCCTGCGCGGGCCGCCCGCCGGGATCGGCTCCGTTACAGGCTGTCAGCCAAACGGAAAGCCAACAGATTGCGAGCACACGAAGTTTGCGCGTCATGGCGTCCACCCGTCGAGTATCGATCTCCATCCTTGGGTAGCATGCAGGACGGCACAGTTCCAGAAGCTTATGGTCGATCCGAGTACGATCGGTGGTGCCAACCCCTAGATCATCGCATGTCCCGTTCGATCGAGGATCATCGAGACCGCCTGGTACCTACTCTGAGCGGTTCCTGGATTTCCCCCATTCGTGCAGCGCCGTTCCAACCGCATAGGCGACCAGCCCCAGCACCCCGCTGAACCCGGCAACCCCGACAGCTATCTTCCACCAGGGAACGCCGGGATCGGCAGAGCTCAATCCGGCCCCACGGGCTGCCCTGCTTGACCGTTCGAGCACCTCGTCGACCATCCGGGAAAGATCTCCCACCTCCATACCGAGCGCACTGGCGATCTGCCTAAGAAGGTAAGCGTTTGGCGTCACCTGGCCCTTTTCGATCCGGGAGATCGTCGATTGCGCCACCCCCAGACGGTCGGCCAGCTCCTGTTGGGTCAACCCTTTGCTGCTCCTGATCTCGGCCACGAGCTTGCCCAGCGCTGCCGCGTAGATATCGCTCTCTGTCACGCTCATGGGCAGATGGTACCAAAGGTCGGGGTAGAAATCCACTTGACATCGTTTATCCTTATGCGCATATTATCCACATCGTTACTCAGCATCCTCACAGCAGAGAAAGGAAATGAAACAGGACAATTCGAACCAGTGGCCAGTGCAGGTGAACCAAGACCAGCTGTTGGCAGCTGCCGAGAAACGAGGTCATCTTAGAGAAACCAAGGGGGCGGGGATCGGGGCGGCGACGGGAGCGATGGTCGGCTCCTTCTTCGGACCCGTGGGCGCGCTGATCGGAGGCGGTCTTGGGGGTGCGATCGGTTATGTGCTCGGGAAAGGGGGCGACAAGCCGGCTGGTTGATAAACGAAACCCTTGTTCCCTTTCCCGTTGATTCCAACCCCATTGTAATCCGCCACCCGATTGGAGCACAATCGGTCGGTGAACGAACAAGGCAACTGGCCGGTTCGCTCCCGACCAGACTGTGATCTCGAACCAGTAGGGGGGTGAATTTGCCTCTGCTGACGCGAATCGAACTGGCTGACCCACTGAGAACTGCCAAACCAGCGAGGATGACACCATGAAGCTGAGCGCCCGCAACCTCTTGAAAGGGAAGGTCAAGGCCATCCACGATGGAGCCGTCAACACCGAGGTGATCCTGGAGATCGCCGAGGGGGTGGAGATCGTGTCGGTCATCACCAGGCGATCCGCCGAGGAGCTCGAACTGGCGCCGGGCAAGGAGGTCTACGCCGCCATCAAGGCCTCCAACGTGCTCCTGGCGGTGGATTGACCGACCGGATCGGCTTCGACCAGACTCCGACCATCGCCGACCGCTGCGCCGTGTGGGTTGATCTGTCGCCAGGGGCCAGGGCACCTGGCGCAATCGACACCTCCCGTTTCGCCAGGCAAGGGTATGATCGGCCGGGTCAGCCGCCACCATACCTCTGGCAAGCCTCGTAGAGCGCCAGGATGTTGGCCGTCGGGACCTCCGGCAGGAGGTTGTGCGCCGTCCCGATGATGAACCCGCCCGAGCCCCCGGCGGCCTGTATCCGCTCTCTCACCTCCCGCTCGACGTCGGCAGGGGTGCCCAAAGGCAGGGTCTGCTGGATGTCGATCGATCCGTGAAAGGTGAGGTGCTCGCCGTACTCCCTCTTGAGCGCTGCCAGATCCATGTCCCGCGCCCGAGGCTGCAACGCCTGCAGGATGTCCAGCCCGGCGTCGATGAGCTCGCCCATGAGGTACTTCACCGATCCGCAGCTATGGTGCATCACCTTCAGCCCGTATCGATGGGCGAGCTCGATGTACCGCCGGAACCCCTCCCGGAAAAAACGCCGCCAGGTGGCCAGGCTCATCATCGGCCCCTGCTGGGTGCCAAAGTCGTCGCCCATCATGAAGATGTCGGCCTTCCCCTGGATCTGCCGGAAGACCCGCTCGTTGTACTCCAGGTAGTAGGCCCGGATCCGCTCCAGCATGGCGTCGATCAGCGCGGGGTTGCGGGCCAGGTCGACGTAGATCTGCTCCATGCCCCTCAGGTACATCATGGTCTTGAGCTGCGCCGTCCGGTCCAGCCGATCGCCATGGTTCACCACGGCGTAACCGCCCACCTGCTCGCACTGGTCGGCGATGGTCGAGTAGTCCCACCAGTCGGGCGAAGGCCAGCCGGGGTAGCGCTCGATATCGGCAACCGTCTCCGCTCCGGCCAGCGGCGACTCGACCACGTGCTTGTAGCTCCAGGTGAACCGGTCGGTCTTGACCTCGATCCGCTTTCGTTTGACCCCCCAAAGGTCCTCCGAGACGCCCCCCTCGAAGCTCCTGCGCTCCAGGCCCACAAAGCTCGGCCCCGGCACGTAGCGCAGGTCAACCCCGAAGTGCTCCAGCAGACCCTCCTTGCCGGCAATGCCCAGCTCCCGGCAAAGCCTGTCGGTGACCTCGCTGACCGCCCAGTAGTCGAAGGGCACGCGATCCGGCTGCCGGTGGTCGATGGCCGCCAGGACCCGCTCGCGATGGGTCATGCCCTCGCCCGATGCCGATGTCTGGGAGCCGTCCATCTCCCCTCACCTCTCGATGACACGCGACAACCGGCAAACGCAGCGAACCGCGAAATCCATGCCGGTACTGTTCACTCCGTTCTGAGGCCAAGCTACAGCAGGGTCTCCAATGTAGCCCAGACCATTGCGTATGACGATGGGATGGATGGTGCGTCCGCCCATCTGCGCTTTCCCCATTGAGCGCTTCTTCGCCAGCAACGCCCTGGCCGCCGGATAGTGGGACCAATCTCGAGGGGATGGAGGCCGACCCCCCTTGACGGAATACATTGGTATACTCATACTCATGTGTATGTAGGTGATGACGGCCTGACACCTGGCAACCGAATTCACCGTTGGAGCATCCAATGGCTTGCACACGTCGAATCCAGATCCTGATGGAGCCCGAGGAGTACGAGCAGATCGAGAAGATCGCCCGGCAAAAGCAGGTTTCCGTGGGAGAGCTGATCCGGACGGCGGTGCGGGATCGGTACCTCGGTTCCCCCGACCGGCGGCTGGCTGCCGCAGAGCGGATCGCCGCCATGAACCTGCCTGGCATCAATTGGGAAGAAGCGAAGCGGGACATCGAGGAGGGTTGCGATGGTGGCCTTCCTTGACACCAACATCTTCATCTATGCCGCCGGCGCAGAACATCCCTTGAAAGCCCCTTGTGTCGAGCTGCTCCGCCGGGTCGCTGTCGGTGACCTCGATGCGACGACCAGCGCAGAGGTGATCCAGGAGATCCACCACGTGTACCGTAAGCGCGGGCGGCTGGTCGAAGGCGTGGAGTTGGGGAGGCAGGTCCTTCTCTTGGTACCCCAGCTTCTGCCCATCACCAGAGCCGAGGTCCAGCGGGCCGGTGAAATTCTCCTCAAGCACCAGCAGCTTTCCCCCCGCGACGCACTCCACGCCGCGACGGCCCTGAACAACGGGATCTCGGCGGTCCTGTCGGTCGACCGCGACTTCGAGCTCATCGAGGGTATTCAGCGGATCAACCCGGGGTGACCGGCAGCCGCTCGAACAGGATGTTGCACTCGGTGTGGCGCACGCCGATGCCGAGGGCCTCGCCGGCGGCGACCAGGCCTCCGTCCAGCAGCTGGACCGCCTGCATCCAGCAGGAGGTGGTGTTGTCGGGACCGGTGTCGATGGTGGCCTGGTCGTCCACCCGCAGCGTGAACCAGAACACCACCGCGTGGCAGCGCCCGGCGCGCAGGATGGGCACATGGAACCGGCGCGCCTGCTGGCGGGGGGGACAGCCGTTGAAATCGAAGGTGAACACCTCGAACGGATCGCATAGCGGGGTGTGGGGGTAGTGGGAAAGCCGCTTCTGGAACGAGGCGGGGTGGCTGAAGCGATTGAACCGGCTCAGGTCGAACCCGGAGACGGTCCCTACCCGGTTTTCGTTGAACAGCAGGGGGCTGTCTACCAGCATGGCGACCATCGTGGCCCCCGCCGGGATCACCCGGGCCTCGGGGGTGAGCAGGTGAGCCCGCGCGTGGCGCACGACCGAGATGATCCCCTCTCCCAGGAGAGCCGCGTCGACCACCTCGGCCACCAGGATGTCGGCCCGTCTGGGCAGGTGTTTGCCGACCCGCAGCAGGGTGGAGTGACCCGGTACGACCTGGATCTTCTCGGTGAAACCGTTCTGCTCGATGATCTCCTCGGCGGTGCGGGCGATCGGCTCGACCACGTCGCAGGCAACGACTTGCGCCGCACCGGCCCGGGCCGCCATCATGGAGAGCAGCCCGGTGCCGCAGCCGACGTCCAGGACCAGGTGGTCCGGCTGGACCGCCCGGCGGATCGCCTGCTCGAAGGCCTCGTTCCGTTCGGTGTCGTTGAGCATGGGGAAGTGCCACTGGGGAACAAAGCGGCGGCGCAGGTTGGCCAGCTCGATACGGGCGTCGATGCGACCGGGATCCAGCTCCAGCAGCCGCCTGTAGTCGGCCTCGGCATGGTGGATGGCGCCTTGACCGGCGAGCAGGCCCGCCCTGCCGTGAAGCGCATCGGCCAGATCGCCATCGATCTGGAGGGCGCGCTGGTAGCACTCCAGGGCTCCATCCAGGTGGCCGGCGTCCCGCAGGGTGTCCGCCAGCCGCTGGCAAGCCACCGCATCTTCCGGGTTGCGATCGACGAACCGCCCCAGCAGCGTGCCCGCCTGCTCCAGAAAGCCCGCCTCCTGCAAGAGCTCGGCCACCAACAGGGCCGCCTCGCGGTGGGCGGGGTCTTTCTCCAACAGCTCGCGCGCGTGGCGCATCGCCTGCTTGGGTCGACCGGCCTCCTTGCAGGCCATCCCCAGGTGGTAGCGCAGCCCGAGGTCCTCCGGGGCGGCAGCCAGGCCCGCTTCCAGCAATTCCACCGCCCGGAGCGGGTCGTTGGCTTCGAGCGCCTCCAGTCCGGCGGCCAGGTACCCCTCGGGGCTCTGGGGGGCATCTTGGCGGTCGAGGTCTCCTGTATCCTGCTCTCTGTCAGCCATGTTCCACTCCCTGGCCAGGTTGCCGAGCCCGCAGGAATGCGGGACCGCGCCAGCCCGCAACCGATGGAAATCGAACAGTATTCGGCGTGGTGGGCCGCGTCAAGGTCGGTGGATGCAAATTGCTCTCCTGCCGGATTGACAGGGTGGGGAAGCGGTGCTAAACAGCTTCTCCGCTTTCGCGGGCTTTCGGGCCGGCGGAGCCGACCAGGGGCCATAGCTCAGCTGGGAGAGCGCTTGACTGGCAGTCAAGAGGTCGAGAGTTCGAGTCTCTCTGGCTCCATAAGGAAAGACAAGGCCTTGCGGGATCGACCGCAGGGCTTTTTTGTTGCAAAAACAGCCCGTGTATATCTGGTGTATATTTCGGGATCGAACCCCCCCCACCTCTTCCGCACCGAGGTGATCCCCAGCTTGACGTCGGCCACCACGTCGACCCCGCCGGCGCCGGAACGGGTCGTGACCTCCAGGTTCTGGTAGTCCATCTCTTCCAGCAACCGCTCGACCAGTTGCTCGAAGGCGAAGGAGTCCATGTCGAGGAGCAGCTCGCGCAGGCTGTCCCTGACTTCGACCTCTTGCTGCCGGATCAACGACCAGAGCTGATCGGGGCCCGTACCCCCATCAATCCTGCCCATGCTGTTGGAGGTGCGTCAGCCCCTTGTCGGTGATGGAGTAGAGGGTGCCTTTGCGATCGATCAACCCCCGTTCCAGCAGGTTCAACA
>JAFGEP010000084.1 GCA_016931535.1 Bradymonadales bacterium
GGGGTCCTGGTGCCACGCGGCTATCCTTGTCTCATAACCCATCAAGAATAAATGGCTTTTCAATTCCCACTGTAGAAGACGGGCCAGGGGCTCTTGCTCCTGCTGCCGGGTATGATCAGGATTCGTTGATCAGCGCCTGATGGGTCCCGATCAACCATGGAAACCGACCCGACAAGCGGCGCGCAGGGCAGGTCCAGTCCGAGTGCGAACCCCGTCAGGGGTTTATGGCCGAAGGATTGGACCTCGCCCCGCGCAACGCATCCTGATCACCCCCCCTTCTGCCAAGTGAAGAGATTCTTGCGATCTCTCGCTGCAGATGATCGGTACTCACCACATCCTGTCGGCCAGCCGCCAGCGGCCTTCACCGGCGCGACGTCGAAGATCGTCCGAGTGGTGAACTCCGGAGAGGTCTGCAACCCGCCGGGAACCGTGCGACTCGTGGACAGGGAAGAAATCGTCTTGACAATTCAGCCAAGGGCTTCTAGAGGAACCGACACATTATCCATTGGAGGCCAGTCTGCTCGGCGAACCTCCGGCATACAACCAAGCGGGAGAAACCATGCGTACGATTCGATTGAGTTGCTGTTTGCTCAGCCTTTTGGCTGGTCTGTGGGGATGTAACGGGGACGAGGCGGTTGGTTCGGATGCCGGGGGCGATATGGGCTCCGATGCCCCGACTTGCAGCTCACCCCGCATTCTGTGCGAGGGCGAGTGCATCAATCCCAACACCGACGCCGAGAACTGCGGTCGATGTGGCAACCGCTGCGACACGGGAGAGATCTGCGTGAACGGGGACTGCGTGCCCAACTGCGCTACCGGCCAGGTGCTGTGCGGCGACGCCTGCGTGTATACCGCGACCGATCCCAACCACTGCGGCCGTTGCGGCAATCGCTGTCCACCCGACCAGGAGTGCAGTGGCGGGATCTGCCGTTGCCCTGAAAACCTGTCCGAATGTCCGGGGGGCTGTGTGGACCTGGACAAGGACGAAAGCAACTGTGGCCAGTGCAGCAGGGCGTGCGGTTCGAACGAGGTCTGTGAGGACGGCGACTGCGTCTCCGATTGCCCCCAGGGCTGGGAGGTCTGCCAGGGGGCCTGCGTCGACGTGCAGACCGACGAGCGCTATTGCGGTGACTGCAACACCCGCTGCGGCACCAACCAGGTCTGCGAGGGCGGAGACTGTGTCTGTACCGGCGATTTGACCGAGTGCGGCGACGTCTGCGTGGATACCAACACCAATCCTTCCCACTGCGGCCAGTGCGATGACCCATGTCCGGAAGGCACCATCTGCCAGGGCGGAGACTGCGTGTGCACCGGCGGCCTGGTGCTGTGCGACGGAAGTTGCGTGGATGTCCAAACCAACGTGAATTATTGCGGAAACTGCGAGACCGAGTGCGACCCGGGCGAGCTGTGCGTGGAAGGCGATTGCACCACCGGTTGTCCCGAGGGCAGGACCCCCTGTGGCGATACCTGCGTGAACACACAGGACGACCCCGCTCACTGCGGGGACTGTATCACGGTCTGCCGCGCCGACCAGGATTGCGTGAGCGGTGTGTGCCAATGCGGTACCGGCTTCGGCGAATGCGATGGAGTCTGCGTCGACACCCAGACCAACCCCAACTACTGCGGGAACTGCACCACCGCCTGCGATCCAGACGAAGTGTGCTCGGGCGGGCTGTGCTCCTGCCGAGAGGGGCTCACCCGGTGCGGCGAGGAGTGCGTGGACACCTCGACCAGCAACAGCCACTGCGGGGAGTGCGACCACTCATGCGACACCCTCGAGCTGTGCAGCGGCGGCCACTGCGTGTGCCGCGATGGCTACTCCCGCTGCGGGACGGAATGCGTACTTCTGTCCACCGACCCCGCTCATTGCGGCCAGTGCTTCAACGACTGCGAGCCCAACGAGGTCTGCACCGCCGGCAACTGCGAGCTCACCTGCGCCGAAGGGCTGACCCCCTGTGATGGCGCCTGCGTGGACACCGACACCGACGAGGATCACTGTGGGGAGTGCGGACGCGACTGCACCTATGTCCAGGAGTGCCTGGAAGGCGACTGCACCTGTGTCAACGACTACTACGAGTACGGCTACTCCGACTCCTTCGGTGGCGCGGCCAAGCTGGACCCCATGGTGGGCTGGCCCTGGAGGCCCCATTTCGACGATCTGCGCCTTTGCGGCGAGGAGTCCGACTGGTACGTGGTCTACCTGCCCACCGACGACTCCTCCCTGGAGATCGAGGTGCTCGGCGACTGCAGCGACGAGGTCCTGCCCATCTTGACGGTGTACGACATCGACCTTTCCGAGGTGGATACTGATGACGGGGAGACCGACATCTGTCCCAGCCTCCAGCTAGTCGATCTGGCCAGCGGCTGGTACTGGATCGTCCTGGAAAACACGGTCGGCCAAGGGGCCTACTCCTTGTACTACCGCATCCACTCCACCAGCGAGGTAGAGCCCAACAACAGCCCCGACCAGGCTACCGGTCCCTTCAGCGACGACTTCCAGGTGGTGGGGACCATCACGCCCAGTACCGACGTGGACACCTACCTGCTGTGGGTCCCGTTGACGACCGACCTGCTCCTCTGGACCGACGACAGCCTGGGCAGCTGCACGACCGACACGGTCATCCGGGTCACCGACCTGTGGGGCGAGATCCTTGGCGAGGATGACGACGACGGCATCGGCCTGTGCTCGGAGCTGGAGCTCACCCTGCACCGGGGCTACTACTTCGTGTCCGTCAATAGCTGGTGGAACCTCAGCACCGGCTCCTATGTCCTGCATGGCGACGCCTACTACCACTTCGAGATCGAGCCCAACGGAGAGGTGTACCTGGCGGACGGCCCCTTCGGTAGCGACTTTGGCGTGCAAGGGGTGGTGTTCCCCGCCTACGACCGCGACCGGTACAAGATCGTCCTGGATGAGCCGGCTACCATCGTGGCCGAGGTGGTCGGCAACGAGGACGGCTGCATGCTCGACTCGCGGATCGAGCTCTGGTCCGAGACCGAGCTGTTGGGCGAAGATGACGACTTCGACTATGGCTGGGAGCTGGAGAACCTCCGGGGCTTCGGCTGGTGCAGCCGGATAGACCCCTTCTCCACCAGCGAGTACGCCCCCGACCAGAGCTGGGCAGAAGACCTTCCAGCCGGCACCTACTACCTGATCGTGGCCGGCTATGGCAGCCAGATCGGCGCCTACAACCTGAACGTGCGGATCGTCGAATAGATCACCGCGTCTCCCGTTGACCGAACATCTACCCAACCTTGGGCGAAAGTCCTGTTTTCCCCGCTGTTTCCGCTTGCCCGCTATCCGTTCGTTTGCTATCTTCCGGCGCCATCCAGCCAAGAGATGCCGGCGAATCGGTCGGTAAAAAACCGCCCCGAAGGCCGAGCAAAGCTCTCACTGGCCGGCAGGAAGGCGGATACCGGTGCCGGAAGATTGGTAGCTTCCGGCTTACCCACAACAGAACATTTCGAGGTGGATCAATGCAGAAAATGGCGCATGAGACGTTGAAGTGCCTTGTCGTCGCTGGGCTGATGATCCTGTCCGCAGCCTTACCCCGAGTAGGGATGGCCGCCTACCACGTGGGACCCGACGAGTCGAAGGTCTGGACCTACCTGGTCTACATGGCGGGCGACAACAACCTGGACTACTGGGGAAGCTACAGCTTGGATCTCATCCAGCAGGGGATGACCGATGACTCGCAGGTCCATGTGGTTGTCCTGTTCGACCACTACCAGGACTATGCCGAGCTCATCGTGGTCCATCCGGAGGGGTTGGAGGTCCTGGTGGGCAGACAAGACGCATTCGAGCCGGACATGGGCGATCCGGAGACCCTCCAGCGGTTCCTCGAGTGGGGCATGGAAAGCTACGACGCCGACCACTTCGCGCTGGTCCTGTGGGACCATGGGGGCGGCTGGAAGAACTTCGCGACCGATGACGACAACGGCTCCCGCATGATGATCGACGGGATGGTGCAGGCCATCGCCATGGCAGAAGACCAGGCGGAACGCTGGGTAGACCTCGTGGTGTTCGACGCCTGCTTGATGGCCATGATCGAAGTCGCCTACGAGCTGCGCGAGGTGACCGATTACCTGGTAGCATCGACCCACACCGTCGATTCGGATGGGTTTCCCTACCATACCATGCTCCAGGAGCTGATCGACGACCCCGGCCAAACAACTTGGGAGTACGCCAAGCTCATCGTCGATCGGTACTATGACTTTGTGGAGCGCACCAACGCTCACGCCGGGTTGGCCGGGTCGGCCATACGGGTGGCCGAGGTAGAGCCGATCGTCCTGGCCATCGATGCGCTGGCCGAGGCCTTGATGGCCGACATGAGCAGCCACCATGGCTCCGTCGCCGCCGCGCGGGCCATTGCCGAGCATCAGACCTGGGGTGGTGGAGCCGCCGGCTGGTTCTGGTACATGGACCTCTGGACCTTTGCCGACGAGATCGCCGGGAGAATCGACGACGATGCGGTGTTCGATGCGGCCAGGGCCATCCAGGAGGGCTATGCCGATCGGTCGGGCGAGGCGATTGTCTACGCCCACCCGGGAAAAACCCTGGAGCGTTTCATGCACGGTCTGACCCTTCATTTTCCCCCCTCCCGGGCGCGCCACGAGGGAACGGGCTACCTCGGCCAGGACTACGAGGAGGTTGGACTGGATTTCACCCGCGACACCGCCTGGGACGAGATGCTGCAGGAGTTCTACCGGGGCCAGTGAGGCCGGGCGGGCAGTTGTTTTCTCCCGCGCCCCGGTCGACCGGTCCAACACCCGGCTCTCCAGCCGGGTGGAACTCCGATTGCTACCCCAATATTGCCAACTAATATACCATAAACATTAAAGAAATTAGCAATATATTGACATAGTATGGGTCATAGTGTACATATAGAAGCATGAAGACCACCATAGAAATAGCGGATTCCCTGCTCAAACGGGCAAAAAAGCTGGCGGCAAGAGAGAGGACAACCATCCGGGCCCTGGTCGAGGAGAGCCTCCAGCGGGTATTGACCGAGAGAGAGCGACGGTCGGGATTCAAGCTCAAAAAGGTGACCTTCCGGGGTGAAGGCTTGAATCCGGAGCTGGTGGGGAAGCCCTGGGCGGTGACGCGCGATCTCATCTACGAGGGGCGTGGCTCGTGATCGCGGTCGACACCAACATCCTGGTGTATGCCCACCGGGAGGACTCTCCCTGGTACGAGGTGGCCTACACTCAGCTTGCGAACCTCGCCGAGGGGGCCTCGCCATGGGCAATTTGCTGGCCCTGCATCCACGAGTTCCTGGCGATTGTGACCCATCCCCGCATCTGGCGCCCGCCGACGCCACTGGCGGTGGCCTGCGAGGCGGTCCGGGCCTGGCTGGAATCCCCGAGCCTGATCCTGTTGTCCGAGGCGGAAGGATACTGGCCGATCCTGCAGAGGACCATCGAACGCGCCAAGATCTCCGGTCCCCGGGTCCACGATGCGCGGATCGTCGCGCTCTGCCTGTTGCACGGGGTCAGCGAGATCTGGACCGCCGACCGTGATTTTCACGCCTTTCCGGAGGTGACGGTGCGCAATCCGCTGGTCGGATAGGTTGCGCCCCTTCGACGTCGATGCACGCCATCCAGGCCGTGAAAATCGCAGACTCCCCCCTGAGGGCTCGAGGGATCAGGTAGTCCTCTGTGGGGTGCTCATGAAGGTCTGGCTCCCAGTGGGCCACTGCGAATTGCGGGTGGGCAGGTCAGAGGGTCGAGGGAGATCGCGCCGCGGGGCAGGGCCATCCAGACCTGCTGCTCGAGCGGCAGGTCAGTTTTTGAGGTTCGAGAGGAATCGCGCCCCCCAGAAATCGTTTCCAGCCGGACGCATCACGGCAGCCAGAGCCGCCCGACCAGATCCCACTTGGCCGCCTGGTCGGGGGTGGGAAAGGAGTAGAAAGCTGGAAAAAGGTCGGGATGCGCCTTGACCAGCGCCTGGAGCTCGGCTCGCAGGGGTGGGCGGATGAGCCGGCAGAAGGGGTAGCGGTCGTGGTACTCCAGCGGGCCCGGCCAGCTGCGGTACAGCTCCGAGCCGGCCAGCGGGACCACCTGGCCGAGCTGGAGCTCGGCACCGTGAAAAGCAGCCCAGTGCATGGCCTTGATCGTGCCGAAGAGGTCGACAAGGCTCTCGTCGGGGAAACCCCAGAGAAACGAGCAGATGGTGCGCAGCCGCGAGGTCGCGGCCTCAATGGCCTCGATGGCACGGCGCAGCCCGAACCCCTTTCCCATCCGCTCCAGCAGGCGGTCGGAGCCGGCCTCGATCCCCAGATACAGCTCCTGCAGGCCGCGCCGGACCAGGCCGTCCAGCCAGGCCGGCTCCAGCTGGTCGACGCGGGCGAAGCAGCCCCATTTCAGCTGCACCCCTTCCGCCTCTATCTCTGCCAATATCGCCTCCACCCGCCGGCGGGAGAAAAGGAAGCTGTCGTCCTGGAGGGCAACGTACCCGATCCCGTGCTGCCGCTGGAGCCGGAGCAGATCGGACACTACCCGTTGGGGGCTGTAGATCCTCACCCGCCGTTGCTGCCAGCTATGGATATCGCAGAAGCTGCAGCGGTAAGGACACCCCCTCGAGGTGGTCATGGTCACGTAGGAGTAGCGCTTCAGATCGAGGTCGGTGAGGTCTACCTCGGGCAGCTGGTCCAGGTCGTCGATCAGCGGGCGATCGGGGGTGTGTATTGGAGTGTCGTTTACCCTGGCGTCCAGCCCGTTAACCTGCTCTAGCGTCCCCCCGCCCAAAGCCAGCATCAGCTCCGGCAGGGTCTGTTCCCCCTCGCCACGGACCACCGCATCGATGAAGGGAAAGGTTCGCACCAGGCCGGCCGATACGGCGGTTACCCCCGGGCCGCCCAGGATCAGGGTGCGCTCCGGCCGGCGCGCCTTGAGGTGACGACACAGCTCCACAGCCAGTGGCAAGGCATCGACCATCAGGCTGATCCCGGCCATGGGGTGACTGTCGTCCAGCAATTCGGCGAGCGCCTCGGGATCCCAGAACAGGTGCGGCTCCACAAACTGCAGGTCGCGAATCTCGGCACCCAGCCCCTGCCCCCTAAGAGCAGCCTGCAACATCAGGCAGGCCCAGGGGAGGATGCGCAGGCCGGCGTGCTCGCTCTTGAAGAGGTTGACCAGGGTGATGGCGGGGATCTTGCCGGTCATCCGCCTGGCCCCGGGGAATCGGGAGATGCCAGGAGCTGCTGCAGGTAGGCGTCGAGCCGAGCCTTCAGAGCAGGAGCGCGCTCACCCAGCGATTGGCAGACTGTCTGGGCCCGCTCCAGCTGGCCGATCTCAACCAGCGCCTGGAGCTGCTCCATGGCGCCGATGGCCAGGAAAGCGGGATCGGCGAGCCGCTGGTTGGCCTGGTCGAGCAACTCCAGCGCCTTTTGGGGCAGTCCGCTCAGCCGGAGCAGATAGGCCTGCCAGATGGCCAGCTCGGGTCGTTCGGGCGGAGTACTTGCGATCGAGCCGATCCAGCGCGCCGTCTCTTCCTCGCGCCGGCTGTCGTGAGCCGCTCGGGCCAGCGACTCGAGCAAGGCGATGAGCGACGATTGCCCCAGCGGCTGGACCGCAGCGGTCCAGGCCTTGACCGCCTGCTTGTACCGTTCCAGGGCGGCGAGAGGATCTCCAACCAGCTCCAGCAACCGCCCGGCCGCGAAAAGGGAGGCGGGCAGATCCGCCAGGCTACCGACCGATTGGCCGAACTGGCGGATGGCCTCTGCCGCATCAGCCTGAAGGGAGGTGGAGTCGAGACCCATGAGACACGTATACCAGAGGCGATCCGGCACAGCCAGCCGTCATGCTCCGGGTCCATCCAGGGGATCGTGGACCGCCGGGGTGGTCCCAGGGAAAACCCTCATCCCAGCCGGTGGAGGCCATCCGATTCCACAGCAAAAGACACTTTGGCCGCCTGGGCTGTCACCGATCGACCAACGAGGGAGAAGAGACCTTCCCGGCCGATGTCACTGACCTGACCGGGTCACTCCTTGCCCGAGAAGGGAGGATACTTGTCGGTCATGAACATCATGTAACCGTTGACGCGGGATTGCCAGCGAAACAGCCCCTCCACGAAGCGGAACATCCCCTCGGGGTACTTGCCGGTAAAGAGCACCGCCCACCAGGCGATGAACATCACGAAGCCCGCGGCGATGCCATAGAAGAACATGCAAAAGCCGTGGGGGATCATCACGTAGAATATTCCGAGGAAGGTCCTGAGCAACAACAAGCCGCGGGAGAGACTCGGAGGGTACTCGACGTTGAACTTCACGGGGTGGTCAGCCATGGTTCTCCTTTCTTGTGTGAAATAGGGGACACAGTCTGGTGCGATGGAACGACACTATCGGCTCTGGATCCCGGTTTTGTCAACGGGATGAGCTTTCCAACAACACCCGGTTGGCCTCATGAGGCTGACGGGGTATGATGCGCGGCCATCCTGGGTGGCAAAGGCAGCGTTCCTGGCGCAGCAGGCAGCCATCCGGACGACCAGCGGAGGGAGCCATGGAGATCGAGGCCGTTCGATTGCGGATCCCCGAGGGAGCCAACCTGATCTTGGGGCGCTCGCACTTCATCAAGACCGTCGAGGACCTCTACGAGGCACTGGTGAACACGGTGCCGGGAGTCCAGTTCGCCATCGCCTTCAACGAGGCGTCAGGGCCGTGTCTGATCCGGGTCGAGGCCAACGACGACGAGCTGCGCGAGGTGGCCGTGTCCAACGCACAGGCCATCGGAGCGGGGCACTTTTTCGTCATACTCATCCGGCAGGCCTACCCCATCAATGTGTTGGGACGCATCCGCGATTGCCCGGAGGTTTGCGAGATCGTCTGTGCCACGGCCAACCCGGTGGAGGTGATCGTGGCCCGGACGGAGCAGGGAGGTGGTGTACTGGGGGTGATCGACGGCAGCTCTCCCAAGGGGGTGGAGGGTCCGGAGGACATCCAGGACCGCAAGGCGATGCTGAGGCGGTTCGGGTACAAGCTGTAGCGCATTCTCAGGAGAGGCCGTCGTGGCCTTGGCAGGGTAGGAGAGACAGGGGAGCTTCCCATGTGGACCGATATCATCTTGTTTCTGGCCGGCCTGGCGTGTCTGATCGGGGGTGCGGAGTGGCTGGTGCGCGGGGCCTCCCGGATTGCGACCAGGTTGGGGATCTCGCCACTGGTGGTGGGTCTCACCATCGTCGCCTTTGGAACCAGTGCGCCGGAGTTGGCCATCAGCACCTTTTCCACCTTGAGCGGCAAGCCGGACCTGGCCTTCGGCAACGTGGTGGGAAGCAACATCTTCAACGTGCTGGCCATCCTGGGGGTGACCGCCATCGCCGCACCGATCGTGGTGGCCCGGCAGCTGATCCGGTTCGACGTGCCGATCATGATCGGGGGTGGGCTGCTGATGACGGGGATGGCGCTCGACGGTCGGATCGGCCGGCTTGACGGCCTGATCCTGGCGGCCCTGCTGGTCAGCTACATCGCCTTCTCGGTGGTCATGTCGCGGCGGGAAGCGGTCCAACAGGAACAACCGATCGGATCGGAGACGAACGGGTCCGCGCCTGCCAGGGGGCGCAGCCTGCCATACAACGTGGTGCTGATCCTGCTCGGCCTGACGCTGCTGGTGCTCGGCTCCCGGTGGTTGGTGGACAGTGCCACGGTGTTGGCCCGGTATTTGGGGGTCAGCGAGCTGATCATCGGACTGACCGTCGTGGCGGCTGGCACCTCCCTGCCCGAGCTGGCCACCTCGGTAGTAGCAGCCGTCCGGGGGGAGCGGGACATCGCGGTGGGGAACGTGGTGGGCAGCAACATCTTCAACATCTTCGCGGTGCTGGGGATCGCCAGCGCGGTCTCTCCCTCGGGCATCGCGGTGGCAGCTCCGGCGTTGCATTTCGATGTCCCGGTGATGCTGGCCGCCATGATCGCCTGTCTGCCGATCTTTTTTTCGGGTTATCGAATCGCCCGCTCCGAGGGGCTGCTGCTCTTCGGGTTCTTTTTGGCCTACATGCTGTACCTGTTCCTCAACGCCACCCACCATAGCAGCCTGAACGCCTACAGCGGGGTGATGCTCTGGTTCGTAATCCCGTTGACCTTCCTCACCCTTCTCATCATCAGCTGGCGCTTCCTGGTGTCGGAGCGCAAGAAGCGGGCCTCCCGATAGGACGGCGAGCGATGGCTCGGGCCGGGTAGGGGCAAGCGCAAGGGCGATCTTGGCCTGATGGGCCCCCGATCGTTCTTGGGGCGATGGCTCGGGCTGGGCAGGCCGCCAAGGGGACCAGTATGACAACAGCGCAAAAACCGCCGGTCCCCGTCAAAAAGGCAGCGAGGAGCAGCCGCCGTCCGGCCAGTCGGGAACCTCGCCATGGGTCAGGGTCACCGGCTCGAAAGGAGGTTCGGCGTAGTCTATCAGGAAGTCGGCGGATGGGGGGGAGTGTCGCAAGTACAGGTTGAAGAAGGCGGTAGCGTAGTGATCGATGGTCTGCTGCGCCTCCTCGTAGGGCACGTTGTCGGTCGGTGAGCAGCCGTCGTTGGCGATATCGGGTGCACCCTCGATCATCTGCTCCTCCAGGCCCAGTCGGCACATGTCGGAGAAGGTGAAATGGCCCCCCCGCTCCAGCTGGTACAGGATCTTGGGGGCGTGGCCGATGCTCCGGTAGCCGCAGTACTGGCTCTCCCAGCTGACCGTCTGGTCGTCGGTGCCGCCCATGAGCATCACCGGAACCGGGTAGTCGGCCAGATCACAGCCATAGAGCTCCACCATGTCCATCACCGGCGCCAACAGCACGCTGGCCCGAAACCCACTGTCCCGGCAGGGGACCGTGGCCGCCGTGAACCCTCCGTAGGAATGGCCGGTCACCCCCACATCCACCAGGTTGACGGCCTGGTAGAGCAGGTGCCGCGGGTCGCTGGCCAGCATGGCCAGCTCGTCGAGCAGAAAGGAGAGGTCCTCCAGGCGGTCGGGTGCAGCGGCCAGCATGGTCAGGACGTTGAAACCATCGCGGATGGCGTCCCAGGTCGTATTGCCGGTGTGATCCGGAGCTACCACGATGTAGCCATGGGAGGCCAGGTGGACGGTGTAGAAGAGGTACTCGAAGCGCAGGCTATAGGCACCGTGGGAGAACAGGATGACGGGATAGGGACCATGCTCCCGATCGAGCTCGGCATCGCGTACCGCCATCGATTGCAGCGGAGGGATCTCCGCTGCCATGAACTCCTCCTCCTTGTCCCCCAGGTCGATCTGCTCGTCCACCTCCTGGTGGAAATCGTAGGACCAGAAGGGCCCTTCGCGCGCGGAAGGGACCGCCGGGTACCAGACCTCGGTACGCAGGAAGCGGGGAGGACCGATGATCCACTCCCGGCGGCTCTCGTCGTACAGATCGAAGGTCGCCACCCCCACCGGGAAGGGGCCGAAAGCCATCGGATCGGGGGCCGCTTCCGGGCCGGCAGGGAGAAAGGGAAGAGCTCCGGTGTCCGTTCCGCCGGTGTCGTCGATCGGCTCCGGATCGAGCTCTTGGAGGTCCGCCTGGTCGAAAGTGGGCAGATCGTCGGGCAAGGCTTCCTCAAGCGGGTCACCTTCCTGGTCGTCCAGCGGGTCATCGGCCGGCGTCGTCTCCTGGTCCACCGCCGCGTCCAGGTCTACGGGTGGGCCGACGGCCGGATCTTGGCCACAGCCGATCAGAAGGGCCCAGACGGCCAGCAAAGCGACAAGAGGGGTTGTTCCCAAGCTCCATCTACCGCTTGTCATCTACAGCTCTCCTTGCTCTCATGAGTCGAGCCTGATGGTAGACCCGTTGGCCACCGACTTTCAACCGAACAGCGGCACGAGCAACCGGATCAACACCGTGAGCACGGAGACGATGGCCAGCGTGATCAAGGTGATGGCGATCGCGCTGCGCCAGCTGAGCTCCTTGGCCAGGGCGGCGAAGGTCGCCAGGCAGGGCACATAGAAGGTGACGAAGAAGGTGTAGCCGAAGATCTGGGTCAGGCTCATGACCGAGGTCACATCGCTGGTTCCCAGAGCGGCAAAGAGCAGCACCAGCGCCATCTCCTTGCGCATGATCCCGAATATCAGGGTGATGCCCACCGCCGCGGGGAACCCCAGCAACCCCACCGTGTAGGGAGCCAAAAAGGAGTTGATGGGGTCGGTCAGTCCCAAATGGTTGATCACCTCCAGCACCACGCTGCCCCCGATCAGGATCGGCCAGGCGATGACCACGAACTCCTTGAGCCTGAACCAGGTCTTCCTGGCGAGCGGCTTGATCTCCGGCAGGTGGTAGCGGGGAATCTCCATGATCATACCGGGGCTCTCTTCCGGCATGATCTTGGACAGGATCAGCCCCACCAGGCCGATCAGCAGCAGATTGAAGACATAGACCAGGATGGCTGCCTTCATGGAGATGAAGAAGCCGATCAGGCCGAAGATGATGGTCATCCGGGCCGAGCAGGGGATCAGCGTGGTGAGGGTGGCGGTGATGAGCTTGTCGCGCCGGGACTTGAGGATTCGAGTGGCCAGCACACCCGGGACCGAGCAACCATAGCCCATGATGATCGGCACCACCGACATGCCGTGAAGGCCGATCCGGTGCATCAGGTTGTCGACCAGGTAGGCGATGCGGGGCAGGTAACCGGTATCCTCCAGGAACGCCAGCGCAACGAAGAACGGCAGGAGGTAGGGGATGACGATTCCGATCCCTCCGCCGATACCAGACACCAGGCCGACCACCACCGCATGGAGCAGCGCATGGCCACCCAGCTTGTCGCCCAACCAGCCGGTGATCTGCTCGAAGTAGTCGAGGAACACCGGCTCGACCAGACTCCCCACCTTGAAGATGAGGCTGAAGGTCGCTGCCAGGATCACCAGTAGAAACACGTATCCCAGCACCGGGTGGGTGAGGACCGCGTCCAGCTGGCGCCGGATATCCCGTCTCTGAGGGATGCCGACTCGGGCCACGGTCTCGAACAGCTCGAAGGCCAGGTGGTGCCGCACCGCCGACATGAGGAACTCGGCCCGCTGGCCGGTCGCTGCCTCCAGGTCCTGGAGCAACGTGGCGATCGTCTTGTGGCCGTAGGGGTTCAGGTGGGGTTCGATCGCTTTTTGCAGGATCGGATCGCGCTCGATCAGCTTGATGGCGATGTATCGGTGATTGAACAGCTCGGGGACATTCCACTGACCGAGGTGCCTCACTAGCTCCTGGATGAAGCACTCGACGGGGGGTGGCGCTGGGACCACCTGAGGCCGTATCCGCTCCCGGCCTGCCCGGCAGGCCTCCCGGAACAGCTCGGAAACCCCCTCCCCCTTGATGCCCACCGTCTCGATCACCGGCGCCCCGATGATCCGGGACAGGCCGGCGGTGTCGATCTGGATCCCTTTGCGCTGCGCCTCATCGGCCATGTTCAGGGCGACCACCATGGGCCTGCCGAGCTCCATCAGCTGGAGGGTGAGCTCCAGGCTGCGCGACAGGACCGAGGTGTCGATCACATTGACCAGAACAGTGTCGGCGGGAGCATTCAGGACGTGATCCACGGTGGGATTACCCGCATCGTCCGACACTTGCAAGGAGTAGATCCCGGGCAGATCCACCACCTCCACCGTTTCTCCATCGAGCTGGATCTTTCCGTGGGTGTGCTCGGCGGTACTGCCTGGAGCATTGGTGGAGAGAGACTTGTAGCCGACCACTTCGTTGAAGATGGTGCTCTTGCCGCTGTAGGGCTGGCCCACCAGCACCAGGTTCATGGGTCAGCTCTTCTCTACCAGGATCCGCTCGGCCAGGCGATACCCGATGGCGACCTCCGTGTCGCCGTGCAGCACCAGCAGGGGCCCTTTCAACGGCGAACGCTGCAGCAGCTCGACGGTGTCTCCCTTGACCAGCCCGAGCTGCATCAGGTTGAGAACCGCCCCGCAACCGGCGTCGATCTCGACGATCATGACCCGGTCTCCCCGCTGGCAATCCACGAGCCTCATCGTCATCTTCCGTTTTTCGGTCATAGCCGGCCTTGCCCTAGTCCATCTCAAACGGTCGGTCTCCATTCACGAAACGGCCTTACCCGCCTCCAACCTTCCTGTCAATCGAGCGGCGCATTCATTTCTGTTCATCACCTCGGCAGCCAGCCAAGTGCCCTGGGAGCATCCTTCTCTCGACACGGGCAGGACGATCGGCGATAACCATCGACCGCACCGCCATTCCGACAGCGGGATGCGGCCATCGCCAGCGGGGACCCGCCCGGGGAAGGCTCCGGACCGGGCAGCCTGGCACGATCCGAAAAAAGTGAGGTGTGAAGGCCATGGGATTCGAGTGGTTCAAGCGCCTGTTCGCTGCGCCCCCGGTTGTCGATGAGTTCTCCGCCGTGAGGTCGGGCAAGATGCATCTTCGGGGTCAGGTGAAGGGGGGTCCCCAGCAGCTGCGGTCCCCGGTGAAGGGGATCCCCTGCGTGGCCTTTTTCTACAAGGCCTGGTATCCCACCCAGGGGCGGACCGGGGTGATCGAGCGGATGCTGAAGACGGCCGAGGTCTATGCCCCGATGTTCTTCTTGGAGATGGCTGGAGGAAGTGTGCGGGTGCTACCGGAAAAAACCGGCTCGTTCGACGCGGCTCAGCACCGTGAGCTGCAATCGGGCGGTTACCAGGGCTTCCGGGCCTCCGACCAGGCCATCAAGATCGGCGAGAAGATCAGCATCGAGGGGCGCGTCCAGCGGGATTCCGACGGCTGGTTTATCCGCCCCAAGGAGATCCACCTCGTCAAGGAGTCCGACCTGCCCAAAAAACCGCTGCGCTCGACCAGGAAAAAAACCCACCGGAAGTAGACCGCCCCGACCTGATGGAGCGCTTCCGACAGCGGTTGCTGCCGGACATCGGATCCATCGACCATCCCGAGGCCGATGCCCGGACCGCGGCCACATTGGAGTCGGTCAGGCAGCAGGGAGATCTCCCGTCGATCCGCTGCTCCAACCTTTCTGAGGCCTGGCGAAGAGGCATCTCGAGGGCGATCCGGTGCGAGCTGGCATTACGGATCACCTCCTTGCCGAGCAGGTGGATGCCAGGCGGCCAAGCGAGACCTCTCCCCGCAGATCCGCTTTTCCCTCCAACCCTCCCACCGACCGAGTAGGTGTCAGCTCGTCAGCCGGGAGCGTTCTCCGTTGATCCGACCGCTACGGATCTCGATCAAGCGGTGGGCATGGGCCAGGACGGTGGGATCGTGCGTGGAGAAAAGGAAGGTGACACCTTGCTCTTCGTTCAGCTCCAGCATCAGGCGGATCAGCTCCCGGGCGGTCTCGGCGTCCAGGTTGGCGGTCGGCTCATCCGCCAGCACGATGCGGGAGTTGGAGGCGATGGCCCGGACCACGGCCACCCGCTGTTGCTGGCCTCCGCTGAGCTCGTGGGGCTTCCGGTTCATCTCGCCGGCCAGTCCCACTCGTTCCAGCAGAGGATGGACCACTGCTCTTCGCTGCTGTCTGGGAACCCCTTGCAAAAGCAGGATGAACTCGGCGTTCTCGCAAGCCGTCAGGACCGGGATGAGGTTATAGGCCTGGAACACGAAGCCGATATGGTTCAAGCGAAAGGTGGCGGCCGCCGAGCGGGAGAGCTGTTCCACCCGCCGTCCGCCGATGGCGATGGAACCCTGGTCGGGCCTGTCCAGGCAACCGATGAGGTTGAGCAGGGTGGTCTTCCCCGATCCGGAAGGCCCGTACAGGGCGGTGAACTCCCCTCGGTCGATGGTGAGATCCACCCCCTTGAGGGCGGGGACCTCCACGATCCCTTGGCGGTAGGTTCGAGTCAGGTTCTTGATCTCGATCAGATGCCCATTGGAGTCGATCATCGCTGGCTCCTTTTGGTCCGTCCACCAAGCCCTGGGCTGGGGCAGGCCGCCTCCTGCGCGGAGTCGATCGCCGGAGTATCCCCACGGTCAGCGATCCCTGCCAACACGAGCCGGTGGTCCGTTGTGAGCTGGGGGTCTTTCATTGGAAACACCTCATGGCCTGAGCGGGCTCCAGTCGTCTGGCCCGCCAGGCGGGGTACAGCGAGCTTGCCAGGACCACGGCCAGCACGACCAGGGAGGCGACGATCCAGGAGGCAGCATCGAAGCTGCTGTGAATGACCGTCTCGGAGAGGATGATCCCTCCGGCATCCCACTCGATATCGCCGAACATCTTGAGGTCCAGGCCTACCGCGCACAGGTAGTAGTTGACAGCAGCGCCCAGCGAGACCCCCAGGCTCACAGCAGTCAATCCCAGGCAAGATGCCTCGCAGATCACCAGCTTCAGGATTTTTCCTGGTCCGAGTCCAAGCGCGCCGAGCAGGCCCAACTCCCGGATGCGTTCCATGACCGACATGAGAAAGGTGTTGGCGATGCCGAACCCCACCACCAAGAAGGCCACGATGGCGAACACCAGGCCCAGCCCCCTGTCGGTCTCGATGTATCCGACCAGGTCGGGGTAGGCCTCGGCCCAGGTCAGCACCTCCAGGGTGTCGGCCCGCTCCCCCAGCAACCGCTGGAGTCTGTTCCGAATGGCGTCCGGCTGTGCGTTCTGGTCCAGCAGCACCCCGATCTGGGTCAGTCGCTCCCCCATGGCGAATGCCCGCTGGGCAGCCTCGACCGTGGTGTAGGCGGCATACTCGTCATAGGAATCGCTCCCGGTCTCCAGGATACCGGTAAGGCGGAACAACGCGCGGGTCACCTCACCCTGTGGATCGGTCGCGGTCAACACAACCCGGTCCCCCAGCTCGAGCTCCAGGTCGTGGATGATCCCCCGGCCCAGCACAAGCGGGTTGGCCGCCTGGTCGGCGGGATCGAGGAAGCTCCCCTGGGTGACGTAGGGACCCAGGTCGATCTGGAGCGCTTCCTGCTGCCGATCAATGCCGGCCAGGCGCACCATGCTGCTGCCGTGGGAAGAGCTGACCAGCCCCTGCAGAATGACACGCCCGATGACCGCCTCGACACCGACCATCCCTTCCAGCGTGGAGATCACGGCCGTGGGATGGTCCACGGTGTGCCTGCTCGACAGGCTCTGCCAGTACCCCGACCCATGGACCAGCAGTTGGCCGCCTGCCGTCTTCACCGCGGACTGCTCGGCGCTCTGGTAGCCGGCCTCGTTGATGGCCATGAACACGAGCAGCAGGGCATGGGTCAGGCCGATGGCGGCGATGGAGAGGGCGGTCCGGGTTCGATTTCGCCACAGGTTGCGCCAGGCCACTTTCCACATGGTCAGCTCCTCCCCGAGATGGCCTGAGGAATGTCCAGACGCGAGGAGCGCACCCCAGGGCCGATCCCACACACCAAGCTCATGACGACCACCCAGACCAGCGGAATCATCACCATCCGCATGGATGGCGAGGTGTACATTCGACCGGTGAAGGAGATGCCCATCAGGCTGACCGTCCCTTGATCGGAGAAGGCGGACAGATCCAGGCCAAAACGGGCGTGAAATGCGCTCAGGGCGACGCCCAGCACCAAACCGGCAAGAGAGCCGATAACCGCCAGCAGCATGGTCTCGGTTATGATGACCCGGCCAAGCTGTCGGGGAGTCAGGCCCAACGCCATCAGGACGCCAAACTCCCTGCGGCGCTCCAGGGCGCTCATCCGCTGGGCGTTGAAGATGCCCAGGGCCACGATCAGGTACACGATGAACAGCCAGAGCCCCGCCGATCGATCCAGCAGCTCCACCATCACCGCGATCTCGGGCATGAGCTCCTGCCAGGACTGGACCACCAGCTCGTCCGGATGGCCCGGCCGGTCGAGATCCAGTCGGCCTGCGATCTGCTCGGCGATGGACCGGGCTTTGGAGCTGTCCTCGACATGGAGCGCCAGCTCGTGCAGTCGGCCGTCCAGCGCGGCGATGTACTGGAGGGCGCTCAGGGGCATGTAGACGGTCTGGCGATCCACCTGGTTGTTGCCGGTCCGGATGATCCCCGTCACCCTCACCAGCTCGTTCCCGAGTGCGCCATCCGCCGCTTGCAGGAACAGGACCAGCTCGCTGCCCACGGATACCCCGAGCTGGGTAGCCAGCAGCTCACCCAGGACCACCTCGGTAGGCATCGACAGGGGCGTAGGTTGGAGGCTCAACCACCGCCCCTGGACGATGCCAGCGGTGATCACTGTGGCCAAGGCCTCTCGCTCGGGATCCACCCCGACGATGCGGGCAATGATCGAGTCCGCCTCGTGCCCGATGAGGCCGGCGGCATAGCAGCGAGGAGCGATGGCTCCCACCCCCGGGATCTGTTCGATCTCCCGTTCCAACGCGGTATCCTGGGCGAAATGATGATAGAGGGTCGGCCGATCGACATACTCCATGGAGTGTACCTGGACCTGTCCCACCTGGACCGATGTGGCTCCCCGGATCATTCCGGCAGCCCAGCCGTCGATGAAGGAGATGAGCCAGCAAAGGAGCGCGGTGGCCATACCGACCCCGGCCATGACCAGGGCGCTGCGCCACCGATTGCGAAACAGGTTTTTCATGGCCATTCGGGTGATCATCGCCGTTGCGCCGCCCTTCTCAAGCCCTGTCTCAAGAACAGGGAGCCGTCGACCTGGATGTCGATCTGGTGACTCAGATACTCCACCCTGGTGCTCTCACCCGGCTTGTCGTGGGGGATGACCTCCATGACGAATGGGATGGAGCGTTGCGAGACCTCGCGAACGTCGGAGAAGGTAAAGGTCCGCACACATTCCTCCCCATCGAAGAAATCCGCTCGGATCGGCACCCAGCGATCACCGGCCAACAGAAACTCCAGCCGGGTGTAGACCACCGGGGTGTCCGGATGCGGGATCAGCGCGACCCGGAGGTAGCGGCTGCCATCCTCCTCGACCCAGGCCAGGATCGCCTCGTGGTCGGCCAGGTAGCTGGACTCGCGCATCAGGTCGTCGTTGGTGAAATGGCTCCCCATCCAGGACTCGGAGAGAAGCCCCGAGGGGATCCGCACCAGCTGATCGGCCCTCGGCGCGTAGTTCCAAAGGCCGTCCGCGGTGCGCAAGGTGCCCGTTCCCGCCTCCCGGGCGGGCGCGCGGATGATGATCAGGGCGTTGTCCTCCCCCTGAGTCCAGGCCTCCAGCTCCAGCGTCCGACTCCAGTTCTCCGTCACCACCGTCATGCGCATGGTGCTATGGGAGGAGCGCGATCGATACAGGTTGTCCAGGTGGTCGACCACCGCATGGACCTCGGGGAGCGGCAGCTCGCCCAGATCCTGGTGCAGACCCTGGTCCTCCACCACGGCCCGATCGGGATCGGGCTGAGCCGAAAGCGGGTCCCCAGTGACCAGCACCAGGAAAAACAGCAGGAGCGGTGCAGTCAGCAACCGGAGTAGACCTCGGTTCATGGGCGCCTCCCTTGACGTGAAAAGACTCGATTGATCGGTTCGACCACCACCCGAAGCGGTGAAAACACTGGACCAGCAAGTTCGACCATTAATCATACCCATCTGTTGTACTTATGGTTTATACCGCTAGTTCGACCATCTGGTCTAAAGGATAGAGAGCGGAAATCCCGTTGTCAAGGGAAAAAATTGCGATGAGAGGAGGGGCTCGAAAAAAGGGCTCTGGCAGCGCGTTTGGCGGGCTGAAGATAGGCGGGAACGAATGGGATGGGAGGCGCTGTAGCCGACCGCGGCTGGACGCTTCAGCACGGTCGAGGAAAGGGGCTATTACGGGGTCCGGAACTCAGAACGCCCGATCAGGGAGCGGGCCTGGACTGCTCAGCCGGAAGCGGGTTCGAGCATGCGCCGGACCATATCCAGCATGATGCCGATCCAGTGGCGGTACTCCTCGCTGGAGGGTCGATCGAGGGTGTGGACCATCCAACGGTCGACGGCGCTGTCCAGGGCCTGGAGGCAGACCACCAGCAGATCCGTGGGGACATCGGTCCGCACCGCGCCGAGATGCTGGCCGACTTCGAGGTACTGCATCCAGATCGAGTGGGAGATGGAGGCGATGTCGGGAGCGACCTCGCTGAGCAGGTTTGGAGGGAGCTTGAAGATGGTCCGTTGCAGCGCCAGGGTATAGGGATGCTCGGCGGCATATTTGATGGCTTTGTGGGACATGTCGAGCATGGAGGACCAGAACTCTTCCTTGGTCTGCACCTCGGGCAAGGTGCCGAACAGGCTGAGGACCTCTTCCGCCGTGTGTCGGAGCACGGTGAGGAAGAGGTCCATCTTGTCGTCGAAGTAGTAGTACATTGCCCCCTTGCTGATGCCGGCCTTCTCGATGATCTGGTTGTAGGAGGCCTCCTCGTAACCGTGCTCGGCAAACGTCTCCACGGCCGCCCGGAGGATGGCCTCTCGTTTCTTGGGATCCAGTCGATGAAAGCGTGGTAGGGGGGACAATGGAACTCCTCCTGGCCAGGTTCGGCCTTGGCGACATCAGGTCCAACCGTTGGTTGGACCACCGGTTCATACCAACCGGTCTAAGTATAGCGGTCGTAGGGTCGACGTCAATGGAAGTCAGGAGCCTCTTGCCGCCAACCGGATGTTCCCAGTAGGATCCCGGGATTGGGGAGAGCATCCTCCAGTTCCATCCAGACCCCGATGGGCGGAAGGCGATGTCGGAAGAGCAGAACAAACGGTCTCTGGCTAGCCTGCTTCCGCGGCGATTCGAGGTTCCGGGTCTCATCGGACTGGCCTTTGCCGCGCTGGTCACCGCCTACGCGCTTCCCATCATGGTGATCAGCAAGTTCATCTTCTTCTCCGACGACTACACCCTTATCGGCAGTGTGCTGGGGATGTGGGACGAGGAGTACTACTTCCTGGCGGCGGTCATCTTCTGCTTCTCGATCATCTTCCCGATGGCCAAGCTGTCGGCTTTGTTGCTGATCTGGTACGGCAGGTACGAGGCGAAGCGCAGGGCCAAGCTCTTGCACTGGCTGGGTGTGCTGGGAAAGTGGTCGATGCTCGACGTCTTCATTGTCGCCATCCTGGTGGTCTTCACCCAGTCCAAGACCCTGCTGGGCGCCGAGCCGCGGGCGGGGCTGTACGTCTTCGCGGGAGCGATCATCCTGTCGATGGTCGCATCCATGCTGGTGGAGCGGCACGCCCGCCGGGTGGATGGGTAGGATGGCAGGGGGGGGCGCGGGTCGTCAGGACCGGGATCAGTCGGACAAGTTCGCCGGGTGTGTCCCTCACCCGCCGCAGCCGCCTGTGGGCGGCCGCGGCGACCTCTCCCGGGGGGAGAGGTGGAGAGATAGAGCATGTTTCCGCTAGCTCCGGCGGCGCCGGATGGCCAGCAGGCCCATCAGGAGGCCGAGCAGCAGGGCCGGGCTGGCGGCGCCGGCACCGGTGGAGGTGCAGCCGCAGCCGTCGTCGTCCTCCGTGGTGGGGGGCGCGGCGTCGGGGGTGACATCGGCCACCGCATCCGGGGTGACGTCAGGGGTGACATCGGGGGTGACCTCTTCGACCAGGTCGGGGGTGACATCCGGTCCCATGTCGGGGGCGACGTCGGGGGCGACGTCGGGCTGAGGTTCCACCGGCTCTTCGGGAGGCAAAGTCGAGGTCGGGTAGCGTTCGATCGACTCGACCTGGACATAGCCGTCTTCGCTATAGAGGACACCGCCGATCACGTACATGGAGCCGTCGACGGTGGCGCCGACCACCTGGGTGCGGCCGTCGCTCATCATGGCGATCTGGGGGATCCAGTAGCCGTTGCTGTAGCAGTCGAAGGTGTCGTCATCGGCATGGGCCTCACCGAAGAAGCTGACGCCGCCGAAGACGCACATCCGTCCGTCGTCGAGGAGGGCCGAACCGTGGTAGTAGCGCTCGCCAGGAAGGTCACCGGTTTGTTCCCACTCGTCAACTGCAATGTCGTAGAGGTAGGTTCTCTTGGAGGCGAAGCCATTCTCGTAGCCGCCGGCGACCAGGATGGTGTCGGCGTCGATGAGCTGGGCGGTGGCGCCTACCCAGGTGCTGGGCATCGGGGTGAGGGTATCATCCCAGGCGTCGGTACCCGCGTTGTAGGCGTAGATGGCGTCCTGGAGCTCATCGTCGTTGTTCATCCCTCCGATCACGAAGAGCTTGTCCCGCTCGGCGTCGCAGACGACCGCGTGGTTCCACAGCACCTCGGGCATCGGCTCACCGACAGACCAGGAGTTGTCCACGATGTCGTAGATGAACAGGGCGTCGGTGATGTAACCACCTGATGTACCTACTGCCTGGCCACCCATAACGTAGATCATGTCGTCCATGGCACATCCCTGAGAGAATACCAGTCCATCGGGCAGAGGCTCGATGGTGCCGGCCTCCGGTTCCGAGCAGCTGCTGCTGTCGTCGATGCAGCATCCCTCGGTGTAATCCCACCAGGTATCCTCGGGGCAAACGTAGGAGAAATCCCAGTAGCGGTACTCGCCGCCCAGCCGGAGCACCTGGACGATGTCGGTGACATAGAACTGAGTGGCGATGGCATCGTAGTAGGTCCCGGAGATGAGGTAGAGGTCCTGTCCCACACCGACCGCGACCGGCTGGTCGACCAGGACGGGCATATCGGAAACCATCTGCCACTCATCCGGGGTGTCCTGTACGCCAGTGGCCACGGTGGCGGTCAATGCGGTCCCGACCGTGGTCGGAGTGAGGGTGAGCAGCGCCTCGTCGACCTCGCCGCCCCCGGCGGTGGCAGGGATATCGACGGTGACGGTGAAGCTTCGATTCTCGCCCGCAGGGACCGTCAGGCTGGTCGCACTGAGCGTGGTGTCCCAGGCGGTCCCGGAGATCTCCAGGTCGAAGGTGTAGGAGGTCCCCTCCAGGTTGTAGAGGTAGAAGGCATGTGCGACCGACTCGTCGGGGAGATCGTAGCCAAACCGGTCGGGTGGCACGAGCGGGGTCCCGCCCTCGGGCGGGGTGAAGAGGATGGCGATCCCGTCCTCGCCGTCAGGGATGGCCAAGGAGCCTTCGGTCAGGCAGGCGGGCCAGCTCAGGCCGGACAGGCCGCCGGGGGCCTCGACCCCGATCGTAGCATCTCCCCCCTCCAAGATCCCGGAGTCCTCGACCTGTACTTTGATCTGGTTGGTGCCCTCGTACAGGATGACCTGCACGGTGATGGGGTCCAGCGGATCCGGCGCACAGCACTGGGAGACGCCGGTGAAGGAGACGGCGAACCAGCGGTCGGGCGCAGTGCCGCCGGCCAGGTAGGTGATGGTTCCGCCCCGAGTGGGGTCGAAGTCGCGCTCGTAGAAGGCGATCATATTGTCCACGCCATAAGGTGTGTCCGGTGAAGGCAAAGGACACTGACTGCCATGAAAGTACAAATCTGCTGGGGCAACCGACAGCGCAGTGAAGAGTAGCACGCCATTGCTGAGGACGCGGGTCGTGGTGTACTCCTCCCCGTAGAAGTTGAAGGTAAAGCCAAGGTTCAGTGCAACTGATTGCTCGTCATCGTCCATCGTCAGGGCGGTGCCGCCGGAGCCTACCGTGGTCGGAACCCACTCGAACACGACGTTGTCGGTAGCCGTATAGCCGAAGGCATCGGGGCCGATAATCTCGGCCATAGAGATTCTTCCCATGAGCACCACGCTCAACAGGATCGTCCAGGTCGCTGCTTTTCTCATCTGATTCCTCCGTAAAGAGTCCTGTTTCCTCCCTCAAGGAAGGTAACCTCGATGTCGAAACGAAAAACGCTCGATGGTGCCGGTTTCCATACCATAGCAAGCGGTTGGGAGCAAATGGAAAGTCGGGGCAGCTCACGGCCAGGGGTTGGAGTCGCCCCCTCCGCTCGGCCAGAGGATAGGATCGCCCCCTCCGGCGGCTGCGCGGGCACCTCCCCCGGGCTCTGCCTCGGGGGAGGAGGATCGCCGTCAGGGCAGCTTGATCCAGGCGCCATCCTGAACCTGGTACAGGGCGAACCCTCCCTGGGAGCATTCGCCGGTGGCGTCGCAGGTGATTGTGCCGGTGATACCCTGGTAGCCGGAGGTGGCGCGGACGCGGGCGACCAGCTCCGCGCGCGGGATGTACAGGGAGCCGCCGCTCTCGATAGCGACCGCCCGGATGGCCGCGAACAGGATGTTGGCGGCGTCGTAGCCATACCAGCAGTAGTTGTCCAGGGAGCCTGCCGGTTCCCCGAAGGCAGCCAGGTAGGCTGCGTCGAAGGCGGCCTTGGCGGTGGAATCGGGGGGTGTGGAGGCCGAAGTGACGGTGAAGCCTTCGGCGTCAGCACCAGCCGCGGTGATGAGTGCCGCACCGTAGCAGCCGTCGTCGCTGACGAAGGGGATATCGCCCAGACCGGCGTCATCCACCTGGGTGAGAAGAACGCCGGCTTCCGGGGAGTAACCTCCAAAGAACAGGGAGTCCGGGGATTCGTCGGCGACTGTGTCCAGCACGTCACTGTAGTCGGTCTCACTGGTCGTCAAGGTCTCGAAGGCCACCACATCGCCGCCCAGCTCTTCGAACAGATCCTGAACCCGCTCGGCAAGGGCCTGCCCGAAGGAGCTCTGATCGTGGATGATGGCCAGATCGCGCACCTCCAGCTCCTGGTACAGGTAGTTGGCGATCGTGTCGCCTTGGAAGAGGTCGCTGGCGATCACCCGGTTGAAGGCGGTGTACCCCTGCTGGGTGAGATCGATGCGGGTGGCCGAAGGAGACACCATGGGGATGTTGGCCTCGGAGAAGATCGGTGCCGCTGCGTTGGCGGCTCCGGAGAACATGGGACCGACGACCGCCACGATGGTCGGATCGGCCACGAAGGCGTTGGCAGCCGTCGTCGCTCCTTCTTCGGAGCCCAGGTCGTCCTTGGCGTCCATCTGGAAGCTGTGTCCCAGAAACGCCCCTGCGTCGGCGATGGCGATCTGAATGGCCCTGGACACATCCGTTCCGTACAGCTCGATGTCTCCACTCAACGGAGCGGCCAGGCCGATGCGGATCGGGGCATCAGCCGTGAACACGGCGCATGCCCCCGCCTGTGTACAAGCGGCAGGCACGGTCTCCTCTTCGTCGCCGCAGCCTGTGAACACCAGACCCACCATTAGAAAACAAAGGACTCTCGCTGTGACTCTCTTCATGGTCCACCTCCATCATCCCTGGCAGCCCCCCCTGATCGGGAAGCTCTACGCCCCAGAATGTCAAAAAGCGAAAGGAACTATTCATCAGGCAGTAAACGATTGTCAACAAAGAAGTCGCCCCCTCCGCCCGGCCAGGGGCTGGAGTCGCCCCCTCCGTCGCTCCGCGACACCTCCCCCGGGCTCCGCCTCGGGGGAGGATCGCCCCCTCCGTCGCTCCGCGACACCTCCCCCGCTTGCACGGCAAGCGGGGGAGGAGGTCAGTAGGTCAGGCTGAGGCCGAAGTAGATCTGGGACTGATCGCGCTTGGCGAAGTAGAGGCGGTAGACGCCGTCCTCGAGCACGCTGGCTCCCTGGGCGTACGCTAGCGAGAGCTCAGCGGTCGGATAGCCGTCGGGCAGCGGCAGGGTGAAGTTCAGAGCACCCTCGAAGTAGTAGTCCTCCAGCCAGGGTTGCCAGTCGTTCTCCCGGGTGGAGTAGTTCTTGCTCCAGGTGGACTGCCACAGCACGGAGGGCCAGAACCACTCCAGGGGGGAGTTGTAGACCAGCCAGAACATGAAGCCGGTGGTCATCATGTTGTTGGGGGTGGCCCCATGGGAGGACTCGGCATAGCGGGCGAAGGTGTAGCGGAAGGTGTAGTCGGCCACCAGGGTGAAGGGGCCGTAGCTGGGGATCAGCCGCAGGGTGGCGGTGGGCTGGGTGATGATGCTTCGCTCCTGGCTGACCCGCGAGGTGGGGGCGGTCAGGTAGGCGATAGCCCGGGCGGGGATGGGGAAATCCGGGATGGGCAGGGTGAAGAACCGGGTGTAGTAGAGCCGGATGTCACCGAACCACAGTCCGGACTCGCCGGGATCGGCGATGTAGCGCTGGTCGAGGTCGAGCCGCAGGCCGATCTGGTTGTTCTGGGTGATATCGTAGTTCCCCCTCAGCATGTAGTAGGAGGTCCAGTCGTTGGCGGAGTAGTCGTCCGAGATCAGGTTGAAGTGGAGCTCGTATAGTCCCAGCACCTGCCAGAACCGCTCGGCCTGCTCGATGGAGGCGGGAAGCCTGCTCTCGACCTCCAGCCCCTCCTCTTCTTCTTGGCTCAGGGCGCTCGCCAGAGGGAAGGCCTCTGCCGGAGGCGGGGACACTTCTGGTGCGTCTTGGGCGGGAGGTTCGGCGGACACGGGCTCCCCGGAGGGCTGGTCGACCACCTCGGGTGGAGTGGGGGGGGTCTGTCCGGCGGTCTCGTCGACCACCGGCGTGGTCCCCGGTGTCATCTCCGGCGGCGGTGGGAGCTGCTGCTCCGTGGTCTCGTCTGCCACCGGCGAGGTCTGTGGGGTCACGTCCTCGGCGGGCTGCTGGTCTGCCGGCCCGGTCTCGTCCGCGTCCTGGGCGGTAGCCTCGACCGCCGGAGCGGAGCCTTCCGCAGAGGAAGGCTCCGCCTCTTGGGCGAAAGCCACCCGCGCCAGCGCGCAGACCAGGGCCAACGACATAAGCGCCGTCTTGCCGGTCGCGTTGGGCGGTTTGGTTCTCATGAGGGTACCTCCTGGCTCCGCCTAGTTGAAGTACTGGTAGTAGTCCAGGTAGTACTTGATGTCGTAGGTCGACACATAGTCCAGGTTATCGATGTTCACCGACTCATTATAGTCCCACAACAGCTGGAAGGAGATGGGGCTGATGTCGGCGCTGGAGGTCAGGTGCAGGTTCCGATCGTCCAGCCACAGGTAGATCCACTGGCCGCCGTCGGCGTCGTAGAAGGTCTGGTGGCCGTCGTTCTCGGCCCCCAGGGCGGCCGAAGTGCAATCATCCACGATACCACCGCTGGTGAGGCACTCGTAGCGGGGGTCGAACCCGAAGTAGTCGACCAAATCGGCTGTCCGGTCGAAGGAGCGGAAGCCGATCCATTCTTTCTTGGACTGATCGCCGAAGGTGATGTTGTGGGTGTCCTCGGCGAAGACCAGCACCGCCAGGGGCAAGAACCAGGGGTAGACGTCGTAGGCGCCGCCCAGCATCTCGTCCACGGCGGCCATCGCATCGGAGTAGCACTGGGAGTCGCCGAAGTTCAGCTCGTAGTAGGCCCAGTAGGCGTAGACATCCCAGTTGTACCAGTCGGCCGGCCAGAAGCCGAGGAAGGTCAGCATGGCGTAGTACTTGTCGTAGATGATGCCGAGGCGGGTGACATCGCCGAAGAAGGTATCGTAGGTGGTGGCGTACGAGCGCTCGGCGTTGGACTGGGTGAGGATCGACCGGTAGAAGTTGATGGCCAGCCGATTGGCCTGTCCCATCTCGCGCTGGAACTCGTCGGCGATGTTCTCGAAGAAGAAGGCGTCACCCTCGACCCCCAGCAGCCTGAGGTCGTTCTTGATATCGGCGCTCGACCAGTCGAGCGTCCACAGCTCCAAGAAGCGGCGCAGCCAGAAGATGGAGTCGAACACGCTGGAGGGGTAGCCCCAGGTCTCCCAGTATTGCCGGTAGGAGCGGAAGTTTCGGAACTGGTACATCCAGTCGTAGTACTGGATCTGGTTGAAGACCACCTCGGAGGGGGTGGTTCCCAGGTCGAAGTACTCCACCATGGGGCTCAAGAAGTAGTGGTAGTCGTTGGCATAGAGGTAGGCCCGCTCCAGGTGGATATCCCCCTCAGGTCCGGTAGTACCGCCAGGGGGGTCGATCTCGGGATCGTACCAGTGGGGGTGAACGATCCGGATGACGTCCGGGTCGGTTTCCTGGCTGACCTCCTCCTGGGAGTCGTAGCGGTAGGCATAGGTCAAGGCGGCGATGTCATAGGGGTACCAGCCGAGGTCGGCGGCCGGCTCGACGAAGTGGTGGCCGTAGTCCATGACGGAGGAGGAGAAGCCGTACTGCTGGCCGATGCAGCCGGTGCAGGGCTGGTAGTGGGGCCGGTCGGCGCTGGCGTAGAAGTTGTGGTACAGGCCGAGGTCGTGTCCCAGCTCGTGGATGCTGACCTGGTGGGTGATGAGCCAGCGGATGTCGTCCTCCCACTCCTCGAAGGTCTGCCAGGTGCCGTCGGCGGTGCAGCGCTGGTTGATGTTGGCGATGGAGGGGACGATCATCGGTCCCTCGACCAGGTCGATCCCGCGAATGCCTGCTGCCAGCTGTCGATCCCGCTGCAGGTTGGCGTGGGCGGTCATACCGTCGCGGGAGCGGTGGATGAAATCGAGGGCGGCCTCGATGGCGCCTTCCGAGGTGAAGTCGTCGAAGCCAGTGGGGCTCGATATGGAGTCCAGGCGAGAGGCGACCTCCCAGAACTCCCGGTCGCCTTCCAGCAGGTTCTGCCGTTGCTCCTGCATGGCGGCGACGGTCGATTCGCGGTCGGTGTACACGAAGGTGTTGTAGGGGGGGTAGAAGAAGCGGATGTCCCTGAGCAGCATGTGGTAGTAGTCGTGCCACTCCTCGCTGTGCTCGGGGATCCACTCGTCCGGTTCCTGGCCCATGTAGGAGACCATCCGGCGGTAGAGCGAGGTACCCATGAGCTCGTTGCGGGCGATCTCGTCCACCACGGGGCGGATCTGGCCGGGGGTGCAGCTCTGGGGGCTCTCCTCGTCGAAGGCGTCGCTGACCTCGGCCAAGAGGTCGGCCGCCACGTAGGTATACCAGTGCAATCCCTGCCAGTTATTGAAGTTGAGGGTGGCGTTGAAGATCTCGCCGGTACGGGGGTCCATCCAGCTCGGGCCGTACCCCAGCCAGGGGATGTCGGAGAAGGCGTTGTTGTGCCACCAGACGAAGCTATAGCGGATATCGCCCGGTTCACGGCGGAAACCGCCCTCGTACTGCTCGTGGAAGTGGATGCGGGCGTCGACGCCGGCCTGCTCGAACATGTTGTTGGTGTGCTCGGCGATCGAATCGTAGATATCGCCGTACTCAGGGTGGTTGCGGAACTCCTGGGGGACATCGACCATGTAGTAGTGGATGTCCAGGTTGGGGTTGAAGCGCGACAGCATCAGGGTGGCGCCCACCAGGCCGGTGTCGGGATCCTGGTAGTGTTGGATGATGTAGTCCCAGATGCCGAACTGGCGGCGGTAGACATCCTTCTCGGCGATGGGTCGGGGGACGTACTCGTCGCCTGCGGGCGGATCGGGGCGGCGCCACAGAGAGTACTTGATGTCCACCGTCTGGCTGTCGGTCATGGCAGCCCAGTTGAGCAGGCTGTAGTAGTAGGCGGCGTAGAGCATGTCGATGTGGAAGGTGATGCGGACCGTCCACTCCATGTAGTCGCCCCGCTCCCAGTCGACCTGGTAGTCGCCCCCCATGTTGGACTCGCGGCGGACGGTATCCACGTAGTGGAAGCTGTCGGGGACCAGACTGGTGGAGACGATGGAGAGGCCGGGGGCGGTGGCCCAGTCGTAGTACCAGCTCACCCGGGACAGGTCGCGGAAAACGCCCTCTTCCAGGTCCACCTTGAAGAACTGGCGGTCCTCCCAGTCGCGCTCGCGGTACTCCTCGACCAGGTTGGTGACTTCACCGTCCAGGTTTCGCTGCAGCTGCAGGTCGACGTGGGTGCCCTCGTACTCCTGGACCACCCGGGGGGCCAGGTCCTGGGCCTCCCGGGGGTCGCCGATGTTTTCCTCGTCGCCGTAGGGTCCGGGGAGGATGGCATCCACCATCTGCATGGTGTCCTTGGTGAAGGAGAAGCGGATATAGCGGGTATCCGATTGGTAGCCGGGGAAGATGTCGGGGACGGGGGTGGGCACCGACACCGCGGTCACCATCACCCCCAAAAGCCAGCCGTAGTCGTCGCGCTCGGCGGTGGTGGCGTTGACGTGATGGGGGTTGGCCCGGGTGAGGAAATCCTTGTTGAGGTAGATGTTCTCGTTATAGAGCTGGGTCCGGGTCTCGCGGTGCTCGGCGCAGGAGACGAGACCCAGCGCCCAGGCACCGAGCAGGACCAGAATGATTGTCGTGCGTTTCATGGGTTCCTCCTTGCCTGTTAGCGCTCCCAGACGAAGACCTGTTCGATCATGTTGTTGGCGACATACAGCTGGATCTGCGAATCGAGATCCGACAGCGAGGTGATGAACTCGCGGTTCTCGCTCCGCCGGACGATCAGCTCGCAGGGATAGCCGACATCCTGGATCTGCTCCAGCAGCTTGTCGGCGTAGTCCCCGATGCGCACGGGAAAACCGCAGAAGTAGACGTCGCCGAAGAAGCTGTAGCCCCCGATGGCCACGATCTCCATCTGCTCCGGATCATCGTCGTCGGGCAGCATGAAAAAGCCGGCGTCAAAGGTGTTCCCGTACAGGCGGAAGTAGTCGGCGGGCTGGAACTGGCTGCGAGGTCCCTCGATCGGGATGAAGTAGCCCGAGATGGTGGAAGCCTCCAGGTAGGGGGCCAACACCTCGACCGACTCGCTCGAGCTCATCTGGATGTCGAACAGGGCGCGGCGCATCTCGGGGTGCAGCGCCACGATCGACACCGTCCCGGTCGCTCCCAGACCGAGGCGGGGAGAACCCATCAGGTGCTGCAGGGTGAAGACCCCGGTGGGGGTGGGATCGGTCGGCGTGCGCAGCTCGGCATCGAGCAGCAGGACCTCCTCCATCCGGGTGGCCCCCTCCTGGAAGTTGAAGAAGTGCAGCCGGTCCTCGTTGCCACCGTACATGGCATTGAAGGTGAAGGACCCCTCGTCCGGGAAGAGGGTGATGATGGCGTACAGACGGTCGGAGACGCCGGACGGTGTGTAGTTCACCTGGTCGTCGACCAGGGGCGCATCGTTGAAGTACTCCCCCATGGCCCGCAGGAACTGCTGGGTGTAGAAGACGGAGTCGGTCAGGCGGGTGGTCACCTGGGACTGCAGGGTGGTGGCCACCAGCCCGATGAGTGTCCTGGTCAAGGGCATGGTCGCGCGTCCATTGGCATCCAGCAGACAGGAATCGTAGTAGGAGTCGTCATCGGGGCCGTCATCCTGGCAGAAGGCGCCGAAGATCCCTCCTGGCCGGAGCCGGTCCGGATAACGGGCGGCCACCTCGGGCGGGAGGTTGGGGTCGTCTGGGGTGCGCAGCCGCTCCACCCCGGTTGGATCGTCCGGTCCCAGGGTGGGGACCTCGTCCCGGATGGCCTGGTCCAGGTTGTCCTTGAAGATGCGCAGGATGTCGGAGTAGGGCATGGCGAAATCGCCCTCGTAGGCGGCGTTGACGCTCAGGATGGCGACGGTGTCGCCGGCCTGGGGTACTGGCTCGAGCGGCAGGATCTCGTCCACGGCGAGGCCCGGCCGTTCCAGGTACAGGGTGACCCCTCCCATCTGCACGTACATCTGCTCGTACCCATAGACGGCCACGATGCTGGCCATGGCCATGGGATCACCGGCTAGACAGTTGGCCTGGATGTCCGCCCAGTCGGTGCCGTAGGTGACCTCGCAGTCCGGTATACCGGCTGCCGTGGTACCGTAGATGGTCGGCGTCACTCCCACCACCTCGGCGTCGCCCATGGCGATGCGGAAGGGTCGCTTGAGGCCCATATCGATCTGGTCGATCCGCTGCTGGGTGGGCTCCAGGGAGACGTAGATCTCGACGCTCATGAACACCAGCACCGGCTGCGTCCCGAAGGTCAGAATGTAGCAGGAGCCGGTCTCGACGCAGTCGACCTCCTCGGCGTCGATGCCTGGCCGGAAGGCGCTGATCAGGGCCCGATCCATCTCCCGCATCAAGTTGTCGGTCTTGGGATCCCGATTCGAGCCGTCATTGCGGGTCAACGGGATGCCGTTGCGCACAATCGGCTCATTCATCTCGAAGACGAAGTCGCCCGCCTCGATCGTCCCCAGGTACCCCGGCCACACCAACATCCCGTCGATCAGGCGGGTCTCGGTATCGAAGAAGGCGACCAGCTCGTAGTAGTCGCCCCAGGCCACCACGCCGTCCCCCATGTAGGCGGGCTGGCACAGGTTGTCAGGGGACTGGGCCTCGTCCACGGTCAACCCCGACCAGTCCTCTCCGCCGGTCATGTCCAGGCCGCCCGCGCCCTTCATCGGGACGATCGGCTGGTTGACCATCCAGGCCCAGCGCTGGGAGACCTCGTTGTCACTGCAGACCTCGATGGAGGGTCCGACGGGAGCGACCGAGGCGGTCGGATCGGTGAAATCCTTGGAGCCGGTGAAGTAGTGGGTGTTGGTGTGGGTGAAGCCGTTGGCCACCACCCGGTCGTAGTTGTCAGGGAGATCCTGGTAGATCTCGTCGGGCTGGTCGCAGCCCCAGACCAGGAGCAGTCCAAGCAGTAGCCCAGGCAACAATCGCCTCATCTGTCGTCCTCCTTGTCGGGTGTAGAAAGCGCTCTGGAACATGGAACGGGAAAACCGTCATGAAGGGGATCAAGGTAGGCACACAAGCGCAACCGGGCGCTGTTGTCAAGGGGATTCAAAACGGATCGCCCTGCCCAGGCCGACATCCATCTTGGCCAGAACGAGCGGTGCTGCTACATTTCCCGACGTCGATTCGACCCGTTAGAAAACGAGGCGCAACCGATAGCCGGGAGACGCCGCCACCACTTGCTCAGAGGTCACCCCCATGAAGAAGGGACTCCGTATTCTCATCACCATCCTGTTCATAGTCATCGCGGGCGTCTACGTCCTGGAAACCCAGGTGTTGCCGGGGGTTCTGATCTACCAGGCCGACATCCACATCAACGAGATCAACCCGAACACCAACGACAACATCCAGGTGCGCGAAGCGGGCGGCTTTGTCCGCGTCTACCTGAAGGCGGGGGGGGACAACGAGCTGAACATCACGGTTCGCGATCCGAGCGGCCGGGTGGTGTTCCAGGAGTCCCACCAGGTCGGGAAGTACAACTTCCGCTTCGACACCCCCGTCCAGGGCAACTACCAGATCTCCCTGGGCGAGCAGCCTCCGGATGCCAGACTGTCGGTCAGGGGATACCAGAACGATCGGCGTATCCTGTCGGGGCTGTTCTAGCACGTCGCCTGGGCATTTTCCCTGGCTCACGCTCAGGCTCACGCTTTTGAGGGCAGGTGAGCTCGGCGGGTTTCGGCGTCCACTCTACGGTTCGGTGAAAGTCCAGGCTTGCGTTTCGCTCAGACAGCGTTTGCCAGAATTCGGTTGATGCAACAGCCCGCCGGCACTCTCACAGCTTGGCCAGGTAGACCGCTCCGGCGGGGCTCATCAGCTTGGCCTTTTTGAGCTTCCGCTCGATCTGCTCCAACAGGAAGCCGTGCTCCAGCAAGGAGGTGGTCCGGTACACCACCTCAACCGCGACCCGATCCAGGAGATCGAGAAACTCCCCCTTGGTTGCACAAGGGGGCGGCTCCCCCTTGCCGGTGGCCGGCTTGTGAACGGTCGATACCGAGCCGGTTTCTTTGGCGCGCTTCCTGTGGCGCGACGGCACCGGGTCAATGGTCTGGTCGTCCGTTCCTCGACCAGCAGGCACCAGCTCCGTCTCCCCGCCGGCTGTCGGCTTTCGCCTATCTCCGGCGCCACCCTCCCTGTGGGCTTCAAGCTGGTCGAGTGCGTGGTGCAGCAGGGGATGGCTGAAAAGGTAGAACTTGTACACCGCCAGCTCGACCAAGAGACGGATCAGGTGGGTCAGCAGGTCGGTCGACTCCAGCTGCCACTTGCCGAACAGCTGGCTGGCGGCGAAGCTGGTGAAGTACCGATCGAACCGTTCCGGGGCGGCGGCGTACATCCGCTCCTTCAGGCTCCGATAGCCAACGATCAACTCCTCCGGATGGAGGTCATCCATTCGGGCCGCACTGGGCCTGGCCAGGCGGATCCAGGGCCCCTTCGATAGGTAGGGGGCCAGCACCAGGCGCGTCAACTCCCTCAGTGTCGTGCGGTCCCTGCCCTCCTCGTCCGACTTGACCAGAGTGCGGACCACCGTGAAGAGAAGAGGGGCGGGGATCTTTACTGTATCGAACTGCCTGGAGACCTCCAGCATCCACTCGGGATCGTCGAACATCAGCGCCTCGCCCTCGAGGACTGGAGAATCCGGTTCCAGCAGCCGATGGTTCAGGATGGCGGTGGTCCGGCTGGCCAGGTAAACCAGGCATAACAGCCGCTTCTCCAGCGGAAGCTGTTGCATCCGGATCATCCCGTTCATCCGTTCCCGAACCAGGGCGAGATACCGCCCGTAGGGGCGCCGGGTGGTCAGGTCGATGCCGGGCTGGCAGACCAGTGGACCCAGTGTGCGCCGGTCGAAGGGAACGATCTCCACCGCATCCTCATGGAGCAGCAACAGCCGGGCGACCTCCGGGCAGGAGGCGGTGGCCGAAAGCTCCAGGGGAACGGGAGAATCGACCGAGGCATAGATCTTGTTTCTGGTCCTGGGGTTCTCCGCCATCGCCGGCTCGAACGCCATGTCGCCGACGCGGTAGATCCGGCGCGGATAGGTCTGGCAGGTATGACAGAGGTACTTCGGGCCGAGCAGGGCGTGGATCCGGCAGAGCCGATTCTCCATCAACATGGGACAGGTGCCGTCCTTGCGCATCTTGAACTCGGCGTAGGACTCGATCGAGCGTTCCCCCTTCTCGACCAGCTCCACGGACTCCAGAAACCGCCGCCGCTCCGTCCCCGGCAGGCTGGCCGCACGGCGGATCTTCTCGTAGTTGGCCTGGTTGATCATCACCCGCCAGCCGATGCAGCAGCTGTCCTCGCATCGGTCAGCCAGGCAGTGGAAGCGAAGGGCATAGCGCAGGGCGACGTCGCTTGCGCTCACTTTCACATCGCCCTCTGTTGGTCGGTGCCGATCTCAGCCTTTGTAGCGGAGGTACTATAATCGCAGAAAGAGGCCGAAGATGTCCAAGAGAGGTGTATCCGGGGCTGATCCAAGGCTCTTGCCTGATCCCGTTCGGCTACCGTGCCAGGCACTGAAAGGACGTGACAACCCAGCCCCAAGCTTCGCCCTGGGTGGCGTTGATTCCTCTGGTGGCAAACCGAAAAGGGGCACGACATCAGCGGTTCTCCAGCCTGTCGCCCCAGTCTGGTACGCCCTTTCAGGGCTCCTCACCAAAATGATCTCACTGTCCCAGGGCGGCGCCCGGGCTGGGCTGTCTCACCCTTTCAGGGCGCCAGATCTCGCGTTTCCCCTTGAACCAGAAGATGGGAGCGCCACTCGTACTTGGGTCAAGGGACGAGATCCCAGGCGGTCAGGCGTCACACCTGCTCGGTCAGGTAAACACCCAGCCCCATGTGGGAGATCTGGTCGAGCTGGGTCTCGAGCCAGTCGATGTGGTCCTCTTCCTCCTGCAGGATCGAGGTCAACAGCTCCTTGGTACCGTGGTCTCCCACACTCGACGCCAGGGTGATGGCCTTGTTGTAGGCCTCGATCGCCTCGACCTCGGATTGCATGTCGTTCTCGAACTGCTTGTCGACCTTGTCGCCGATGTGGATCGGGTTGAGCTGGCTGACGATCGGCGTCCCCTCCAGGTACAGCAGGCGGCCGATCAGCTTCTCGGCATGCTTCATCTCGTCGATGGCGCGTTTTTCCACGGCCTCGTGCAGCTTGGTGTAACCCCAGTCCTCGCACATCTCGCTGTGCACCATGTACTGGTTGATGGCGGTCAGCTCGTCTGCGAGCAGGCTGTTCAACACCTCGATGATCTGGTCGTTTCCCTTCATATTTCACTCCTTGGCATGGTCGGGGTGCATTGTATCTGCCAATGGCGGGAGGGAAAAGGGGCTCGTGAAGGAACCAAGCGGAGGTGACGCGCGGATCGAGGTTTCCGTCCCGCGGTGGCTGGCATACGGGGATGCCGCCTTGGACAACCGTGACGAGGACCTCAGCGGCTCCCTTGTCCGGTCCCCTCCCCGCTACCTTGTCCCGAGCCGGTTTCGGCCGCAGCAAAGGCGCCGGGTTGGCAGCGGGCGAAGCGGGTCCGCATCATATCGCTGTACTCGGTCACTCCGACGATGCCGACCTGGCCGTTCATGTTCTGCATCTGCAGCTCGGCGCACATGTCTCCATGCATGAGGTACCAGTAGAAGGTATCTCCATCCTGGAACACCGGTTCCCCCACCAGGGCCAGCACCTGGCGCCAGGCCGGTTCCCAGGGCTGGAAGGGGTCGACCAGGTCGATGGCCTGCTGCATGTTCTCGAAGGTGAGGGTCCCCAGGGTGGGCGCCGCCACCTCCCCCGAGCCGGCTTGGGTTGCCTGTTGGACCGGCTCCATGGTCTCTCCCGGCTGACCCTTGTCGCATCCCAGCATCAGGACCATCGCGCAGAGTGCAAGTCGCTTCTTCATGATCTGTCTACCTCCATCTTTCAGGGGGCGTTGGCCTTCCGGCCCATCACACGCTCATCGGCCGCTCAGGCCGTTGATCAGGGAAAGCACATTGTAGCCGAGAATGCGGTGGTTGTACCCCCCTTCGAGAATGGCGAAACAGCCGCCCCCCCGGGTGTGGGTTGCATGGTGCACCATCCTGCCGATGGCCTGGTAGTCCTCGGTCTGAAGCAGGTTTCCCCAGTCCTTGCAATGGTTGTCGAAGCCGGCCGAGATGCCGATCAGATCGGCCGGATTCTCCTCCAGAGTCACCGATATCTCCTCCAGGTACTGCTTGCGGCGGTTCGCGTCGGGGTTGAGGATGTGGACCCAGTCCACCCCCCCCAGGATGTTGACCGTCCCGTCGCCGAAATGGAGATCGATGTCCAGCACCAGCGCCCGCTCGATCAGGCCTTCCCCTTTGAGCGCCAACAGAGCGATGGCCATGTTGTTGAAAAAGCAGAACCCCCAGGCACCGTTGCGGGAGGCGTGATGGCCGGGGGGTCTGATGCAGGCGAAGGCGGGCTCGTCAAGCCCGATGCGTGCTGCCTTGATGGCTCCCCCGGCAGCCAGGGCGGAGATCTCGTACAGGCCGGCTCGCGTGACCTGCTCGATGTGAAACGGATCGTGGGCCAGGGCGATCTGCTCGGCGGCCGCCGGCTTCGGCTCAACCAGGGTGACCTGGCCCTCGATGACTTCGAGGATGGACTCCATCCGTCCCCGTTCGGCAGCCGGATCCCCGGTGTACACCTTGCGGAACTCCTTGTGGTAGACAACTTTCATCGTTGCACACCTGGTGGGAGGTACTCGATCCGCAACAGCCAGCCGTCAGAAACCACCCATTCGGCTCGACCTGAAACTCTGCCGGTCAGGCATCTCTCAAAAAGGCAGCATACCCCAGTCAAAACCCCTTGTATTGGATTCAGCACACAGCCTCCTCCCCCGCTTGCCGTGCAAGCGGGGGAGGTGTCGCGAAGCGACGGAGGGGGCGATCCTCCCCCGAGGCGGTGCCAGGGGGAGGGGGCCGGCGCGAAGCGACGGAGGGGGCGATCCTGGCCCCTGGCCGTACGATCCTCCCACATTCTTGGGCGGTCGCCCGATTTGGGACAGAATGAGGTTGGTTTCCTCGGGCAAGGGGCAGCAACCAAGGAGCAAGGCACATGGTTAGCTGGCAGCAACGACCGATCCTCTACGAGATCAACACCTGGCCCTGGCTGAACGAGATCCGGCAGCGGGAGGGACGTTCGCTCACCCTGGCGGAGATACCGGGCCGAGTGTGGGATTCGCTGGCAGCGCTTCACATCGATGCGGTGTGGCTGATGGGGATCTGGCAGCGGAGCCCGGCAGCCGTTCGGATCGCCTCCGAGCATCCCGATCTGCTGGAGGAGCACCGACGGGTGCTTCCGGACTTCTCCTGCAGAGATGTGGTGGGATCCCCCTACGCGGTGTTTCGATACGAAGTGGATCCCAACTTCGGCAATGCCGAGGATCTGGCGGCCGCGAGAAAAGCGCTTGCCGAGCGGAGGATCGCGCTGCTGCTGGACTTCGTCCCTAACCATGTGGCTGTTGATCACCCTTGGGTCACGGAACACCCGGAGTACTTCATCCGGGGGACGGAGGAGGATCTCAACCGCGCGCCGGGGTACTTCTTCCGACACGGCCGGAACGTGCTGGCCCATGGGCGAGACCCCTATTTTCTCCCCTGGACCGACACCGCTCAGCTCGACGCCACCCAGGCCGACTATCGAAAGGCCGCCGTGCAGACCTTGTGCGACATCGCCACGATGTGCGACGGCGTGCGCTGCGACATGGCGATGTTGCTGGTCGATCGGATCTTCCGGCAGACCTGGGGAGAGCACACCGATGCCTCACGCAAGCTGGACTTCTGGAACGAGGTGATCGGGGCGGTGCGGGAACGGAATCCGGATTTTCTGTTTTTGGCCGAGGTGTACTGGGACATGGAGTGGGAGCTGCAGCGGCAGGGGTTCGACTACTGCTACGACAAGCGGCTCTACGATCGCCTGGTTCACGAGACCGCCGAATCGATCCGCCTGCACCTGGGCGCTGATATCGGCTTCCAGGAACGGCTGGTCCGCTTCATCGAGAACCACGACGAGCCACGCGCGGTCAGCGTGTTCGATCCCAGGTGGGTGCGGGCGGCGGCGCTGTGCATGCTCACCCTGCCCGGCGCAAAGCTGCTGCACGAGGGGCAGATCGAGGGCCGACGCCACAAGGTCCCGGTCCAGCTGGGCAGGCGGCCAGCCGAGGTGACCGATTCCGAGCTGCGGCGATTCTATCTGAAGCTCCTCGAAGAGGTCGATTCACCGGTCTTTCGCCAGGGAGGATGGCTTCTATGTGACCGCAGCGGTTGGCCGGACACCTGGTCCTACCTCAATGTCGTGGCCTGGTGTTGGCGCAAGGCCGACCACCGCCGGCTCATCGTCATCAACCTCTCTTCACAAAACGCCAGGGCCCGGGTGAAGATGCCGTGGGGCGACCTCGCGGGCCGTTCCTGGCGCCTGATGGATTCCTTGAGCGGCGAGGAGTTCGTCCGGGGAGGGGACGAGATGCGCGATCCGGGGCTATACGTGGAGCTGAAGGGATGGGGAACCCATTTCCTGCAGTTTCAGCTCGCCTAGCAGAGCGCTGCTCGAAGGGGACAGCGGTCGGTCTACGGTCTGAGGCTGACGCAGGAGGTGATCGGCGTCGCGGGCAGAGGGCCGCAATCGACTGGCGACTGGCTGGCAGCCTGGCCTTTCCTGCTGAAGGCAGAACCAGGGTTCTGGTTGGGCCAACCGCGCTGGCTAGAGATGGGGGGTCGCTACTCCTCGTACAGCCCATCGATCTGCTGGTGAAACTTCGCCTTGATGACGCGCCGCTTGAGCTTCATGGTCTGGGTCATCATGTCGTTGCTCAGGGTAAAGTCCTCGGGCAACAGCATGATCTTCTTGGGGATCTCGTAGCTGGCATACTTTTCCTGTAGCGCGGTCCGGATCTCTTGCAAGATGAGCTTCTGGATCTGTTCGTTCTGGACCAGCGCATCGGGATCGCGGGGCAGATCATGCAATTGAATGAAGTCCGACAGCGCGGCGAAATCCGGAACGACCAGGCAGATGTTGTAGGGTCGGCCCTCCCCGTAGACCATGGCGCTGGCCACGTGAGGGAGCAGTGCGATCTCCTCCTCGACCGAGGCGGGAAAGACGTACTTCCCGTTGGCCAGCTTGTACTGCTCCTTGATGCGGCCGGTGATGTAGAGGAATCCCTCTTCATCCAGGCGCCCCCGATCACCGGTCCGGAACCCGCCATCTTCGGTCATGACCGCCCGGGTCGCATCCGGGTCCTTGTGATAGCCCGCCATGACGTTGGGGCCGTACACGACGATCTCCCCGTCGTCGCCCTGCCCCTCCACCAACGACCGGTCGATCTCCACCCGAACCTGGCGAACCGGTTTGCCCACGCTGCCCACCTTGTGGGCCGCTCGGCTGTTCATGGTCACGGCGGGAGAGGTCTCGGTCAGCCCGTAGCAGTCGAAGACCGGGATGCCAATGTCAGAGAAGAAATGGGACATCTCCGGGTTCATGGTAGCGCTGGCGGTCAGGGCCATCCGGAGCCGGCCGCCGAAGCGAGCCCGGATCTTGCTGAATACCAGGCGGTCGAGAACAGCGAACTTGAGGCGGTTGGCGATGCTGGTCTTCCCCTGCTCGGCGAGCTGGCGTCTTTTTTGGGCCGTCTCTACCGCAGCCAAGAACAGCTTGCGCGGCAGTCCACCGGTCTGGTTCATCTTGGCCCAGACCCCCTCGTAGATGCGATGGAACACGCGAGGCACGGCGATCAGGTAGGTGGGTCTGACCTGGAGGAAGTCCTGGGCCAGCGTATCCAGCGACCCCATGATGCCGATGGACCCACCGAACTGGAAGTTGTTGTTCATCTCCGCCGTGAGGGCGTAGCTGTGGGCCCAGGGCAGGATGGACAGAAAGACCGCCTCCTCGTTCAGCTCGGGATAGAGTGTGTATCCAGCCCTGGAGTTGCTGGTCAGGTTCCCGTGCGTCAACAGCACCCCCTTGGGCTGCTGGGTCGTCCCCGAGGTGTAGATCAGGACCGCGATCTCCTCGGCGGCAGGATGCACCGAGGGGACAGTGTTCTGTCGGCCTTGCTCCAATAGCTCCCTCAGGCTGTGGGGCCCTTCCCCATCGATATGCACCAGGTGCTCGAGGGTCGGGATCTCCGCCCGGAACGCCTCGACCTTCTCCAGGATCTCCGGCTTGGACACCAGCAACAGCTTTATCTCGCTATGCTGGATGATGTATCGCCAGGTCTTCTCCAGCTCCGCCTCGTACATCGGCACAAAACGGGCACCCAGACCGTAGGTGGCGAAGGCGGCCACCACCCACTCCACCCGGTTGTTGGCGATGATGCCGACAAAATCCTCTCGACCGATCCCCATGCCGGCCAGAGCCGATCGCATTGCATCAACCTGCTCTCCCACCTGCTTGTAGGTGAGCCACTGGTAGCGTCCGTCCGGTCCCTTCGTGCCGAACAGGGGATTTTCGGGAAACCTGGCGACCGCGGATTCAAACAGGTCGACCAGGTTGTCTGGTTTTTCGTACTCGTATGTCATTTCGCCCCCTTGTGTAGGCTTGAGTTGCTCCCTCCGCCCGCTTCGCGGGTACTGCTGGTCCAGGGGCCAGGATCGCCCCCTCCGCCCGCTTCGCGGGCACCTCCCCCGGGCTCCGCCTCGGGGGAGGAGTCGCACCCTCCGGCGGCTGCGCCGCCACCTCCCCCGCTTGCTCGGCAAGCGGGGGAGGATCACCGGGACAGGGTCCAGCGCCAGGCGGTATCGATGATCTGCTCCAGCTCCTGGTGTCGCGGCCGCCATCCAAGGTCGCGGGCGATCCGCGCCGAGGAAGCGACCAGAACCGCCGGGTCGCCGGGTCGCCGGGGTCCCTCCACCAAATGTACCTTGCGTCCGGTGACTCGTCGAGCGGTCTCGATCACCTCCAGCACCGAGAACCCGGTGCCGTTTCCCAGGTTGTATACCCCAGAGGAGCCGCCGCCGAGCAGGTGGTCGAGCGCGAGCAGGTGCGCCTCGGCCAGGTCGGTGACGTGGATGTAGTCGCGGATGCAGCTCCCGTCGTGAGTGGGGTAGTCGGTACCGAACACGGTAACCGACGGTCTGATCTCGGCGGCCACCTGTAGGATGATGGGGATGAGATGGGTCTCCGGCTCGTGGAGCTCTCCAGCCCGCAAGCCGGGATCGGCACCGGCCGCGTTGAAGTAGCGCAGCGAGGTGTAGTGGAGCGGCCTGGCGGCAGCCACATCGGCGAGGATCTGCTCGATCATGAGCTTGCTGCGGCCATAGGGATTGGTCGGCCGGGTGGGCATCCCCTCCTCGATCGGGGTCCGCTCGGGCTCGCCGTATACGGCTGCGGTCGATGACAGGATGAAGACCTTGCAGCCCGCATCGAGCATGGCATCGAGCAAGGTGACCGTCTTGGCGACGTTGTTACGGTAGTACTTGACAGGGTCGCTCACCGACTCCGGCACGATGCTGAAGGCGGCGAAGTGCATCACGGCGGCCACCGGGTAGCGCGCGAACACCCCGCGGATGAACTCCGGATCCCCGAGGTCGCCCTCCTCCAGCGAACATCCGGGCTGCAGCAGCTCCCGCCGGCCGGTCGAGAGGTCGTCCACGACCAGGACCTGGTACCCCCGCTCCAAAAGAGCGATGACCGCATGGGAACCGATGTAGCCGGCACCGCCCGCCACCAGGATGTAGCGTCCTTCAGCGCAGGTCATCGTCATGCTCTTCGTCCTCTCTGCCAAGCTCAGGTCCTTCACCATGATGGCCACTCTGCGGGCCAAAACGGACAGGTAGTCAGGTCTCCCCTCCTTGCCAACCTGCCATCCTCTATCATGGCCAATCGCTGTCGGTCTACTGCGGGCACTGCGTCAGGACTCCCCGCTTTGCCAACCGATCATGCGGTGCGAGGAACCGGGGAGATCGGCCTTCAGTGCGAGTCATCGGCATGCGGCCACGTCTCGCCCCGGCTCAAGGTTGGGAACAGGCGGCGAACAACGCCGCCGGGTCGCTCACGATCTCTTCACAGCTCAAACCCGGCTGTACCCGACACATCAGGAACCGGTTGCGCTCCCAGTCCGGGTTGGGGATGCTCTCGGCCGACCGCTTGAGCAGGAAGTTGGAGGCATCCAGGATCGACTGGCGGCTGCCCCACCACAGGTACCCTTCCACCCGGTCGGGGCTGGTCACGTCGCCGCACAGCTCGTTCCAGTTCCGCTGAACCAGGTAAACGTCGCCATCGACCAGCCCCTCGATCCGGACCGTGACACCGGGGTGGCCGTCGCCGTCATTGTCGGTGACCCGGGGATCTCGCTTGTCGGTGGGCAAGGGGTCGTTCACCGGATCGTCCAGGTTGGCTCCCAGCAGGCGCGAGTGGCGGACCTGGCGGAATCGATAGCCGGACTCGGTCGGCTCCACGATGGCCTGGCGCTCGCTGGCCACCATGGCGGCCATGAAGGCGGGAGGGAAGAGCAGTCGGGAGGTATCACTGTCGTTGACCGCTTCGAGCGAGCAGGTCTGAGTGACCATGCTCAGCCGATTCTGATTCTGCCGGATCTCCACCTGCAAGATAGAGGTCGTGGTGGTCTCCAGGTCACCGATGATCGGAACCCTCGACAGGGTCGAGGAGACCTCGCGCAAGGCCCAGGTACCCGACAGATCGAAGGGCAGATCGACCGGTTCGCCTTCGATCTGGGTCATCGCTGTCGCCTCTGCGCTCTCCCCCGTACCCTCGGCACCCGCAAAGCAATCTGTAGGGCGGCTGGTCGGCGGATAGCGCAGCTCCAGTGGAACCTGGGGGCGGAAGAAGACAAGGTAGACCGCCGCCGCCAGCACCACCAGGACAACCACCACCGTGATGAGCACCTTCTTCATGAAATCCTCCCAACAGGCCTGACCGCATCGGCCGGAATTCTGGGGTCTGAGCCTAGCACAACACCCGGACTGGATTGTAGTCCTTGGTTGGGGCAGTCCTCCCCCGAGGCGAAGCCGGGGGGAGGTGGCGCGCAGCCCACTGGATCTGCATCCAGAAGATCGACGTTTTGCTTCTGATAGGGTTTACCGGTCAGATTGATCCGACGGCCAGGTGTGAGGAAAGTCTGTGGTCAAGGGGGTATCATCCGATAGACCCCATCCATTTGGTTCCTAATGAAAAGAACCGGGCGGCAGCCAATCCAATCCTCCCGTAATCGAGTTTACAAGTCAGCAAAAAAGCCCCGAAGGGGCGTCACATACTAGCCCAGGGCGAAGCCCTGGGTAATTAGGCTCCTTAACAATCCGAGCCCTGAAGGGGCGTAACATTCAGGGCTCTCGCATGTGCAGCAGTGAGTTGCTATGTCTCGCCCTTTCAGGGCTCCCACCCCTTGTGGCCCTCTGACCCAGGGCTTCGCCCTGGGCTGGTACCCACGTGATCCGCATCACCCATTACCTTTTCCGTTTCCGGCACTTAGCATGGTTTTTACGAGCA
>JAFGEP010000085.1 GCA_016931535.1 Bradymonadales bacterium
GCAGATGCTGATTCAGGCAAGAACGGTGTCCTTCGGACAAGTACGTAGGTCCATGATCAACGCAGGCCGATCACACCCAGCTCACCCCCATGTCGAGCTCGTGCCGATCTCCAGGCGCCATACCATCGACAGGGTCGACCAGGTCAAGGGCAAGCCGATCTACCAGGGCGCTTGCGGCCTGCCCACAGCCAACCCCCATAGACCTGTCCGTATACCATGGCTGCCGATCGCTGTTTTCGTGGGTAAATGACATGCTGCCGGTGACCGGTGATTCGGGAACCGGACGGGTCTCCTCCCTGTCGTGCGCCGCCGGTCAATGGCACCGGTGATCGACTCCGCACCGTCCAAGACAGCAGTCCTCATCCGACTGGCAGCCTGACGGCAATTCAGTGCAGGTGTGCTCCCGGCAAGCCCGCTCCCCGGGGCATCCGCAAGAGGAGATGCAGGCCGCGTCCGTCAACTTGCCGACCGCAGCGAAATGGCCAAGGAAAAAGATGCTGAAATCCATCGGATCGTCGGATGGGTACTGATCGAAGAAACGAAGCTCGCCGTAGTCCGCTTCGGCAAAATCCTCGATCAACAGCACCGGCCCGGGACGCCAGGACGACATGACATGGGATACGATCGTTCCGACCTCCAACGGGGTTGTGGCGCTATGCATCAAGAACGAGCGACCGAGCAGATCGGTCGGCTCCCCGCCTTCGAACCGCTCGGCCAGGCAGCTCTTTCCTTCTGCCGTCAGCACCGCCAGCGCTTCAAAAGCCGTGAACTCAACCACGTGGTCCAGCATCAACAAAGGGTAGGACTCGATCGGGTAGTCCTCGATCCGATGGGAGGGCTCGGGGACTGTCGCGTTCTGCTCGAACAGGCTGAAAAACCAGGCCGGCTCTTCACCCCACAGGCTGTAGGCTGCCACCTCGTCACAGGGCTCGCTGGCCTGCAATGCCGTATCCGGAGGGAAGGGAAGATCGATCCAGCTCTGCGGCAGCTGCTCGTTCACGAGATCGCCGATACTGAGCGCCTCTCCGCTACTACCGGACCATGGGCAGTAATCCGACAGGGTGATCATGCCTCGGGGCACAACCAGCCATTCGATACAGGCCGCCAGGTCGAACACCTCGGAGTCGGGGTGTAACCCCCGGGCATACTCGCACAGGCATCGCGCCAGATCATCACAGCCTCGCCCCGTGTGGATGGAGATCTCGCAGGTGAACGGTTCAGCCTGGTCTTGAGTCGAATCGAGCTCCTCAGCGGTGATCACACAGGAGCCCGGTGAGACGGGTCCTGGAAAGGTGGAATCGAGGTGCTGGTCTTGGTCCAGGTCTGCGTCCTCATCGCTCGGTCCACTGCGGGTCGGCTCCCCACAGCCGATGAACCACAGCACCGAAACCAGGAGGCAGGCTGTCCTCCGACAAACGGGTTTTCCAATGGTCATCATCGGTTCCACCATTCCGAACGGCCTGACCAGAGCTGACGGCCCGAATCGGTCCTCTGGATCCGGACTCACCCACTGGTGAGCCGCTGACCTTGCCTGCCGACCATGGGGCTCGAGCACACAGGAGCCCCGTCGCGCGAACAGGCTACCACGGAAGCCTGTCTCTCACGGCATCGGCCGCATCTTGCGCCGCATCCTGGACCTGGTCCTCGACCTCGTCGCGAGCCTGGTCTGCGGCCTCGCTCGCCTGTTGTTCGGCCTGTTGGCGCACCTGCTCGGCCTGTTGGCGCACCTGTTCGGCCGCCTCGCGAACCTCTTGCTCGGCTTGCTGCCGCCGAGCGTCGACCTCACCGCGCAGGTAGCTCTCGACCCGCTCCCGGATTCCACTGTCATCCACCCCCACTCGCGGACTGCCGGAGGTCCCCCGGATGGTCACGGGGATCCCCACCCTGCCGTCTTGCCTCACCAGCGCCTGCACACCCTCGGCGGGCAGCACACCGCCGAGCCGCTCGGCCACCTGCCGAGGAAGAACGACATCGGCGCGATAGTCGAGCTCGTTGCTGGCCAGGTTCTGCGATCCGCCAAGCTCCAGGGCCATGTCCTGGCTGGTCAGGTTGACGTCGTTCAAGTGCAAGACGCCATCTTCGACCCGGAAGGTCGCCAGCCACGAGCTCAACGGGACGTTTCGGATGGAATCCAACCGGATGGCATCGGCGATCCCGTTCTGTATCGGGTGACCGGCGATCACACCTTGACCCATGTTGAACCTCCCATTCATCCGCAGCGTCGGTTTGACCATCGACAGGTACTCGTCCAGGTCGGAGGTCAGGTCGACCGTCGAGCTGAAATCTGCCTGGAGGTGCTGAGGCAGCTGGGATTGACCGGTGAGGTCGAAGTGGGAGAACAGCTCCTGGAGCCGTACCCGGTCCACGTTGCCGTGAAAGGTCAAGCCGGTGCGGTCGGGCGCGTGGATGTCCCACCGAAACCGGCCCCCCATGCTCCCCCCGAATACGGCCATCTGCGCCTGGTTGGCACTGACATGGCGAGGCGACATCTCCAGGTCGCAGTGGAAGTCGGTGGCCTCGATGCCGGAGAGAGTCAGCCTGTCGATCGCCACGTTGAAGTCGCCGGCCAGGTTGGGAAGCGCCGCTTCGACCGGTTCCCGGCTCTCTTCCGGAGCCTCGGGTTCCCCGCCCAGCTTCAGCAAGGAGTCAACGTCGAGCGAGGAGGAATGGAACCGCCCGCTGAAACGCGCCGGCTCGGCCTCTCCGGCTGCGGCCATCAGCCCCTGGTATTGCCTGAGCGTTCCAGCGAAGAACATGTCGGACTCCCCCAGGAAGAACGCGAACTCTTCGGCACTGATGCTGTCGCCCGCAAACACCAGGGTGCCGTTCAGATCCCGCAACGGTTGGGGAAGCGCTGGATACTCGACGTTGACCTCTGCCAACCGGACCGTCCCATCGAGCCGGGTTGCCGCCAGGTTGGCGACCGCTCCGCTCAGCTGGACATCGGTATCGACGACCCCGCTCATGACCAGACCCATCTTCTCCTGCACGGGGTAGTACTCGTTGATCTCGTTCAGGGCGAGGTGGCTGTCGACCGACACCGCGAAGGAGGCGGCGTCCCCCAGGTAGCCGTTCACGCTGCCGCTTGCGGTCACCACGTTCTCGAGAGAGCGGGCCGAGATGTTGGTGATGTCGATCACCTCGTTGGTGGCCCGGACATTCACAGCGATCTGCTCGACCGGCCGGTTTACCCCGACCAACCCGATCCTGCCGTCGGTGAGCTGGAGCGAGACATCGACCGCAGCCTGGTCCGGTGCGCTGAGCTGCCCCTGTGCGTTGGCGCCGACCTCGACCAGCCCGGCCAGGGTGGAGATGCCGAGCTCGGCCAGCGGAACGAATCGATCGGCCGTGGACAGGTCGGCGTTCACCGATCCGGAGAAGGTGAACTGGGCCGTTTCCTCGAGCGGCTCTCGGAGCTCGCCGGAGGCCGACAGGCTCGCTTCACCCGCCCGCGCCTCCAGGGATTCGATGACGACACGCTCGTTGTTCGCCTGGACCGAAAGGGTGATCCCCGAGATCCGCTCGGGCACCGCATTGTGATGGATGAAGCCGTCTGCAATGGTCACGCGGGCATCGAAGGCCGGCAGCGCCTCCCCACCCACCCGACCTTGCAGGGTGGCGCTCAGGTCCAACGCGCCCCCCGTCTCCAGCTTGGCGATGAAGGCCTCCATGCTCTCCGGAACCAGGTCGAGCAGGACGCCGAAATCGTCCGAGTGCGACTCGATCCGAAGGTCCACCACCGGTTGACCGGAGCCCCACTCAGCCACCCGTCCCGCCAGCGAGAGCGCCAGCCCCTCGATGTTGAGCTGCCCCTCCTGGAGCTCCAGGGTTTCCTCCGTCAGGTTCAGGACAGAGGTTTGCGACAGGCTGAGCCCGAGACCGGACACCATGGGCTCCCCCTCGACAGTGAGGTCCAGGGCGCCCAGGGTGATCTCCACCGAGCTCTTGATCACGTCGGACCAGCGCAGCGAGGTGACCAGATCCAGATCGGTAAGGAGCACGGAGGTGCCCTTGACATGATCGATCATGCCCAGGTGGGCGTCGTTGATCTCCACCCTGGCCAGGTGCAGGTCCATCGGCTTGGAGGGCTCCTCCGATTCCGGAGGCTCTTCGGGTTCTTCCTGCGGCAGAAAATCGTCCAGGTTCGTATGTCCGTCCTCGTACACGATGTAGGTGAACACCGGGCGGTCGACCTGGAGCCGTTGTACGCTGACCTCACCGCGAAGAAGCGGAAGCAGGCTCAAGGAGATCTGCAGCCGATCCATGCTGGCCAGCTGCTCCTCCACCGGGTCGGGGACCTCGAGACCCTCGATGATCAACCCGAACCGCGGGAAGGTACGGAAGAACGAGTAGGAGATCCGCTCGATCTGCACGTCGCGCCCCGTGTACTCCTGGATTTCGGGCAATACCCGAGCGCGTAGCCGCTCGTCGGTGAAATACAGAGACATCGCTGCGACGGCCAGGATGACCAGGATGAGCAAGCCGAGCAGGATAAACCCCAGTATCTTCAGGAGCTTTTTCATGGGTTCCTCCCTTCGTCCATGGTGATCAGTTCCCGTAGTTTCTACCGAGCTGACTTTGGCGACCGGTTCACCACAGTCTAGCAGAACGATCCTTTCATAGGGAGTGGCCAGTAGGGGCAGGGCTTGCCCTGTCCTCGTCTTCGGGTAATCGGGGCGCAGCAAGCAGCGCCTTTGCATCGATGTAGGGGCAGGGCTTGCCCTGCCCTCGGCCTCGGGAAATCGGGGCGCTGGAAACCCAGGGAAATGAAGGCCTTGGTGAGACGTGAACAGTAGTCAGCTCTCCGGGAGAGGAGGGCGCCGGCGCCCTTGCTCGGCGGCGCTTCGCGTGTACGCGACGGAGCTGCTCCAGATTGCGATGGCCACCAGACCGAGAGCTGTCGATCTCTTGTCCCGTGAATGCGGTTGCGATTCGCTCATGTTGCCTGGCCGTTCGTCATGACGCACCGGGATCTATGCGAACCGGCGTATGGTCTCGCATGTGGGTCCGCGCTGCAATAGCGGATCGGCGCCATCACTCTGGTGGCTACAAGGCGCACCAAGGTTGCCAGCCCGAGTTGATGAGGTCGCCAGGCAACTGTCGCACGTCGATCCATGTTCAAGAACCGCGTGCATACATGAGCAGCAGGAGAACAACCAATGTGATGAGCCAACCCAAGACGTATCGCAGCATGGCCCGCTTTGCTTTTTCTTTTTCCAGCCAGGTACGAGGATGGATGCCCTTCAGGAAGAAGACAATCTTGCTCGCCAAGTTGACACATACAACGTTTATGGCGAGCAGCAGTCCTGCGCTCATGGCAAGTGTCGGGTTCCCACCTCCGAGCATGATCCCCAGCGTCGCGGCAGGTGGCAGCAGCGCCACGGCGACCATTACACCCACCAACGCCTCGGATAGACCTGTCGTCAACGAAAGGGTCGCCGCTGCGCCTGACGCAAGTGCCAACAAGATGGAGTCGAGACTGGCATGGGTTCGCGACATGAGCTCATGACTGGTCAGGGCTGATGGCCAAAGCACCCCGAAGACCGCTGACAGGGTAACGGCCAGCATGATGCCGACGAAAAGGGTCTGGGCCGATTTCCGCATCAACGTGGCGTCGCCCAAGGCGGTCCCAAAGCTGAGCGCAAGATTTGGCCCCAGTAGGGGCGCGATGACCATTGCACCGATCACGACGGCGGTGTTGTTCTCGATAAGCCCGATTGCGGCTACCATCGTGGACAGAACCACCAACATGGCAAAATTCCAGTCAAGCCGAGCGCCTTTTTCAACCGCCTCATAAAGCACTTCTCGCGCAGTCGTCGCCGAGTCGTCCTTCTTGTTCTTCTCCTCAGCTGGCTTGGGCACCGAGGCCTCAACGGACAATACGACGATGCGAGCAGTGGGCTGAGCGCCCAGCACGTTTTGCAGGGTGTCGAGAGCCAACTGAACAGTGTTGTCACCAACCAGCATCCGCATCTGCTGCATGCCGTCTTCCCCCACGACGCCAAGCCTGAGATCCAACGCTTTCGCTTTCTTTGCGATGGCCAAGACGGTGTCCGAGCTACCAGCACTGGCGATTATTTCGACGTACTTCATGGTCATTGGTCCTTGATGACCATCGCGGTAGTTGGCCTGGCGATATGCGCAGCCAGCGACGGCTCGCCGATGATACTGAACTCGCCCTCGGCCGCCGAGAAAATTCGGCAGTTACCGTGGGAAAAGGCAAAGGAACGGGCAAAACTGCCCGATCGACGCTGGTCCCGACGATTTCCGCGTTTCGTGCACCAGAGTGCACTACCAGGGGGTGCCACTTACCAAACCCCAGCGTTGCCCCAAAGACTGTGGTCCGTACCCGGATTTGCACCCCAAAGGGTGCTACATAACAGGCCAGTAGGAAGCTGTGAGAATGTGAACGGTATCGAGAGCAGACGCAACCGGCTCCGGTGAGCTGCCGGTTGGTGGGCAGTAGGTCGTCGATGTGTCAGGGCAATGGACAATGCGGTCCGATCACTCCCGGGAACGCCCATGGAGTGTAACTCCGTCGGCCTGGGCGACAGAAGTCGAGGAGTGACCGACCACTCGGGCAGTTCTGCCGGAAATGGCGACAAAGTTCAACTGTAGGTCTATTCTAAGGCTGGCTGGCTCATCCATCACCGGGGTTGATATTGCACCGGAAAGGGTGTTCCGTTACCTTGGAGAGCGGAGTGACGGAGGCGTTGTGTGGCCTGATCGCTCTTGGGCCAGTAATGCGTAGAGCACCGAAAGGGAGGTCCTGATGGGCAAGTCCGAAACACTTCTGGCGGTTGTCGCTGTTGCGCTGTTTGTGGTGGCATCCGGCATATCTGAAGGGAATGCCGAGAACGATGACCAGGGTGCTGTGGAATGGTGCAAGGAGCAGTGCGAGAACTACCACGCGACGGAGCGTTATCTGGCGCGCGAGCGCTATCTGGAATGCCAGAGGACAGCGGTCAACAAAGAGTTCTGTGACATTCAGTATGCAGAGGCAGAGGCCGCGATAGATCGATCGGAGCAGGAGTGCAAAGACTCTTGCGAAGGCACTTCAAACGAAGCGGAACCTGAGGAGGTCCCTGGAGCACAAGAGGCATCTCCCTGACGGTCTCTTGTCGTCCGTTTTCCGCACGCGCCAGGTTCTACTGTGCAGCACGATTCGAGCGGTCCAGACCCTTGACCGTTTTCCGCACGCGCCAGGTTCTGCTCCATCGCTCCCGATTCCGTTTTGTAGTGATGGTTGCTGAGACAGGCCCTTTGACCGTCTCCCGTCCTGGTGACCAGGGTCTCCCTTTTTCTGCTTTACGGCCGGCTTCCGCCACAGCAGCAACACCACCAGAATGGCCATCCGGGCAGTTGAGCGACCAGGTGTTCGATGCCCTCGCTCAATGCTCACCCCGGCCTTGCCGTGATGTTCGGTGAGTCCCAGTCCACGGTCACCTGGCCGTCGCGCTCCAACAGGTCGAGGTACCCCACCGTCTCCGAGATGGCCAGGTAGGTGTTGGCGATGTCCAGCGTCCCGAACACGGCGGCCGCCAGCTCGCCGGGTCGCCGAGCTCCGGCCAGGATATGGGCAAAAAAGCGCTCCCGCCGCTGCTCGATGAAGGCCAGGTTCCGGTCGATCAATCCGGCCACATCGTCGATCACCCGGCCATGACCCGGATAGGCGCAGGCCGCACCGCAACCCTTGAGCGCCTGGATGGAGTCCAGGTATCGCAAGAGATTCCTGTCTCTCCGGTATCCATCCAGCGGATCCAGGCTCAGCAAGGGGTTGGGAGTGATGTGGGGCAGCAGCGTATCCCCCGAGAACAAAAGGCCGCCATCGACATCGAGGTAGCACAGGTGATCCGGGCTGTGCCCCGGGGTCTCCAGCACCTCGAGGGTCAGACCGTCGAGGTGTAGGGTTGCCCCGCCCTGAATACGCCGGATCTCGTGGGGGGTAGCATCCCTGGAAACCAGCGCCTCGTTGCGCTGGAAAGCCCGAAAGCCGGCCTCGACCTGGCCCCTGGGCAATCCGCACTGCACCAGAAAACGGCTGAGTCGCTCGATCAGCTCGGCGTCGTACCGCACCTCGAGCGAGCTCCGGGGATGGCAGTAGATCGCGGCCTGGCATCGCTCGGATAGATGGAGGGCCGCTCCAGCGTGGTCGAGATGATCGTGGGTGATGAGAACGGTCCGGATGTCCTCGATCCGTCGGCCGCTGGCCTCGATCTGCGATGCCAGCGTCTCGATGGATGGCTGCCAGTACAGCCCGGTATCGACCAAAACCGACCCCTCGGTGCCCAACAGATAGGCGTTGACGTCGCCGACCGGGAAGGGCGTGGGGAGGGAAAGCTGCAGGATCTCGAACGTGGATTCTGACAATGACACGCCTCGCGGTTCAACCTGCCGACAGGATACACCGTCTGGACGGAACCAACAGCGTCGGTCGGGGGGATGGTTGTGATAGGGATCCGTTGATCAGCGTTTGATGGGTCCCAATCAACCATGGTCAACCGGCCCAACAAGCGGCGCGCGGGTTTACTTCTTGCCCTTCTTGCCGCCCTTGGAGGGCTTGGCCTTTCCCTTGTTCGCCTTTGCCGGGGCGGCCTTGGTTTTCTTTCCCCCGGTCCCCTTTGACCCGGTTGGTGGGGCGGCCTTCTTGGCGGTCGTTTTCGAGGTCCGAGCTGGAGCTGCGGGAGTCGGTCTGGTGGCTTTTTCGATCTTTTCCGCCAGACGGGCGATCTCGCGGATGACCCGGTCTACCCGGTCGCCAATGGACCGGATCTCCTCGCAAAGCTCGCGGATCTGCTCGGGACCGAACGTCTTCTGCTCTGCCATGCCCGACTCGTCCAGGACCTGGTTCAGTACCGCTCTGGCCGACCAGTAATCGTACCGTTTGCGCAGCGCCTGGAGGAGGTCGTTTTTATGAATTGCTTGGTTCTGTTGCACTGTGTCTCCTGTTCTCGACAATTTGCCTCGGAAATCACGATATTCTACTTAAAATGTAATTATTATATTAATAATGTCAAATCCTGGGAGGCATCGATCTTGCCGAGTCAGGGCCAGCAGCGCCCTGATATCGGGGATTTGCCGGTCAGACCAGGAGGACTGAAATTTCGGCCCCCGCGCGACCGTTTGCACAAGGCCTGTGGATGCAGGTTACCTGATCGGAACGGACTGCCAGATGAAAACACACCTGTTCTTCCTGGTTTTGGTCGGCTGTTGCTGCCTGGTATGGAGCTGGAGCCTGGCGGAACCCCCCTTTTCTGGATCGGACGAGCCTGGCTTGCCTGGACCAGCGGACCTGTCTGGCGCCCTACCGCTGGGAAGATTGTCATCCGGCCCTCTTCCGGGAGTGACGCCGAACCCCTTCGTTTCCGTCCACCCCCATGCCATGGCGGCGAACCAGCAGAAATGGTAACAAAGAGGAAACAACGCGGGTCGTCAAGCGATGACCAGGCGATGGCGGACGGGCGACCTGGTCGCCATGAGGCCGCGGACGCGAGACTCGATGACCGGTCGGCTCCTGCTCGAGGCGACGCGGGAGCGGATCTGTGCGGCGCGGTGGGCGTAAAGCGATCACCAGGGAGCGGTGGTCTTCGAGTTGACCGGCAACGGCTCGACGTGTGGAGGCAGACCGACAGGGATCAAGGGGGCGAAAGTGAAAGTAAAGAAAATCGAGCAGCAGGACTTCAGAGAAAAAAGCTACTGGCTGACCACTCGTCACTACACGCCCAACGAGAACCTCAAAGGAGAGGTCACCTGCGACGTGGCCGTCATCGGAGGCGGATTCACCGGTCTCAGCTCCGCATACTTCCTCAAGAAGGCACAGCCTGAGATCGATGTGGCGCTGCTCGAGGGCCAGGTCATCGGCTTCGGGGCCAGCGGACGGAATGCCGGTTTCAGCATGACCAAGTTCGGTCTCATACATAGCATCACCGCCTTCCGCTTCGGCAACCAGAAGACGGTGGAGGCCCATGAGTACACCTGCCGGGCTGTCGACCTGCTGCGCGACCTGGTGACCACCCTCGATCTGGACTGCGACTACCAGCACACCGGCTTTCTCGAGGTTTCCACCTGCAAGGTCCACCAGAAGCGCCTGGCTCGCGAGTTCGAGTTCGTCACCAAGAAGCTGGGGTTAAAAGACATCTTCTGGATCGATGAGCAGGAGCTGCAATCCAGGGTGGCAAGCCCCCTGTACGAGGGAGGAGCCTGGTGGGAGCCCCGCTGCGGCATCCTCAACCCGGCCAAGCTGGCCTGGAGCTGGAAGGAGGTCATCGAGCCGCTGGGGGTGCGGGTCTTCGAGAACTCCCCCCTGATCGAGATCGCCCGCGAAGGCGGCCGTTTCCGGCTGGTCACCCCGGAAGGGCACGTCCGCGCCAACAAGGTCGTGCTGGCCACCAACGCCTGGTCCTCCCTCTTCGCCAAGCTCAAGCGCAAGCAGGTCCCCGTCTGGACCTACATCGTGCTGACCGAACCGCTCAACGAACGGCAGCACGAGGAGATTGGCTGGCAAGGTCGCGAAGGCATCGAGGACTTCCGCGACCTGGTCCATTACTACCGCCTGACCGCCGACAACCGCATCGTGCTGGGCGGCAGGGACGTGGACATCACCTTCGGCTACGACGTGCCGGCGGCAAAGGACCAGAACCCGAAGGTGTTCGACGGCCTGAAGAGCGACCTCCTCCAGGTGTTTCCCTCGTTGCAGGGCATCGCCTTCACCCACCAGTGGGGCGGGCCGGTCTCGGTGCCGCTGGACATGGCTCCCGCCATGGGCTACGCGGGCGGGAAGGACCTGGTCTACTCTCTGGGCTGCATGGGGCACGCCGTCTCCTTGACCCACCTCAACGGCATGACCATCGCGGATCTCGTGCTGGAGCGGGATACGGAGCTGACGCGAACCTTCTTTGTCAACCGGAGGGTGATCCCCTATCCCCCGGAGCCCTTCCGCACGGCGACCGCCAAGGCGATCGCCGGCTACATGCGCTGGGACGATGGCCGCCACGACAAGTTCTCCATGAAGTAGTCGGTTCGATTCCTGGCGATGATTCCCGGTTACCCTGCTGACACGGATCGGGCCGGTCCTGTGGCGAACGAAGGGGGGTGCGAGCAGTACGAGGAGAGCCAGGCCAGCTGGAACGGCCGGCCAAGGTTCGGAGGGGGCGTCAGGGGTCAGGTGTCAGGGGTCACGTCGTCGAATGGCCGATTATCTCAACCAGCCCTTGTTCTCCAATCCCCCTGGCAAGCGGCCGCCGCATCGTCCGTGCCCATGCGCTCCCCCGCATGGGGAGCCAGGTCGGCATTGGTACCCGGTTGGATGTGGTTTCGCCCAAATAATATGTCAATCGACGACCTGACCCCTACTATAGGTGCTATCATGAGGAGACGGCGCGCAAGGCGGCGCGAACCATCTACTTGGCTATTGGCAGGACTGGAAGATGTCGATGTCCAGAAATTCACACACCGCTGCTGGGGCCGCAGCGCTGCGCCTGGGCTGCCTGTTGGCATCGCTGGTGTCCTGTTATCTGTGGTCGGCCTGCGGGGATGATGATTCCACCGGGGCGGACACCCGACACGAGACCGATCTGGAGTACGACGGCGGGGACGGAGTTCCGGATCAGGGAGACCGGGACACCGATGACGATTTCGGTCAGGACCCGCTGGCCGACCCCCCAGACGACCCGTCGGATGCTTCTCCCGATGGATCCGATCTCCTCGAAGACCGGCCGATCGACAGCTCTGCAGACCTCCCCGACGGCTGCAGCCCGGGGGATCGGTGGCCTGTCGACGACACGCTGGAGGGAACCACCCTTCAAGGGGTCGCGCTGATCTGGAGCAGCGAGATCGAACTGTGCAATGTCTGGCAAGAGGGCGATTCGCTGGAGAAGGAGCTATCGCGCAAGATACGCCTCGTTTTGCCCCCTCAAGACCGGTGCTCACTCGGCCAGGTCCATCTCGCGATCTCTCGACTTGACGACCTGCGAATCGAAAGTGGTCCCCTGTCGACCGAGCGCCAGGAAATCACCTCCTCCGAGATAAGCAGTGCACTGGCGTTCTGGGAGCTCTCCTCTCAGGCGGATGGGAACAGTCTGTACGCTCGGATAGATCACAGTCTGGGAGCTCGGGGCACCCTGGGGGAGGTTTTCTCGGTGCAGCGCGTTCAGGGTGACGACAGGCCGGTAGACTACGCCAACCCAGGCTTCGATGTGCGGTTTGTTCTTGAGCCCGCTGGCTCGGAGGAGACGTTGTTGCTCGAACCCTGCGACGGTGAGCCGACCTACGAGGATGCCATCAGCGTGCTGGTGGGGACAAGGCCGGAGGGCGAGGTGGTGGTGACGCGCTACTGGCGGACACCGGTCCGCGATGCGCTCATGGGGTCATACCCGGTGATCATCACGGCCACCGAGCTGTGGGCCTCGTCCAGTCCGTGGCAGCAGTTTCTGGCCCGCGGCCTCTGGGCAAACACCTACTCGGCTTCCCATCACAACTGGTTCGAGAACAGCGAGGTCAACTTCACTCGTGACCTGGCCTTCTACCACCTGGTGTTCCGATCCTGGGAAGTCGAGGGGCAGCCCCCTGGCATGGACGCTCCAAGCCGGATGGCGCTCAACAATCTGAACACGGCCAACCTCCAGCCAGGCATCGACCTGACCTGGATCACGGCCGATACCGGCAGCCAGCGAACCGACTCCTATGAGGTGCTGGATCCCCCCGAGCAACCGGGGGGAAATCTGAACTACGGAGAGTGGCAGCGCGTCGATGGCCCACACTTCCAGCGCCTGCTCGAACTGGACTGCCCGAACGGGCGCGTCTTTTCGGTCGGTTACCAGTGGTCTTCGCGTTTCCAGTTATTGGCTTGCCCGCGGGAGGCTGTGCCAGGTTTCGACCTGGTCGGCCTCATTCCCGTCCGCTTCAGTTGGCAACCGAGGTTCACCGGTGCATTCTACGGAGCGGAGGCCATCCGGGAGACCATCGACCGGGGCACGGGCGAGGTCGTCTTCCAGGTGGACCTGGGGGAGAGTTATCGTACCACCATCCAGGTGCAAAACAGCGGCGGATACCTTGTCTATGTATGGGGAAGCGATCCAGACAATCCCCTGGACGCCTTCTGGTGCGAAGAAGCGGTGTTGCGGCTCGACCCCATGCCCGACCAGATCCTGAGGTTCGAGGGCGGCGATGGTGGGGTAACAGCCCACCTGGGGCGCCGTTGGGGGGCGCAAGGAGTCGGTCAGTCGGGGATCTATGCGCCCCTGTTCTTAGAGCTGACCTTCGGAGGAGCATTCCACCGGGTCGATGCCTGGGATCGGCTGGAATACACCAACACCCACCACAACTGGAACGACCGGTTGGTGGCCGAAACCGAGCACCTGGATCTGGGATGGCGCGCCGAGTGGGTGTTTTTTGGAGAGGTCACCGGGTTGCACTACTTCGTATGGGCCGTCGATCGCCAGACCTCGGCCGAGGTGCTGAGTGAGACCGAGGTGTTCCCCGTCGGCCCGTGATCGTCTTGGCGATGGGTGACCAGCCCAACGGTGTCCCCTGGTCTGGCCGGTTGGATGGGATTTCGCCCAAGAAATCCGTTATTCGACGACCTGACCCCTACTACGTCGACTTCATGGCCAGCCTGTCGCTAGTCACCAATTTAGGGGAAAGCCCTGGCGAGACCAGTGTCCCTGATCTTCATGTCGCTGCCCGCCTTGATGTGGGTCTTGGCTTTCATTGCAAAATCTCCTGTTCCAGTTGAGACAGTTTTCCATTTCCTAACTTCGGTCAATCTAGTGTCGCACTCCGGCACCGTCAAGGGAGAACTGCCGAAAACGAAGTCAGAGCGGCCGATGGCGTGTCCCAGCACTCGGGAATGCGCGAGCAGCGGAACGAATCTGGCATTGCCCGACGTTCTGGGAGCATCCCAGTTTCAGCATCGGGGGGTATCCCACGGTCCGGCCTCGACAGACTTTCTCGGAGGGGTCAAGGCATCGATTGACAGTTTCTCGATGGACTGACAAGGAGGATGCGGCGGCTGCATGCCCGAGAGAGTGAGACAAGAGGCTGAGCGAGATAATCCGTCAATCGACGACCTGACCCCTACTCCCCTCTGGGCGCTGTGGCCGGCATCACCGGCAGCGATGACGGACGAGTACCAGTGATTCCACTCCCCGGTGCTCAGATCCTGGGGCAGGGGTGCGCTCTCGCAGGTCTGGAAAACGGGTGGGTTGGCCTCGGCTGGCAGATCTGCCGTGAAGACAGGATCCATCGCAATCGCTTCCTCGAGATCGCTTTCTGGTGGCTGGTCCGACGGCTGCGGCAGGTCACCGATCTCTTCGAGGATCTCCCCGGAGTCGTTCAGGCTGTCCGCAATCGGCGGTTGAATCGTCGCCGGACCGCCGTTGCACTGGGCGAGCAGCAAGGCCAACCACAACGCGGTATTTGCCAGTGTTTTCCTCATGATCGTCCCTCTGAGAAGAATATGGTCCAGTTGTCTTCCCAGGCGCCAGCGGGGACCTGGTGTCTTCATTGAGAGGTCGAGTCCGGACTTGCCCCGTGTGGGCTTGACGCGATGCTGGGGCAAGCCAAGCAGCGCGTCCTTCGTCCGGACTTGCCCCGTGTGGGCTTGACCCCTGCTAGTGGAAGGGATTCTCGACCTTCACGCCCTTGTGGACGAATCCGTCTTGTAGGTCCTCCGAGAGCAGGCGCTCGCAACCATGAGCGGCAGCCGCTTCCAGGACGAGCGCATCCCAGAACGACACGACAGCTTCGCGACTGGTCACGGCCGCGGCCAGGATGAGAAGTGGATCGATCTGGACCACCGGGAGTCGGCTCCACTCGCGAAGGGCATCGAGGGCATCGGATTCGGCGAGCGGCCGAGCCAGCTTCCGGGTCATGGTGACGTAGAATTCTTGCAGTATCTGGGTGCTGAGCACCAGCTCGGAGCTTCGTGCGAGGCTTGACAGCAGCTCGCGGGCCCGCGCTTGCTTGGCAGGCTCGTCGTCGTCATAGACATAGACCAGGACATTGGTGTCGATGAAGCTACCGTGCATGGCGATCGTACACCTCATCGCGCTTCCAGCGCCGACCATCGGGACCGCTTCCGCTCGTCGTACGGTCGGCCACGGCAAGGGCTCGCTCGACGGCTTCGCTGATCGTCCCAGCCCCGGCGTAGTTCCGCAGGTACTCCCCGAGCACCTGATTGACCGATACTCCCTGCTCCAACGCGCGGATCCGCGCTTTTCTCAGAACGTCCGCAGATACGGTAATCGTCAGGTTCGCCATGCTCGTGCTCCACGAATATTGTGTAGCACGAAACGAAACAGGGGTCAAGTCCTCGATTGGCCGATGATCTCGACCTGCCTTCATTCCCCAGCTCCCTCTGGCGAGCGGCCGTCGCAGCGTACGGGCTCATGAGTACCCTCGCGTGGGAGCCAGGTCGGTAATGGTCCCCGGTTGGATGCGGTTTTGCTGCGTATTCCGGTGATTCCGATCAGCGAATCCGGAGGATGCCGATCACTCGTTCCGGGCGATGGCGATCACCTGGTCGGAGCGTAGCGACGCCGGTCGGTATTCAGCTATCTGAGTCTTTCTCCTCCGTCAAGCGCGAATTTTTCTTCCGCATGGACTCGCCGGTCAAAGCCAGACGATGAGCGTTATGGACGATTCGGTCCAGAAGCGCATCGGCAACGGTGGGTTCGCCGATCACGGCATGCCAATCTTTGACAGGGACCTGGGATGCAACGATGGTCGACTGCTCGCCGACCCGGTCCTCGAGCACCTCCAGCAGGTCACGCCGTTCCTGGTCGGCAAGAACGGAGAGTCCCCAATCGTCGATGACCAGGACATTGGTCTTGGCCAACTTGGCGAGTACCTTGGTCAACGAACCGTCAGCGCGGGCCATAAGAAGCTCATGGAGTAGTCGTGGCACCCGGCGGTACAGTCCGGTATGGCCCATGCGACAGGCCTTGTGGACCAAGGAGCAGGCGATGAAGGTCTTTCCCACGCCGGTGGGTCCGGTGATGATGACGTTCTGCTTGGCCTCAACCCAGCGACAAGTCGCCAGGCGCTGCAGAAGGTTCCGATCGAGACCGCGTGGGCGGTAGTTGATATCTTCGATGCAGGCCTGTTCACGGAGCTTGGCTTGCTGCAGCCTGCGGGTGAGGCGCCGCGTCTCCCTTTCTGTCCACTCCCGGTCGACCATGATGCCGACACGGTCCTCGAAGCTCAGTTCGTGGTACTCCGGTTTATCGAGTTGTTCGCGGAATGCCTGAAAGAGACCGTGCATTCGCATCTGGCTGAGTTTGTTGAAGGTTTCCTCTTGCATCATGCTGTCTTCTCCGGTCAAGGGTGGTGTACCTTCCGCGAGCGGTGCTCCTGGCGTGGGATGCCACTCGCTTGCCCTTGTAGATCACCTCCACGGTCCGCCAGGTGGCACGGATGTCCACGCGCTCCTGCACGAGCTGGTAGGGGACGCTGTAATAGTGACCGTCGAAGACCACGTGGTAGTCGATGTTCACTCCGACGCCGGTCTTCCACTCGGCGATCTCGTACCGAGTCACCGGGAGGGGCTTGAGTGCAGGCCGGTCTAGCTCCTCGTAGAGGCTCTTTCGGCTCCCGGCAATCTCCGCGAGCGGTCGGTTGTTGAGCCACTCGATCTGCTTCCAGATGGCCTGGTTGAGTTCGGCCAGGCTGAAGAAGGTCTGGTTCCTCAGTGGAGCCAAGACCCATCTTTCGACCTGCAACACGGCGTTCTCGACCTTGGCCTTGTCCCGCGGTTCTCTCCTACGGGCGGGGATGACGACCATGCCGAAGTGCGTGGCCATCTCGTGGTAGCTCGGGTTGATATCAGGCTCGTAGAAGCAGGGTTTAGTTACCCCGGACTTGAGGTTGTCGGGTATAGCGATTTCCGGGACCCCCTTGAAGAACTCCAGGGCGCGGATGTTCCCCTCGATCCAGGACTTCAGCTCCTGGCTTCCCTGGGCTTCGGCGTAGGTGTAGTTACTCGCCCCCAGGGCCGCGACGAAGATGACCGCCTCCTTCACCTCGCCTGTGTTCGGGTCGACGATCTCGACGGTGGGACCGGCGTAATCGACAAACATCTTCTCGCCGGCCCGGTGCTCTTGGCGCATGACCACGTCGAGCTTCTTTCTCCACCGCCGGTACAGCTCGCAGAACTGGGAGTACTGGTACCCTTCGGGTTGCGCCGCCTTGTACTCCTGCCACAGGAGCGCGAGCGTTACTCCCTTCCGTTTCAGCTCCCGGAAGATAGTGGGCCAGTCGGGTGCCAACTCCCGTCTCTTGCCTTTCGGCGGCGGGTACAGCATCGCCTCGAGCTGGCCATCATCCAGGTCGTCGTTCAGGGGCCAGCTCAGCCCAGCCAGCTTCGCTCGTAGGATGCAATCACCAACGGTTGCTGGTGAAATACCCAGACTCCGGGCCACTTCACGACCCGATCGACCTAACCCCCACTTCAGTCGTAGAATCTCTCTCGTCTTACGCATGGTCAGCCTGTGCGTGGACATGGCGTCCTCCTTGGAATGTGGTTTTCCCTTGGAGGACGCCTACCCTATCTTCGGTCGCTGACCAACTTCGCTACGTTCTCGACCGGGGTGATCGGGATCCCCGGATTCGGTGATCGGGATCCCCGGATTCGGTGATCAGTAACCCCGGAATCAGTGATCGGCTTGCTCCGGAATCGGTGATCGGGAAGGGCCGGATTATGCAGTTTTGCCTCAAGAATCCGTCAATCGACGACCTGACCCCTGTTACGATCCGACAACTACGTGAAGATCCGGCACTACGGCCTGTACGCGTCGAGCTCGGTCCACACCAGCCTGGCTACCGCTCACACGTTGTTCCAGAGCCAGTCGGGCCCAGTTGATCCGAAACCGGCCGAAGAATCTTCACATGACGCCCACGGGATGATGTTGAAACTCGTCGGGGTGGACATCCACCGCTGCCCTCGCTGTGGTCACAGCAGGTTGATTCGCATCGGAGTCACGCCAGGAGACCCATTTCGGTGGGGATCGGCGAGCTGGGATTCCTCATGACCAGCTCATCGATGATGACCAATACGGATGTGGCCCAGGCCTCGGGGAACGTGGTCTTGCGGTGTTGTGCCGTAAGCGTCCGGTCAACCCATGTTCCCCGGTCGAATATGCAGGGTATCCTGTTCCTCGGAAGAGAACTGGCTGTGGATGGAGTGATA
>JAFGEP010000086.1 GCA_016931535.1 Bradymonadales bacterium
GAAAGGGCGAGACATACCAGCTGACGGAGGGCGATGGAAAAGCGAATTGGGACAGCCCACGTGACCGGTGAACTAGCTACATCCGCTGGTCGAGCCACAGGTGTCGCACTTGAGGCAGGTTCCGTTTCGCACCAGGGTGAAGTTGCCACATTCGGAGCAGGGGTCTCCCTCATACCCCTTCATCCGGGCCACTTCCATCCGGACCAGGCGTCCCCCCTCCTGGTGTAGCGACAGCGCGGCGGTAAATCCGTCACCGTCGAAGCCGGCGCTGTCCTTGAGGGTTCCGGAGCCGTTTTTCCGTTTTTTTCCGTTCCCTCCGGCGGGTTGAGACTGAGATCCCGCTTCTGCGGCCCTTGCCGTCAGGATCTGTTCCTCCCCCGGCTCCAGCAGGAGAACGGGCATCTCCTGGTGTGGTTCGGCGGCCATCTCCCGCCCCTGCATGAACCCCCGGGAAGGGGTATGTCTCGGCCGACGGCCGTTGGAGCCGGCATGATAACCCACGGCGTAGGGAGCTTCAGAGGGAGACCTTTGCAGGGCCTGAGCGGGCTCTGCCTCTTCCGGTTCCTCCTGAGTGTGGGGTTTGCCCTGGGTTTGAGCGCCGGCATAGATCTCCTCCGGCTTGACCTGGACCAGGTCGGTACGGCCCAGGTAAGAAAGCCCTAGCTCCCGGAAGATGTAGTCGATGACGCTGGTGGCCATCTTGATGTTGTCGTGTCCGCAGACCATGCCGGACGGCTCGAAGCGGGTGAAGACAAAGGCGTCGACGTACTCCTCCAGGGGCACTCCGAACTGCAGCCCCAAGGAAACGGCGATGGCGAAGCAGTTCAACAGACTGCGGAAGGCCGCCCCTTCGCGGTGCATGTCGATGAAGATCTCCCCCAACGAGCCGTCGGCGTACTCTCCGGTGCGCAGGTAGATATTGTGGTTACCGAGAGAAGCCTTCTGGGTGTAGCCCCCCCGTCGGTTGGGCAATCGACGGCGTTTTGCGAGGTATCGGGTGACCACCCGCTCCTTGACCACCTCCACAGGCCGTTCGATGACCTCGGGCTGAGGGGGTTGGATCGAGGAGAACAGGAAGTCCGCTGCCGAGATGCTCTGAAGCGGCTGACTCAGCTTGGAGCCGTCGCGGTAGATGGCGATGGCCTTGACCATTCCCTGGTGAGCCATCCGGAACACCTCTTTGACCTCTTCGACGGTGCTCTCGTTGGGCATGTTGATGGTCTTGCTGATGGCCCCGCTGACAAACGGCTGAACCGCGGCGAGCATCCGCACGTGGGCCCTGTGGTCGATGAAGCGACGCCCGATCTTGCCGCACCGGTTGGCGCAGTCGAACACGGCGAGGTGCTCGAGTTCGAGGTGAGGCGCTCCTTCCAGCGTCATCGTCCCGCAGGCGTGGCGGTTGGCCTGTTCGATCTGCTCCGAGGTGAACCCGAGATCCCTGAGCATGTCGAACCGCGGATCATCCATCTGCACCTCGTCAAAGCCCAACGTATCGGTGCAGAACCGCTCACCCAACACATGCTTGTTGAAGGCGAACTCGATGGTGAAAGACGAGGCCAGCGCCTTTTCCAGTCGATCCAAAACCGGATCGGTGAACCCCTTGCTCTTCAGGCTCTCGTGGTTGATGTGAGGGGCCGAGACCAGGCTTCCGCTGCCCTGGCAGTAGCCCACGATCTCCGCTACCTGGTCTGGGGTGTACCCCAGGCGCGCCAGAGCCGGTGGAACCGACTGGTTGATGATCTTGAAATACCCCCCACCCGCCAGCTTCTTGAACTTCACCAGCGAGAAGTCGGGCTCGATACCGGTCGTATCGCAATCCATCAGCAAGCCGATCGTGCCGGTTGGCGCGATGACCGTCGTCTGGGCGTTTCGAAAGCCGAACCGCTCCCCCATCTCCAGCGCCAAATCCCAGGCCCGGCTGGCCGCCTGGTAGACAGGGGCCGGGCACAGCGCTCGGTCCACCTCCATGGGACGGATGCTGAGCCCCTCGTAATCTCCCTCTGTCGTGCCCTGGATCGCGCGGCGATGGTTCCGGATCACCTTCAGCATGCTGTCTTGGTTTCGGGCAAATCCGGGAAAGGGACCCAGCTTGGCCGCCATCTCGGCGCTGGTACGATAGGCCACACCGCTCATGAGGGCCGTGATACCCCCGGCCCAGGCCAGCGCTTCCGGGCTGTCGTAGGGGATGGAGTTGACCATCAAGAGCGAGCCGATATTGGCATACCCCAGCCCGATCGTGCGGAACTCGTAGGACAGCTCGGCGATCCGCCGGCTCGGGTACTGGGCCATCAACACGCTGATCTCCAGAGTGATGGTCCACAACCGACAGGCGTGCTCGAACGCCTGCACGTCGAACCCGTCGTCGCCCAAGAACCGCTTCAGGTTCAGCGAGGCCAGGTTGCAGGCGGTATCGTCCAGAAACATGTACTCGGAGCAGGGGTTCGAAGCGCGGATCGGGCCGTCCGCCGGGCAGGTGTGCCACTCGTTGATGGTAGTATCGAACTGGACCCCCGGATCGGCAACCGACCAGGCCGCCATCGCGATCCGCTCCCAGAGCTGGCGGGCACTGACCCGCTTGGATATTTGCCGGCTGGTGCGCCGGACCAGCTCCCAATCGCCGTTGTTGTCCAGCGCCTCCATGAATGGGTTGGGGATCCGCACCGAGTTGTTGGCATTCTGACCCGATACCGTGGCGTAGGTTTCCGACTCCCAGCTGGTGGTCAGCTCCTTGATCGCCATGGCGGGTTGTCCCTGCCCGGCCAGCTGGATGGCCCGAAAGACATAGCCTGGCGGGATCTCCGCCATGAGCGCCTGCCCGACCGCCTGCTTCAGCTCCGGGTTGTGCCGCGGATCCAGGCGCTGCTCGTCGGGCAGATCGACCTGACAGGCCTCGTAGATCCGGGTGAGCTTCTCCTTCATCATCCGCGACCCCGCCACCAGGGCCGCCACCTTTTGCTCCTCGTACACCTTCCAGTCCACGAAGGACTCGATGTCGGGATGGTCCAAATCCAGGCAGACCATCTTGGCAGCCCGCCGCGTCGTTCCCCCGCTCTTGATGGCGCCGGCGGCCCGGTCTCCGATCTTCAAGAAGCTCATCAACCCGCTGGAGCGCCCCCCACCGGACAACGGCTCCCCCTCCCCGCGAAGTGCCGAGAAGTTGGTCCCCGTGCCCGAACCGTACTTGAACAGCCGCGCCTCCCGGGTCCAGAGGTCCATGATCCCGTTCTCGTTGACCAGGTCGTCGGAGATCCCCTGGATGAAACAGGCATGCGGCTGAGGGTGGGTGTAGGCGTCCTCGCTGGCGCGGACCGCCCCGGTCTGGGGATCGGCGTAGAAGTGACCCTGCGGCGGCCCCGAGATGCCGTAGGCCCAGTGCAGGCCGGTGTTGAACCACTGGGGACTGTTGGGGGCGCACATCTGTCGCGCCAACATCACCCAGATCTCATCCCGAAAGGCTCGGGCATCCTCCTCGGTGTCGAAGTAGCCGTGACGGTAACCCCAGTAGGTCCAGCATCCTGCCAGGCGATCGAACACCTGGCGGGCATCGGTCTCGGAGACGAAGCGCTCCTCCTGGGGAATTTTGGAGAGCCGCTCCTGATCCGGTATGCTCCGCTGCATCCAGTCCGGAACCCCCTCCTCCTCGACCCTGACGGTGGCCACCGGCACCCCTGCTCGGCGAAAGTACTTCTGGGCAAGAATGTCGGTGGCCACCTGGGACCAAGTCTTCGGAACGGCGATATTCCGTGCCTCGAATACCAAACTCCCGTCCGGGTTCCGGATTCCGCTCGTCCTGAGCTCGAACTCGATTCCTTCCTGGACAGGTTGACCGGCCCTCGTGAACAGGCGTTGGATGCGCATCGACTCCTCCTTGGTCGTACTTTCGAATCCCTGGCCCTTCTCCTCTCGACCGGCGGAAACCCGACCTCCTCCCTCCGCAAGCCGAAAGAGGCTCTCTGCCGGCGCCGTCCTTTGGCTCCGGCCACCTGATCGCTCGGGCTACGGCGAAGACACCTCCAGACAGGATCCGTGATGGTACCATCGCAGCCTCGGCCCTCTTCATCGGACTCAGAGCGGCCACCGGGATTACCGGCCCCTGTCAAGAGAAAGCTCGCCTCCAGCCCGCGCCAGAAGCAGTCAAACAGTCCAACGACGGTAACGCACGAACCAATCAGAGCACAGAATTGTCCCGATTTATCGAATACTTAAATGATCTGGTTCACGCCGTGGTGCAGCTAAACACTACGTAACCGAAAACTGGCTGTCAAGAAAAACCCAAGATGTTGTGGCACCAGGTTCTCAACAACCCAATATGTTGTGGTTTGGCAGCAAATCCGCACCCTTCGATCCCGAACTGAAGTGATTTCTAGGGCGACTCATCCGGCTTCTATCAGAGAAAAGTGGTCCTCCGAACCTCTCGCAAATATTCTTGCTGCACCAGAAAAAAAGGGCGCCCGACACCGTTAACCAACTGAAATCAATCAAGAAAAAAGAGGCCTGCCCCGCCAAACCCTGTTACCACTCCCGACCTGGCCTCCGCAAAAAAGCATCCAGGGGCATCAACAACAGGGCTGCCCAAAGAAAGACCGGCCACAGCAGTCGAACCTCCTCCAACTCCGCCATCGATCCGCCGATCTCCCCCACCTCGGGGCTCATCACCCCCCCGCTGCGTGCCGCCAGATCCAACAACAGCTCGCGATCTGCCTGACGGTATCCGAACTCCCCCGAGGACGGGGATACGAACGAGTGCTCCCCAAACACCTCTCCGCTAGCATCGGCCACGATGACCTGGTAACTCCGTCCCGGTTCGGTCATCAAGCGGCTTTCCCACAGCCCCGGTTCCACGACCTCCAGAGAAATAGCCCGCTCCTCGCCGATCTGGACCCCACCCGCTCCGATCTCCCGGACGCTGCCGGTCATCCCCCCCTCCAGCTCGGTCAACCCCTCCCGGGAACGCCGAGCCAGCTGAAGATGGGCCTGTCCCTGCTCGAACCGCACCTCCATCACCGTGTCATCCCCCTCCCGTCGCCGAAGACCCCAGCGGGCCAGCTGCGTCCAGAAGCGGGGATACCCCTCCCATGAGAGCCACTGAGCCGACCAGCGCGGACCCGCGTCAAACCCCATGGCGGCTACCTGGCCCAGCCCGTACTGCCAGGTGGTCATTACCGGATAGCCTTCCGGACTGGTCATCGAGACCTGAGCCGTGGCCCGCGCCTCGAGCTGGATGAAGCCGCCCAGAAGTGGGGAGCGCCTGAACTCGATCCCATCCATCGCCGGGTGCTCCTCCTGGACCCGGACCCGGAAGGGGGCCTCGTGTAGCACGCTGTCGAGCAGCCGTTGCGTCTCCTGGACGAACAGGGCCTCCAGGTCGGATGCCCGCGCGGTCAAGTAGTGACGTCCCCCGCCCGCCTCCGCCAGCTGCCGAAGAAAGTTGGCATCCACATCCGTCGGCATACCGATCCCGATGACGCTGACCGTGATCCCCTCCATGCGCATGGCACGGGCCAGGTCGTAGCTGTTGGGGCCGCTTCCCCATCCGAAGGGCACACCCGAGACCTGCTCTTCGCTGTCGGCCGCATCAGCGAACAGGATCACGTGGCGCAACGGCAAGTCCTGGTTGCGCATGGTGCGAAAAGCCTCGCGCAGCGCGGTGTAGACGTAGATCCCTCCCCCCCCGGCCTGGATGCCCCGGATCGACCGCTCCGTCTGCTCGGGTTGCAGTACCTCCTGGATCGGCACTACCCAGTCCACCCGGTCATCCACCGCCATCACCCCCAGCCGATCAACGGGACGCAACAGAAGCATGGCGGCCACCGAGGCCAGGTTGGCCAGATCCATCTTGGTGCCCCCCTCCACCCAGGTGTCCATGCTGCCCGAGTTGTCCAGAATGATGATCATGGCCGCCGCGGGCTGCAGCTCCGGATCTCTCGGCCTGAGCTCGACCGGCAGCAGGGCAGCCAGCTCGGTACCACCGTATCCTCCCAGCTCGTACGATCGATCGCCACCAAGCACCACCAGGCCCCCGCCGCTGCTGACATATCGCCGCAACGCCTGGATGGTGCCTCCGTCGAGGACCGGCTCCCCTTCCTCGGTCGCCACTGCCGGCACGTTGCCCAGCACAACCAGATCCACCGCGGAAAGGTCGGGCCGAACGGCAGCCAGTTCAGCCAGCGGCCGGATCTCCACCTCCATCCGTTCAGCCTTGAGCACCTGCGAAAGGTGGGTCACCTCGGCCGGATCGCGAGCGATAATCAGCACCTGGGGAGGGACATCGACGCGGATTCCCACCACCGCCGAGTTGTTGGCCGGCTGGCTGTCAGCCAGGCCCTCCTCCAGCAACAGCTCGGCCCGCAGCCGTGCCAGCCCTGGTTGCACCCCCTCGTCCAGCGGGCTTTCGAAAGGGATCGCGTGTCGCTCGCCTGGTGGGATACGCAAAGCCCGCTCCAGGATGACCTGCTTCTCCAGGGTAATCCGGATCCGCCCCACCAGCTCCTCCAGTCCGCTCTGCACCAGGATCTCCCCCCCCACGGTCTCGGCGGGACGAACCCGCTGTCGGATCGGGTTGATGGAGACTACGGACGGATCGAAGGCGCCTGGCTCGATGACCACCGTGAAGATGGGCACGCCGCGCTCTCGAGCGGCAGCCAGCCCCAGATCGCCATCCGATCGGGTGGGCCTGCCATCGCTGAACAACACGATCCGTCCCAGGTGGCCCTCCGGGATCAGGCCCAGCGCCACTTGGAGTGCCAGGCCCAGGTCGGTCTCGGCAACCGGCTCGTCCCGTAGCACGGGCGGCAGGCTCCATTCGTCCCCCGGATGCACCGCCACCCAGGGTCGATCGTCAAAAAGTACCAATCCCGCTCTCTCCTGGGGTGCCAGCGCTGCCCAAAACGACTCGACCCGAGCCAACGCGTCTTGGAGTGCGACTTCGGGGATGCTGGCCGAGCGGTCGACCAGGAAGATGACCTCCGCCGTCTCCCGCTTCTGCATGATCTTGGGGCCGGCAAGGGCCACCACCAACGACAGGAGCAACAGGGTTCGAACCGCCACGGCGAACAGCTGGCGGTCCCGACTCGATCCCCAGCGCCGCCAGGCGTCCCAAACCGCCGGCGGGAGCAAGGCCAGTGCGAGCCACAGGTAGACCGGATTGGCGAACCAATGTTGAAGCATGGCGTTACCTCACTTCCCCCTGGCTGCCTCGGGCGATGCCGAGGGGAAGGGCCCAGATTCCAACACTGGCCCAGCGAGCGGCGGGGGGGTGGTCGAGCCACCGGAGGTGGCGGATCGAGGGGGCCGGCCGCTTCTCCGAATCGCTTGGCGGCGAGATCCTGGTGCTCCCCGCCGTCGTCCCAACTTTATTTCCAGGCCGGACAGGCTGGGCAGCAGCCATTCCACCAGCAGGAAAGCCAGGGCAGCCAGCAGCAGGATCCACCAGGGAAACTCGGCAAGGCGCTCCACCTCGGACCAGCCGGACCGAGCGCCGACCCTCAGCCGGTTTGTCGGCACCAGGCTGGACTCCTCCGGCGAGAACAGGTTGACCGCCACCAGCGCTCGATAAAGCCCATCCTCATCCAGGAGGCGGTAGACCCCCTCTCCCATCACCGGCTCGCCCGCCTCCACCACGCCGATTCCTTCTCCCCCCTCCATCGCCATGACCTGCTCCAACCGCGATCCCGACCGGGCAGCCAATCGTCCCCCGGTAACGAGGTTGGCCGGGATCTCGAGGCCGGAGACCGGTTGCGCCCACTCCACGATGTTGGCCACCAGGTTGACGAAGGCCACTCGCAGGGGAAAATCCGAGCTGTCGGGATGAAAGGTGAAGTACAGCACCTCGGCCCCCTGGTGCTCGAACAGGAAGGCCAATGGCCCATCCGCGGTGTCCATGACCGACCGGGCCCCCTCGGGAAGCTCGGTCGCGGTGGCGCCGGACAGGTGAACGCCGTCCAGGTTCACGAACCGGAACAGGGGATCATCAAAAGACCAGCGGATGATCTCCGGACTGGGGATCCGCCCGCTGGTCGCCAGCCCGAACCAATCCGGGTTCGCGTCCAGCACCAGCAGGTGCCGAGCCGGCAAGCGCACCGATTCGAGAGAGGAGTCGACCACAACCAGGTCGAAAGGGATGGCCGTCTCGAAGGTCTCCTCCGGCCCTGACACCGTCAGATCCACCCGGGGATGCATCCGGAGCGCCTCGGCCAGAAAGGTGGTGGGGTAGTCGCCCTGGTACAGGACCGACACCCGACCACCCGGTCGGACCACGGCAAAAGCCTGGTCGTCGGCCGCCAGTGCGTCCTCGCCTTCGACCTCCAGACGAGCGCTGAGAATCTCCCCGGACGGCAGGGGCAACCTCACCAACCGCTCCAGGGTAGATCCGCCAGGAACCGGTTCGGTCAAGACGTCGATGATCTGGCCATCCAGTTCCAGCTCCACGGTGGCCGACCGCTCCTGTTCTGAACCGTTGTGGATCGCCAGGTAGATCTCGTGCAACCCCAGGGCGTCTGCCTCCCTCACCGTCAGGCCGGTGATGCCCAGGTTGGAAGCAACCTTCCCCACCTGAACGTAGCGAAGCGGGCAGGAAAGTCGAGGGATCGAAAGCCTGCCCCCATCGGAAACCAGGATGATCTCGGTCGTTTCCGGCTGTTGGCACATGGCATCGGCGATCAGCAACGCCCCAGCGCTGGCGGCTGCGCTTCCGGCCGGCGTCAGGCGCGAAGCGGCTGCCAGCAGAGCGCCCGGGTTGTCGGTCCAGCCTGTGCGAAGGCGAGCCTCGGGACCGAAGGTGATCAGCGCCACCTGGTCCTGGGGGCCCACGTTTCCAGTGAAATCGCCGAGCTGAGCCAGGGCGCGCTCCCATCGGCTATGCTCCTGGAGCGGTTCTCGAGCATCCATGCTGGCTGAGGTATCCAGGACGACCAGATAGCGACGCCAAACGCGATCGACTCCACGGGGACCGAGCGCCGCCAGCACCAACGCCGACAGCGCCAGCAAGGTCAAAAGGAGCGCCACCAGGTGCCGAGGGGTAGCGAAATGGAGACGGGTAGAAGACTGATGGGCCAGACGCCGATACAACAGCAGGCTGGGAACCTGGCGGCGACGCCTCCAGCGTCTGACCAGGAAGGCCAGTATCACCGGCGCCGCCAGTGCCGCGGCCCAGATGGCCCATGGATTGGCGAAGCTCATCGAGCTGCCCCCGAAGCGCTCTCCACCACCCGAACCCGACGCAACGCCGTGTTCAACAGAAAGGAGACCGCCATGTCGGTGAAGGCCTGGATGTACTGGATCTGCAGGGCGCGGCACCGGGTCTTCAGGTCGGTGAGGTACTCCGACAGCTCCTTCTGGTACGCCTGGGCTGCTGCCCGTCCTCCGACAATCCGAAGCTCTTTGCCGGTCTCCTCGTCCACCACCCGTTGGGGATGGCGCAGGTCCGGATGCAGCTCTTCTTCGCTCAAGACATGCAGCAGCACCGGCTGGCGTGCCGAGGCACAGAGGGTGCGGAGCAACCTGTCTGTCTGCTTCTCCTCTACCAGCATGTCACTCAAGAAAAACAGCACATCGGGCTTGCCCCAACTCACCTGGCTGCGAAGCGCCCGCTCCAGGTCGCCGCTCCCTTGGGCCTCCACCATCTCCAGGTACTGCAGAACCCGCCCAAAACTGGTCTGGTTCTGGCCCCGAACCAGGGTGATCGGCCCCGCGCCGCCGGCGCACCCGATGCGAACCTCGTCCCGACCCTTCAGGGCGATCAACGCCAGGGTGGCCCCCAACGCGCCGGCGTGGTCGATCTTGCGGGGTGTCCCGTACCTCATGGAGCCGCTGGCATCGATACAGACCTGCACCGTCAGGTTCCGATCTTCATGGAACAGACGGATCAACACCGCTTCCAGCCGAGCATAGACATTCCAGTCGACCAGCCGCAGGTCGTCACCCGGCCCATAGGGTCGGTAATCCGCAAACTCCATGCCCCGCCCCAGGAAAGGCGAGTGCCGATCCCCGTGCTGCTTGCCGGCCGCCACACCTGGTGTCGCCAGCTTCAGCCTGGCCACCTCGGCCAGTATGGAGCGATCGATACGCATCGGCCTTCACCCCAAAGCGGTTCAATGCGGTTTTGAGGGGAGCGCTGTCGCCTCCAGGACCCCATCGACCAGAGCATCCCGGGTGATCCCCTCCAGTTCCGCCTCAAAGCCCAGGATCATGCGGTGTCTCAAGACATGGTGAGCCACCTTCCGGATATCCTCGGTGCTGACCCACAGCCGACCGCTCAACAACGCCTCCGCCCGACCGCCCAACATGAGCGCCTGGACCGCTCTAGGGCTGGCCCCGTGCTTGACGAACCGTCGGATCACCTCCGGCGATCCCGGCGACTCCGGGTGGGTGGCCACCGTCAACCGGGCGGCATAGTCGGTCAGGTGTGGCGCGCACACGATCCGGCGTACCAGCCCCTGGAACCCCACCAGATCGGAGGCGGACATGACCGTGGTCACCTCGGGGAGGGTGGCGCCGGTGGTCAGCTCACCGATCTCCCGGAGCACCTTCAAGCTGGGAAACCCCACATCGACCTTGAAGAGGAACCGGTCGAGCTGCGCCTCCGGCAGGGGATAGGTCCCTTCCATCTCCAGGGGGTTCTGGGTGGCCAGCACGAAGAACGGTTCTTGCAGCGGTCTCCGCTCACCGCCGACCGTCACGGCGTGCTCCTGCATCGCCTCCAGCAAGGCCGACTGGGTCTTGGGAGTGGCCCGATTGATCTCGTCGGCCAGCACGATGTTGGCGAAGATGGGGCCGGGCCTGAACACCAGGTCGGCGTGACCGTTGTCTGTCTTGACCAGCGCTTGTGTTCCGGTGATGTCGGCCGGCATCAGGTCCGGGGTAAACTGGATTCGCGAGAAGCTGAGCGACACGCATTCGCTGAGCACCCGGACGAGCAGGGTCTTTCCCAGGCCGGGCGCCCCTTCCAGGAGGATGTTCCCCTGAGCCAACAGCCCGATCACCACCGAGCGGACCACCTCCTCTTGGCCGACGAAGAGCTTCTGGATCTCATCCATCAGGGTCAACAGGGCGCCACGGGCCGTAGTGACCTCCTTGTGCAAGGCCTGCTGGTCGGCCTGTGGCTGGCTATCGTCTACCCTATCCCGTGCTGCTTGCATGGTATCTCCTGTCCGACTCGCCCCGATGCCTGAAGTCCGGTCTCCTCACCAAGCTCCTTCGACTGGCCCATGTTGTGACTTCGGCGTGTGTTCCCCCGACGTCCGGATCTCGCCTCCCCTGTCGCCCTGTTGCCCGGATGTCTTGGTATTGACCATCATTTTTCTCGGAGACCTCCGCTGGCATCCTCCGTCCAGTCCAATCTTCAGGGTCGGATCGCCTCAAAGTACCGCTGGATGTAGCGACGCCGGGTCAGCGGGATCTCCTCTTGACGCGCCACCGACTCGGCCAGGCTCGAGTAGTTGAAGAGGACCTCCTGGTAGCGCAGTGCGCTCCGCTCGCCATGGCTGGCTCCCTCGATCATCTCGATCAACCCCTGATGCCCAGTTTCCCATTGGCTCTCGATCCACTGTGCTGATGGCATCTCGAAAGGCGGCAGGAGACCCTCCCAGGGTCTCGGGGTTGGGCCCTGGCCCGGTCCCCGGTTGACGCCACCGGTTCCCCATGGTCCCCAGATCTCCATCACCTGTCGTCCATCGGACCGGTCTCCTTGGCGTGCCTGAAGGCCGAGACGGCTCGATTCGCCCGACTGCTGTCCGGAACAGGCCACGCCTTGCTGTCCCTCGGTGGCGCAGGAGTCGGCCGGTCGGTTCCTCTCCTGTTGCCGGTCCATGCCCATCTGTCCGGACCGTGGGTTGGTGTTCCGTCTTTCCCCGAGCGATCTCTGTTGCGCCTGCGACAACGCCTGTTGCCGGCTCTCCCGGCTCTGGTTCAGCGCGTGAAGCTGCTCCTCCCTGGCCTGGCGAACATCGTACAGAGCCTGCTCGACCACTTGTCTGGAGGGGTTTGCGTTCTGGTCCGCCTGCTGCTCCAGCTGCTCCATCAGCCGGGTCAGCTCACTCAGAGCGCCGCCTCGATTGGCTGCGCTCATCTCCCTGCCGGCGCTGGTAAGCTGCTGGTTGGCTGCCTGTCTCTCCTCACCGGACATGGTGGGGTTGTCGTACGGTTCGACCGACTCCGTGATCTCAGGCTCGGAGCGCAAGACCGCCGCTCCCAGGCCGGCCAGCTCTCCCCGGTCGGAGTCTGCCGTCCGTCGGGCCAACTCGGCCACCAGCTCGGCCGCTGAAAAGGCGTCTCCCTGAGAGATGGACTGCCTCAACGCCTCTATCAGCTCCTCATGGCTGGCCAGGGCAAGCCCGCCCTCATCCATCAGGGAGCCATCCCCGCCGCCCCTCCTGGACAGCTCCTGCAGGTGCCGTTCTGCAGCCGACAGCGCGCCGATCCGTTGGCTAGCGTTGCCCGTCGGGCCAGTGACGCTCCGGATCGAACCCGAGATCCGATCCGCAAGCTCTCGGGCCACACGGTCGGCCGCCATCCGCTCTCTCAACCGTTCCAATCGTTCGAGGTCCCACCGCAACGCCTCCACGCTCTCCTGGCTGAGCGGCGGATCGGTCGCCTGTGCCGACCGGCTCGCCTCACTTGCCTCCTCGTCCCCCGTCATCGAAGCGATGGCGGGAGGAGGCCACATCGGGTGGGACGAGCCGGCCAACACGACGAAAATGATCGCCAGCGATGCGGAGGCTGACGCGATGAGGGGGCTCCACTTGGGCCAGCAAAACGGGCCGATGCTCACTGGGTCAAGACGGTCCGACAGCTGGACGGCCTGGTCGATCACCGCGGTCCCCACGACAGGGTCCACCCTTGCCGTACCGTTGTCCACCGCCAGAGCCGTGGTCAGCAGGTCCTTCAACCCGAAGGCCCGATCCACCTTCGCGGCCATTTGCAGTCGGTCGATCCGGCGCCGCCAATACCACCAGCCGGCCCCTGCCAGGCAAGCCAGGCCCAGCCCGATCGCAATCGAGACCAGCAGGTGTGGTGGCACCCCTGCCTCGAATGAGACCGCCAGCCAAGCCGCCGAAGTCACCAACCACCCGGCACAGGAAAAGGCCGTTTCAACGAGACGACGACGGTTGTAGCTCTGGCTCCATCGGGCCAGCTGCTTTCTTAGCGGCCGTTCCATCCCGGCTCCTCGCAGTAAACAAGACCGATCCTTCGACAGAACCCGATGCACAGTCTGGCCGGCTGTTTCTTCCCTTGGCTGGTTCTGCCAACCATAGACCCTCTCTCCAATCCTGCGGCGTTGTCGGTAAGGCTGCCTCCCTGCGGCTTCTCGATACCACATTCCCTTCCGCATGATTCTAGCAAGAGTCGATCCACTCCGTCGGTCATGCTGGCTTGGACACACATCGGCCAGCCAGGTTCCCGTTCCATCGGTCTCGGGCCCCCGAGCGGAGACCGTATCGCACATACCCAACGACACCATTTGGCGATTCGGTCTATTTTTCCTGTCAAGGGGCAGGGCGGCGGTACGAGCTAACGGCGGACGGTTCAGTACTCGGCGGGGAGGGCCTTGAGCTGGGCCGCGGTGAAGACGGGGCCGTCCTTGCAGACGTAGACGGGGCCGATATTGCACCGGCCGCATTTGCCCAGACCGCATTTCATCCTGTTTTCCAGGGTGGTGTAGATGTTTTCGTCAGGAAAGCCGAGCTTCTGCAAGACAGGGAGGGTGAACTTGATCATGATCGGGGGGCCGCAGACCACGGCGAAGGTGTCCTTGGCAGAGGGAGCCGCCTTCTCCACGATGGTGGGGACAAAGCCGATCTCCCCTTTCCATTCCGGCGTCTCACCGCCCGGGTCCACCGTCTGCCACAGCTTCACGTCGCTCCGGCCGGCCCACTGCTCGAGCTCCCGCTTGTAGACCAGGTCGGAGACGGAGCGTGCGCCGTAGATGATGGTGACGTCCTTGTACTTCTCCCGTTCGTCCAGCACATTCCAGATCACGCAGCGCACCGGGGCCAGACCGATACCCCCGGCGATGAACACCACGTTCTTGCCGCTCATCTGATCGAGGGGGAACCAGTTACCGTAAGGTCCCCGAAGGCCGATGGTGTCGCCCACGTTCACCCCCCTGAGCGCCGTGGTGACCTTGCCCACGGTCTTGAAGCTGCACTCCACGTAGTCACGCCGAGTGGGGGGGGAGGCGATGCAGAAGGTGCACTCGCCCGCGCCGAACACCGAGTACTCGGCGAACTGGCCGGCCTTGAAGGTGAACTGCTCGGCGACCCGGGGATCCTTGAAGGTCAAGCGCAGAGTGCGTGTATCGGGGGTCTCCTCGACCAGCTCTTCGACCCGAGCCAGGTGGGGTTGGTAGATGTTCATGCTGCACCTTTCGAAGGGGTGGCTTCTGTGCCGGCCAGCTCTTCCAGCTCGGCAAGGACGTCGAGCAGGTCCATCCCCCCGGGGCAGACTCGGGCGCAACGGCCGCAGCCGGTGCACAGCACCTGTTCGAAGCGCTCCGGGTAGATGAAGAACTTGTGCATGATCCGTTGCCGGAAGCGGACATTCTGATTGGTCCGGGGGTTATGTCCCGAGGCGTGCACCGTAAACTTGCTGGTCTGGCAGGTATCCCAGTTGCGGCGCCGGGTTCCGCCCAGGACCCCCTCCGGCTCGTCCACGATGTCGAAGCAGTGGCAGGTGGGGCAGACGGCGGCGCAGGCCCCGCATCCGTGGCACTGCAGGGCGAGCTTGTCCCAGAAGGGATGTTCGAAATGACCAGCCAGCCAGCCGGCGATCCGCTCCGGCGAGGCGTTCAAGTTCCGGTCGACCTTTGCTTTGGCCTCCTTCCGGAACTGCTCGGCCTCGGCCCTGCCCTTCTCGACCTGGCTGAAGCGCTCACGATGGGCTGTAACCAGCGCTTCTCCTTTGGGGGTCAGCACCTCGACGAAGTAGCCATCCCCCGAGGGTACCAGCAGCATGTCTGCGCCTCTGACGCTGTCGGGTCCGCTCCCCACGGTGGTGCAAAAGCAGAGGTCGTCCTCCCCGGGACAGGCCAGGTTGACCACGGTGGTGGCCTCCCGTCTTCCGAACCACAGCTCGTCGCGGTAGTCCCAGCCCATGACCCGATCCAGGATCTCCAGGGCGGCGCTGTCGCAGGGACGGGCTCCCAGCACGACGCGCGGCTGGAAGGTGGTCTCGACCTCCTTGAGCTCGACGTCGTTCTTCTGGTAGCGCCACTTGAGCAGCGGCTCGGTGGACGGCAGGAAGAACTCCTTGAGGGAGTTGGCGGGCATCCCCGCCTCAAGCGCCATCTCCTCTGGCTTTCGGATGACCCGATAGGCCACCCGAGGACCCGACTGTGGCGGTCCCACCAGCGGCTCGGCATCTTGTGCCGGCGCGATCACCTGGGTGCCGGCCGTGAGCAGATCCCCGGCCAGCCCCAGCAGGTTCGATGTTGTCAGGTAGGTCTCGCTCATCAGAGGATGAACTCCTGTTCGTCATCCAGGCTGTACTTGCCTATGGGTGAAGGCACCTCGGGATCTTCCGTGGGGCGGTGTTTGAACCTTGCCTCGACGATCTGGGCCACCTTCCGGTACAGAAGCCCCAGGGGGATCTCGGCGGGACAGGCACGCTCACACTCCCCGCAGTCCACGCAGCGGCCGGCCAAGTGCATGGCCCGGATCACGTGCCAGGCCAGGTTGCCCCGCGGATGGGGGGAAGTCTCCAGCCACTGGGGCTGGCTCTTGTCTGCCACACACTGTTCGCAAAAACACAAGGGACAGGTCTGCCGGCAGGCGTAACAGCGGGTGCAGCGGGAAAACTCCGCCTGCCAGAACGCCCAGCGCTCTGCGGGCGACATCGCCGAAATCCGTTCCAGCATCAGGTCTCGCCGAGAAACCCGGGGCATATCGGGCAGAGGCGGCCGCAGCTCTCCGACCAGGTGGTCGACCAGCGTCGGCTCGTGGAGATCGCACAGGATGCACTTGTCCGCCACCGTCTCGCCGGTCAGCGTCGCTCCCGACCGGGGATCGGCCAGCACCCCGCTGCAGCGCACCCCGATCAGCACCACATCGTCCCGCTTGATCTGGCTCTCGCGCAGCAACCCGGCCACCGCCTTGGCGTCGCACCCCTTGACCACCACCGCCGGCTTGCCCAGCCTCTTCACCGGGCTGCGGCGGGGCGACAGGTAGACCGCCAGGTTATGGACACAGCGAGGGTCGAATATCAGGCGACCGCAGTCGGCTGCATCGGTGACGAAGGCCGGCCGGACTCCGTGTGCTCCCGCCTCGTAGCCGATGACCACCTGCACCCTACCCTCGGAAAGCAGCTTTTTCGCCAGTTCTTGAAGCTCTTGCATGCTACTTGTCCACCAGGCTTTGATAGGCCGCAAACGGCCCCAGCTTCTTGACCCGTTGGGTGGCATCGTTGACCACCTCTGACCATTTCTTGCCTTCCGAGGCCGAAACCCAGGAGAAGGTCAGCCGATCCGGCTCGATCCCCAAGAACTCCAGGAGATCCCGGAAGATGGCGAAACGCCGCCGAGCGTGGTAGTTCCCCACCGCGTAGTGACAATCCGCCGGATGGCAGCCGCTCACGATCACCCCGTCCGCCCCTCGCTCGAACGCCTTGATGACAAACAGGGGATCGATCCGCCCCGTGCAGGGCAGCCGGATCATCCGGACGTTGGGGGCCATCTGGATCCGGCTGGTTCCGGCCAGGTCGGCGCCGGTGTAGGTGCACCAATTGCACACAAAAGCGATGATCTTGGGCTCGAACCCCTCGGCGACCCCCGGCTTGAGGCCGGGGTCTGCCAGCGGCTCGGCCTGTGGCTTCTGTTGGGCCGTTGTGGCTGTGCTCATCTTGCTCTTCCTTCCCTGTGCCGCCCGGCCGCCGCATCGGCCGGCGACCGGGTCAAAGGGTCCCCCCCCATCGCTCCGCTCAGGCGAAGATCGCGTTGATGGCGGAGAAAACCTGGGCGTCCGTGAACCCCGCCAGCTCGATGCTCTTGGAGGGACAGGTAGCCTGGCAGGTCCCACACCCCTGGCAGACCCCCTCGTTCACCTCGGCGATCACCTTGATCAGGTTCCCCTGCCGATCGCGCACCTCCTTGCGCTGGATCGCCCCGAAGTGGCAGACCCGCTCGCAGTGGAAGCAACCGGTGCAGGTGGCGGGGTTGACATGAGCCACCATCGGCTCCCGCGACAGCTCGGCGTTGGAGAACAGGCTGAGGATCTTGGATGCGGCCGCGCTGGCCATGGCCACCGAATCGGGGATGTCGCGCGGCGCCTGACAGGCCCCTGCCACAAACACCCCGGCGGTGTTGGTCTCCACCGGCCGCAGCTTGGGATGGGCCTCGTTGATGAAGCCGTACTGGTCGTAGGATACGCTCAGGGTCTGTGCCAACGACTCGATGCCCAGCTGCGGCATCATCGCCGTCGCCAGCACCACCATGTCGGCGTCCAGGACGATCTGCTCCCCGCTCAGGGTGTCGTAGCCGACCACCTTGATCACCTCGCCGTCGCGGTACATCTTGGAAACCCGCCCGCGCAGGTACAAGGCCCCCTCGTTCATGGCCCGCCGGGTGAACTCGTCGTACCCCTTGCCCCCCGCCCGCACATCCATGAAGAAGACCACCGCCTGGCCGTCGTGGACCTTGTGCTGGTAGAGCATGGTGTGCTTGGCCACGTACATGCAGCAGATCTTGGAGCAGTACTCGATCCCCTTGGCCGGATCCCGCGACCCGATGCACTGCAGAAACACCACCGTCTTGGGCACCTTGCCGTCCGAAGGCCGCCGGATCTCCCCGGCGGTGGGTCCCGATGCCGAGGCCAGCCGCTCGAACTGGAGACCGTCGATCACGTCCGGGATCTCGCCGTACCCGTACTCGCCATAGCCCCGCAGGTACTCTTTGGGCTGAATCTTGCCGATGGTGTAGAGCTGATAGCCGGTAGCCACCACGATCGCTCCCACCTCCTCGGTCACCAGCCGATCCTCCTGGTCGTAGTCAATGGCGCCCCGGGTGCAAGTGCGGGCGCAGATGCCGCACACATCTTTCTTCTTGCCCTTGGCCCGCCCCTTGAACAGCAGGCAGTTTGCACGGTCGATCACCGGGATGTTGGGGACCGCCTGAGGAAAAGGCACAAAGATGGCTGTGCGTGTACCCAGCCCCGCATCGAACTCGCTGGGGATCTTCTTTTGAGGGCACTTCTTGGTGCAGTCCCCGCAGCCGTTGCACTTGCTCTCATCCACGAAGCGCGCCTTCTGCCGGATGGTCACCTTGAAGTTGCCGATGAACCCTTCGAGCGACTCCACCTCGCTGTAGGAGAGCAGCTTGATCCGGGGATGCTGGTACACCTCCACCATGCGCGGGGTGAGGATGCACTGGGAGCAGTCCAGGGTGGGGAAAGTCTCCGAAAGCTGGCTCATGTGGCCCCCGATGGAGGGCTCCTTCTCCACCAGGACCACCTCGCATCCGCCGTCGGCGATATCCAGCGCCGCCTGGATGCCGGCGATCCCGCCGCCGATGACCAGCGCACGCCGGGTGACCGGGATGTGGATCGGCTGCAGCGGCTGGTTGTGCTTGACCTTTTCCACGATCATCCGGACCAGGTCGATCGCCTTGGCCGTTGCCGCCTCACGGTCATCGTGGATCCAGGAGCATTGCTCCCGGATGTTGGCCATCTCGCACAGAAACGGGTTGAGGCCGGCGTTGGCCGCCGCCCGCCGGAAGGTCTTCTCGTGCATGTGGGGCGAGCAGGCGGCCACTACTACCCCGTCCAGCTTCTGCTCCGCAATCGCCGCCTGGATCAGGGACTGTCCTGGATCCGAGCACATGTACTTGTAGTCGGTCGAGTGGGCCACCCCCGGCATTTCGCCCAGCGCTTGGGCCACGGCGGCGGTGTCCACCGTCCGGCTGATGTTCTCCCCACAATGGCAGACAAATACGCCAATTCGGGCCATGGCTAGGCTTCCTCCCTCGGCGGTGCCGGCAATGCGGCGGGTTGTTCTCCTCCGGCAAGGCTCCGTGTCGCCGCCGCTACCTGTTCGATCACCGGTTGGGGGCTCACGTAGTGCCGATGCAGTCCTAGGTCCCTTGGCGCAAGCCCCAGGGCCAATCCCAAAAGCTCCGTCACGTACAGGATCGGCATTCCGACCGGCTCCTCCCGGTACTTCGAGATCGCCTTCTGCCGAAAATCCAGGTTGTTGTGGCACATGGGACAGGCCAGCACCATCACCTGGGCGCCAGCCTTCCTCGCATCCTCCAGGATGGCCCTTCCCAGTCTCACCACCGACGCGGTTCGCGACAGCGAAAAACCGCCTCCACAGCACTCCAGTCGCTTCTCCCACATCACCGGGCTGGCCCCCGTGGCCTTCACCACCTCCTCCATCGACCGGGGATCCTCGTCGTCGTCAAACCCGGTCACCTCGTGGGGGCGCACCAGCAAGCAGCCGTAGTAGCAGGCCACCTTCATGTCGGCCAGCGGCTGCACCACCTTCTCCTTGATGGTGGCGGCCATGTCTCGCAACAGCTCGACGACGCTGATGACCCGTACCTGGTTGGTGAAGGCGGGGCGCTTCAGGATCCCCACGATCTGCTCTTTCAGCTCGGGGTCCTGTTCCATCGCGTGGCGGGCGGTGGCCAGACGGTTGTAGCAGGCGGCACAGGGGGCGAGCACCGCGTCGAACCCCTGCTCCTGTGCCAACGCCAACGTTCGAGCGGGCAAGGCGATGCTCAGCAGGCGGTTGGTGTTGTGGGCCGCCGTCGCACCACAACAGGCCCAGTCCTCGATCTCCACCAGGTCGATGCCCAGCGGTCCAGCCACCGCTCTGAAGCTCTCATCGAAGTCCCGGGCCGTAGCGTGCAGAGAACATCCAGGGTAGTAGCCCAACCTCATGACTCTTCTCCGCTCTCAAGGCAGGCGTCAAAGATCCGCCGGACATCCCGGATCCCCTTGATCCGCCTGGGGCTCAATGCCAACTTGCCCCGTAAAAACATGGCCGGCGCCGAGGTCACGTCGGAGAACAGGTCGCCGCTCTTCAGCTTGTAGTCCAGCACCAGGCCGAACTCGAACAACCGCCCGTTTCTCCTGATCTGGTCCAAAAAAGACCGCCGAAAGGCGCTGATCCGCTTCGGTGCTTTCGTGTCGAACCGCCTGATCGCGATCTCCCGCAGTCCGTCGATGACCCGCGCGGGATCACACTGGTTTGGACAGCGTGCCGTGCAGGTCTCGCAGGTCAAGCAAAGCCAGATCGACTCGTCCTCAAACAGCTTCTCGCCCCGTCCGAGCTGCAGCAACCGCATGATCTTGTGCGGCCCGAAGTCCATCTCGCCGACCATCGGACAGCCCGCCGAGCACTTGCCACACTGGTAGCAGCTGGCCGCGGCGATCCCCGTCAACTCCTGGATCTCGTCGGCCAAAGAACGAGCGGCATGATGATGTTGTTGTGTCACGGAAGTTCACTTGTCCGAGTTCACCCGACCGGGTGTCCCACGACCTCGCCCGACCGGACGAACGATGGATGGCCGAACCCTCCGAAGACGCTGGACCGACCCGAAAGAGAGGCTCCTCCGGAAGACGCCGGTCTCTTCCCTTCTCCTGAGGGACTCGGCCGGATATGGCCCCAAAATGGCCAGCAAATAACGCGCCAATGCGTTGATCTGCCGACCAATCCCCTTGTTTCTAGCAAGCGCGGAAAATTACGTCAACCAAACTTCAGCGGCTGGCGCCAGCTCCCGCTCTCCCCCACTTCGATCTAGATCTCCTCCTCCAGCCCCGGAACCACCGCCTCCAGCGCATCGACCACCAGACCGTCGAAAAGCCGAGTCTCCTGACTCTGGATAATCGCCAGACTGTCCTGCTGGGAGTAAGCCGGCCGCCGAAAATCATGGTGCCGCAACGCCACGTAGACGTCGGCCACACAGATGATCCGCCCACCCAGCGGGATCTCCTGCCCCATCAGCCCTTCCGGGTAGCCAGAACCATCCAGCTTCTCCCGGTGAGTGATGGCAGCCTGGAAGATCGGCTTCACCGAACGAATCGGCGCCAGGATCCGCTCGGCCACCGTCGGATAAGCTCTCAATAGCTCCCACTCCTCCTCGGTGTAGGGACCGGCCCGAAACACCAGCGGCAAGGGCAGACCAGCCCGCCCCACTTCGGCCAGCTGCGCCGCCATCTGAATTTCACGGACCTCCGGTTCCCCCAGCCCCAATGACCGCGCGATCGTACCGGCATACGCCTTGACCTTGAAGGAATGCCGCCGAACCCGCGGATGGTAGCGATCGGCCAGCTCCCCGATGAGCTCCACCCATAGCTCACTGATCGGCGAGGTCGGCTCGATGAAGTCTCCGAAAAGGGGGTACAGCGCCTCATCCACCAGCGGCTCGATCGCATCGGTCGAAGCGATCCGGGCCCAGCCCCCTGGTTCCGTCAGCAGCTGTCTTACCAGCGCGATCCCCTCTGGGTTCAGGCGACTACCGGCGTACCCCTCCAGTCCCTCCAGCGCTCCGCCGGGTAGCTCCTCCTCGCCCAGGAAGGGATCCAACAACGACACCGCATGATCGGCCACTGCCACCATCTGGGCGCCCAGTGGGATCTCATCTCCTGCCAGCCGGTCAGGGGAACCGGTGCCGTCCCAGGCCTCGTGCGAGTGGCGTATGATCCGGACCGCCTCTTCCGGCAGGGCCAGGGGCGCCAGGAAGTCCGCTCCCACACCGGCATGTGCCTCGAGCAGCGGCCACAGCCCGCTGCTCACCGAGGTCTTGCCACAGGGATGTTGTCTCAGCGGGGAGCTGTCCATCCCGCCGGCGATGCGGGCCACTTCCGGAGCCAGAAGCACCCAACCGATGTCGTGAAACATCCCGGCCAAGAGGAGCGCCTGGCTTTCACCCGCGGAAAGCGCCTGTTGCCGCCCCAGGGCGTACGACAGGTGGGCGACCGCCTGGGCATGCCCCAGATGCTTGCCCTCGGCGGCATCTCCCACCTGGGACATGGTTCGGGCGAGATCGGCAACCTTCAGATTGTAATGCCCCTGCATGCCGCCTTGACCTTGTCCGATGCCCGCGCCGCCCTGTTATCCTGGCGGTCGGGTGGGCCCGGGCTATTCGGGTGAGCTCGCCTCTTCGGGAAACTCCTCGTCCTGGGTGAGACCCCGCCTCTGACGCAGGGCTTCCGCGTCATCGGGAGACAGCACGCGGACCAGGATGAACTTCTCGTTGTCGTTATGTACTTCCGACACCCCCTGGCGCATCTGGCTGGATAGCCCGGCACGGAAGGTGGAGAGCCGCCCCCGCTGCATGATGGCAAAGAAGGAGCGGTCCCCGTTCTGACTCAGGAAGTAGCGGTAGTCCGACTCATCCTCCAGGGGGATGACCTCGTTCTGGGTATAGTAGGTCTCCCCTCGCCAGTTCAGTCGGTAGGACACCACCGGCTCCCGACAGTACCGCTTGATGGAGGGCGCTCCCGGCGGGGGCTCGACCCGCTCACAGAGCCTATAGTAGGCATCCCACAGGTATCCCTGGCTCCAGTCCGTTGCCAGCTGGGGCATGTACACATCCAGGGCCCAGACCGACAGCCCGGTAGAAGCCACGAACAGGATGGTCAGAGCGGCCGTCCTCATGGCCCTGGGGCGAAACAGCAGCAGGACGAATCCGGCCAGCCCCATCGCGAAGACGATCTTCAGCGCCAGCTTGATGCCTCCCATCAGGCTGGCGTGCCACATCCGGTCGTACTGGTAGGTGAACAGGTTCTTCAAATGCTCCGGATGCGCAAACAGGTCGAACCCCACCAGCACGAAGAGCCCCAGCGCCGACAGGTAGTACAGCCAGTATCCCGGGATCCGCTTGCCGAGCAGATCGTCCAGAAACAGCCCCACCAGCATCGCCAGGGCAGGAACGCACGGAAAGATGTAGTGGTGAAACTTCGTGTTGGAGAGGGTGAACAGACAAAAGGAGGCGAGAAACCAAAGCACCAACAGCAGCCGGGCTCGCTGGGGATCGGTCCGATTCCCGAACTCCCGCCCCACGGCCACCCGCGCCAGCGCTGCCGGCACGAAGCTGCCCCATGGAAACAGCCCATAACCCAGCCACTTGATGAAGTGCTCGAAGCTGCCGTTCTCGGTCTGATGAACACCCGTGGCCAGCCTTCTCAGGTGATCGTGGATGAAGAACCGGTCGTAAAACCCCCGCCCGTGGCGGGCGAACATGGCCAGGTACCAGGGAAAGGCCACCGTGACGAAGATCAGCCCCCCCCGCAGCAGCTCCACCCGCCTGAGCAGCCCCCACTCTCGTGTCACCAGCAGGTAGGCGAGGATGATCGCCCCGGGCAAGGCGAACCCCAACAACCCCTTGGCCAGGGTGGCCAGCCCAATGAACAGGTAGAAAGAGAACAGGTAGATGTGCCGCTTGGTCCGCTTCTTGGTGAAAAAGAAGAAGCTGGTGGCCACGATCACCACACCCAGGGTGTAGAGCGCCACCTGTACCGGCCCCCAGTTGGTCACCCGGATGATCCAGGGCAACCCCTCGCGTATGCTCTCGAACTTCACCCACAACAGCTGCATCTGGGGAATGAACAGGCCAAGCCAGGTTCCGAAGAACAGCAGGTAGTCCAGCCGGGTAGCGGGCTCCTCCTTCTGCTTGCCGAAGACCGCCATCAAGAAGAAGCACATCCCGGCGGTCATCAGCCCCACAAACGGCATGTCGGTCTGGGCTTGCCGCCCCAACATCGCCCAGAAGGGGCTGGTGGTGGTGACCAACGCCATGATAACACCGGCCCTGCGGCCAAACACCTGGCGCCCCATCACGTAGATCATCAGGCTGGAGATGATCACGACCAGGCCGACCCCCACCCGGATTCCCCACTCGGAAAACCCGAAGGCCTGGAGGCCCATCCCCATCATCCACAGCAGCAGCACCGGCTTGGAGTAGAAGTAGCGGCCCTCGCTCGCCCCTCCACCGTCGGTCCAGTGCCCACCCCACCACGGGCTGATCCAGTCCCCTCGCTCGATCATCTGGCGGCCCACCTCTCCGTAGTGAGTCTCCCAAGGATCCCAGAGCCCGAACGAACCCATGAAAGGGATGAAGATGAGCCCCAGCAAGATCAGCAGAACCAGCCGATAGGCCCATTCCGTCCGGTCCCGGCGGACTGGGGTGGCAGCCGGTTCGTCCTGCCGGCCGAACTCTCGCTCTACAGCCGTCACGTTCGCGTTCTCCTCGCTCATGGCAATCCGGCCTTCTAGCCCATGGCCCACCCACTAGGCAAGGTCTTTCTCCTCCCTCGGCCCGTACCGTTCCTTTTTCGGTGATGCCTCGCAATCAAGGGACCGATGATCCAACCTCGACCCCGGGATGCCCGGCTGACGCGTCTAGAAGTAGTCCCAGATCATGAAGGTGGATCGGCCCAGCATCCGGTCCAAGATGTCAGCCGCTTCGGGCGTGGCCTCGATGAGCCCGAACACCTTGGCCAACGTCGCCGTCACCGTTCCGCAGTACAGCGAAGAGAGCACCGAAATATCCAGGCGGATATCCGCATCGCCTTCCTCGGCGTGGACCAGCTCCCCGCGCCCCCCTCTGACATGCAGCGAGTAATATCCCGAGTTGGCAGGGAGGCTCCAGTCCTCCACCAGGAGGTTCACGCTGCCGTCCTGCTCGAACTGCCGAGCCGCGATCGCCTCGTGCAGGCGGATGATCCGCCCCATCAAGGTCGAACAGAGCTTACCCACCGGCTGGCGCCAGGGGCCGAGATCGGGATCATCGGGGTAGACCGGCTCCACCAGCGCGCTTTCCAGGCAGTACCCTACCGGGGCGGGCAGCTTGACCAGCTCGAGGTTGGTCGTCTGTGCCCGGAAAAACCCCAGAAAGGCCCGCAACGCCCTGGCCGAGGTCACAAACCACTCGTTGACCTCCAGCACCTGGGCATAGAACTTGGAGGTGGGTTGAGACCAACAGGACAGATACCCCGAAGGACCTTTCTCGTCCTCGTAGAGCCACTGGGTGTGCAGCGTGTCGGCCCCTGGTGAGAGGTAGTACTGCCGCCACACGTCCAGGCTCCTGCGAATGATGCCTCGACTGCAGCGAAGCTGGTTCTCATAGATGTAGCCGATCGACTCCGCATCCTCGACGGTCGCCGGTCGGATACACTCCCGGCCCGGGTACTCCGGAAACCCCTCGGGCGGCACCCCGTACATCACGTGGCGCGCCCCGATCCCGAACCCATAGCGGCGGAAGGTCCTGAAGTTGACCGGGTAGGCCAGCAGCAAGGCATCGCCCTGGTCCCAGGAACGCTGCAGGACCAACCGCAGCACCCCCTTGCCCACCCCTTGGCGGCGATAGTGGGGGTAGACCCCCAACCTGCCCACCCCACCCACCGGGATCCAGCTGGGGGGCTGCTCGGCCACGTTCATTTCCAGGGGCATGATCCGGAACCCGCCCACCACCTCGTCGCCGATGACGGCCAAAAAGTGCCGTTCGACCGGACATCTTGGGTTGTTCAGGACCTCGGCCAGCCGCACCTCGGCCGATTTTCCGTCGCTGGGAAACACCACCTTGTCCAGCTCGACAAACTGCGCCGCCGTCTCTCGGTCACACTTGCGCAGCGCGATATCTACCGTCTTCATCGAACCCCCTTTCCGCGATCAGGTTCGCTGGCCTCCCCAATTCCCTTTCCTGTTCTTTGTCACCCTCGGGATCGTGGTTCGCCTGCCCCTTCCATCCGCCATTCGACGAGGTCGACCTCCGCCTCCCGGGCCAACTGGCGAGTATAGTCCTCCCGGTAGTCTTCAGAGTAGTAGATCTTGCGTATCCCCGCCATATGCAACAGCTTGAAGCAGCTCAGACAGGGCAAGGTAGTCACATAGGCCACGCATCCCTCGGTGGCATGCCCCATCCGCGCCGCATGGGCAATCGCATTGGCCTCGGCATGACTGGTGCGCTGACACCCCGACCGTCCCTCCAAGAACAGGTGCCCCACCTCGTCACAGTGGGGCAGCTTGGACAACGATCCGTTGTACCCCGCCGAGATCAAACGGTTGTCTCTCACCAGCACACACCCCACATGACATCGATCACAGGTGGAGCGTTCCGCATACAGAAAGGCCTGCTTCATCCAGAAGGTATGCCAGTCATCCCGCATGGTCCCCTCCTTCTCTCCGTTCGCCCGCTCCCGCCAACGCTGTCCCCGGCCTGGACCCCTCTTGAATCGCCACCGGCTGCATCCGACCCGCTTGTTTGATCCTTCGGCCCAGTTGGGCCACTCGAACTCTCAACTCGCCCAGATGAGCCTCCCAATCACCTCCGCTGAAACGATAGCGTTGGTACAGCGCGATCACCTCGGTCAACCCCGACAGATAGGGGGCCTGGTATCGACGAGCCTGGCGGATCAATTGCTCCGGCGTGTCGCTCGGACGATGATCATACCCCTGCCGGACCAGCCAATGCACCACGCGCAAATACTCCCGACTGACGGCCCGCGGACGCCCCCCCACGCTCCGCCGCGACACTCGATATCCAGGCCCTTCCCTCACCACCCATGCGACCAGCATCGATCCCAACACCGCCAGGCCAAACACCAACATCTGGGCAGCGCCCACCGAAGGACGCCACAACAACACCAGGCTGACCTCCACCACTACCAGCCAGACCGCACCGATGACCAGGTCCACCCAGGACCACCTTACCCTTCGCCGATGCCTCCGGCCATAGATCCATACTCCAGCCAGCCACAATAACAGCTGTAGCGCGAGAGCACCGGTGTTCCGGAAGGCGGAGAACGACAGGCGCACCAGATCCCCCATCAACTCCTGATCGGTCGCAAACAGCCCGACCACCGATCGGGCCGCGTGCAACTGCCGCTCCAGGTCGAAATCCACCACGTGCTCGTACCACAACATCCGCAGGGTATCGATGGCGGCCAGCACCGACGACCACAAACCAGATCCACGCCGAGCATCGAGCGCGCCCGGCGGTGTGGGATCGAAGGTCATCCACCCCCGATCCGGCAACCACACCTCGACCCAGGAATGGGCATGAGATTGACGGACCGCATAGAACCCGCCGAACCGGTTCCAGTCCCCCCCTACAAACCCGTTGACGATCCGGGCCGGCAGCCCCACCTGGCGAGCCAACAGCACCATGGCCGTCGCGAAATACTCGCAGTGCCCACGCCGCGTCCGGAACAGAAACTCCTCGATCGGATTGTCCCCCAGGATTCTCGGCAGATCGGTGGTGTACTGGTAGCGCTCCCGCAAAAACCGCTCCAGTCGAACCGCCTTGTCGCCATCTCCGGTCGCCCCTTGCACGATCTGGCGCGCCAGCTCCTCGAAGGCCTCACTCCGCCCTTCTGGAAGCTGCAGGTAACCTCGCAGGTCCGCCTGATCCGGCACCGGCCAACGGCCGGTCTCTCCTGACGAGTAGGCCAGGTAATGCACCCCCGATGGGCGGGCACGGCGCAAGTAGAGATCGCCGGTCGAGGTCACCTCCACCCGTTCCCGCCAGAAGCTTCGCGGCAACTCGGGATTCTCCTCCGGAAAGGACACCCCTAGAAGCCCGGGCAGCGAGAACAACACCTGCGTATCCAGCGGCTCCAGGTAGATCTCTTGAACGATGGTCTGGTCCCTATCCAGCTCCACCCGGCCGTCAGCCAGGTAGATGTTGTCCAGGCTGAGCCAGGCATGGCTGGCCGAGTGCAGGCGGCGGCTCCATTGGCGGCCGTCGTAGTGGTCGTAGCTGATCCCTCGCCACCTCGGTTCCTCGACCACTACCCGTTGATCCCTGCGGGTGAGACGCACCCGCATGACGATGGTCTGGTCGTCTTGGATCGTCCCGTGTTGGCCCAGGCTAACCTCTTCGCTGAATCCGCTGGTCATCAGCCCCGATCGTCCTGCCCGGTTGAACAGCCCGAATCCCATGCGGGGAAACGTCAAGAAAAACAGGGTGGCGAACAGAATGACCACCAGCGCGATCCCTCCCAGGCTGCCCATCAACCTCCGCTCTACCTGGAACCGACCCACCTCGGCGGGATGATGTTGGCTGAGATCCTGGAAAAAGTGCTGGGTGACCAGGCAGAGGGTGGCCAGAACCAGGTAGGCGACGAACGCCAGCGCAAAGGCCAACCCCTGGTTGAAGGCGCTGGCGGAGGCCAACAAGAGGAAGCTCAACGCCATGAGCTGCATCGTGTCCCGAGGCGTCTGGCGTTGCAGCAGCTTGACCGCCACGATCAACAGGACCAGATCCACCAGGGGCTCGATCCGCAGCCATCCCCCCACCGCCAGCCGACCCAGGGTAATGCCCAGCACCAGCATGATCAGCAGCGAATCCAGACGCCATCGACCCTTTAGCGTCCAACGCTTCGGCCGCCAGTACCAGCTCACAACCAGGCTCACCAGCACCAGAGCCGATACCACCGGGTTCATCTCGCCCCCTGCCCAGAGGGCCGCCAGGGGGATGAGCACCAACAGGGTGACGAGCATCGTGTGGAGTCGAAGAAGGTTCATCGCTCCTCCGACACGGAGCCGTCGGCCCCGACCACCAGGGTCCGATCGAACCTGCCCGTCACGGCTGCCGGTCCCAGGGCGGCGGGGCGAACCAGCAAGCTCGGCAAGCGGCTATCGATCTCCTCGAAGACGGCCGGTCCCTCCTGGCGCAGCACATCGAGCAGGGCCAGCTCCGTCCGGATACGATAGAGCTGGCCCGGCCCGGTACCCGCTGGCACCCGGCCGTTCAAGGTCACCAGGGTCACCGCATAGGCCTGGGCCAGGTATCGCTCGGCCATCGCCGCCACCACCTCTATGGCCCGCTCCAAGCTCTCTCGGCTCTGGTCGTCTCCACCGGGCGGCAGCTGGTTGGGTATCGCCAAGGTCATCGTTCGGTGACGCTCCTGCTCTACCTCCCGCACCACCAGCGTTCCCCGCCGAGCCGACACCTTCCAGTGGATGGCCCTGACATCCTCCCCGACCTGGTAGTCCTTCAGGCCGTAGTACTCCATCCCCCGTCCGATCTGGATCGGCGCCTGTTCTCCTTGCGATCGAAGCCCGAAAAGCCTCGGCCGCAGACCGGCGACTCGCCGCGGAAAGACCATCAGGGTGAGATCTTGACCGATCTCCAGGGATTTCTCGAAAAAGCCGAAGGGAAACAGGGTGGACAGCTTCAGGGCATGGAATCGAAAGAGACCTCGCTGCGGCGGGGTCACCCGTCCTCGGACCACCCGGCGTCCGGCCGGGGGCACCATCACGACATGGCAGCGGGGTGCCCAGTGCTGTTTTTCGACCGGGCGCCAACGGGATGCCTTCCAATGGCGTCCGGAAAACTGTCCGTCCCCCCCAGGCCGGCTGGGATCCAGAAGCTCCTCCACCTCGATGGAGAAGGAGGGGATCCGCCGCTTGCCGTTGGTCACCCGGTACTCCAGACGCGCTTGTTCCCCGCAGAACACCGCTCCGAATGAGATCCGCTCGGCATGGATCCTCCGGAGCGCGGTCTCCGACATGATCCCACTGACCACGATCAAGCCGAGCATCATGCCGAGCGTCAGATACAGCAGGTTATTGCCGGTGTTGATGGCGCCGAACCCCACCATCACCGTCATGGTGACGAACCACTTGCCCTGTCGAGTGAAACGAAGCCGGCGACCTGGCTTCAGAAAAGTGCGGATTCGTTCGGCGATCGGCATGAACCAAACAGCAAGCCTGAACTGCTCGCTCTCACTTGGGTGTGGTTGGCGTGCCTCCCGCTCTCGTCGTGGTGCTCGCCAATGTCCTGCCGGTCTTCGGGCAGCGCCAGGGTCATTCGTGTGCCTGGTGCACTCACACCGGCACGGCCACCTGGTCCAGCAGCTCCTCGATGATCGCTTCGGCTATCCCCCGGGGGGCTCCGAATCCACCCGACATCCCCGCAGGGGAGACGCGGTGGGACATCACCGGCAGACAGAGCCGCCGGATATCCTCGGGGACCACGTAGGCTCGCCCTTGCAGCATGGCCAGCGCCCGCGATGCCTGCATGAGGCTCAGCGCGCCGCGGGTGCTCACCCCCATGGTCAGCCGGGCGGTTCGTCGCGTGGCCGTCACGATCTCCAGCAGGTAGTCGATGATCGAATCGTCCACCCGGACCTGGTCGACAGCGGCCTGCATCCGTTGGAGATCCTCGATGGTGATCGCCGCTTCCAGCCGGTCGATCGGCTCCTCGCGACGGCGCTCCAGCATGATTAGCCGCTCCACCTCCAGCTCGGGGTAGCCCAGAGACAGCCGCATCATGAACCGATCCAGTTGGTTCTCTGGCAACGGATAGGTTCCGTGCGCTTCCATCGGGTTCTGGGTGGCGATGACCAGAAAAGGCCGCGGCAAGATGTGCGTCACGTCGTCGATGGATACCTGTCCCTCGGCCATCGCCTGCAGCAGGCTGCTCTGGGTCCGGGGCGTGGTGCGGTTGATCTCGTCAGCCAGCAGGATGTTGGCAAATATCGGTCCCGGCCGGAACTCGAAGCCGGAGGTGGCCTGATTGAACACGGTCACCCCCAGGATGTCGGCCGGCAGCAGGTCGCTGGTAAACTGGATGCGGGAGAAGCTCCCCCCGATGCTCCGGGCCAACGCTCGCCCCAGCGTCGTTTTCCCCACCCCGGGAACATCTTCGATCAGCAGATGCCCCCCGGCCAGAAGGCAGGTGAACGCCAGCTCCACCGCCTCGGCCTTGCCCTGAAGCACCCGGTTGACCTGGCTCAACAGCCCTTGAGCCAGCTGTACCGACTCTGGCGGGGGGTGCTCCGGCAGGTGGCTCGAAAGTTGCTTTACCATCGCACCTGGCCCTCACCTGTCCTATCGGATCGGCTCGTAGTCAATCGAGCGCTCGCTGTGTTCGGTCCCGTCAAACCGCAGCATCGTCCCTTTCTGGTCTGTGACGGTCTGGATGTTCACCGGGCGGGTCCAGATCTGGTAGAGGTTCTCCAGCACCGCCTTGCTGTAGTCGGTTTGCAGGTCTACCCCCTGGTGCTTGTGGTGCAGCAGCAGCTCCGCCCGGTTTTCGAAGTTGGCATCGATGACGAAGATGGTCGGCTGTCCGAAGTTAGTCAGTGCAAAGAGCAGCTTCTCCTTGATCTGCTGGAACTCCCGGCTCTCGATCTCCCACTGGTTCTTGCGTCGATTCAGGGCAAAGGTGAACAGCTTGTGGCGACGGCAGAAATCCTCCGTCAAGAACTCGTCGATGAAGGTGACGTCATTGTACAGCTTGCGCACCAGGAAGATCTTGTCATTCCCCTGGCCCAGCTTCAGATCCCAGGCCTCCCGCCGGGCGATGTCCTCGCACTCCTCCCACTCCTTGCCGAACCGCCCCTTGTTCCAGCGGTCAAAGATATCTCGAAACAGCTCCACCCCGATCTTGTACGGGTTGAACTGCCCTGGGGCGGTCGCGACCACCTTGGAGTAGGACTCGGCGTAGTCCACTACTTCCGAGCTTTTCAGCGCCTTTTCGGTCATGATGCGGGAGTGCCAGTAGGTCGCCCACCCTTCATTCATGATCTTGGTCTGCATCTGAGGGGCGAAGTAAAAGGCCTCCTCCCGCACGATGGACAGGATATCCGCCTGCCATCGCTCCAGAGGGGCGTGATCGAGTAGAAACTGGAGGACATCCTGCTCTGGGCGAGCCGGGATGCGGCGCTGCTGCTCCTGCTCCTTCAACAGCTTCTGCCGTTGCTGGTCGATGAACTCCCGGGGGTTGATGTACTCCTCCATGTACTCTTTGCTTCGCAGCTTGTGGATCCCGACCACCTTGTCGGGATCTGACTCTCCATCCGAGCCCGACTGCTCCTCTTCCTTTCCCCGTCTCTTTTTCACCCGAAAGGGGGAGTGGATGTCGATCAGGTTATCCAGGCTGAGGCAAATATCGATGAAGCTCTCCACCTTCTCGACCCCAAACCGCTCGGCGTAGGACCGGATACGCGCGGCATGGTTGGCCATCTCGTTCATCATGCCGCGGTCGGTGTGGGAAAAGAAGAGGTTATGGTGGAAGAAATCGCTGTGGGCGTAGACGTGGCCCATCACCGTCTTCTGGTCCACCAGGTTGTTCCCTTCCAAGAGGTAAGCGAAGGTGGGATCGTTGTTGATCACCATCTCGTAGATCTTGGACAGGCCGTAGGAGTGGCTCTTGGAGAGCCGTTCGTACTCCATGCCGAAGCGCCAATGGGGATAGCGGGTGGGAAACCCGCCATAGGAGGCGATCTCGTTCATCACTTCGTAGTTGACCACCTCGAAGATGGTCTTGAACGGATCGAGGCCAAATTTCCTGGCCTTCTCCAGGATCTCCCCCGCGAGTTCTGCCAGATGCTTCGGTAACGCCATATCACCCCGAGGTCAGCGCCAAAGGAAGGGCGCCAACGGGTCACATCCCCTTTTTCAAGAAGGTCCTGATGCTGTCATAGATGGAGTCCCGATTGGGGATCTCGCTCAAAATGAGATTCTCGGCCTCGTCCAGCGTCTTCCTCAGATCGCGGATGAACTGCCCGCTTCCGTAGGGGCTCTCCACCTGGCCATAGCCGAACATGTTGACCGCCGGCAACAGCTGCTCTCGAAGCAGTCGGATGCACTCCTGGGTGTCGTCCACCGACCAGTTGTCTCCGTCGGAAAAGTGAAAGGGGTACACGTTCCACTCCTCGGCCGGATACTCCTCCTCGAGGATTCTCTCGCACAGCTTGTAGGCGCTCGAGATCATCGTCCCTCCCGACTCCCGCGTCCGGAAGAAGGTCTCCCGGTCGACCCGCCTGGCGGTGGCGTCGTGGATGATGTAGACCGACTCGATCCCCTTGTACTGGCTCTGTAGCCAGGTATCGATCCAGAAGGACTCGATGCGGACGATCTCCTTTTGCTCCTCCCCCATCGATCCCGACACGTCCATCATGTAGATGATAACGGCGTTGGAGCGGGGCTGGGTGTCGATCCGCCAGGTGCGGTAGCGCATGTCCTGACGCACGGGGATCACCACCGGATCATCCAGGTTGTAGGTCCCGCTGGCGATGGTTCGTTTCAGAGCCCGCCGGTAGGTTCGCTTGAAATGCCGCAGGGAGTCGGGTCCCACCGGGCTGATCCCGGTGTACCGTTCCTTGGCCGATTCGATCAGCTCCTTGCCTCTCGGCTGGATCCGGGGCAGCTCCAGTTCCTCGGCCATGATCTCGGCCAGCTCCTCGATGGTGACCTCCGCCTCCAGCTGATGCTCCCCGGGTTGATCGCCAGCCTGCCCCGAACCTGGTTGCTGCTCTCCGGGCCCCAGCGAGTCGCCCGGCTCTCCGTCGCCCTGGCTCACGCCGCCGGTGTTTTTCATGCCGAAGCGGAACCGGGGAATCTCGATCTGGGGGATGGGGATGGTGACCAGGTCCTTGCCCTTCCGCGCGATGAGGTCGCCACGGGACATGTACCGGCGCAGGTTTTGCCGGATCTTGCCCCGCACGATCCGTTTGTATCGGGCATGGTCTTGCTGGATCTTCACGTCTCAACCCGTGGTCCCCCGGGAATCGCCCCGGGCGAAGATGGAGGCCACGAACTGGAGGACATCGGTGGCCGATTCTTCGTCGTAGCCGTAATCCCGGATCATTCGCTGCTTGACGATGTCGATCTTTTGCTGGGTCTCCTTGTCCACCACGTTGGAGACCAGGCTGGTCAGCTTGATGGTATCCTTCTGGTCCTCGAACAGCTTGAGCTCCAGCGCCTTGCGCAGCCGATCGTTGGTGTTGTACTCGAACTGCTTGCCCTCCAGCGCCAAGGCACCGATGTAGTTCATGATCTCCCGGCGGAAGTCGTCCTTGCGTGACTCGGGGATGTCGATCTTCTCCTCGATGCTCCGCATCATCCGCTCGTCCGGTTCCTCGTACTGGCCGGTGTACTTGTTCTTGACCTTCTCCCGCTGGGTGTAGGCCTTGACGTTGTCGATGTAGTTGCCGCACAGCTTGATGATGCTGTCTTCATCGGCGCTGATGGCCCGCTGCACCTCGTGCTTGACGATGTCCTCGTACTCCTGCTTGACCACGCTCAGCAGCTCGCGACAGCGCTTTCTCTCCTCCTCGCTGGTCATCAGGCTGTGGGTCTTGAGCCCCGCCTCCAGCTCGTTGAGTACCAGGAAGGGGTTGATCGTCCTGCCCACCTTGTCGCTCACCAGCGCGTTGGAGATCTTGTCCTGGATGTAGCGGGGGCTGATGCCGAACATCCCCTCGCGCTGAGTTTCCTTACGCAGCTCCTTGATGTTGTCCTGGGTATAGCCGGGCAGGGTCTTCCCGTCATACAGCTTGAGCTTCTGGAGCAGCGTGAGGTCGTGCTTCTTGGGATCCTCCAGGCGGCTCAATACCGCCCACATGGCGGCCATCTCCACGGTGTGGGGGGCGATGTGCCGGTCGAGGATGCGTCGCCGGTTGAAGTCCTTCTTGTAGATCTTGATCTCCTCCGACCACCGCGTGATGTAGGGGACATCGATCTTGACCGTGCGGTCCCGCAGCGCCTCCATGTACTCGTTGTTCAGCAGCTTACGGTATTCCGGCTCGTTGGTGTGACCGATGATGACCTCGTCGATGTCGGTCTGGGCGAACTTCTTGGGCTTGATCTTGTGCTCCTGGGTGGCCCCGAGCAAATCGTAGAGAAAAGCCACATCCAGCTTGAGGATCTCGATGAACTCGACGATCCCCCGGTTGGCGATGTTGAACTCCCCGTCGAAGTTGAAGGCTCTCGGATCGGAATCCGACCCGTAGATGGCGATCTTGCGGTAGTTGATATCCCCCGTCAGCTCGGTGGAGTCCTGGTTCTTCTCATCCTTCGGCTGGAAGGTCCCGATCCCGATCCGGTCCTTCTCGCTCAACAGCAGCCTCTTGACCCGGACATGCTGGATCACCTTCGACCAGTCTCCCTGGTATTGCGCCAGCAGCTCGCGGAAGATCATGCGACAGGCCGGATCCAGATCGCCACGAACCCTCGGCACATAGGGGTTATCCCAGATCCCCAGCTTCTCGAAGGCCTTCTCCCGCCACCCCTCCGGCACCAACCGCAACGGCTCCTCGTGCATAGGGCAGGGAAAGACCTCCTGCCCCCCGGAGATGGCCCGCATCTCCTCCGGCAGGTGCCACTCGTAGGTATACAGCGCCCCCTCCGGGGTCCGGGAGTATTCCTCCATCCCCTTCTTCAACAACCGCACGATGGTGCTCTTGGCTGCCCCTACCGGACCGTGCAACAGGATGATCCGCTTTTCCGTCCCGTACTCCTGGGCCGCCGATCGAAACACGTTCACCAGCCGCTGCAGCGGGATGTCCAGCCCGTATATGGCATCCATCCCCCCATGTGGCTCATCGTCGAAGAACCGGTAGCGGATGATTCGCTTGCGGCTGTCGAGGTACTCCTCCGAACCATGGGACAAGATCATGTCGTACAAGCGCTGGAACGCCGTCCGACACACCTTGGGGTTCTTCCGGACGATCTCCAGGTACTCCTCGAAGCTGCCCACCCAGTGCAGCTGCCGATACTCTTCCAGGTTCTGAAAGCTCGCGATCTCGTCTAGGAGCGACACGCTGGCCATGCGGTTGTTCCTCCTGGGTCACAGTTGCCTGGGAGATTGGACGAAAGGTCCTCCCATCCATTGTGCGGTCACATGGGACACCCGGATGCCGGCGCCTCTGTCCCCCCCATTCGCCCTGTCGCGAACGGTCGGGCCAGCATCCCGTCTTTCAGTGTAAAGGCTTTCTGTCGCCTTGGAAACCCGCCAGCCATGGCGATCCACCTCTCCCCCCATCCAGTCTCTCGGGAGGGGACAACATTTCAGCCCCCCAATTCCGTAAGCCACTTGCCGGCCACTCCCTGAAGAGACCGTGGTCGCCCCTGGGGTGAACTCTGCCGGGCTGGGTGCAAGGGCAGAAGATCGGATGGCATCGAACCGGACGCCTGATCTCGGGCGAAGAAAACCCGATCGCCTAGAAATCCAGGGGCCGGCAAGGCAGATTCAAGCTCTCGGCGACCCGCTCGTTGCGACAACAGCCCTCGTGGACATTGACCCCCGGCCTCATCTCGGCAAATCGTTCCACCGCCCCCATCAGCCCCAGATCAGCCAGGGCCAGCCCATACTTGAGCGTGACATTGGTCAAGGCAAAGGTACTGGTGCGCGGCACCGCCCCTGGCATGTTGGTGACGCAGTAGTGCACCACGTCGTGAAGAACATAGGTCGGCTTCTCATGGGTGGTCGGTCGCGCGGTGGCGATGCAGCCTCCCTGGTCGATCGACACGTCCACTACCACCGACCCCGGCTTCATCTCCTTGATCATCGCCTCGGTCACCAGGTGGGGAGCGCGAGCCCCTGGAAGCAGCACGGCGCCCACCACCAGGTCGGCCCCGGACACCGCCTCGGCCACTGAAGCGGGATTGCTGAATATGGTCTGGATCCGGCCTCCGTAGACGTCATCCAGGTAGCCCAACCGTTGGGTATTGATATCGAGAATGGTCACCAGGGCGCCCATTCCCATGGCGATCTTGGCCGCCTCGGTTCCGACCACACCTCCCCCGATGATCACGACCTTCCCTCGGGGAACACCGGGCACCCCGCCCAAGAGGACGCCGGCACCGCCATACTCCCGTTCCAGGCAGCGCGCTCCCACCTGGATGCTCATCCGCCCAGCCACCTCAGACATCGGCTGCAGCAAGGGCAACCGCCGGTCTGCCAGCTCGATGGTCTCATAGGCCACCGCCGTGACCTGGCTCTCGATCAGTCGAAGGGCCAGCTCCGGCACAGCGGCCAGGTGGAGGTAGGTGTACAGGATCTGGCCAGGCCTCATACGGGAGGTTTCCGGTTCGATCGGCTCCTTGACCTTGACGATCATCTCCGCCTGACCCCATACCTCCTCGGCATCTTGCACGATCACGCCACCGGCAGCCCTGTAGTCCTCATCCCGGATGGAGCTGCCCAATCCCGCGCCTCTCTCGATCAGGACACGATGCCCCCGCTCGACGAAGGTCTTGACGCCGCCGGGGACCATGCCGACCCGATATTCGTGCACCTTGATTTCCTTCGGAACACCGATAATCACGTTGATTCCTCCCGCTCAAACAGGCTTAGTCCCTTAGGCCCTTGCAATTTTGGCCACGGTGGACATGCTTTTCAGCGCAGGCGACTATAATCGCACTGCTTCTCTTGTGGAATAACCAAGAGGGGAGCTGTCGTTCACTTTCTACCGGCCATCGATCGAGGCTGGCATCCGGTGGATGGGAAAACCTATGGCGATGCTGCTTGGAGAACACAGACGGCGCAGCCGCTTCGAGCGTGAGGCCTTGGAGCACCTGGATGCCCTCTACGGACACGCCCTGCGCCTGACCAAGAATGAGCGGGATGCGGAGGACCTGGTCCAGGAGACCTTCCTCAAGGCCTTTCAACACTTCGACAAGTATACCCCCGATACCAACTGCAAGGCCTGGCTCTTCAAGATCCAGACCAACACCTTCATCAACCGCTACCGCAAGACCCAGCGCGAACGCACCAGCCTGGGCGACGACATGACCCCCTCCCCGTTGGAGCTGTTGGCCGCTGCCACCCCCAACCCCCTGGAACAATCCGCGGCCAGTCAAGCCGCCCTCTTCGGCGAGCTCTTCGGCGACGAGGTCAACCGCGCTCTCACCAGGGTCCCCTTTGACTTCCGCACGGCGGTGATCCTGGTGGATATCTACGATTTCTCCTACAAGGAGTGCGCCGAGATCATGGAATGCCCCATCGGCACGATCATGAGCCGCCTGTATCGTGGTCGACGCATGCTCCAAAAAGAGCTGCTCGACTACGCCCTGAAAAAGGGGATCATCCACCCCGGCTCCAACGGCGAAACCTCAACAGACCAGGATCTCGATAACATCGTACCCTTTCGCCAGGGGATCGAGAGCAAGAGCGGCTGACCCATGAACTGTTCGCAACTCCTTCAGTTTGCTCAAGCTTACCTCGATGGAGAGCTCGACACCGTGGACAAGGCCGAGATCGAAGCCCACCTGGCCAGTTGCCAGACCTGCCAGCGAACCATCAACTCGGCCGAGGGATTTCGCCTCTACCTCAAGAACCAGGCCCCCTCCGTCTCGGCCCCCCCCTTCCTCCGCCGTCAGGTCACTACGATGCTCTCCCATCATTCCGCCCAGAGCCGGATCCGGCCCATCTGGATGGCCTCGGCCCTGGCCGCCGCCGTTGTCCTGGCCCTGGTGGTCACCCCCCGGCTGCGACCCCCTCTTGGCCAGGGTCCATTCGACAGCGATCCCGCCACCGCCCCCTTCATCGATGCCTCCGTGAACTGGCACCGCCGCAACCTCCCCGTCGAGGTCACCGGACCTGACCTCTCCGTCTTGGGAGAGTGGTTCTCCCAGCAGGTTGACTTTCCTGTGCGACTGCCCTCCTTCCAGCACCGCACCATCCGCGCCAACCTGTTGGGCGGTCGCCTGAGCCATCTACAGGATCAAGACGCCGCCCACGTCGTCTACGAGGTGGACGGGGCCAAGCTGTCGGTCATGGTGTACCGGACCCCTGAACGCCGACTCCGACTGCCCATTGTTCCCAGGTCCAGTGGCCGTATGCTCTTTGTCAACCGCTCCGGTTACAACGTCCTTCTTTTCGACAACGACGGCATCTCCTACTCCGTCACCTCGGCGTTGCCCCAGAGCCGACTGCGAGAGCTGGTGCAACACGCCGCTTTTCGTAACTACTGATTCGCGCTGGCGCGCAAACTGTTACACATCTGACCGCACCGACCGCTCCGACCGCTCCCCTAAAACACCCGTCTTTCCTATAGTTACAGAAAACCGGGCCGCCCCTCTCTTTCGGCCCGAATCTTGCTTTTCTCCTCGCCGCGCCCCCGAGGGAGCAGGGAACAGACAATGGCCTGCTACCATCTTTCAGACAACGGGTCCGCTTCTGCCCCGGTCCCCGCAGCCCCCCCTCGGCGCAACAGGATCTTGCAGGATGACCATCCAGGGTTCCACATGGGCGAGACAGGTCAGCACAGTCCTCGGTGCAGGATACAGCCCCCTGGCTCCGGGTACGGCCGGCTCCCTGGCGGCACTGCCCTTCGCCGTGCTGCTCGCCTATACCCCACTCGCCGTACAGATCCTGGTCATCGCCGCGGTCTCGGTGGTAGGAACGGTGGCCGCCGATCAGGTGGCCCGCCGGTCTGGAGTCAAGGATCCCCAGCAAATTGTGGTAGACGAGTTCGCCGGGATGCTGCTAACTTTGGTCGGTGTGCCGCTTCATTGGTGGTTGTTTTTGATCGGATTTGTGCTATTTCGCCTGCTCGATATCGTCAAACCCTACCCGATCGGCTGGCTGGATCGTCATGTCGAGGGCGGGCTGGGAATCATGCTGGATGATCTTGCGGCGGGCGGTATCGCCAGGGTAATATTGCTGTTGGTGTCGGTGGTGGTGCTGTGAGTTTTCTTCTAGGTCACATCCGTTATCTTGGAGGGTTCGGCCTGGCCTCTATTCTGGCCACGGTAGCCGATCTCATCCTGTTTTCCACCCTGGTTCGAAACACCGGGATCCCCTTACCGTTCGATGCCGCATTGGGAGCAATCCTGGGGGCCATCATCCACTTCACCCTCTGTCGCCAATGGGTATTTGCCGGTCACAAGAGACAGCTTCTGCAGTCCGCCTCGCGCTACATCCTGATCTCCGGGGTGGTGATGGTCATCCATTCCTCCCTCACCACCTTTCTGGCGGTATTCATCGATCCCGAGGTGGGCTGGTTGATCTCCAAGATCTCCTGCTTTCTGCTGGTGACCTACCCGGCCAGTCGTTACCTGGTGTTCGGCCGGGTCTCCCGGTCCGCTCCCCGCTCTACTCTGCGCCTGTCCCATCCCAGTCCTCGGATGGCCGTTCCCCTCGACGAGACGCGCTGATCACCGGATCATTCCGCAGGCACCTCCCTCTCACCGCCACCGACCTGGCGAGTGACAGGATGCGCTGTCAACCAGGGAAGATCTGCAAGGGCGATCCTCGGTGGACCAGATTCGCCGCCAACCTCAGGATGGTGACCACTCCACGAGGAATCGATGTTCAATAGCGTCAGGCGAAGGTCCTGCCCCAACCGGTCACCGGCGCTCCCATCCGCACCACCCCCAGGATCTCCAGACTGCGGATGAACTCCACCTCGAACACGCGCCGACTTCGACCCAGCCTGGTCAATGTCTGCCGGACCATGGCCGCGCTGTCCATCGTTCGGTTCCCGACCCGCGTGATGATGTCTCCAGGATCGATCCCGGACCGGCTGGCGCTCCCCGAAGAATGGACGTCACAGACCAACGCCCCTCCCGAGCCTTCCAGTACGGCTCGCAGGAGGGGACCCACATCGACAAACGAGAAGCGCCCGTAGCGCTCCTCCATTCCATGTTGTTGCAGCAGGCCTTCCAGTTCGGATCGCTTGATCCCCAACAGAATGGCCACATCGTAGACTTTTCCGCTGATGTCGCTCTCGATCTGCTGCCAGAAAAGGTCCTCGATCCATCTCTCCAGCTGTGGCATCGCCTGCTTCAGCCGTTTCCAGACCTCACCGCCGCTCTTCTTGGCGATGGGATGCGCCAGAAGGGTGTAGACCGGCCCCACTGGGTGGCGTGACCAGACCTCACCCAGCTTGCGGAACAGCTCCGGTAGAACCGATGTCCCGGCTTCGTCCTTTCCCTCCTCCACCGAAGCGGCATTGCTGGAACGACCCACCAGGTAGATCGTCGCCTCCGTGTCCAGAGGGGCGTTGAGCAGCCAGGAGGGTCGGTTGGTGGCGCTGCGGGTGGCGAGCGGTACGGTACGAGGCCGCAAGGTCGGTTCGGAGAGCACCTGCGCCTGAGCCGCTCGGCCCGCCGGGACCCCTGTATTCACAATGACCTGGGCCACTCTGAACAGGTTGTCGCCGATCAGGTAGCCCCGTCGAAACTCCTCGGCAACCTGGTTGACCTCCATCCCCTCGATCTGCACCTGCCCAACCGCCTCGTGGCGATCCGGATCGAACGGCGTGCCGACCGAGATATAGCCGCGCACCCCATGCTGATACAGAAGATCCGTGAGCTGGCGATGGATGGATCGAACCCCTTCGGCCACGGGATCATTCCGCCGCGATTCCAGCTCCCCCAGTGTCAGTGCCCGTTCCAGGTTGTCCATGATCCCTAGAAGGGCCTTCAGGAGCTTCAGGACATCGGGGTGAACATTCGACACGATGCCACCTCTTCGGTTGAATCCATGTCGAAAAACTCGTCTGCTATCATACCTGCTCCGAGTTCGTCTGACTACTTTCGATTTCTTGCCTGCCTCCACAAAAACGGGATCATGGGCTCATGACCGAAAAACCCCAAGACGGCGTGAACCTTCCCCCCGGCTCCTCGGCCCTGGTCCCCCTTTTGGGGGTGCTGGTCGCCATTGCGCTGGCAGGCGCCATGAAGGCGACCGGATCGATCTTCATCCCCCTGGTCATCTCCATTTTCCTTTGCTACCTGATCAACTTCATCACCAGCGCCTTGGCCCGTCTCCGCCTGCCCGAGATCCTCACCATCCCGATCATCGGGGCGGTCCTGCTCGGACTCTTCCTGGTCCTGGAGCTGGTGGTGGTCAACACCATCTCCGACATTTCGGAGCAGGCGCCGCTCTACCAACGACGGCTGGAAAACCTGGTGGAGGGTTTCCTGGAACGACTGGGACCCCACAGCACCGTCTTCACCGAGGTCGACTGGATCGGACGGCTGTTCGAGGCCTCCAGCTCCCTGTCCGTCTCCCTCTTCGGGTCGGTCGTCAACTTCGTCAGCAAGACGGTGCTGGTCATTCTCTATACCGCCTTCATCCTGGCCGGCCGCAAAGCGATGACCAACCGCGTGATCAAGGCCTTCTCCGAGGCCCGGGCCCAGGAGATCCAGGACACCCTCACAAAGATCAACGTGGCCGTGCAGCGCTACGTGGTGACCAAGATCCTGGTCTCCCTGGCGACCGGAATCCTGGTGTCTGTTGTGCTACTGGCCTTCGGTGTGGATTTCGCACTGTTCTGGGGCCTGTTGACCTTCCTGCTCAACTTCATCCCAACCGTCGGCTCCATCATCGCCACCCTCTTTCCGGTGCTGGTGGCCCTGCTCCAGTTCGATTCCCCCTGGACCGCCTTGTGGGTCCTGATCTGCATCATGGTCGTACAGCAGGTCCTCGGCAGCGTGATCGACCCCATCCTTCAGGGCCGGCGGTTGAACCTCAGCCCCATCGTCATCCTGTTCGCCCTGGTCTTTTTCGGCTGGCTCTGGGGCTTCTGGGGCATGGTGTTGTCCATCCCCCTGACCGCCATGATCAAGATCTCCATGGATCACACCCGTTCGCTCAAGCCGATCGCCATCATGCTGGAAAAGGGCTGAGTCTTCTCGTCACGACGACATTCCACCAGGCCTTCCCCATCTCCCAGCCTCTTTGGTCTCTGACCCACCGCAAGGGGCTTGGCCAAGAAAACTGCGTTCGGACGTCACACAACGGCGCCCTGTAGAGACTGCGGATCAAGAGATCGATCCGGCTGTATGCTATGAGGCTGTCCCTCTTCAAATCCCTGCAGGCATTCTGCTTCCTGCTCACCCTCTGGCTCGGGCACCCTCCTGCGATCGGCGGCCCGGACGGCTCACCAGAACCACCTGCAGAACTTGACGAGCTGGTGGCCGAAGCCCTGTCCGACCACCCCGCCATCCTCCTCAGACAAGCCAGAACAGCGGTGCTGGCTTCCAGGGAACCACAGCGAACTCAGCCCGCTGATCCCAGGATGTCGCTCGGCCTGATGAACCTCCCCTACGATTCCTTCTCCCTACGTCAGGATGGGATGTCCGGGCTTCAGCTCTCCCTGAGTCAACGTTTCTACTGGCCCGGCACGTTGAGTGCTCGGGCCCGGACCGCACGAGCAGAGGTCCGCGAGGAACAAGCCCTGATCCCCGTGGAGATCCTCGATCTCTGGATGGCGGCCATCTCCCCCCACAACCGCCTGATCGCCCTGGACCGACGGCGCATCGTTCTCGTTCAGCAGAAGCAGCTGCTCGACACCCTACGTGACACCGCTCGTTCCCTCTTCTCGGCGGGGGTTCTGGATCTGACCGAAGTGCTCCGAATCGATACCGCCAGAAGCCGCCTGGATCAGCAGATCCTGGAGCTGGAACGGGAGCAGCGCCTGGCCCTGGTCGAAATCAACGGCTTGCTCGCTCGTCCCCTGGATGCGCCGGTTCCGATCGCCCCGGCAAGCGCACCGGTCCCCACCGATCGGGCTCCTGCCGAGTGGCTCTCTGATACCATCGAACACCACCCCGCCTTGGCGGCACTGGAATCCCGGCGGGAGGTTCTCGGGGCCCTACGGCAAGAAGCCCGCCGCCATGGCCGACCCATGTTCGATGTCGGTCTGACCTGGACCTTCCGCTTCCCGGACGGCCCTGCAGGGACCGACATGGTCTCTTTGATGGTGGGCTCTCCCCTTCCCCTCTTCAGCTCAAGGGAGGCTCGAGCTCGCCTGGACGAGCTGGAGGCGAGCTCCCTCCAGCTGGACCGGGAACGACAGGAGATTCTCCGCGAGCTGACAGCCCGGATCGGCATCCACCTTGAAGCCCTGGCCCGCATCGAAGAGGAGCTCGACGCCCTGCAGCGCACCCTGATCCCACAGGGGCAGCAGACCTTCGACACCGCCCTGGCCCACTTCACCGCCAATCATACTCGAGTGGAGGTATTGCTCGAAGTCGGGCAGCACCTGCTCGACCTGGAACTGATGAAAGTCGACCTCATCTCCACCCATGACCTCCATCGAGCCTATCTCCAGGCTCTGACCGTGGACTCTGCGGCCATTCGCTCCTTGTGGCAAACCCATGAAAGCTCCTGACAGACTCCCAGGAAAAACTCCCTCGCCCCCCTCCAGTGAGACACACCCGGCAGGCACCCTTCCCTCAGGCAACCCACCCAACCTGACCAGGGACAAGACCAGGTCTTTGCCACCCCGATCCGGCCGCCTGTTTCCTCTGTTCACCTTCTTCTTGGGCTTGTTGATGGCGGGGGCAGCCGCTGCCCTGGCAGCAGCCATCCGGCACTCCGGCCGCGTCACCTTCTTCGATCAGGACCCCGCCCCCCATCAGGAGCAAGCGACCCAGGAAACATGGACCTGTCCCATGCACCCCTTCGTGGTTTCGGATCGACCCGGTGCCTGTCCGATCTGCCACATGGACCTGGTGCTCAGAACCGACCTCTCCGGCCTGGACCGCGCCGAGCTCACACGGCTGGGGCGGGTGTCCATCAGCCCCGTGGAACGGGTGCTGGCCAATGTGGCCACCGTACCTGTCGGCCGAGCCGATCTGAGCCGGGAGATCCGTGCCTTTGGCCAGCTGGTGTACGACGAGACCTCATACGCCACCATCCCGGCCTGGGTATCGGGACGCATCGACACCCTCCATCTGCAGGAGACCGGAACCACCGTGGAACGAGGCCAACGCCTTCTGTCCATATACAGCCCCGATCTACTCGCCGCCCAGGAGGAGTACCTGGTCATCCTCCGCTCGGGAGGGCTATCCGAGCGGCTGGCACAGTCGGCAGAAAGAAGGCTACAGCTTCTCGGGATGAGCCGCAGACAGATCCGGAGGCTGGCCGAACGAGCGGAGACCACCGACACGGTGACGGTGTACGCCCCTGCGGGCGGAACAATAGTGCAACGGCTTGTCCAGGAGGGCGACTATGTCCAGGAAGGGCAACCCCTCTTCTTTTTGGCCGGCACGCAAAATTACTGGGTGGAGGCCGAAGTGTTCGAGAAGGACGCCGGCCTCATCCAGGAAGGCAGCCAGGCCGAGGTCTGGCTAGCGTCCTTTTCGGACCAGAGTTATCGCGGCATTCTCACCCTGGTCTGGCCAGCCCTCACCCCTGACACCCGAACCCTGCGCGTCCGGGTGGAGCTGGAGTCGATCGACCCGCGGTTCCGCGCAGGAATGTTCGCCACGGTCATGCTCACCGCCCCTCTGGTCCAGCAGGCTCTGGTCGTCCCGGTGGATGCCGTGATCCGCACCGGACAGCGCAACACCGTATACGTGGAGGTTGAGCCCGGGCTGTTCGAGCGGCGCGTCGTCGAGCTCGGGCACCGAGCTTTGGACCTGTTCGAGATCCGCTCGGGTCTGAGCGAGGAGGAGCAGGTGGTGGCGCGCGGCGGTTTTCTCATCGACAGCGAAGCCCAGCTCTACACCGGCGGGCAGAGCCTCCACTTCCATCACCTGGCCGAGCAACAGGGTATCCCGAGTGAGCACCGTCCGACGGAACAGGGTACCCAACCGACCACCTCCGACGATTCCTTTCTCCAGGATCCGCCACCCTCCCCCTTCACCTCCGACCTACCGTTGGATGATCCACTGGCCACCATTCCAAATGGCCATTTCTTCTGCCCGACCAACCCGGCCGAACACAGGCCCGACCCCGGTCGCTGCAGCGATAACAACATCCCCATGATGGTCCGGGAAGAGCACACCCCGTACAACCCAGATGCCGATCCCATCACCTATGTTCCACCAGGCCAGTGGTACTGCCCCATGGGAGCCGAATGGGTGGCTGACCAACCCGGCCGATGCCCCATTTGCGGCATGAACCTGGTGCGAAAAGAACCCCCCCAACCCTCGATCGGCCAGACCTCCGCCTCTCAGCAGGAGGACCCCCTCCATGACCATCCCCATTGATCCCCGCCCGAGGAGCACCCCATGATCCGCCGCATCATCCAGGCCAGCATCGACAATCGGCTGGTCCTGCTCGTCCTGCTCACCCTGGTGGCTTTCTGGGGGTTTCACTCCATCAGGCAGACCCCGGTGGATGCCATCCCGGACCTGTCCGAAAACCAGGTGATCCTCATGACCGAATGGCCGGGACAGGCCCCCCAGATCATGGAGGACCAAGTTACCTACCCGCTGTCCACCGCTATGGCCGGCGTGGCTGGAGTCAAGGTGGTCCGTGCCGTGTCCGATTTCGGTTTTTCCCTCGTCTACCTGATCTTCGAGGACGATGTAGACCTCTACTGGGCCCGCAGTCGGGTACTGGAGAAATTGAGCTGGGCTCAGTCTCTGCTCCCCGAAGGGGTCACCCCCAGACTGGGCCCGGATGGCACAGGAGTGGGCCACATCCTCTGGTACGTGCTCACCTCCGACCGACACGACCTGGCTGAGTTGCGATCCTACCAGGACTTCAACCTGAGGTACCAGGTCCAGTCCGTACCCGGTGTCGCAGAGGTAGCCAGCATCGGAGGATTCGTACAGCAGTACCAGGTCGAGATCGACCCTTACAGCCTGCAGGCCTACGGCATCCCACTCGAAGCGGTGATGAATGCCATTCGCGACTCCAACCTGGATGTGGGAGGACGCCTCATCGAGATGACCGACGTGGAGTACTTCGTGCGCGGCTCGGGCTACATCCGCTCGGTCCGGGAGATCGAGCAGATCGTGGTGCGTGTCTCCCCACAGGGAATTCCCGTCACCGTGGGGGATCTGGCCCAGGTCCAGCTTGGCCCGGACCTGCGCCGGGGTCTGCTGGACGAGAACGGACAGGGCGAGGTGGTCGGTGGAATCGTGGTGATGCGATCCGGAGAGAACGCCCACGAGGTGATCCGCCAGGTTCGCCAGCGGTTGGCGGAGCTCGAGCCCAGCTTGCCGGAGGGGATGACCCTCCATATCGCTTACGACCGGTCAGGCCTCATCGAACGCTCCATCGATACCTTGACCAACACCCTGCTCCAGGAAGGGCTGGTGGTAACCGGGGTGGTGCTGCTCTTTCTGACCCACATCCCCAGCGCCTTGATCATCCTGCTCACCCTCCCTCTGGCCGTGGCCATCGCCTTCATCTTCATGCATCAGATGGGGATAACCAGCAACATCATGAGCCTCGGGGGGATCGCCATCGCCATTGGCGAGCTGGTCGATGCCGCCATTGTCATGGTGGAGAACGCCCACCGCCAGCTGGCTGAAGCCCAGCAAAGAGGGGAGATCAGGGCTCAACGATACCCCTTTCGACGCCAGCTCCTTCGCTGGCTCAGGATGCTGGCCTGGCTGGCCCTGATGGGAGGCGCACTGCTGGGACTTTGGCATGCCAACCACGCCCCCCGAAGCTGGCCGTACTATGCGGCGCTGGCCCTGCTGGTATTGGGCGGTCTGTGGGCTCTGGCCGCCCTGATCCGTTGGAACCGATGGTCCCCCGATGAGATCAAGCGGCGCCAGATCATCTCCAGTGCCGCTCGCCAGGTCGGCCCTGCCATCTTCTTCTCCATGCTGATCATCATCACCAGCTTCGCCCCGGTGTTCCTGTTGACCGGCCAGGAGGGAAAGCTGTTTCACCCCTTGGCCTGGACCAAGACCTTTGCCATGATCGGCGCCAGCCTGTTGTCCATCACCCTGGTGCCGGTGCTGATGACCTTCGCGCTTCGGGGGCATCTCCGCCTGGAAAGCGAGAACCCGCTGGCCCGTTTTTTCATCTGGCTGTACCGGCCGTTCCTCCTGCTCTCCTTGCGCTTCCGCAAGACCACCCTGGCGGTGATCCTCTTGTCAGGGCTGGCCGCCCTTCCCCTGCTCACCGGCCTTTCCGTTGACCTCGACCGCGATGGTCAGCCCGAGATCTCCATCGACCCGATAGGCAGCGAGTTCATGCCGGCACTCGACGAAGGATCTCTACTGTACATGCCGGTGACCCTCCCCAATGTGTCCATCAACGAGGCCAAGCGGCTGCTGCAGCTGGCCAATACCATCATCGCCGAGGTCCCGGAGGTGGCCTACGTCCTGGGCAAGGTGGGAAGAGCCGATACGGCCACAGATCCGGCCCCTGTCTCCATGATCGAAACCATCATCCAGCTTCATCCTCAAGACCGGTGGCGCCCCGGCATGACACGCGCCGACCTGATCTCCGACCTCGACCGGCGCCTGCAGATCCCTGGCCTGCAGAACGGGTGGACCCAACCCATCATCAACCGGATCAACATGCTGGCAACCGGCGTTCGCACCGACATCGGCCTGAAGTTCTTCGGACAGGACCTCGGGGTCCTGGAGTCCCTCGCCCTTCAGGCCGAGGAGATCCTCCGCACCATTCCCGGCGCCGCCGATGTCGTGGCTGAGCGGACCACGCAGGGGCGTTACATCGACATCGACATTGATCGGGAGGCCATCACCCGCTACGGGCTCTCCATCGGCCAGGTGCAATCGGTCATCCAGACCGCCATCGGGGGAATGGGCTTGACCCGTACCGTGGAAGGACGACACCGCTACGAGGTCCTGTTGAGATACCAGCGTGATTTTCGGGACAGCCCGGAAGATCTGGAGAACATTCTGGTCACCAGCCCCTCTGGCTGGCAGGTCCCCCTGGGACAGCTGGCCCACATCCAGATCGCCCAGGGCCCCAGCACGATCAAGAGCGAGGACGGTATGCTGGTGAGCACGGTCTTGCTCAACGTACGCGGCCGAGACATGGGGTCTTTCATTCAGGAGGCCCAAAGGACCCTCGAGGCTCATTTGCAGTTGCCACAGGGAACCACCTACCGCTTCAGCGGCCAGTGGGAGAACCAACTGCGGGCACAGCAACGACTGACCGTGCTGGTGCCGGTGACCATCGCTCTCGTCTTTCTGTTCCTGTTCCTCACCTTCCGAAGAGTCCAGGAGACGTTGGTGGTAATGCTGGCCGTACCCTTTTCTCTCGTCGGCGGCATCTACCTGCTGGTCCTGATGGATGTGAACTTCTCGGTAGCCGTCTGGGTAGGATTCATCGGACTGTTCGGGGTGTCGGTGGAAACCGGGGTGGTCATGGTGGTCTACCTCCAGGAGGCGCTCGATCGCCGCATCAAAGCCGGACCGATCGACCGGGAGGTGATTCTGGAAGCCTGTGTGGAGGGAAGTCTCCTGCGTCTGCTGCCCAAGCTGATGACCGTGGGGACCACCGTGATCGGCCTCAGCCCCATCCTGTGGGCTACCGGCACCGGCTCGGACGTGATGCGCCCACTGGCCATCCCGATCATCGGCGGGATGTTCACCAGTACCATCGTGGTTCTCCTCGTCACCCCGGTGCTGTTCGCCCTGATCAAGATCCGGGCGCTCGGCCGCGCACGGATCGCGACCTCCGGATCCCCGACGACCGGATCCTCCATAAACCAGCAGATTGGGTCTTGATCTTTCCTCTCCCCGACGTATAGTACCCGCCGCCTGTCTGGGGCCGTAGCTCAGCTGGGAGAGCGCTAGAATCGCACTCTAGAGGTCGAGGGTTCGAATCCCTTCGGCTCCATTGGCATAACCCCCGGTCACCGGGCGGTCAGGCAGCCAGAACGGCGGGGGCGGCAGAGGTGGTGACCGGATCGCACAAGGTGGTGGAGTAGCTATGGCGGAGAGCACCTGGGATTGGCACAAGCTCCAGAAGCAGAAGGTGGACAACCTTCGCGATATCGCTAAGGACATCCCCGGCGTCGCCGGCGTGACGGCCATGAAGAAGGAGGAGCTGATCGAGGTCGTGGCCGACCATTTCGGCGTCCAGCGCCCCCGCAGGGTCATCACCGGCATCCGAAAAGAGGAGATCAAGCGCGAGATCCGGGACCTGAAAAAGGAAAGGGACAAGGCTCTCGAAGCGCACGACTCCGTCGAGCTCAAACGGATCCGGCGCAGCATCCACAAAAAGAAGCGAACCCTTCGACAGGCAGCCTCGGTGCGCTGATCCCCCCCCGGTTTTCCGTCCTTTGCCTGCCTCTCCACTCGCTGGCGGTGCGTGGGACGCCTGCCTGCCTTCTCGAATCCCCAGAAGACGTATCGACGGCGCTGCGGGCAGTGTATCCCGAGGAGATGCCGCGCGTGGCCCTGGCCATTCCGCCTCTCTCTGGCTCTTTGAACCCAGCGGCCGCTGTGTTCTAATGCCCTTCACCCCATTTGCGGCCACCAAAGGAGTTCGGCTTGAGTAAACAACGCACGGCAATCCTGATCATCCTGGCAGCCCTGGGCGGGTTTGTCTTGGGACGGTTGTCCGCCGATCTCCGCTGGCGGCTTCCCGCCCCCCCGATCCGCATCGATTCCCTCCCCTTCGTGCTGGAGCATCCCGGTGAGCCGCAGGAGGAGAGCGAGCTGATTCCTCTGGGGGATGCTCCTTTTCTGGGGCCCGCTTCGGCCAAGGTCACCCTCGTGGTCTTCTGCGATTTCGAGTGCCCCTTCTGCCGCCGTGCCGCCCCCCTGTCGGCGGAGCTGATGGGCCGTTATCGCGATGATCTCCGGCTGGTGTTCTTGAACCTGCCCCTCGACATACACCCCAACGCCGCTCTGGCCGCTCAGAGCGCCCTGGCGGCCCATGCACAGGGGCACTTCTGGCCCTTCCATGACCGCCTCTACCTGAGCGGTGAACCGTTGACCCGGGAAACCCTGGACCGGATCGCCACCCAGGTGGGGTTGGACATGGAGGCCTTCGCCCAGGCGCTCGAGGAGGACACCTACGCCCCTCTTCTCTCCAGCCAGCAAGCGTTGGCCCAGCAGCTCGGCCTGAACGGAACCCCCTCCTTCCTCATCAATGGACGCCTCCTGCTGGGTGCAAAACCCGTGGAGGCCTTCGCGCCCATCATCGAAGAGGAGATCGAGGCCGCCGAAGCCCTGCTGGATCAGGGGATTCCCCTGCGCTCCCTCTACCGCCTGCGGGTCGCCACCAACCGCCAGGGCCAACAGCCAGATGCCCTTCCACCGAGAGCGGCGGTGCGACCCCCCTCCGACCTCCCGACCGTCCAGGAGACCGAGGCGGCTCCCTCGACCGCACCCCAGGCCGACACCGCTTTTTCGCCCCCCCGTCAAGGTGACGACACGCTGGCCGCCTCTTGGACGCCTGTCGAGCTGCGCCTCTACACCGACTACGCCTCCCCTCGATACCGACCACTGGGGAGGACCATCGAGGATCTACTCGAGGAATATCCTGACCGGCTGGTGATTTCTTTCCACAGTTTCCTGGACCCTTCGGATCCCGATGCGTTGATGACGTCGGCGGCCCTCTACCGGGCCCGGATGGAGGACAAGCTGATGGAGTTCCATCACGCCCTGGTGACCCATGAAGGACCCCTGACCCGTGGAGACCTGGAGCGCTTTGCCGCCGGCCTCGACTTCGATCTGGAGGCCTTCGACCAGGCTCTTGACGACCCCGAGAACCTGCAAATCGCTGCCAACCTTCGCCAGCAGGCCGAACAGCAAGGGGTGGTGCTGTCGCCCACCCTGTTTATCGGACCTCATCGTTTTGTCGGCATTACCCCGGCGTCAGATCTCCGCACCGCCATCCGGGCGGCCCTGTCGGAGTGAACAACATGGCCAGTCCATCTGCTCGTTCGGTCAAACCCTTTTCTGTGGCCCTCTTGGGATTGGTCCTGGGTCTGCTCACCTCCTGCCCGCCGACGACTGGACCAGCCCCTCCGGAAGATGCCGGCCAACCTCAATGGATCCAGCAGGAGATCGACGAGGCCGAAGTGCCTCCCACCGCCCCCACCACTTCGCCCCCTCCGCTCCTTCCGGAGGGTTCCCAACTGCCCGTCCTCGTGGGTACCACCGATGTCTCGCCCCCATCCGAGACGACCCCGCCGGTCAACCGCGCTACCCGGTCCTACTCCCTCAAGGAGCGGTTCCTCTCTGGACAACGGCTGCGGCGCCGTCTGCGTGTCGAACGCCATTTCCAGGTCAGCTTGGAGTCGGACCGGCCCGCCGAGGTCGAAGGCGCCACCGAGGTGACCCGAGAGTATGTCGTCGAGATCCTCGAGGCTTCGGTGGGCCAGATCCAACAGAGCAGCATCACCGTCTTGACCGACACCCGCCGGCTTCTCCCGGTCGGCGAGGTGCGTCCTCGCTTACCGGTCTCAGCCGGACCCCTTCAGGGAGCGACCTTGAGCTGTCAGATCTCCGAGTCGGGCCGATACTTGTGCGAGAGCGCAGATGCCCTGGGACCGCTCCGCGATCTGGGGCAGATCACCCCCCAACGGCTCGGGATGTGGCCCGGCAAGATGGTCTCCGTGGGAGAGTCCTGGGAGCTGCACGGACGGGAGGCGAACGCCTTTCTGGACCTGGAGGGGGCTGACGTGGTCGTGCGATTCGTCCTCGAAGATCCGGCCGCATCCTACCATCGGGATAGCTGCTGCCGAGTAGCCTACTCCCTCGACGGAACCCAGCCCTTTCCTCTCGCGGCAACGACCCAGACGGCCAACCTGACCGGTAGCGGGGAGTTCTACTATTGCCAGGAGCAGTCTGCTGTGCTCTACCACACCCAGCAGCGCACCATCAGCTTGCAGATCATCATCCATCAAGGCAACGACGCCCGCCTGCTGGATCGCGAGGTGACCCAGACGTTGGAGGAAGAGACCTCGGTGGATAGGTGAAAACAAAAACGGCCCGAGACAATAGCTGTCTCAGGCCGTCGACAAGACGCCCGCAACCGTTGCTGATCGGTCAGCCGCTCAAGGTGCGATCTCGCGGTAGTCGTTCATATCGATGATCACAACCCGACTCGGCTCCTCTTCTTCCGATTCCTCCTTCCGGCTCCCGGAATTCGGCCAGTACTCGATCTCCAGGGGCAGCTGGAGGGGGATCGGCTCCCACCGCTTGCGCTGACTTTCTCTCAGCTTTTTCAGCTCCTCGTAGATGATGACGTGGCGTCTCATGGCTCACTCCGTTCTCCTGGCCGGCCGATCTGTCGGGGACCTGCACGGATTCTCATATGGGGAACGTCCGAATCAGCCTTTTTGTTCTGGTTACCCTCACGCCCTGTCGTTTCCAACCATCCCTCTTACAAAGTAGGCATTCGACGAGTTCAGTCAAGCCGACTCTCCGAACTCTCTCCCATACACCGGATTGGACGATCCGGATCGCGCTTTCATTACATGGGATCGGAATACTCACCGCAAACCTTGAACCGGAGGCCATTCTGTGCCGAAATGGCCGCCATGGACGGTCAATCGCCACCCCGAAAGCCCTACTTCGACTTCGGCCCAGAAGACTGGCCCTTCCTGTTCGATTTCCCCAACCTGGTCTCCTTTGACGAGGTCCTTGGAGCCCACCCTCGCCATTCCCCCCTCACCCCGCCAGAGGCTCCGCCAGACGACAGCCCCTCTCCCTCAAATGACCAGGAGCAGAAGCTTGTAACCGACCCACCCTCCGAGTAGCCGGCGGACGGAAACCGGTTTCCTCCTTGCTTCCTCACCCCCTTCTGCGATCGCTGCCAACCCGCCCCTTTTGCGTGGGCCACCACCTTGCGATATGATCCGGACAGTTTTTCGCCGTTGAAGCAGCCGGTTGCACACGGGACCGACACCGGTGTCAGACCGACCCACCGATCAAGGCATGTAACGTGATCTCGAGAGCACCCATGGATCGCCATACACTCTGGCCTTTTCTCCTCCTGTTCGCGTTGAGCGCAGGTTTCCTCGGTTGTTCGGACGAACCGACCACCACGCCCGCCGAGGATCTCGCCCAATGCGAAGCGGGCACGCTGTGCCCCTGCACCAGCCCCTTCGACTGCCCCCCCGGTGAAACCTGTCTGAATCAACAGTGCGTGCCGTTGGGGGGCGATATGACCGACGCCGGAGAACCTGCCGACCTGCCGGTCGAGGTGGTCGATCTCCCCGATCTCGAGCCGGATCCCGATCTGATCGAAGACCTGGAGCCCGATCCCGACCTGGTTGACGACACGGCGGACCTGGAGCTGATCGATCAACCAGAAGAAGAGGAGCTCCCCTCCTGCATCGACGACAACTACGACCAGCCGGTCCACCGCTACGGCAACGATACCTGCAATCGAGCCATTCCTCTGACCACTGGTAACAACTCGGGCCTGGTTCTCTGCCCGGATGATCCGGAGCCCGGCCAGAGCTACGACTACTGGAGCTACCTGGCATCAGAGCACCAGGAGGTGATCTTCTTCGTTCAGACCATCGGAACCGTCGCTTCCACCCTGTACGACACCTCCTGCACCAGTCCACCGATTGACGAGGCCGAACCGGTCGAGGGCGGCTACCTGGCATCGGCGATGACCTGCGGCCAGGAGACGTTCAAGCTGATGGTGGATGGGGCCGTCAGCGAGCGGACCGAGTACGCCATCGAGATCACCAGCTCCAGGCTACCCTGTAACGACGACGGGTTCGAGCCTTCCAGCGATTCCCGGGACACCGCCCCGATGATCGAGCTGGCGACGGACGTTGACCTGGTGTTCTGTGATGTGGGCGGAGAGCAGGATTGGCTGCGCTTCGAGGTCCAGGATCGCGGATTTGTGGCGGACATCCGGGCCACCTATGATGCCGAGGCCATCTGCAACGACCTGACCTTGACCCTCTGGCAAGACGGCCTCACCGGCGCCCGTCAGACCAGCACGGTGACCGACTCGGGTGCGGCCATCCACACCACCCCCCTGGAGCCCGGTGGATACGCCATCCAGGTCACCAATGGGGAGGCGGGGGAGGGACCCTACCGTCTAAGGGTTGACCTGGCCGAGGTGACCAACTGCACCGCCTTCGACACCTACCATGAGCCGGACAACTCCGAAGCGCAGGCGCTTGCACCTGGAATGCCGATCACCTTCGACGGCTCCGGGAACCTGGCCAATCCGGAGCAGTTTGCCAACCTCGTCATGTGCGAGGATGACGAGGTCGATCTCTTTGCTGTGGCCATGACGGCAGCCAGCCTGGTCGAGCTGGAGATCGAAACCAGCCGTCTGGACGATCCGCCGCGGGTCTGGTTCTACCCGCAAGGAGAGCAGCCGGACGCCTCCCATCGCATCGACCCGGTGGAAGGACGTTTCTTCCTCTCCCATTTCTCCCCCACGGCCGGGACCTGGTTTCTGCGCGTCGAGCCGGGGTATCGGTTTTCACGCAACTACTACTCCCTCGACGCCCGGAGATCGCTGTGCACCTTCGACCGGTTCGAGCTGAACAACACAGCCGACTCCGCCTACCGCTTCGGTGCGGTGACCGTCAACGAGACCGGCATCGGACTGTGTGCGACCGACGATACCATCGACTGGTATGCCAGGCCTACCGCCTCCTACCGCGACCAGCAGATCAGGGTGGATAACCAGCCTGGACAACCGCTGGACGTCTCATTGTACTTTGCGCCCTACGCCCCGAAAAACCGGCACTGTATCACCCACCTGGAATGCGAAGAGGGGGAAACCTGTCTGGGCGCGAGGGGCTGCGCGCTCCCCTTGCTGTCGGACACCGTGCTCACCAGCAGCTTTGTCGAGTTGAGCTACTGGACCGACGGTCTGGGTGGCGAGTACCTGATGTCCGTCGAGGCGACCGGGTCGGATGTCGGGGGTGGATACGGCTTTCGCTGGACCGACAGTTTCACCTGTCCCGATGACAGCTTCGGCAACAACCACAGCATCCCGACCGCCTATGCCATCCCTCTACCCACGGAGGGACCGCTGGTGGGTGACCTCTGCGTCAACGTCACCACCGTCAAGGACAAAGACTACTTCACCGTCTCGGTCCCCGCTCAAACCCAGCTCCAGGTCAGCCTCTTCTTCTTGCCCGGAGACCAGGTCGAGCTTCAGCTCCCCTGCTCGGGTACGACCCAGAGCTCGTCGAGCGGCATGCTCTCGACCAGCACCCGTGTCGGTGACTCCGCCACCGATGTCTGCTTCATGGTTCGAGGGGTCACAGCCCAGACCGGCCGCAGCGTGATCCCCTACAACTTGCTGCTGACTACCTCCGGCATCGAGGAAACCTGCCAGGACGACAGCTTCGAGTCCAACGACTCCATCGGCGAGGCAAGCCCGGTAAACGGCGGTCTTCCCTGGGTCGATGCCGCCTTGTCGGTGGGGGAAGACCTCACCATATGCGGCTCTGACGCCGACTACTTCGAGGTCCGCGCGGTGGCCGGCGACATGGTGATGGCAGACGCCCTGTTTGGCGCCAGCGCGGGGGACCTCGACCTCGAGCTCAGAGGTCCCTGCCAGGAAGGGGTGTGCCTCGAGCTGTTGGCACAGGCAATTGGCACCAGTGACGATGCCTCCTTGCGGCATACCGTGGACGAAAACGGCAGCTACGTGATCGGCGTGTTGGCCGAGGGATCCGACCTGAACCAGGTGTATGGGCTGAATGTAGGGATGGCGTCCACCTGTAACCCGAGCGCAGACCCCTACGAGCCCAACGACACCCCGGACGATGCGGTCCTCGACGGGCCTTCAGACAGCCCGGAAAGCCTGGCGCTTTGCTCGAAGGGCTCCTCGCAGCCCGACCTCGACTGGTTCCGCTACGACCTCTTGGTCGATGATCTGATCACCATCGATGCCGCTTTCTCCCACTACCACGGGAACCTCGATCTGGCCTTGTGGCATGGCGACCAGCTGGTCGCCTCCAGCAGCTCCACCGACGACAGCGAGCAGATCGAGCTTCTGATCGACGACCCCGGCAGCTACTACCTCGAGGTGTTCGCGACCGATGGGCAGGACAACCCCTATACCCTGTCGGTCTCCATCGACCGGTCTGAATGCCCGGACGACCGCATGGAGCCGAACGACTCCTGGGAAGATGCCACCCCCATCGCCTCCGGGATCTACGACGACCTGGTCCTTTGCCCGCTGGCGGAGGACTGGTTGGCCATCGCGGTGCCATCCCCCAGCCACCTGGCCGTGACCATGTTGAGCACCCCCCTGTTCCCGGAGGAGGATATCCAGCTGGAGCTGTACGACCTGAGCGACATGCCGGGCGGCTCTCCTCTGTTTGTCAGCGGGATCGACCGGGATCTGGATACGATCGAGGTGGAGATCGGGTCGGATGGTCTCGGCACCTACCTGGCTCGCGTGTTTCAACCGGAAGGTGCGCCGCTGTGGGCGGCTGCCCCCTATCTGTTGGAGGTTCGCCGAGGGCTGCCCTCCTCCTGCCCCCGGGACCGGTACGAGCCCAACGATACCAGCCTGCAAGCGGTCCGGCTTTCCCCTTCGGGCAGCATCGCCGCCTTCGCTTGCGACGACGACTGGTATGTCGTTCACCTGTTCGCCGGGCAAACCCTCCAGGTCCGCATGGACTACGCCGTTGCCGGAGGCACAAAGCCCTCGGCGGCCATCTACCTGGATCCCGAGGGCGAACCGGTAGCCGGCCCCGGAGAGTACTACATCTACCATCAATCCAACGAGACGGGGCCGGTATACCTGAACGTGAGTCCGCAGGACAGCCAGAGGGCCTATCGGCTGACCCTCACCACCGACGCCGCGGCAGAGGTCTGTACCCTGGACGACCCCACCGAGGACGACGACACCATCGCCACGGCCACCCCCTATCTTGCCCCTCTGACGGGGTACCTGTGCGACGAGGTCGACTACTTCAGCCTGACCCCCACAAGCGGGCAGGATCTGCTGGTGCAGCTCACCCATCCTCCCATCGACCCCCCGCCTCTGCTCGATATCGTGAACGGCGGAGAGGTCCTGGTCGGTTCGGCAACTCCCGTCAACGCCTCGCTGTTGGCCGGATGGTTCACCTGGCTGTCAACCGGGTCGGCATACTTACGCCTGGGGGACCCGAGTGACGAGGTCAATGCACCCTACTTGCTGGAAGTGGAGGCCTTCGGCCCGGTGGCCACCGATGCGCTCGAACCCAACGACACCTACTCCTCCCCGCACAGCCTGCTCCCTGCCAACGTGGGTGTGCTGCTGTCCAACCTCAGCCTGAGCCACCAATCGGATCTCGACTTCTACCGGTTCACCGGCAACGCAGGCCGGCGCGTCGGAGCTCAGATCGCCATCGAGGAGGGCGGTGACGCCATCTTGAGGTTGTACGACCCCGCCGGGATCCTCCTGATGGAGAGCAACCGTTCCGAACCCGGTCGGCTCAAGGAAGCGGTCTGGGCCACCGCTGCCACCACCGGCCCCTATACCATTCAGGTCGCCGGACCGACGCCCGCCCCGGCACGCTACAGCCTGAGGGCCCTTGACCAGGCCGATCCCGTCTGCACCGACTCCGGCTCCAACCGGAGCTACGCCTCGGCGGAAGTGATCTACGTGGGGACCAACACCACCAAGGAGGTGTGCACCGGACCGGGCGACTGGTATCGAACCGACCAGACGCTGGTAGCCGACCAGTCAATCTCCATCTCGGTCGCCCACGACCTGCGCCATGCCGACCTCGATCTCGAGATCTACGAGGCTTCGGAGAGCATCCTGATGGAGACCCACACCTTGAGCTCCCCAGAAACCCTGGTCTACACGGCCACAGGCACCTCTCGGGTGACCTTCAGGGTCTACATCGATGACGGTGGCGCCACCGCCCAGTACCAGCTGGCAATCGCCTGGGAATGACCGTTCAAACCTGGCACCTGCGTCTGACCGCTAGCCCCCCAAGCTCTCGTACCGTTTCAAGATCGCCTCCCGGACCTGGTCGGTCAGCGCCAGGCGATCATCCAGGGTGAGGTGATCGGTGGGGATCGGCTTGCCGACAGACAGCCGGATGACCCCGGGGGTGACCCTCAGGCTGTGGCGGTTCATGACCTGGTAGGAGCCCCTGATGGCGATGGGAACGATAGGGACCCCCGACTTGATGGCCAGGAGGAAAGCCCCCCTCTTGAATGGCGCGATGTTGCCATCGTGCGAACGGGTCCCCTCGGCGAACACGAAGATCGGCACCCCTTTTTTGATCTTGTCCACGGCCCGATCCATGGCCCGATAGGCCTGGTCGGGCTTGCTCCGGTGCACGATCGGACAGCCGACCCGGATCATGTACCAGCCGAACAGCGGGATCAGCGCCAGCTCGATCTTGGCGACGAACCGCAGGCGGTGAGGAAGCACCGTGAACAGGGAGGCCACGTCGAAGTAACCCTGGTGGTTGGAGACGAAGATGTAGGGGACAGAGGGATCCAGCTCGTCCAGGTCGCCCTCGGGCACGACCCGGGCGCCCCCCAGCTTGAGCATGACCGGAGCCCAGAGCCGTTTCGCGATCCACAGCATGACCGGTGCCGTGCCGGGAACCAGGCCGATGACCAGACCGACGATCAGCAGGGTCACCGTCCAGGGCAGAAAGAACGCGTGGAAGAGAAGGGTACGTGCCATGGGTCTCCTTGCCGGAGTGCGCCAGCCTCGGGTCATCCGGGGTCTTGCCAACCGAAGCGTTGGTTTCATCGCGGTTCGCGCCGACCGGCGACCGTCAACCGAGATGCAAAACCGCGCTGTGCGATCGGCATGGTACAGGAAAAACAAAGCTATTTCAAACAGTTAGTTTTAACTGCCCGGCTTGTCGCCCCCCCTGCAATCTGGTATCTTCCCTCAAACGGTGAAGCGATTGCATCCGCTTCCCATCGGAGCGAGGCATGGTCGAAGCGCCAAACATCATCCCTGTGAACATCGAGGACGAGGTCTCCGCCTCCTATATCGACTACGCCATGAGCGTGATCATCGGGCGGGCGCTCCCCGATGTCCGCGATGGCCTGAAACCGGTACATCGGCGCATTCTCTACGCCATGTACGAGCAATCAAACTACTACAACCGGCCCTACAAGAAATCGGCGCGCATCGTCGGAGACGTCATCGGCAAGTATCACCCCCATGGAGATGCGGCGGTATATGACGCCCTGGTCCGCATGGCCCAGGAGTTCAACATGCGGGTGCCACTGGTGGATGGCCAGGGGAACTTCGGCTCCATCGACGGCGACCCCCCCGCGGCCATGCGGTACACCGAGGTCCGCATGGCGCGTGCGGCCAACGAGCTGCTGGCCGACATCGAAAAGGAGACGGTGGCCTTCGGCCCGAACTACGACGACAACGAGAAGGAGCCGTTGGTCCTGCCGGCGCGGATCCCGAACCTGCTGGTGAACGGTTCGGAGGGCATCGCCGTGGGGATGGCGACCAAGATCCCTCCTCACAACCTGACGGAGGTAATCGACGCCACCATTCACCTGATTCACAACCCCCAGGCGTCGGTCCTGGAGCTGATGCGGTTCATACCGGGCCCCGACTTCCCCACCCACGGTTTCATCTGCGGTACCGAGGGGATCCGAGAAGCATATGAGACCGGACGCGGCGTCATCCAGGTTCGGGCGCGATGCGAGGTAGTGACCCATCCTCGGACCGAGCGTGAGGCGATCGTCATCCACGAGCTGCCCTACCAGGTCAACAAGGCTCGTCTGTTGGAGAAGATCGCCGAGCTGGTGCGGGACAAGAGAATCGGAGGCATCTCCGACCTCAGGGACGAATCCGATCGGCGCGGGATGCGCGTCGTGATCGACCTGAAGAAGGACGCGGTGGGCGAGGTGGTGCTCAACCACCTCTACAAGATGACGCCCATGCAGACCTCCTTCGGCATCATCCTGTTGGCCATCGTCGGGGGAAGGCCCGCCACGCTCAGCCTGACCGAGGTACTTCAGCACTTCCTCGACTTCCGGCGCGATGTAATTACCCGGCGGACCCGTTTCGAGCTGCGGCAAGGGCTGGCGCGGGAACATATCCTCCTGGGTTACCAGATCGCCCTGGACAACCTCGATGCGATCATCCACCTCATCCGAAGCAGCCGCACGGTCGAAGAGGCGCGCGAGGGCCTGATGCAAGGATTCGCCCTCAGTCAGAAGCAAGCCCAGGCGATCTTGGATCTTCGGCTCCAGCGGTTGACCGGAATGGAGCGGGACAAGATCCTCGAGGAGCTGCAGGCCGTTCAGGCGCTGATCGCCCGACTGCGCGCCATCTTGGCCGACGAACAGCTGCTCATGGAGCTCATCGTCCAGGAGCTCCAGGAGGTCAAACAGCTCCATGGAGAACCCAGGCGGACCGAGATCGTCGGACAGCAGGTGGCGCTGACCGAGGAGGACCTCATTGCGGACGAGGCCATGGTCGTCACCGTGACCCATACCGGCTACATCAAGCGAACACCGCTCAACATCTATCGCTCCCAGAAGCGCGGTGGACGCGGCCGGACCGGCATGACCACCAAGGAAGACGACTTCATCGAGTTCATCTTCGTGGCCTCCACCCATACCGAAATCCTGGTCTTCACCACCTTCGGGCGGGTGTTCCAGCTCAAGGTCCACGAGCTTCCTCTCGGCAGTCCGGCCACCCGGGGCAGGCCGATCGTCAACCTCCTGGGTTTCGATCCAGAGGAGGGCATCGCCTGCGTGCTCCCCATCGAGTCCACCGACGTGGGGGAGTACATCGTCATGGCCACCGAGCAGGGAACCATCAAACGAACCTTGCTGGATGCCTACTCCAACATCCTGTCCCGCGGCATCATCGCCATCAAGCTGCGAGATGGGGATCGACTGACCCATGTCAGGCTATGCAGTGACAGCGACCGCATCCTGATGGTCTCCCGCCAAGGATTGAGCATCCAGTTCGAGGTTCGCTCGGTCCCCCCCACCGGTCGCGACACCATGGGTGTTCGGGGAATGCGCCTGGATGATGAAGACAAGGTGGTCGGGATGGAGGTGCTTCGAGACACCTCCCTGAACATCCTGACCGTGACCGAAAACGGCTTTGGCAAGAGAACCCCGGTGCAGGACTACCCCCTGCAGGGGCGTGGCGGCAAAGGGGTCATCACCATCAAGACCTCGGAGCGCAACGGCCTGGTAGTCGGCGCCCGGCTGGTGAGCGACGAAGATGAGATCGTCATGATCACCAACACGGGCAAGGTGATCCGAATGGCAGCCGGCGTCATCCACGTGTTTGGCAGAAATACCCAGGGGGTCCGGTTGATGCGCCTGGAATCGGAGGAATGGGTGGCGGGCATCGCGCTCCTGGCCGAAAAGGAAGACGAGGACCTGGAGGAAAACCAGGAGGACGAGAACCTGGCCGAAAAGGAGGATGAGGACCTGGGGGAAAACCAGGAGGACGAGGACCTGGACCCGCCCGGGTCAAATCCTGAAACATCGGAGGAAGAGAACCCCGAAAACGAGTAGCGCCTCTGGCCCTTGACACCACACCAGCGCCGGGAATCATGACCGCTCCCACGTCCAAAGACCCCTCGGTCCCTCCCGTTGATCCGGAACCACCCCAAGAGGCTCCACTCGGACAGTCCGGCGATTTTGACCTCTCCCAGTCCCCTACCCAACAAGGCGTACCCCTGCCAGAGCCCACCAACGACGATCTGCCGCAGGCCGCCACCTCAGATGCCGAAGACAACCAGGACGGGGGCCTGATCTCGCGGGAGTACCGCCGCGTCATGTACCAGTTCAGCTTCATCGGCATCGAGTTCGGGGTAGCGCTGGCTCTGGGGGCTCTCCTCGGACGGTGGCTGGATCGCAAGCTCGACACCGCCCCTTGGTTCCTGCTGGCTTGTGTGTTGTTTGGCCTTGCAGTAGCATCGAGAGACCTGTATCGGGCCTGCCGCAAGGCCTACCCGAACACGAAAGGCAAGGGAACCCCCTCGTGATGGATCTCCAGCTCATTCGCCGCGCCGAGAGGGCCACGCTGGCCCTGGGTGCCATCGCCGTTTTGGCCAGCCTGGTGACGAGGGACCTGCGGCTCATCTCCGGAGTGGCCGTTGGAGCGACGGTGGGTTGGCTGAACCTGGTCGTCGTTCGTAGCCTGGTAGTTCGCTATCTACGGGCCACGGCTCCCAAGGGGGCGGTGGTGGGTCTGTTCTTTGTCAAGTTTGCCCTGCTGGCGGGGCTGGTGGCTGTCTGTGTGCTGGTATTGGGTGTCAGCGGCACCGGTTTTCTGATCGGGTTCTTCGCGTTGGTGGTGGCCGTCACTGTAATTCCATTGATCTACGGAATCCAGGGGGGACACAGCCAGCAGGAGCGGCAAGAAGAGGAATCATGACCACGAGAGCGGCTCGAGCCGAGAAGAGACCGTCCTTCTCCTTCCTCCTGAAGGTTGCCCCGGCGGCCTTGGCCACCTTGCTGACCGGCTGCAGCAACGCCAGTCAGTACGAGCATTTCACCTGGCTCAACCGGATACCCGGTTTCAACCGGCTGGATCACCACCTGGGGGTCACCTTTTGGGGCAGCAGCGTGCGCCACGTGGTGCTGTCCCTGATCATGACCGCCATCGTGGTGCTGCTGGCCCAGCGTGCCTTCCGCAACCTGCGGGATGCCCAGCAGGCCCTGGTGCCCTCCGACAAGCCCAACGCCGCCAATTTCTTCGAGATCATCCTCGACGCCGCCTATGGGACCCTGAAGGACGCCGCCGGCGAAAAATACGCCAGGCGCTGCCTCCCCCTGGTGGGCACCGTCACCATCTATGTCTTCTTCTCCAACATCCTCGGCCTGATTCCCGGCCTGTCACCACCCACCGACAACCTCAACGCGACCATCGCCCCAGCCATCGTCGTCTTTTTCGGCACCCACTACTACGGGGTCAAGGAGCACGGTGCTTTCAAGTACGCCAAGCACTTTCTGGGACCCGTCTGGTATATCGCCCCCCTCTACCTGGCCATCGAGATCGTCAGCCACCTGTTTCGGGTGGTCTCCCTCTCTTTCCGTCTGATGGGAAACATGATCGGCGACCACAAGGTGATCTCGGCATTTCTCGGGTTGACCCTCTTCTCCTATATCTTCCCCGTTCCGATGTACATCATGGGGCTCATCGTCTGCACCATGCAGACCCTGGTCTTCACCTTGCTGACCATCGTCTACATCCAGCTGGCCGTGGCGCATCAGGAGCAATAGCCCCCCGCCCCCTTTGTCACCCACTCTCGCCGACTGTGAACGACCTCCTTCTGCTGGGGTGGAAACATCGATCCGTCGCACGGAGCGTGGTCCAATCCGAGCCAGAACCCCGCCAGGGGGTTGGAAGCCAATGGCGGCGAGAAAGGGCCATCCCCCGGGCAACCTACCCCCAGCTCATCCTGCACGCACGATCCGTTTGACAGATGGGCCGCACTGGCATACAAGAGGCGCACCTTGGTGATTTCCAGGGACCAGGCGGGGCGTGGCGCAGCCTGGTAGCGCGCCTGCTTCGGGAGCAGGAGGTCGTAGGTTCAAATCCTATCGCCCCGATTTACCGGCCAATGACTGGGTTCGCATTGCTGGCTGAGCTACCAGCCAAACCCGGCGTGTGTTTTGTCGAAGGGCAGGAGCGGGAACCCGTTACACCTCGCTCCACAATCCCCTCAGCTGGATGTCGATCTCCTCGACGGTCTCCTCGTAGCCGAAGGTCGCGGCCCACAGTCGGGCTGTCTCCAACGCCTGTCGAGCCTGCTGTATCTCTTGCAGATCCAGGTAGACGGCGGCAATCCGCCGGTAGCCGGCCACTACCATGGTCGGATCGTTGTTTTCTCGAGCCAGCTCCACGCATTTGCCCAGGTTGACAATTGCCCTGCGGCTATCCTCGAGCAGAATGCTGGCCAACCCCAGGCCGCCAAAGCTCTGGGAGGCGGAGTACCCATCTCCGATCGCCTGGAAGAGCTGGGATGAGCGTGCCAGGTCGTTGTAGGCCAAGGTGACCAACCGCTCGTCACCCGTCAGCACTGCCGCGTTCATCTCCAGCATCCCGGCCTGGAAAAGGGCACGGGCCAGATCCTCGTTCAGGTCGAGCTCGCCATAAAGCCGGACGGCATGACGCATGAAGGCCATCGCATCCACCGTGCGGTCGAAGGCGAAATGGATGTTGGCGGCCAGCTCGTAGGTGTTGGCCAGGGTGAACCGGTCATCTTCCCCCAGGGCGAGATCGATGGCCGCCTCCAGGTTGAGCATCGCCTCCTCGTAGCGCTGCAGGTCGGTGAAGTACTGAGCCAGCAGGAGATGGGCGTACCGGGGATAGGAGCGGTCCAGCAGCCGGGCATCCGGCAGCACCTCGCTCACGGTCTGGATGGCGGTCGGGTAGTCTCCGCGTTGCACCAGGAAGGAGGCACGGGCCAACGCCGAGGAGACCTCGAATCCGAGGTCGGATTGCCTTCGGGCCTGATGCAAGACCTCCTCGATCGCGGACAGAGCCTCATCCGCCCGGTCCAAGCGAGCCAGTGAGCGGGTTCGTTCCAGCCGCTCGGCTAGCAGGCTTTCCTCGGGTAGTACCTCTTCGGCTCGTTCCAAGAACGCCTCGATGTCCTCGAACTCGCGCACGTAGCGCGTCGCACTGCGGTGGAGGTATTCCCGGATGCTCAGGGCGTTCAGCTCGACGAAGGGATTGCCCTGAGCATGTGCGCTCGCGATATCCTCGGTCATCAGCCAGAGCCCCTCGAATGGCCTGCCAATCGTCTCAAAACGAAGTGCCAGGTGCTCGCGAAGGTGAAAAGCGACCTCTCCCGTGACCAACCCATGGCGAAGACAGTACTCCAGAAAGTAGACCGCCTCGGCATGTTCTCCCCTCAGGGTCAAGGCGGTCGCCAGAAAGGAGGGGGCCAGCTGGCGCGAGAGGGGCTCGATCCCTTCCGGCATGGCCAGCGGAAGGCCTCCGGGCAGGATGCCGACCGAGGTGACCAGCCCCGGCGAGCTCCCGTAGGTGGTGATGTTGTATAGAAAGCTGTCATCGCGCTCCTGCCCGAACACGATCACGCCGCTCCCTTGGTCGGGCGCGATCTCTTGCGCTTGCTCGACCGCATCCAGCGCCGCGGGATCCAGGACCCGATCGAGCGACTCCACCACGATGTTGCTGAACTGGAACTCCGCCTGGTACTCCACTACCGCACTCGCCAATGGGGGCAACTGGTACCGATCGAAGGGGGTCTGTTGGTTGGTGCGGGTGAACAGAATGGTCACCTCCGGTCGTTTGGCGGTCGGACTGACATGTTGGGCAAACACGGCGATCTGGCCGGCACCGATGGGCGACATCTCGTGCAAGACCTCGGCATGCGCCTCCAGGCCGACCGAGTCGACTACCCGGATCAGACCGATAATCCGCGATCCCAGTCGATCCGGTTCCAGCATGGGCTCCCCCAAAACGAAGAACAGGTCGCCCGGCATCACCCCTTCCTGGGTACCTGCCGCCAGGCGGACCCTCCTTTCCTGGCGGAAGGTCACCCAGGTGACCGACTTGGACAGCTCGAGTCGGGGACGGTCGGTCAACCGTCCCACGAGCTGGTCGAGGTTGGGGAAAGGGATGCGCTGGCCGATCGGGATGGCCGCGGCCTGGGTCTCGGCAACCGAGGTGACCAGGAGAATCGCCTGTCCGGGACGGTCCTCGGGGCCGGTAGGCCAGGGTCCGGCCGGAACCAGCTCGACCAGGTCGCCCGGAGACAGGTTGGCCGGGATCGGCCTCAAGACGATGTGTCCCGGTGTCTCTTCGTAGGGGAGAAGATTGACCGGTTGAGCTGGTGGAGATGGCTCATCCGGCAAGGCGGGCTGGCCGCCAGAGGGGCAGCCCAGGACGAGCGCCGTGGACCACAGGAGGATCACGGCGCCCAGCCAATACTGTACAGTGCATGACAAGTGCTTCATGAGCAAAGGATACTTCACTGCGCCGGTCTACCGCCACCCCTGCGACGGCAACGCCTCGGCAACGGCGGCTCTTCGCCATGAGAACCCTGCCTTGGCACCTTTTATTTTCGGAACTTGTCGGTCAGATCGTGTTTTTTCAGCATCTCTCGCAGGTGGTAGCGGGTCAGGCCGCTGGTCTTGGCTGCTGCCGAGATGTTTCCCTGGTTCTGGGCCATCAGTTGATCCAGGTATCGTCGCTCGAATTCGTCGATCAGGCGCTGTTTGGAGGTCTTGAAATCCAGCTCGGTGTCCACCTGGAGTCCGGGGGCCCGTTTCGATTCGAGCGGGGGTTGAAGTCCCGTCAGCACCAGGTCTTGGCGTTTGAGCACCGGGCTGTCCGCCAGCGAAGCCGCTCGCGTGAGCACGTTCTTCAGCTCCCGGATGTTGCCCGGCCAGTCGTGACGCCGCAGCTCCTCGATCGCATCGGCCGACAGCCGCAGCGGCTCGTCAAACCGGCAGCTCTCGGTCAGGCTGTCCAGGATCTCCTCGGCCAGAAGGACGATGTCCTCCTTCCGCTCCCTGAGCGGAGCGATGTGCACCTGGATCACACTGAGCCGAAAGAAGAGATCCTCCCGAAACTCGTTCTGGGCCACCATGGTGCGGATATCGCGGTTGGTGGCCGCGATCACCCGCACATCGATGTGGATCGTCCGGTCGCCTCCCACCCGTTTGAGCTCCCGCGACTCCAGGACTCTGAGCAACTTGGGCTGCAGAGCGAGATCCAGCTCCCCCACCTCGTCCAGGAAGATGGTGCCGCCATCTGCTTGCTCGAACGCCCCCTTGCGGGTGGCGATGGCCCCGGTGAAGGCGCCCTTCTCGTGGCCGAAGACCACGCTTTCCATCAGGTCCCGAGGGATCGAGCTGCAGTCCAGCACCACGTAGGGACGTTTGGCGCGGCGGCTGTTTTGGTGAATGGAGCGCGCCACCCGTTCCTTCCCTGTCCCGGTCTCCCCTTCGATCAGGATGGTCAGGTCGGAGGGCGACACCTTCTCCAAGGTGGCGAAAAGCTCGCGCATCGGCAGCGAACGCCCCACGACCTCTCCGAACCGATCCTGGGGGCTGATGGGGATGGCGACCACCTCCCGATGGCTGCGAAACTCGATGATCGTCGATCCGATCCGAAAACGGGCCCGAGGATGGAGGTAGATCTCCACGACTCGGACATCCCCCAGATAGGTCCCGTTGGTGCTGTTCAGGTCGCGCAGCAGGAACCCCCCTTCGATCGCCTCGACCACCGCGTGGGTTCCACTGACCACCGGATCGTTGACCGTGAGCTCGCAAACGCGGCTGCGGCCGAGGTAGGTCTTGGCCTTGCAGATCTCGACCTGAGCCCCCACATCCGGTCCCTCCACCACCACCAGGGTGGCCCGTTTCAGCTCGCGCAGCGCGGGTTGATCCCTCACGAAGACGGTGCGGATTCCCAGGCTATCCTCTTGATTGGTGAAGTCGGTCATGGGATTGGCTCGACGATGGACCACGGCTCAAGCGGTTGAAAACCGAGTGTACCAGCAGGATTTGCCGCCCGCCAACAATTCCTTGTCCAAAAAGGGGGATTGTGCCAACAGGACGAGGAGAACCCGTCCGGGACGCGAACGGAATTTTGCCTGCCCCTGGTGACCTATTGTACAACGTCACCCAACCGGGCATCCGGGCTCAACCCCGCACTTCGCCAGGTCGGCGTGGTGGACCGCTCGAACGGGATGGCCCCGCCAGATGGCCCTGACACCCGATCGGGAGCTTTTGCCATGGCAGGTAAACGGCGCCGAGCGCGGACTCCCAAAAAACAGCCGCTCGCATCACGGCTGCTTCGTGGGCTGTTCCGGCTTTTCCTGGTCGGGTTGGTGGCGGCCATGCTCACCGGCCTATTTCTGTTCTGGTACTTCGGGCGCGACCTGCCCGACATCCGGACCATCGATGACTACCATCCCAAGCAGGTAACCCGGGTCTATAGCGCCGACGGAGCCCTCATCGACCTGTGGGTGGATGAGGAAGCCATCTATCGGACGGTGGTCGGCTTGGACGCCATCCCCGAAGTGATGCGACAGGCCATCCTGGCAGCAGAGGATGCCGACTTCTACAGCCACGGCGGCCTCGACTACACCGGTCTCTTGCGCGCCATCTACACCAACTTGCGTACGGGAAGCCTCAGTCAAGGAGCCAGCACTATCACCCAGCAGGTGGTGAAAAACCTGCTTCTCACACCCGAGCGCTCCATCCGACGCAAGGTCCAGGAGGCCTGGCTGACTTTCCGCCTCGAAGACCGGCTTACCAAGGATGAGATCCTGGCCATCTACCTGAACGAGGTGTACTTCGGGGCCAATCGATACGGCGTCGAGGAAGCGGCTCAGTACTACTTCGGCAAGTCGGTCTCCCAGATCTCCTTGGACGAAGCGGCGCTCCTGGCTGGCCTGTTACAGTCTCCTGCCCGCTACAACCCTTTTCGACATCCCGAGGCCGCTCTTTCGCGCCGAGCCTATGTCCTGCGACAGATGCGGGACAAGGGGTTCATCGAGGAGAACAGCTACCGCAACGCCCTCGACGCACCGCTTGACCTGGCCGACAACGCACACCCCCACCTGGATGCCGCCCCTTACTTCACCGATACCGTTCGGTCCCTGCTGTTCCGCCAGCTGGGCAGGGAAAGAACTTCGACCGGCGGCCTGGTGGTGACCACCACTCTCCGGCTCGATCACCAGCATGCCGCCCAACAGGCGGTCCGGGCCGGCCTGATCGAGTACGATGAACGCCATCGCTCCTTCAGGCCTCTGCGACGGCTCGCCGAGGATCGGATCGAGCCTTTTCGCCGGGAGCATGCCCCTGTGGGCGGGCTCGTAGCCGGGGAGACGATCCAGGTGGTCGTCCTGGAGGTCGGCCAGGAGACGCTTTCCGTCGGGCTCGGGCCTCGCGATCTGCCGCTGCCGCTGGAACCCTTCGACCGCATCAACCCGCGCGGTCTCCCCCTGGAAGAGCTGTATGCAAGGGGAGACATCCTCTCGGTACGACCCGGCGCAGACGCTTCTCCCGCCCAGCTGGCCGAAGAGCCAGCTGCCGCCCAACTGCGATTCGACGACTCGGCCCAAGCCGCTCTGGTTGCCATGGATCCGCAAACCCGCCAGGTCCTGGCCATGGTCGGCGGGTACGATCACCGCCAGAGCCCGTTCAACCGCGCCACCCAGGCCCGTCGGGCTTCCGGCTCCGCATTCAAGCCTTTTATCTACGGCGCCGCGCTGAACGCCAGGCTGGTCACACCAGCCACCCTGGTCCGCGATGAACCGACCCCCTTCCGCTTGCCAGGCAATCGGATCTGGAACCCCCAGAACTCCGACGGCGAGTACATGGGCCCCCTTCTGCTCCGAGATGCGCTGGCCCACTCTCGCAATGTGGTGTCGGTGCGCCTGCTGGAACAGGTGGGGATCGAGCAGGCCACCGCCTTCGCCCGCTCGGTGGGAATCGAAGGCCCGCTGGTGGACAACCTGACCATGGCCCTGGGAGGCTCGGAGATTCCCCTCCTGGAGCTGGCCAACGCCTATAGCACCATCGCCAGCGGCGGTTTGGTCAACCCCCCCATCCTGGTGACCCGCGTGACCGACCATGCGGGCAACCTGGTCTTCAGCCAGGAATACCAGCCTCAGCGCGGGATCGACCAGTCCCTGGCCTACCTGATCACCGACCTGATGACCAGCGTGATCGAGCGAGGCACCGGCAGGAGGGCTCAGGCGCTCGGCAGACCGGCCGCAGGCAAGACGGGGACGACCAATGAAGCGCGCGATGCGCTGTTCTTCGGATTCGTCCCTCAGCTGCTGGCCGGAGTCTGGGTCGGTTTCGATGACTATCGACCGATGGGAAGGGGAGAATACGGCGGGCGTGCCGCCCTCCCGATCTGGTTGACCTACATGAGCGAAGCGCTGGAAGGTGCTCCGGTCATGCCGTTTACCCCGCCGGATACCGGCATTGTCCGTCGCCTGATCGACCCTTCCAGTGGGCTGTTGGCCCAACCAGACGCCTCCGACGCCATCCGGGAGCTCTTCCTGGCCGGGACGGAACCGGCCAGGTACGCTGCCGATTCTCCCCACTCCTCTGGCCGGCTGACCGCCCCTTCTTCGACTGACGAGCATGGCGGAACAGGTGGGGCGGAGATCTACGACGACTTCTGATCGGGCAGCGAACGGCCGGAAACCCTTTACGAGCCATCCCGATCGTCTGGGGTGTGCCGGCGCTCCGCGCCTTGAGATTAGCCATCGGCCAAAACCCCCGGCAGCAAGCTGCCGGGGGCTATTGTTGTCAGGGCGCTCCGCGCCCAGGGAGCGGTCAGAACCAGGCGAGGTCCCGCTGGCGCCGGAAAGGGGCAAACCCCCTCGGCGCCAGCCGGTGGGCCCAGTCGCAGACTGCCTGGTCAACACGCCAACCTGGAAACAGCGCCCTACCGACGTACTCCCAGGCGCTTTGCCGCAGATGACCGTTCGAGAGTGCTGCGCGACCTGCAACCCTTGCGCCGCTCCATTCGCCTACCTATACTGCGCCCCGGATCGAAGCCGGCTCGGCACCGGCCGATCGCTGTATCAATTCGTCCCCTCAACAGACAGCATTCGGGGTGGAGGTGGACCGATCGACGGGCTCCGTCCCACCCCGGACCATCGAGACAGACGCAAAGTCAAAGGAGGCGCCCCATGCGCAGGAAGATACAGGCCATCCTCGAGGAGATCAGACCAGCCCTCCAGGCGGATGGCGGAGATGTAGAGTTCGTGGACTACGCCGACGGAATCGTCCAGGTCAAGCTGACCGGCGCCTGCTCTGGATGTCCCATGTCCACCTGGACCCTCAAGGCCGGCATCGAGAACCGCCTTAGAAAGGAGCTGCCCGAGATCAAGGCGGTGGAGCAGGTGTTCTGACCGGGCAGAACGGCTCTCTCTTCCGGGTCGCTCCGGCAGCCGTGAGATCGCCGGACGGCCGGAAGAGGAGCCTCGGACGACGCCAACCCCATTTTTTGAATCCAGATCCCCACTCGCTGCCCGACGGCAGAAAGGAATCTCCCAATTCCATCCCTCGCTTTGCCATCCAGAGGAACCAGACAACATGGAGAACGACAACCCAGCCAAGATCCAGGTCCTTACCACCCTGGCACAGATTCAAGATCCGGCCACCGGTCGCAGCCTGGTCGAAGGAAACACCCTCCAGCGGGTCGATGTCCAACAGGGGCAGGTCTCTGTGTTGCTCCACTACCAGGAGCAACGCCCCAAGAACCAGCGATGGCCGCTCGAAGACGAGATCTATGCCCTCCTGGAGAAGCTACCCCAGGTCACCAACGTCACCATCGACGTCCAGGTAGAACCCTCGTTGGACAAAGCCCCCGCTCTAAACGAAAACTCCAGCCATGAACCCCGGAAGAAGGAGGAACCATCCAAACCGGAGCAGACCGCCCCATCGTCCGCCTCAGCCGGAAAACCTCAGAAGGCCCCACAAAAACCCGCGACCCACGGCATCCCCCCCAAAAAACGGGTGGAAGGGGTCAAGGCCATCCTGGCCGTGGCCAGCGGAAAGGGCGGAGTCGGGAAATCCACGGTGGCCTGCAACCTGGCGCTCGCCCTGGCTAAGAGAGGCCATTCGATCGGCCTGTTGGACATCGACATCTACGGCCCCAGCCTGCCCACCCTCTTCGGGCTTCACCAGGAACCGATGATTGCGGACGGGATGATCGAACCGCTACACGCCCACGGGTTGCGCCTGATGAGCCTGGGTTTCCTCATGAAAGACGACCAGCCGGTGATCTGGCGAGGCCCGCTGGTCGGCTCCGTCGTCCGCCAGTTCCTGTACGAGGTGAACTGGCGCCAGACCGACTACCTGGTGGTCGACCTCCCCCCCGGAACCGGCGATGCACAGCTCACCCTGGCTCAGAGCGTCCCCATCGATGGGGTGGCGATCGTGACCACGCCCTCCGACCTGGCGCTGGTCGATGCGGCCCGGGGGATCCACATGTTTCGGGCCTTGAACGTCGAGGTCCTGGGGGTCATCGAGAACATGGCCTACTTCGTATGCCCGACTTGCCAGACCACCCATCACATCTTCGGAGACGGCGGCCCTCAGCGCGAGGCGGACCGTCTCGGCACCCGGCTTCTAGGCGGCATCCCCCTGGACGGCGAGCTGAGGAGGCTGGGGGACAACGGTCGGCCCATCGTGCTTGCCGACGAGAGCGCCCCTTCGGCCCAAGCCTTCCTCGAGCTGGCCAGAGCCATCGAGGCGCAAAAACCGCTGCCCGGCTAAGGCGGCCACCCGCGCCGACAGTTGGACAACATCGGCCATTTGGGCTTTAATACTCCCCAAGTGCATATCACACGCCGACAAGAGGTCTTACACCATGAAACGCGTCGAGATGTTGCTTGTGCTGCTGCTCCTTGCGTCAGGGGTCTCCTGCGCAGAAACGGAAGGTGAGGCGGCCCCCACCTGCGGCCAGGACACCGTCCAGGAGGGCAATCAATGCCTGCCGGTGCTCACCTGCGGCCCCGACACCCACCTGGATGGGAACACCTGTGTCTCGGACACCGACTACACCTGCCACCCCGACACCCAGAACGTGGACGGAGTGTGCCAGGCCGACCCCGGTCCCACCTGCGGGGAGGGCACCATCCTGGTGGAAGGCCAGTGCGTGCTCGAAACCCGTCGCAGCTGCGGGGAGGGAACGATCGAGCAGCTGGGCCAATGCGTGGTGGCCGAACCCAGGAGCTGCGGGGAGGGAACACGCAGGGAAGACGACCTGTGTGTGCCTGACCCCCACTGCTCCCAAGATGCGGTCGTGGTCGACAACCGGTGTGTCTCCATCTGGACACGGGGGGATTCCATCTACACCGCCTGCACGGCGGCGGCCCGGGCCTACTGCGGCCAGATCTCCGAATGCTGCGACCCGTACGACCCCTGGGCCGGAGAGACGCTCCTCTCCCACATCCTGAAGGACCCTCTGGTCTGTGAAACCCTCCTGGAGAATATCTGCTACGATCGATTGTACCCACAAATGGTCTACGTGGCGGCGGGCGAGGCGGAACCGGTCGACGATCCGCTGGCGGTGCTGATGCCCTACTACACCGTCGACACCTGCAGTGTCCTGGCGGGCGTGGCAGGTTTGCCATTTGCCGCGTTGCCGGCGGACACGGTGGTCGTCGACGGCCTGAGGCGGCCGGGCGATAGCTGCCTGGGCAACCTCTCCTGTGTCGAAGGGCAGACCTGTGTCACCGATGCCAGCGGGAACCCGGTCTGCAAGGAAAGAGGATCGGGGGGCCACCTCTGCGACCGGGGGGACGACGCCGACTGCAATGATGGCTACTACTGCCGGCTCTATGATGACGGTATCGACCGGTGCTTCGGTTACCTGGACATCGATGAGCGTGGCTGCTCCAGCGCCCGGCGGTGCAATCCGCAGGAGGCGTTCTGTCAATACACCGACGTGGGCTCAGGGGAGATGGACTACGTCTGCACCGCGCTGCTGGCCGAGGGGGAGCCCTGTCCCACCGGCACGGTGTGCCAGGAGGGGTTCTACTGCCGGGTGTACTACGATGACGGCAGCTCCACCTGGATCCGGGAATGCACCCCCTATCGGACCAACAGCGAGGGCTGCTCCTCGGAGGAAGACCTCCGGTGTGGTTCCGACACGTTCTGCGTCGACGACACTTGCATCGAGCAGCTCGACATCTGCCTGTTGAGCGAAGGGGCGTATAACTGATGAAAGCGATCACCCCCTGGATCCTGTTCTTCGGTCTGGCCGCTTCCGGCTGCACCAACGAGGCGATCAACCCCCGCACCTGTGGGGAAGGAACCGTCGAGGTGGAGGGCGTCTGCCAGTCGCTCCTTCAATGTGGCGCGGCCACCACCCGCGTAGGAGACGAGTGCCAGTTCACCCCCAGCGTACAGTGTGGCTCGGGCACCGTCCTGGTGGATGAGACCTGTGTGCGCGAAACGGAGCCACGAAGCTGCGGTGAGGACACTGTCGAGGTGGAGGGCGAGTGCCTTCGGGAGGTTCCGCTGGTCGTCTGTGGCGAGGGCACCATCGAGGTGGAGGAGGAGTGCGTTGTGGCCGATCCGCTGGCCTGTGGAACGGGAACCACCCTGGTGGGGACCGTGTGCACGCACCAACCCTGTGGGGAAGGAACGGTCCTGGCGGACGACCTGGTCACCTGCGAGGCGGTGGAGTTCACCTCCCAGGCGGGGCTAATAGGCTTGTGTCCCCGGGCAGCCCGTGCCTTGTGCGAGGGCTTCGATCGCTGCGGCTGTCCGATTCCCGAGGAACTCCCGGAGATCACGCAGCTGGTCTATACCACCCCCGACCTGTGCGAGGAGGTGTTGAAAGACCAGTGCCGTACCATCATGGTCTGGATCGCCGCCTTGGACGCCACAGGCCAGACCAGGACGGACAACAGCTCAGTCGATGCCATGGTGGACATGTACACGGCCGACGCGAGCTGCAACATGGAGGTGGCCGACATCCTGGGTGGGCCGCATGGGACCGACTGGTTGAACGCGCTGCTCGAACCCGCTCTGGATTCGGGGGAGCGCTGCAACTACGCCTCCACCATCCCCATCTGTCTCGAGGAAGAGGAGGTTTGCCGCCTCGATGTGGAAGCGTCGACCGAGGAGGAGAATATCTACACCTGCCAACAGCAGCTCGGCCTGTACGAAGTCTGTGGGAGAACGGCAGATTGCCTGCCTGCGCTTTACTGCGACCCCGATGCCATGGAGGACCCGACGTGCCAGACCCGGCCCACCCTGGATGAACCCTGTCACCCCACCAACGAGCCCTGTACCACCGGGTACTGTTGCATCGCCAATCTCTGTGCGGCCCTACCTGACGAGGGGGAGACCTGCTGCGGCGACAACACCTGCGGAGATCCCGCGGTGCTATACTGCAACACCAGCTACCACCTGTGTGCCGCCTACGCCCAGGAGGGCGACATCTGCGAAGATGGCGTGAAATGCGGGGTTGGGATGATGTGCCACCTGGCCGATCCCGAAGATGATGCGCGAACCTGCGTGTCGACCATGCCGTTCTGCGACTACTATTCCCTTTGATAGCGCGGTAGCCGGAGAGGGACCGCTGTTGAGCCCCCCGGATCGCACCATGGTGGCCGACCTGGCCGGCTCGTGGGGCAGGCCGGTGTGGCCCGGCAGGACGGTTACCGCAAGAAGGAGAGCCAGATCACTCTACCGTGACCGATTTGGCCAGGTTTCTGGGCTTGTCGATGTTGCGGCCCAGGGCGACCGCCGCGTAGTAAGCAAACAGCTGGAGCGGCACGACGGTCAGCAAGGGGGAGCAGGCGGGGTGATGCGGGGGTAGTGGAATCACGAACTGGGCCAGCCTGGCGACCTCCTCGTCCTCGGGGGCTGCCACGGCCAGTATGGCTGCCCCTCGGGCCTTCAGCTCCTGCAGGTTCCCCACCATGCGCTCGCGGGTCTCGTCTGGCGGCACGATGGCCCAAACCGGGCTATCCTGCTCGATCAAGGAGAGGGGACCGTGCTTCATGTCGGCCCCTGACAGCCCATCGCAGGGGATATAGGCGATCTCCTTGAGCTTGAGCGCCCCTTCCCGGGCTACTGGATAGCTGATGCCACGCCCCACGAACATGACATACTGGGATCGGCAGTACTCCTCTGCCAGCGCCTTGATGCGGTCCCGATGCACCAGCATGGCATGCACCTCATTGGAAGCGTCGTTCAGCCCGCCCACCCATTCCCGGCCTTCATGAGCGGGGAGGTCCCGCATCCGGGCAAACAGCAGGGCCATCAGCGACAGCGCCGTCACCTGGGAGGTGAAGGCCTTGGTCGAGGCCACGCTGATCTCCGGACCGGCATGGATGTAGACCCCACAGTCGGTCTCTCGGGCGATGCTGCTGCCCACCATGTTGGTGATGCCGGCCACCATCCCCCCCCGCATCTTGATCTCCCGCAGGGTGCTCAGGACATCGGCGGTCTCGCCCGACTGACTGATGGCCACATACAGGTTATCCTGGGAAACAATGGGGTTGCGACTGCGCAGCTCGGCGGCGTCCTCAGCGCCGGCCGGAATGCGGGCGTACCGCTCCATCAGGAACTGCCCCACTCCCGCCGCGTGCAGGCTGGTCCCGCAGCCGAACAGGGTAATCCGGCCAAAATCGAAGATCCTCCGCCCCAGCTCCTTCAGACCCCCGAGACGCGCGGTCCCGCTGGTCATGTCGGTGCGCCCCCGCAAGGTCCGATCGATGGCCGCCGGCTGCTCGGCGATCTCCTTGAGCATGTAGTGGCGATAGCCCTGAAGGGCGATCTCATCAGGGGCGAACTCGATCTGCTCCACCCGCTTCTCGCGCAATCGGTTCTGCAGGTCGATGGTGCGAAAGCCCCGGGCGGTGATCTCGGCCACCTCGCTGTCGTCCAGAAACACGATACGGGTGGTGTGCCCCACCAGCGCGCTGGGATCGGAGGCGATGAAGGTCTCCTCGTCGCTGATCCCCAGCACGACCGGGCTGCCGATACGAGCAGCCACGATGACCTCCGGCTCGAGCCGTGACAACACCAGGATGCCAGCCGTCCCGTGGATCCGAAGCAACGCGGCCCGCACCGCTTCGACCAGGCTGCTGGCCCGGCCTTCCTCCAGCTCTCGGGCGATCAGATGGGCCAGCACCTCGGTATCGGTCTCCGATCGAAAGCTCGCCCCCTCCTTCTGCAAGGCCTCCTTGATCTCCTCGGCATTATCGATGATGCCGTTGTGGACAACCGCCACCAGCCTGCCCGGATCGACATGCGGATGGCAGTTCTCCTGGGTAATCCCGCCATGCGTGGCCCAGCGGGTATGGCCGATGGCGACGTTCCCCGGCAGCCCCTCCGGATACGAGCGATCCAACGCACTCAGATGCCCCACCTGCTTGGCCACCCGCAGTCGATTCTTGTAGATGGTCCCCACGCCCGCCGAGTCATAGCCCCGATACTCCAGCCGCTTCAAACCGGTCATCACGATCGGCCAGGCCTCCCGCTTCCCGATGTATCCCATGATTCCACACACGGTCTGTCTCCTCCTCCCGGTCGTTACGGTTGCTCTTTTACCCGTAGATCTTGCGCCGGATCTGCCGCAACGAAAGGTCCGCCGACTTGAAGCGCCACTCCGAGACCTCCTTCTGGATCATCGGGTAGATGGCCGCGGCAGGATACCCCTCTTGCTGTAGCTCGTCCTGTCGAACCGCGATGAACTCATCGAGGGTCAACCCGAAGATATCCAGCACCTCGCAAGCCACCCGTCCCACCGACTCGGCGGGCAATCCGGTCACCAGACTCAGCCGCTGCTCCAGCCTGTATCGTAGAACACTCATCGGTTCCCCATCCTAGCGAAAGGGGGGCCATAAGATCCACAGCTATACCCGATTTCGGGCAAAAAATCGCCCGCCCGTCGGGTTATTGGAGGGAGGCTACAGGAGGGGCAGTAAAGACAACAGCAGCTTTGAGACCGGCCCTTGGAGCGACCTCATCCCAGTTGCCGAAGGGGGTTCTCTCCCCCTCGGCCTGCTCTTGTGACCCTCGTTCAAGGTGTGTTAAGCACGGAAGGTTCGAGGGGGACCGGATGCCACCCGGTGGTTACCAAGCCGGCCCAAGACAGGGAAGAACCGATTCGAGAGAGGGAAAGGCCATGGCCCAGGCGGGATCCATCCTGGTACTGCTGCTCCTGGTTGGAGGGTTCGCCTTGACCACCTATCTCTTTGTCGGTCCTCTGCTACAGGGGCGGTATCACAAGCCGACCGATCGCCGACGGGAGCATCGGCACAGGCCGTGATCCCGACCGGCCAAAGGGGGGTCGCCTCGGTTGGCCGCGACCTGGCCGTCGGAGTGAAGAGGAGCAGGAGATGACGATACGATGGGGGTTGTTTCACTTCGCCCTGATCGGGTGTGTGTGTCTATCGGGGTCCGTATGGGCGCAACAGGAGGCCGTTGACTCCGGTTCCGAGACCGATCTCGCCAGCGGTCAGGCCAAGGCGTCCAGCGCGCAGGTCACTGCCGATCCCCTGGACACGAGCTGGAACCACAACAGGGGCGACATCATCACCCGCTTCGCCGTCGATTTCACGGCGGTCGCAGGGCTCCAGGAGGGAGAGGTCTCGGTGTCCGACAACCTGGTCATCGGTCTGGCCGGCGGACTCGGCTACTACCCTCACAGCCGCCTCTCCACCGATCTCGACCTCTCCGCCTCGCTGGTCTTTGCGGAGGAGGGCAATGAGATCACTCGACTGACCCTGACCCCTGGAACCCGGTTTTATCCGATCCCTCCGGTCTACCTCCGGTTGGGAATCCCCTTCGTCATGACCTCCCCCGCCAGCGTGAACGGCCTGCTGGGGGCGGGCTACGAGATCCCCCTGGGAGAAAGCATGAGCCTGATGGGAGAGATCGACGTCGTCTACCCCTTCACGGGAGACGGGGACGGGATCATCACCATCGGGGGGGGCACCTCCTATACCTTCTGATCGGCCGGGGACCGCGCTCGTTCATGTGCACCCTTTTGGTTCTGTACAAGGTCCACCCCCAGGCCCCGCTGATCCTGGCCGCCAATCGGGATGAGTTCTTCGATCGCCCCGCTACCGACCCAAGAGTTCTGCGAGAGGACTCCCCCCGGATCGCAGGCGGGATGGACCTGCGTCATGGCGGCACCTGGCTGGGGCTCAATGAAACCGGTCTGGTGGCCGCCTTGACCAATGTGCGCAGCGACGCTCCTGAAGGGCGTTCCCGAGGACAGCTGGTCCTTTCCGTGTTGGGCTGCCGCCGGACCCCTGAGGCCACCCAGACCCTGGCTCGACTGGTCTCGCAGCACCACTTTCGCCCATTCAACCTGCTGTACGGCACCCCCGACGACCTGGTGGCCGCCACTTTACGACAAGGAGCGCTCCACACAGAAACGGTGGCCAGGGGGCGGCATGTCCTGGTGAGCAGCGGGTCGCTCGACGACCGGGAAATGCCCAAGGCCATCCGGGCATCGGCATTGCTCGATCGGCTCTCGATCGACACCTCCATGGACGGCGTGTTCACCGGCCTGCAACGGATCCTGTCCGATCACCAGATGCCGGAAAAGGACCAGCTACCCCTTCCTCTCAGAACGAGCCCGCTGACTGCGGAGGTGGAACGGCGGATCCAGGCCATCTGTGTCCATACTCCGGTGTACGGCACCTGCTCCAGTACCATCCTGGCGATCGGCGGTGACCGGGTGCACTACCTCTATTGCCGGGGCGCTCCCTGCCAGGGCGACTGGCAGAAAGTCGAATCGCTCCTGAACGCCCCCTGAGCAGACTGGGTTGGCGGGCCATGGGGGCGATCGATCAGAGTGATGACGGGCCAGACGCCGCAGCGCATCGTCGGTCAGTTCGTTTCTGGCCCCAGGTCCTCCGTGAGGCCCCATGGATCTCACCTGGCAGGTCGAATCGAGGAAGCAGAACCGGCTGGGCCCGCAACCTGATGGAGCGGCTCGCTCCCGAACGGTGAGCCGGCCTGTCCTCAGCGGCCAAGAATGGACTCGAGATACTGCGGTTCATCGAAACAGAAGCGGGTTGACTCGTAGCCCGGCTGAGCGGCCCGCTCACCGAAAGGTCGGTCAGCCCCAGCGTCCATCAGGCAACCCGGGCTGGGGATAAGGCTGTGGTAGTGGCCGACCGGCTCGTAGGGCTGGGCCAGACCCACGCTGTGACCCACCTCGTGGGCCGAAGTCTCCCCGACGATCGACCCCAGGGCGCCGATCGCACGGGCCACGACCTCCACCCGGCTCATCTCCCCCAAGCCCTCGACCTCGTCCAGGGTCGCTGGCTGCTCCCGGACCGGATCGAAGATCTCATCGAACAGGGGATCGGGCAGGGGGGAGCCATAGGGACGAGGACCGGAGAAGGGGGGATGATCCGACCAGTACAGGAAGGACTCGATGAACACCCCGCCATAGCCAGGAAAACCGTCGGCCTGAGTGGCGGCGTTGGCTCCCCCGATCTGGTCGTAGAGCCGCAGGTTGTTGACATCCTTCCCGCTGGTATTCTCGTACCCCATCAGGCCCAACCCGTTGGGGTCCGGCCCCCCGATCTCCAGGACGGAGTAGGCGCTCTGCAGAAAATCGGCGGGAGACTCCAGCACGAACTCCAGAGCGTAGGGGGACCAGATGGCCTGCATCCGGGACATCGCCACCTCCACGACTTGTTGGGAGGCCGCCTCCAGGCCGTAGTAGCGCAAGGAGTCCCAGAAACCGGGGAGAAAACGGGTGACCACCAGCTGGCGCACCCCGTTGACACGCAGATCGATGGCCATCGGTTCCCCTGCCAGCTCCTCGACTCCACTGATGGTGACCGGTGTGACCCATCCCTCGAACCGTCCCCGGGTCACGCCCAAAAACCCCGCGGCCAGGTGATCGACACGCGTCTCCACCTCGATCGGCCAGCGAGCCTCCTGGCCCGAGACAAAGAGCAGCACCGCTTCGACAGGGCCGAAGCTCATCGGCGGGCTCCCCTGGGGGGTCAGCATGCCGTCGAAGCGGAGCAGGGTCACCTCCTGCGGCTCTTCGGGGTGTCCGAGAAAACCACCCCCCGTAAAGGTCACGATCTGCCCCAGGGCCACCTCGTCCGGCTGGTAGCCGAACAGCGCTGGCGGTACAAACTCCAGGGAGAGCGCCCTGGTTTCCGATTGGTGGCTCGATCCCGACCTCAGCTCGGAACACAACCGGATGGTCCCCTCGAACTGGCCGGCCTTCAACCCACCGATGGCGGTAGACAGGCGAACGACTCCCCGCTGCCGGTCGAACCGCTCAGCCGGCACGACCGGCAGGCTGACCGCCACGTTGACCGACCCCTCTCCGCTTACCTCCAGCTCACCGAGGAGCTCGGCTGTCAAGCTCCCCTCCTGGGGGGTGATGATGCCGCTGCCCCGCAGCACAAGCTGGTCGTTGCGAAAAACCCGCGCGGCCTGAAGCTCCTCCAGCGCAAGCGCCAGCTGCTCCGCGAGCTCCAGCTGGAGGGGGTAGGCCCCGCTGGCCTCATCCCCCTCCACAAATACCAGGTCGACCTGGTGCGATCCTTCTCCCAGCTCGGCCACTACCCCCTCGTGCACCGAAAACTCGAAGGTTCCTGAGCTGATGGCTTCCACCTGGTCCAGGTCGACCTGGCGGTCCGAGCCGGTCTCGGCCAACCGCAACAACCTGCCCGACCGCTCTTCGAGCGATCCTCTGACGGTCACCCGCAGGACGCTCCCCGTCAACAGAGGAGTCGGGTGCTCCACCGAAAGGATCTCGATCGCAAGGTCCGGTGTGTCGTCCGGTGCCGCCACTGGATCGACGCACCCCGACCCGCCGGCCACGAACAGCCAGGTTCCGAGGACAGCCAAGCAGCCGGCCAGTAGTCGCCCGATCCCGCTATTGCGTAATGAGGATCTCACCGACGTAATCCGCAGAGGCATCGCTGAAGACCGAGTAGACGCGAAGGATGTAGGTACCGGTGTCGGTCAAGTCAACCGTGAGGGTCTCCTCGTCCTCGATATAGGAGAAGGCACCGGCGATGTAGGATCCGTCCGCCTTGTACAGCTTCAGGTCCAGGTCGGCCAGCCCCTCGCCCACCGACTCGAAAAGCAGGGCCACATCGACCCGGCTGGCCTGTGTCAGCTCGAATCGCCGGTAGTCGTTGTCCTGTGGGCAGATCCTCCCTTCGAACCAGCCGTCCGTCCCGATGGGTTGAGCCGTCAGGAGGGTGTTGTCCGGCTCCCACTCGTCGTTCACGCAACAGGTGCCCGAGCTCTGCTGAACGGTCAGGCGATACGGCCCGTAGTCGTACACGGTATAGCCGAACACCTTGACGACGACCTGGCTGGAAGGAGGAAGACAGGTCTGCACGATCTCGGATTCGCCGATCCCGGCGCTCCTGCCGATCAGCACCTCATCCTCATCGAACAGCTCCAGGTCCAGGTCGATCACCTCCCATTCGTAGTCGCTGACGGTCACGGTGACATCGGTATCGGCACCGGAAAGGACCTGTATCCGGAAGTAGTCCGGATTCAGGGGACAGATCGTGGCGTCGGTCGCGCTTTGCGTCAGCGGTGCGGCTCCCCCAAAGCTGTCGTTGGGCTCGAAGCCATCATCCTGGCAGCTTGGCTCCCCTCCGTTGCAGACCGTGTCCGCATCCCCACAGGCGTCCACCGTGGCCCCCTCCCGGGTCACGGTGGCCTGGCAGGTCCCGGTGGTACAGGTGGTACCGCCGCCGCAGGGTGGCAGGCAGACCCCCCCGGTGCTGGTGGTCGCGCACACCCCGCTCTGGCAGCCGGCAGAGGAGGTACAGCTCTCGCACAGCAGAGCCAGGGGCTGTTCGGAAGACCCGACCGCGATGAAACGACGCAGGGGGGTGTCCGTCCGATGGTCGCAGGTGGCCCCGTTCGGGTCGTCATTGTCGGTCACCGAAACCAGATAGTACACCGTGCGCTCTTGGGAGGCTTGCAGCTCCATCGAAGGGATCTGGGCGGTCCAGCTTCCGCTCGATTCGGAGAAGGTGGTCTGATCGAATCCGCTCAGATCGGGGTTGGACTCGCTGGCGGGTGCCGTGGTGCTGAAGTACAGGAGCGGCGCGTCCCTGATCCCCAGATCGTCCGTCACCGAGATGACCACGGGGTACCCCCCCTGCTGCTCCACGCGGGCGTTGTCGGCTGGCGACAGAACCGAGACGGCCGGCGGTTCGCCCGGACATTGCTCGGTCGGGGGGCTGCGCAGGACGATCAGGTAGTCGTGGAGGGTCGGTGCGTGGTCGCCATCATCGGCCTGGAGCTGGATCGTCCACCGTTCGGACTTGTCGATCTGCTCGGGGCCGGGGATCCACTCGAAGCGCGCCTGCTTGGGTCCCAGGTTGACCAGCTGGGATCCTTCGGGTGGATTGCCCGTCATCTGGATCTCGACATCGGTGCTGTCGTCATCCCGGACCTCGATCTCGAAACGAACGGCCGGATCTCTCGCCAGGTCGTAGGTCCCTCCCGCACCCGGCCGCAGGAAGATGGGGGCTGCGCTGGCAGCGGGGTCGACCTGGATCAGGACCGACTGGCTGTTGCCCCCGTTGGGAGAGGTGATGGAGAAGACGAACTGGTGGGTTCCGACGTGGCTTGCAAGCGGCGTCCAGATGAACTCGCCGCCCGACGGGGTTCCCGCGATGTGGGTGACCTGGGACAGTCCCGGGAGGTCAGGGCCGGTAAAGGTATAAGTGAGGCCGACCCCACTGGGGTTTCGAACCGACAGGTCGAGCCGCAGCGTCTCGTTCACCACGACCGCCGCAGGTTGTAACGGCAGGAGCTCGGGCGCTTCGCCTCCTCCGGCACAACCGACCAGTAGAGAAACCCCCAAGGCCCAAACCAGGACGCGCCAGCGCCCCGCTATCGGATGGACAGGACGATGATCTCTCACGGTGGTCAGATCCCTCCACAATCTGCTAGCTAGTCCAACTAATGGACAGGCTAGTACGCATCGTCCATCCATGCAACACCTCCCCCCCAGGCGGAGGTGGTGCCGCGCGTCGCCTGGGCATTTCCCCTCGCCTCCGAGACTCCGCCACCCCCCGGCGGTTACTGGCGTAACCGCTCGGCGGGTCCCGGCGTCCACTCTACGGACTCGGGGAAAGCTCAGGCTTCACGCTGGGCGATCCTCCCCCGAGGCGGAGCCCGGGGGAGGTGGCGCGAAGCGCCGGAGGGGGCCGGCGCGCAGCGCCGGAGGGGGCGTTCCTCCCCCCCAGGTAGTCGTTTCGGCTACCGCTTCTGGTAGAAATCGACCGCCTTGTCGGCATAGGCGGTCCACTGGGCGGGCAGTTCTTCGATGGGAAAGATCGCCTCGTTGGGGCATTCCATTGCGCACGCACCGCAGTCGATACATTCCTCCGGGTCGATGTACAGCTGGATGTCGGCACCATATTTCGCCAAGACCGCCTCCTGGCCGCCGCTTTCCCGAGTCGCCCGGATCTCCTCGACATCGACGGGACCGTGGATGGCGTCGGTGGGGCACACCTCTACACAGGCGGTTTCCACTTTTCCCACACAGGGTGCAGCGATTACGTGTGGCATCGAGAACACTCCTCCATGCGGTTGAGACAGTAAAAGGGGAAAGATCGGGCTACTAGCGGTCCTGGTAGAACTGAACCGCCTTGTCGATATAGGAAGCCCACTTTTCGGGCAGCTCATCTTGATCGAAGATGGCTTCGGCTGGACATTCGGTCGCACAGGCCCCGCAGTCGATGCACTCCTCCGGGTCGATGTAAAGCTGAATGTCCGCACCATACTTCTGGAGGACCGCCTCTTGGCCCCCCTGGTCACGAGTTGCACGAATCTCTTCAGCCTCGACCGGGCCATGGATGGCATCCGTAGGGCACACATCCACGCACGCGGTGTCCACCACCCCCACACACGGTTCTGCGATCACATAAGCCATGGGTATACACTCCAGTTGAAAACACCCCCTCTCAAGAGGCGGCGGGACTATAATACACCGATCTGACAATGGCAAACCCCTGATTCGAGCGGGGCCCATGCAAAGCGACCCAGTTGACCGCGCAGTGAACATCCTGAGAAAAGGAGGCCTGGTTGCCTACCCCACGGAGACCTTCTACGGCATCGCGGCCTGGGTGCATTGTGAGCGTGCGCTGCGAAGGCTGAGCCGGATCAAGGGGAGACCGGTAGACTCCCCATTTCCCCTGTTGATCCCGGATGTGCACTCGTTGTGGGAGCTGGTGTCCGTTGAGGCTCCCCGCGAGCTGATCCAACAGCTGGCCAAAGCGTTCTGGCCGGGACCCCTCACCTTGGTTTTACCGGCTCGGGAGACCCTGTCCCGGCAGCTGGTCGGGCCCGACGGGGGGGTTGCCATGCGGGTATCGAGCCACCCACTGGCTGCCAGGCTGACCCAGGGGGTGGGAGGGCCGATCACCGCGACCAGCGCCAACTTTCGGGGCCAGCCTCCGCCTTCGGACCCGGAGGCCATCCGTCGGTCCGGGCTGGCACAACGGCTGGATCTCCTTCTCGATGGAGGTCCGACTGGGGGCCAGAATCCCTCTACCTTGCTGCGGTTGGAGCAAAAGCAGGCGACCATTCTCAGGCCCGGCGCGTTGCATGCCGAGTTGCTCGCTTCTGTACTGGCCTCATTGAATGTCGAGCTGAGATAGGGTCTACTGGAAAATTGTGCGCACAGCATGGGGCGGTCTGGTGATCGGCCCCATATGGACCAGAAAACAGGATGGCCACGATCAGTCCCTTTCGAGCGGTTCGCTACGAGTTGACCCGGGCAGGGAATCCCCGGGATCTGGTCTCTTACCCCCAGCATCTCTTGGATACCGATACCAGGCAGCGGCTATGCGCCAGAAACCGCCACAATGTCTGCCACCTGACCGCTGACCTCTTCGACGGCCAATCGGAACCGCTCGACCTCGCCGGTGTCAAGCTGCCCTTCTTCCGGCGTTGGCTCAAGGAGGGTGTTCTTCGCCAGGACCGAGACCATGGCTTGTACCTGTACGAACAGTCTTGTCCTGTCAGCCGGGGCCGGCAAATCCGGCAGGGCTTTTTCGGGCTGGTTCTGTTGGATCCCCCCCAATCTCAAAGCATACTTCCCCACGCTCACGGCCGGCCGGACCAGCTCGATACTTGCCTGCAGCGCATCCGTACGACCCAAGCCATCCTGGAGCCCGTCTCCCTGCTGTTCGAGGACCCTGACGGCGCCATCGCAGGCGCCTTGATCGAAGCCCGTAGCGCCTTCCCCGATCTGGCCTTGACCACGGACGATCAGATCGAGCACCGGCTCTTCTACCTGACCGATCCCGTACAGATCCAAAAGATTGTGGAGCCGCTCCAGGACGCAAGCTTGCTGATCGCCGATAATCACAGCGGCTACGAAGCGGCGCAGGCCTATCAGGCCCACTGCCAGGTCGGCCAAACAGCACCCGGGCATGGTAGTCCAAGGCACGCATCGAGCCACATGCTGGCATTCTTGACCGGTTATCCGAGCGAAGCGACCTCCATCGCAATGAACCACCTGGTCATCCGCGACCTCCCCGATTTTTCTTTTCCCGCCTTCCTTCGCAGGATGGCCGAGCGGTTTCAGCTCACCCAGCTCCCCTCGCTGCGCAACATGGAGCAGATCGAAGCGCTGTTGCAGGAGGCGGGAAGGAACGCTCCTGCGTTCGCCGTTCTGGCTGGAGGTGCTGGCGGCCGTCGCGTGGGCTATCTGGCCGTGTTGGACCTCGAGCGAGCCGCTCCTCGACTGGCCGGGATCCCGGGTCCCCCGGAGTTGGCCCGCTCGGAGCCGATGGTGCTCGACGAGCTGATCTTGCGAGACCTGTTGGGGATCGCGGTGGAAGCCGGCCAGAGGTCGCCTCACCTGTCCGAGGTTGCCCAGGTGAACCCGCTCCTCCAGATCGGTCGTTCCAGTCAGACCCAGCTGGTGATCATGACCAACGAGATCGCGATCCCGGCGCTGGAGCGGTTGAGTCGATCGGGAGGGCGGCTCCCTTCAGAGCCGACCCACATTGTTCCCGCGCCTCTGTCGGGACTGGTCTTTTTCGATCTGACCGCCCACCCATGAAGCCGATGGTGCCAGGTTCACAGCCGCCCGACGGGATCGCCCTCCAACAGCTGGAGGAAGAGCGAGACAAACGAGAGAGGCTTGTGGAAGGGGAGGCTGACGATCCCCTGTTTGAGGGGGCCGAAGCCGTCACCGGTTCTGGGGGAACCCGCCCCGATCTCGATCTGTCTGTGGACACGCTGTTTCAGGGCGCGATCGTCCTGAGGCAGCGGGTTCGGGGAGATCGCGTCGCGCTGGACACCTTGCTCTTGGCGGGAGCGCTGCGGCTCCCACCTGGGGCCCGCGTGCTGGACCTGGGTTGTGGCAACGGTGCGCTCATCCTGGCCATCTGGCACCTGCACCACCCGGCAAGCGTCTGGGGAGTGGAGATCCAGCGCCGCCAGGTCGAGTTGGCGGAGCAGAACCTCCGTGAAAACCGCCTGCAGGCAATGTCTCGCGTCATCCAGGGAGATGTCCGCCAGATCCAGGATATTCTGAGCGGTGCCTCGGTCGAGGCGGTGGTCTGTAACCCTCCCTATTACCCCTACCGATCCGGCCGGATCAATCCGGACCTGGAGCGAGCCATGGCCCGCCACGAGATCTCCGGCTCTCTGGGCGATTTTGTCCAGGCGGCTGGATACGCCCTGGTTCGAGGAGGGGTGCTGCTGACCATCCTTCCAGCATTCCGCCTGCCCGATCTGCTTTCCGCAGTCAAACGGGCGCACCTTGCCCCCCGCTGGATCCAGTTCGTCCATCCCAATCCCGATGCAGCCGCTTCCCTGGTCCTGATGGAAGCACGGAAGGGTGGCGCGCCTCGCCTGGTGATCCGGCCGCCGTTGCCAGTCCGGATCGGCTCGGAGTACTCTGCTTGTGTGAGCACGCTATTGGCCGGCAATCGGCCTTGTTACCCAGGGGAGGACAAGAGGCCATGAGCCGAAACTCGGAACGCTACCCCTTGTCGTCGGAACCCTTACGACTGGACGTTCTACTCTCGATCGGCCTGGTACTCTGGTTGATGTCCTTTGGGTGTGGCTCGAGCGCATCCTACCAACCCCCGACACCCCAGTCCGACGCCATGCGGCAGGCCCAGACAGCGATCTCCAACGCGCTGGTCCGCTCCACAGACGCCCAGCAGACCCAAGATGACATCGCCTTTCTTGCTCGATTCAATCCTGCCCCTTGCGACTGCCCCCAGTGGGAGATCTTCCTGTGGGGAACATGGAGCCGGGTGCACCTGGAAGCCATCACCAACCACCCACCCGATCTCGACCCGCTGTTGGAGAGAGCCCGGAACGATCGGGACAGCGGACGGTTCACCGTGTATACTGTGACTGGCCAACTGAGCTCGGATCTGCGGACAGCCTCAACCGGCCTGAAGTACCACACCTTGCGGGTGATACCGGACGAATGGGGGATCTCGCTGGATTATCGTTGACCGTCGGCCAGTTACGTGTAAAGAATCGGGCATTGGGATTGTATCCGAAACCTCCCAGCAATGGACCTCGCGTCCCATCAGCCGGATGATCTATGGTCGATCAGCGCCACAAAACCTTGCGCAGTTTCTACTGTGAAGATCCCCTCTGGGAGCTGTTCGAGGTCATGACCCGTGACCTCGACTGTTCCATGGATTACCTGATCAACGAGGCCATGAGGCACTATGGCCGGAGCAGAAACTACAGCCTCACCGGCATGAGCCGCCTCCGACCGCCCGAGCCCCCGTACGAACCACCGCCTTACGAGCCCGCGGCCTTTGCAGCACCCCCCTATGAAGCCCCCGGGTACCCGGGTGTCAGCAGAGCTCGACCTCCCGCCCGACCCGTATCCCAATCTGCTCCCACCCAGGCGATGCCGGCGGTCGATCGGGGTCGGCTCCCAGCCGTTCCCATGTCGCAATCGGCACCCACGCTTTCCATGCCTCCCGGCGGCCGGGCGCTTGCACCCCACCCAGGCCAGGCCATGGGGGGCTATGAGCCTCGTCCCGCGCCGATCCAACGGGATTGGCCCCCTCAACCCCGGCAACCAACCTACGAACAACCGGGAAGACGACCAACCACCCCGCGCATGCCTCCCCCTCCGCCCATACCCGGACCTCAGATGGCCCCCAGAGGTCATGGTCCGATGCCTCCTCCCCCACCTCAGGTGGCCGCCCAGCGGATCACCCAGCCGATCCGCCCGACCCTGTACCTGTTCTTCAACGGTCAGCGCTACCTGATCGACAAAGACCGCTTCATCATAGGCCGCGGTAGCCAGAACACCGACCTCACCATCCGGGACGGCAACATCTCCCGCAAGCACGCCGCCGTCATCTACCATAACGGGACGTACTACATTCAGGACCTGGGCTCCACCAATGGCATCGAGTACAAGGGCACCAAGGTCGAGTCCAAGCAGATCGAGGAAGGGGATTACTTCAATATCTGCGATTACGAGCTCCGCTTCTCCTATATCGGCTGACTGACGAATTCAATGAACACGACAGGACTTGAGAGGAACTCTCAAGTGCGGCAGTTTCCCGGCCGATGTGGTAATGTAGAATTTTAGTTGGCCACCAGGAAAATCATGACCCATCCAACCACCCCGGACGTCCCCAGACAGCCCGCCATGAAGTCTGCTGACATCGGCTTGCGCCAGCTCAAACCTGCCGAACCGACCGGGATCGCGGAGGGGCTACGCGAAACCGAGCAGCAGTATCGCGCTCTGGTCGAGAACCAGGGCGAAGGGATCGGTATCGTCGATGAAAACGAGGTCTTCACCTATGCCAATCCCGCTGCCGAACGGGTTTTCGGTGTACCGTCCGGCTCACTGGTGGGACGCAGTCTGAAGGACCTGGTTCCCCCTGAACAGTTCGAGATCATCCTGTCCCAGTCCGAGATCCGGCGCCACAATCAGCAGAGCTCCTACGAGCTGGAGGTCACCCGTCCGAATGGAAGCCAGCGCACCTTGCTCTTGACGGCCACCCCTCGTTACGACGACCAGGGAACCTATCGTGGCGCCTTCGGCGTATTCCGCGACACTACACAGCAAAAGCAGGCCGAGCTGGCGCTACGCGAGAGCGAGGAGCGATATCGACTGCTGGTCGAGCTGTTGCCGCACGGGATCGGCATCGTCAAGCGGAAGGGGATCCTCTACGCCAACCAGGCAGCCCGCCGCATGCTGGACATCGACCCCCGCCAGGACCTTTCCCAGATCGATCCCCTGTCCTTGCTGGCAGAAGAAGACCGGGAACGGATTGGTCTGCTCCTCTCCGAGCTGGTGGAGGGAAGGATCGACGGGCCGTTGCGGTACAAGGCCAGGGCTGTTCGACGGGACGGGAGCTCCTTCTCCCTGGAAGCCCATGTGAACCTGATCCCGTACCAGGGCCAAAGAGCTCTCCAGCTGTTCCTGATCGACCTCACCGACAGCGAGAAGGCGGAGAGAGAACGCGTCCGCCTGGAAGAGCAGCTCCAGCTGGCGCAAAAACTCGAGTGGCTGGGTCGGCTGGCCGGAGGGATCGCTCATGACTTCAACAACTTGCTCTCCCCCATCATAGGGTACTGCGAGTTGGCCATGCTGAACCTCTTGCCTGATGATCCGCTGTACAACGATCTCCAGCAGATCCGGCAAGCCGCCGAGCAAGCCAAGAACCTGGTCCAACAGCTCCTGGCATTCGGCCGCAAGCAGCGCCTCCAGGTCCACAGCCTGAACCTCAATCGGATCATCGTCGATTCTCTCACCATGCTGCGGCACCTGATTCGGGAGGATATCCACATCCACCTCGAGCTGGACGAGAACCTCTGGAGTGTCCAGGCCGATCCCACCCAGATCCAGCAGATCCTCATGAACCTCACGCTCAACGCCAGGGACGCCATGCCCCAGGGAGGCATCCTGAACATCCGGACGGCCAACGTCGACCTGGATGAGGCTCAATGTGCCGATGACCCCGACGTGAATCCCGGCCACCACGCGATGCTGGAGATCTCCGACCAAGGGAGCGGGATGGACGCGGAAATCCTCCACCACATCTTCGAGCCGTTCTTCACCACCAAGCAGCCGGGGCAAGGGGCCGGCCTCGGTCTGGCCACCGTCCATGGCATCGTCAAGCAGCACCATGGTCACATCCGTGTCTCCAGTCATCCGGGCCAGGGCACCACCTTCCAGATGTTTCTGCCCAGCATGGCCATCGGCGAGGAGACACTTCCCCAGTTCACCCCCGGCGAATCTGACCAGCTTCTGGATTGCACCATCCTCCTGGTCGAAGATGACGCGATGGTCCGCGACCAGGCACACAAGATCTTGGAGCGATACCAGGCCACCGTTCTCGATGCCCGGGACGGCTACGAAGCGTTGATGATCGCCAAGTACCACAAGGGCCCCATCGACCTGCTCTTGACCGATGTGATCATGCCCGGCTTGAATGGAAGGGAGCTCCACCAGCGTCTTTCCCTTGTCCGCAAAGACCTCAAGGTCCTGTACATGTCCGGTCATGCTGCCGACGTGGTCTTTGGTCAAGGCATCCTGGGGGACGGAACTCCCTTCATCCAGAAGCCGTTCACCATCCGCCAGTTGATCGACAGGATCTTCTCCACCTTGAACCCGTGATCCGCTGCCTTCGGGTGCCACCTCAACCCCCGTCTATCCAGAGGCGTCGCTGGAAGCAGACTGTCCTCGGTGTGTCGGATTCATGGCGTTCGAGCGGACAGCCCCGCGAACGGGGCGTTCCAATGTCGCCTCGTCTCTGGAGCACACGATGGTTGGCAGGAGCCCCTCAAGCTGGAATCGGCCGCCATCCTTGTGGTATGAAAGCTGCCCGACAACCCGGAGGGAACGTTCATGACAGCTCACAGCCTGCCAGCAACCCAGACACTCAGCCCCTACAAGGCCACCTACCCCGTCCGCTTCGTCACCGCCACCAGTCTTTTCGACGGACACGACGCCAGCATCAACGTGATCCGGCGGCTGCTCCAAAGCTCGGGCGCGGAGGTGATCCACCTGGGTCATAACCGGTCGGTGCGCGAGATCGTCACCGCCGCCATCCAGGAAGACGCCCAGGCCATTGCGGTCAGCTCCTACCAGGGGGGACACATCGAGTTCTTCCTCTACATGCGCCAGTTGCTCGAGGAGCAGAATGCCGGCCACATCCGGGTGTTCGGGGGAGGGGGTGGGGTGATCGTCCCCCGGGAGATCGCCCAGCTCCAGGCGGCCGGCATCGAGCGGATCTACAGCCCGGAGGATGGCCGCCGCATGGGCCTTCAGGGCATGATCGACGACATGCTGAAACGCTCCGATCACCGCACCCTGGACGTGGGCTTCCCCCCGACCGAAGAGCTGATCCAGGCGCGCAATCCCGGTGCGATCGCCCGCGCCATCACCGCCATCGAGATGGGCGAAAGCCGCCCCGCCGCCAAGCGCCAGAACCCTCTGCGGGCCCCGGTTCTGGGACTGACCGGCACCGGCGGCGCCGGAAAATCCAGCCTCACCGACGAGCTGATCCTCCGCTTTCTCCACGACTTCGAAAACCAGAGCGTGGCGGTGCTGGCGGTCGATCCCACCCGGCGGCGGTCGGGAGGCGCCCTGCTCGGCGATCGGATCCGGCTCAACGCCTTGCTGAACCACCGGGTATTCATGCGCTCCCTGGCCACCCGAGGCCGCCACTCCGAGCTTTCCCAGGCGGTTCCCGACGCCATCGAGCTGCTCCAGGCGGCCGGTTTTGACCTGATCGTGGTGGAAACCGGCGGCATCGGCCAGGGGGACTCCGAGATCGTCGAGGTCGCCGATCTGAGCGTGCTGGTCATGACCGCCGAGTTTGGCGCATCGACTCAGCTCGAGAAGATCGACATGCTGGACTTCGCCGACCTGGTCGTCATCAACAAGTTCGACAAACGGGGCTCCCTCGACGCCTTGCGCGCCGTTCGCAAGCAGTTCCGTCGCAACCGCTCCGTCTCCTACGACATCCCGGACGAACAGCTGCCGATCTATGGCACCATCGCCAGCCGCTTCAACGACCCAGGGGTCACCGCCCTCTACCTGAGCATCCTGGAGAAGCTGGCACCCGACTGGAGCCAAGGCCACCGCTCCCGCTTTCCCAGACCCCCCGGACCGGCCACCCCGGCGCACAACCCGATCATCCCCGAAGGCAGGGAACGCTACCTGTCCGAGATCGCCGATACCTGCCGAACGTACCGCGCTGCGACCTCCTCCCAGGCCGACGTGGCCCGACAGGCCCAGTCCCTCCAGCGGGCCATGGCTGTGGTGAGGTCGGCCAGGCCCTCCCCGGACCGGCCCGACCCGACCCAGGTCGCCTCTCTGCTCGAGGAGCAGATGCACCAGGAGATGGCCGCCCTCACCGAGGAAAACCGCTGCCTGTTGGAGGGGTGGGACGACCTGGTGGCCGAGTACTCTCAGGAGCAGGTGGTTTACACCATCCGGGGGCAGCAACAGGCGGATCCCTTGTACAATCTCTCGCTGGCGGGCACCCGGATCCCCCGCGTGGTCTTGCCCGTATACGCCGACTGGGGCGATCGGCTCACCTGGCTCAAGCTGGAGAACGTGCCGGGCCGTTTCCCGTACACCGCCGGCGTCTTCCCCTTCAAGCGGAAGGGGGAGGAGCCCAAGCGCCAATTCGCGGGGGAGGGACCGCCCGAGCGCACCAACCGCCGCTTCCATTACCTGTGCAACGGAGAGCCGGCCAAGAGGCTCTCCACCGCCTTCGACTCGGTCACCCTCTACGGCGAGGACCCCGACGAGCGCCCCGACATCTACGGCAAGATCGGCGAGAGCGGGGTGAGCATCTGTACCATCGAGGACATCCGCAAGCTATACGCCGGCTTTGACCTCTGCTCCCCCTCCACCTCGGTCTCCATGACCATCAACGGCCCGGCTCCCATCATGCTGGCCATGTTCATGAACGTGGCCGTCGACCAGCAGGTGGAGAAGTTCGAGGCAGAGGAGGGGCGAAAGGCCACCGACCAGGAAAGAAAGGAGATCGCTGCCCGCACCCTCAACCAGGTCCGGGGAACGGTCCAGGCCGACATCCTCAAGGAGGACCAGGCCCAGAACACCTGCATCTTCAGCACCGAGTTCGCCCTCAAGATGATGGGCGATATCCAGGAGTTCTTCGTCGAAAACGACGTCCGCAACTACTACTCGGTCAGCGTCAGCGGCTACCACATCGCCGAGGCGGGAGCCAACCCCATCACCCAGCTGGCCTTCACCCTGGCCAACGGCTTCACCTACGTGGAGTACTACCTGGGCCGTGGCATGGAGATCGACAGCTTCGCCCCCAACCTCTCGTTCTTCTTCTCCAACGGGCTCGACATCGAGTACTCGGTCCTGGGACGCGTCGCCCGGCGCATCTGGTCGGTCGCCATGCGGGAGCGATACGGCGCCGACGAGCGCAGCCAGAAGCTCAAGTACCACATCCAGACCTCCGGCCGATCCCTCCACGCCCAGGAGGTGAACTTCAACGACATCCGCACCACCCTGCAGGCCTTGCTCGCCCTGGCCGACAACTGCAACAGCCTGCACACCAACGCCTACGACGAGGCGGTCACCACCCCTACCGAAGAATCGGTGCGGCGCGCCATGGCCATCCAGCTCATCATCAACCACGAGTACGGGATGAGCCTGAACGAAAACCCCAACCAGGGCTCCCTCATCCTCGAGCTGCTCACCGACCTGGTCGAGGAGGCGGTCCTGCAGGAGTTCGACGAGATCAGCCGCCGGGGCGGCGTGTTGGGCGCCATGGAACGAGAGTACCAGCGGGGTAAGATCCAGGACGAATCGCTGCTGTACGAAAACCGAAAGCACTCCGGACAGATGCCCATCATCGGCGTCAACACCTTCCTCCCCAAGGATGCCCAGGACTTCGATTCGCAGGTGGACGCCATGCAGCTCACCCGGGCCACCCCCGAGGAAAAACGCGCCCAGCTCGACAACCTGCGGGCCTTCCAACAGCGCCACGCCGATGCTTGCCCAGCCGCCCTGAAGCGGCTGCAGGAGGTGGCCGTGTCCGGGAGCAATCTCTTCGCCGAGCTGATGCAGACCGTCCGGGTCGCCAGCCTGGGCCAGATCACCCGCGCCCTCTACCAGGTCGGGGGCCAGTACCGCCGCAACATGTGACCTCTCCCCTTTGTTGTTGCAACAACCCACCCGATGGGGCACCCTTTCCCTATGTCCTCCACCTTCTGCCCAGAGTGTGACGCCCTGACCAGCACCACCTCTTCCAGGTGTCCCGTCTGCCAGGCGAAACGCCCGGTGGAAGGTTGGCCGGTCGATCCCATCGTGGGCGCGCTGTTCGCCGACACCTACACCGTGATGAAACGCCTGGGACGCGGCGGATTCGGCGTGGTCTACCTGGCCGAAAACCGGGAGTTCGGCGGCCAACGGGCCCTCAAGGTGCTCCACGGACAGCATGTTCACAACGACAACATCCTGCGGCGATTCAAGAGAGAGGCCAAGGCGCTCTACCGCCTGCAAAGCCCATACACCGTCCGCATGGAGCGCTGGGGAAGGACCGAAAGCGGCCAGTACTACATGGTCATGGAGTTCGCCCAGGGGGAGACCCTGCGCCGCATCCTGGAGCAGGAGGGACGCCTGGCCGAACCCCGAGCACTCAACATCGCCCGCCAGATCGCCGTGGCGCTGGCCGATGCAAATGCGCTCGACATCCTCCACCGCGATCTCAAGCCCGAAAACATCGTGGTCCGCTCCCATACCTACGAGGGGGACCGCATCGCCGTCCTGGACTTCGGCATCGCCAAGATCCTGTCGGACGAAACCGACAGCCGGATCTCCGGTCTGATCGGCACCCCCTCCTACATGGCCCCCGAGAACTGGCGTCCCTCCCTGGGCCCAGCCGACATCCGCAGCGATCTCTGGTCGTTGGGGGTCATCCTGTACGAGATGCTTGTGGGCACGCTTCCCTTCGGCCCCAAGTCGACCTCCGATCCCATCGCCATGGCCTACCAGGCGGTCAACCTCAAACCCAAGGCCATCGCTGCCGCCCTGGCCTCCGTCTCGGCCCACCCGCTAACTCAGCAGATGGTCATCCGTCTGCTCCAACCAGCGCCCGACAACCGCTATCCCAACCCGGCCCAGCTGCTGTCGGTTCTGGAAGACCATCCCTGCCTGCACGGCCGCATCTCTTCCGAGATCGCTTCACCGGCCAAGAGAGAACAGCCCGATTCGGACCTGGAGCCGCTGGCGCTGGCCGACACCGTCGGGTTCTCGCCTCGTTCCGAGGCCGCCGGCTTGTCGGCGGAAGGCGAAGAGGAGTTCTCCTTCGACGGTCAACCGCCCGACGAAACCCTGATCTTCCAGGACGAGCCTCCCGAAGACCTCAAGATTCCGAGCCGATCTACCCAGCCCACCCCCATCCCCGAGGAGGCGCCGCCCCAAAGACGAGTGAAAACCCTGGTGTTCGCGCTCGTCCTGTTGGGCGCGCTCTTCCTGCTGGCCCGCTTCGGCGACCGCCTGCTCACCTGGGGCTCCCATGGACCGCCCGAACGTGACGCCGGAGAGCAGCAGGTCCCGGGCGATCAAGAGGACACCTTGCCCGACGCCACGACAGCCACAAGGCTGGGAACCGACGGGATGCTCCTGGTCGAGATCTCCGGTGGGACCTTCGCCATGGGCTCCGATCAGATCCCCTCGGCATCGCCCTCCCACAACGCCACCCTGTCCCCTTTCGCCCTGGACGCGGCCGAGGTGACCGTTTCCCGCTGGCTTCATTGCGTCCAGGTGGGCGCCTGCCCCCCGGAGGAGGCGGTGTGGGCGCCCGACCAGCCGGGCTGCCCTCAGCCCGACAGCCATGGAACGGCTGGCGATCGCCCCATGACCTGCGTCTCCTGGATCGGCGCCGACGCCTACTGCGCCGCCCAGGGACGTCTCCTGGTGACCGAAGCGCAGTGGGAGCTGGCTGCCCGTGGCTCGTCTATCCAACCAGCAGACGCACAACCGGGGGGACCCGACACGGCATCCGGCACCGACCAGCCCCGGGTTCTGCCGGCATCTCCCGGCTCGCGGGTGCGAGAATGGGTGCACGACTGGTGGTCGGCCGGCTACTACCAGTCTGCTCCTCCCTTCGATCCCTCCGGACCGGTCCTGGGAACCGAACGGGTGGTCCGCGGTGGCCTGACCTCGGATGAAAGGCCGCGCGACCCCGCCGAGCGGGATCACCTGGACCCGCGGTCGAAGCTGCCGGATCTCGGCTTTCGATGCGTGGATCCTCGCTAGCTGTCAGATATTGGTCTCCAGAAGGGCGCGAGGAATCGCGCTTCTACCAGGCGACGAAGACGAGTTGCGCGTAGCCCAGCCGAGCCTCTCGGAAGAACTCTCTGCAGGTGGCGGCATCGGGATTGCCCCCCTGGCCGCCAACCGACGGGAGAGGGGGTAAAACCCTAGAAGCTCCCCGCCATCCTTGCGGATCCCTTCCGCCACAGCTCATCCAGCAGCTGGGCCGCCTGGGGGAAGGTTCCCAGAAAGATCATGGCCGCCACGATATACGGCTTCTGCCGAGCCTCGAAGTAGGTCTCGCGCCGGTACTTGGAGAAGACCTCGTCGGTCACCTCGCCCGCGGGACAGCTCACCCCCGTGATGTCGGCGGGCAGGCAGTGCATGTACAGCCCCTCTCCCCCCTTGGTACGGGCCATGAGGGCCGCTGTGCACTCCCAGCTCTCGAACTGGGCGTTCTGCTGGAGACAACGCTTCTCCAGATCCTTCTGTGCGCCGGCATCCTTGTTGCCAGCGGCCAACAACGCCGATCGCTCCTCGAGGATGTTCATGGGCGCCCAGGACTTGGGATAGACGATGTCGGCGCCCTCGAAAGCCTCCGCCATGCTGTCCACGATGGCAAAGCGACCGCCGGAAGCCTCTGCGTTGGCCCTGGCCACTTCGGTCACCCCGTCCAGCAGCTGGTACCCCTCGGGATGGGCCAGGACCACCTCCATGCCGAAGCGGGTCAACAAACCGATGACCCCCTGGGCCACGCTCAGCGGCTTGCCGTAGCTGGGAGAGTGGGCCCAGGTCATGGCGATCTTCTTGCCCCGCAGGGCTTCCAGGCTCCCGTAGTAGTGCTTGAGGTGAAGGAGGTCGGACATGGACTGGGTGGGGTGGTCCACGTCCGACTGCAGGTTGACCACCACCGGCTTGCGATCCAGGGTCCGCTCCTCGACCGCCTGGGTCAGTGCCGCCGCATAGTCGACGATGTACTTGTGGCTGTAGCCGACGAACAGATCGTCCCGGATCCCCACGGCATCGGTCAAGAACCCCAACATGGCGGCCGTTTCCCGCAGGGTCTCGCCGTGGGCGACCTGGATCTTGGACTCGTCGATGGCCATGGTCTCCAGGCCCAGCAAGTTGGCCGCCGCCTCGAAGCTGAACCGGGTGCGGGTCGACAGATCCCTGAAGTTGGAGATGGCGATGCCCGAATCGAACACCCGGGCCGACCGGTTGGTCAGCCGCAGGGTCTGCAACAGGTCGGCGACCAGCAAGGTCGCTTTGATGTCCTCCTCCGAACGCTCCCAGGTCAGAAGAAAGTCATCGCCTGCCATGCGCGGCGAGAGCTTGCCTAGCTCCGCCAGCTGCTGTTGGAACAACGCACCCAGGTTGGGGTGGTCCTTGAGATCCATTGCCATGTCACATCCTCCTTGCAGGCTCCCTGGCCCGCTCGCTCTGACACCGGCAACCGACCGGTTGTCTTGAATGGGCCGGCGCAAGCACACCGGCGCTCCTCTTGTGTTCCTCTTTGACCGCCGGCCCCCCGTTGGGCCGACATCATCGGACACTCGGCGGCACCATGGCTGTCGTCCAGCATCTGGACGGCTCGGGTCCACCGATGAACCGTCATGTTCGGCCGAACGATGGCACACCGGCTCCGGACCAGCGCCCCAGGGGGTTGGCACACCCTCGGCTCAGGCCAGGTAGGGATGACCCCCTTCCTTGGCCCACAGCTCCTTCATCCGGCCCCACAGGTCGCACGCCGCACCTCGCGCCTCGGCCAGGATAGCGGCCGCATCGACCTGGGTAAAGAGGCGGTCCTTGATCCGCCACTGGCCGTCCACCATGACCGACTGCACGCACTGCTTCCCCATGCCGTACACCAGGTGGCCCAAGAAGTTCTGATCGGTCAGCTCCGTGGGGGACTGGTAGTCGAGCACCACCAGGTCGGCCGGCGCTCCTTCCGCCAGGGAGCCGTAGCTCAGACCACTGAGCTGGGAGGCCAGCCGGTAGTTGTTCTGCAGCATGGTCACCAGGGAGCCCATCGGGTCGGCCCCCTTGGCGGCACAGGCGGTGAAATAGGCGAACTTCATCTCGGTCCACAGGTCGGCGTCCATGCCGTCGGTGCCCAGACAACCGATGGGAACATAGCGATCCAGGCTTCTCGTCCCCACCGCGTTGTTGGCATTGGAGCGCGGGTTGTAGGCCAGCCAGGCCTTGCGCTCCACCAGCAGATCGAACTCCTCGTCGGTCAGGTGAACGCCATGAGCGAACAGGCTGCCGGGACCGAGGAGGCCCGCTCGATCGAACCGCTCTACCGGCGACGCGCCATACCGCTCCACCGAGACCAGGCGATCGGCCGGATCCTCCAGCAGGTGAACGTGGATCCGGCCGCCGGCGCCGAATACCGCCAGCGTGTCGTCGTGCATGGTGAAGCTGGCGTGGCCGCCGGCAAATGGCCAGGACCAATCCTCGATCCCCTCGAAGGTGGCGTTTTCCTCGATCCCCTCCTGGCAGATGTCCGGGCCGTCCCGATCGCTGACCTCGTAGGCCAGGCAGGAGCGGACCCCCAGCGAATGGAGCGCCTCGGCGATGGTGCCCAGAGAGCCCGTAATGGCCAGCGGAGAGGCGTGGTGGTCCACCACGAAGGTGCTGCCGCACAGCAGGGCGTCCAGACCGCCGGCCAGCGCCGAGTAGCGAATCGACCCCTCCTCCAGGCAGCGGTCGAGCACCCACCAGACCAGCTGGAGCACCTGGGTAAAGTTCTTCGGGGCCCGGGGCGGAGCCGGCATTCCGCGGGCCAGCGCCGAGTAGAGGTGGTGGTGCCCCACCACCCAGCCAGGCATGACCAGCCGACCTTCCAGGTCGATCACCTCGGCCCCGGAGGGCGAGATCGATGCCCCTCTCCGGGCGATCTGGCCCTGCTCGATCAACAGGTCACCGGTGGTCAGGCCGAAGGGAAGCCAGTCAACGATTCGTGCGTTTTTCAGTAACATGGCGTGGTTCACGGTTCCTCACTCAGTGCGGACTCTATGGCGTCCAGGTTGGCTTTCACGTAGGGAGCCTCACCGGCCACGGCGGTGGCCGAAGCGATATCCTTTAGCCCATTTCCGGTCATGACGGCCACCACCTTGTCGGCAGGCTTGATGATCCCCTGGCGGACCGCTTCTCGAACCCCAGCGACGGTGGCCGCCGCCGCCGGCTCCACGAAGACCCCGCTGAGACGGGGCAGAACGCGCATGTCGTGGCGGATCTGGTCGTCGCTCACGGTCACCAGGGCGCCGTTGGAGCCCTTGACGGCGTTGACCGCCTTGGTCAGGTTGCGGGGCACGCTGACCGCGATGGAGTCGGCGAAGGTTTCGGCGGCCGTGGGTAACGGCTCACCCCGCCAGGCCCGGTACACCGGCGCCGCCCCTTCCGCCTGGGCCCCCAGCATGCGGGGCATGGAGGGCAGCATCCCGATCTCTACCATCTGGCGCAGACCTTTGGCGATTCCCGCGATGGTGCAGCCGTCGCCCACCGAGACCGCCACCCAGTCGATCGGCTGTCGCGCCAGCTGCTCTCCGATCTCCAGGCCGGTGGTCTTCTTGCCCTCCATCAGGAAGGGGTTGATGGCGCAGTTGCGGTTGTACCATCCGTGCCGCTCGATGGTTTGCTGGCACAGATCCCAGGTGGTGGAGTAGTCGGCCTCGATCCGAAGCACCTTGGCCCCGTACATGCGGAGTTGGGCCACCTTGGGCGCCGGAGCCCGAGCCGGCACCATGATCACCGCCCCAAGCCCGGCGAAGGCGGCCATCCCGGCCAGCGAGGAGGCCGCGTTGCCGGTGCTGGCGCAGGCCACCACCTGCTGGTTGGCCTTTCGCGCCATCACCACGGCGACCGCCGAGGCCCGATCCTTGGAGGAGGCGGTGGGGCTCAGGGTGTCATCCTTGACATAGAACCGGCCGACCCCCAGATCCTGTGCCATCCGTTCGCTCTCGTACAGGGGGGACAGCCCGACACGAAGGAAGTGCTCCGGCAGGTCGGGCACGACAGGGAGCATCTCCGCATAGCGCCACATGTTCGGAGCCCGCCCTTGCAGTACCCGCAGGAAGCTATCTGCAGGCGGCAGGTTGGACAGGTCGTACTCCACGTCCAGTATGCCGGTCAGACCACATCGGGTGCAGGTCATCAAGGTTCCGTCCGGAGGGTACTCGGCCGAGCACTTGACGCAGACCAGTCGTCTGCAGCGTGGGCTCAGTTGGATCATCGCGTTTCACCTCACTGATGGGCCTGAATCAAGCCGATGGCCGCCTTCAGGCCGTCCTGTTGCCCGCCATGCCCCTGGCTGCCGCCATCGCCCTCATCGGCAGCCGAGGCCATCATCCCGTTCTTCTACCGGCCAGGGCCCTGGCTGCCGCGCTGTCTCTCATCGGCAGCCGGTTGCGGCGAATGCCGTCGTAGCGAACCAGCGCGCCCGCGACCGCCGATGCAACCGGTACCAGCGGCAGCTCGCCGATCCCCTTGGAACCGTAAGCCGAGTTCTTCTCCGCACTCTCGACCAGCCTGACCTCGATGGGCGGCAGATTGGGCGCCCGGATCAACCCCAGGCCACGGAAGGTGTCATTGACCGGCACCCCCCGCTCCAGCACCAGCTCCTCGGTCAGCGCCGACCCCAGCCCCATGTGCACCCCCCCCTGGATCTGCCCCTCGCAGAGGGTTCGGTTCATGATCCTGCCCACGTCCTGGGCAGCGATGAAGCGCTCCAGCCGGCCCTGTTCGTCCAGGATGGCCACCTGGGTGGCGAACCCGTAGCTCATGTGGGTGATCGGTTCCCTTTCCGGACCGCCGATGGCGGTGGTGAAGTCGCAGACGTACTCACCGAAGAACTCCTCCCCGGCCAGGTCGGCCAGGGACGCCCCTTCTGCCAGGCGCCTCTTGATGGCGGCGCAGGCCGAAAACAGGGCGTTGCCCATCAGGACCGTTCCCCGCGAGGAGGTGGTCATGCCGCAGTCCACCTCCCGCTCGGTGCTGGTCCGGACCGTGACCCGCTCCGGGGGTATCGAGAGCTCCTGGCTGACGATCTGCCTGGCTACGGTAAACAGCCCTTGTCCCATCTCGGAGTAGCCCACGAAGACCAGAAGCTCGCCCTCCGGCTCGATCCGGATCTGAACCCGCCCGATGTCCGGCATGCCGTTGCCCCCGCCCACGTTCTTGATGCCGCAGGCGATCCCGGCAAAACGGGCGTTCTTGTAGTCCTCCCGGACAGCCAGGAGGGTCTCCTTCAGACCGCAGGAGTGGACCTTCTGGCCGGTGGTCATCCGTTCTCCGTCTTGAAGGGCGTTGAGCCAGCGGATATCCCAGCCGTCGAGGCCAACCTGCTCCGCCAATCGGTCCAGGATGGCCTCCATGGCGAAGTTGGCCTGGTTGACGCCGAAACCGCGCATGGCGCCGCAGGGGATGTTGTTGGTGTAGACCGTGCGCGCCTCGACATCCACCGCCTCCACCCGATAGGCGCTGGTGAGATGCCCCAGGGCACGCTCCAGCACCTTGGTCCCCACCGAGGCGTGGGCTCCGGTGTCGCCGGTTATCTTGGCCTGCACGAAGGTCAGCATCCCGGTGGCGTCACAGCCCGCCGAGATCTGGATGTGGATGGGATGGCGCTTGGGATGCAGCCGGATCGACTCTTTCCGCTCCAGCACGATCCGGACCGGCCGGTGACACAGCCGCGCGGCCAACGCCGCGTGCCCCTGCACCGACAGGTCCTCCTTGCCGCCGAACGCACCGCCTGCGCTGACCAGGATCACCCGCACCCGGTCCAACGGCTCCCCCAGCAACAAGGCGATCTGGCGCCGATCCTCGAACACCCCCTGGCTCTGGCTGAAGACCTCCAGCACACCGTGCTCTCCACCCACCGGCCTGGCCAGCGCCGCCTCCACCTCCATGAAGGCGTGCTCGATGAGCTGGGTCTGGAACTCTCCGGACTCGATGTGGACCGCGTGCTGTTTCCCCTCCTCCAGGTCGCCCCATCGAAACACCTGGTGGGCCAACAGGTTTCCCTTCGGATGCACCTTGGGGGCATCGGGCTCGAGTGCACGGCAGCAGTCGAACACCCCCTCCAGCTCCTCGTACTCCACCTGTACCAGCCTGGCTGCCGCCCGAGCCTGGCGGGCGGTTTCCGCGAGAACCAGGGCCAGAATGCTGCCGGTGTAGAAGGTCGTCTCCCCTTCGGCCACGAAGAGCGGCCAGTCGTCGTAGAGCAGCCCGACGAACCGCTGGCCGGGGACATCGCGGGCGGTCAGGATCCGGTGTACGCCGGGCTGGTTGGCCGCCGCCAGGGTATCGATCTTCACGATCCTGGCGCGTGGAGCCGGCGAGAACACCAAGGCTCCCTGCAGCATGTCGGGAAAGGTCATGTCGGAGACGAACGGTCTCTCCCCCAGCGCGAGCTGGACCGCGTCGACCTTGGGGAGACTCCCCCCCAGGACCGACTCTCCCCGAAGTGGGGGCACCCGCCGATCGGGCCAGTGATCGCGGGCCATCTCGATGGCATCCAGGATCTTCATGTAGCCGGTGCAACGACAGACGTGCGTCTCGATCGCCCGAGCGATCTCCTCGCGCCTGGCGCGGGGGTTCTCGTCCAACAGGACCTTGGTGCGCATCAACAGCCCAGGGGTGCAAAAACCGCACTGGACGGCACCGCTGGCGGCAAAGCTATGGGAAAGGAGCTGTCGAACGACCGGATCCAACCCCTCCAGGGTCCACACCTGGGCGCCTATCGCCTTGCGCATCCTGATGGCGCAACTCGGTCGCGCCTTGCCATTGACCACCACCGTGCAGGCACCGCACTGCCCTTGCCCCGAGCAACCGTTCTTCACAGAGGTCAACCGGCAGTGCTCTCGAAGAAACTCCAGCAGATTCCAGTCCAGCTGGTCCGCCTCGACCTCCACCCGTCTCCCGTTGATGGTCAGCTCGCCTGCACCCATGGTGCATCCCCCTTTTTGTCCCCAGGGGAACTCAAAGGCGCCATATTACCCCCTTCCCCCGGCAACCAGAAGGGGGAGCTGTTGGACCCTCCCCCACTTGGCGCTCTTGACCTTCCAGTCCACACACCTGATAGTTGGCCGTTGGGTGGAGGTGAATGTCCAGAATGATGCACCGGCGCTGGCCCCTGATCGTCTCTGTGGCCCCTCTTTTGGCCTTCCTGGCAAATGGGTTGCCACTGCCTTCCACCACCAACCCGGTCGGAATGCCAGGCGCCTTTGCACAGAGCGCCGACCAGAACCTGGCGGAAGCTCTGGCAGCCCTCCAGATCGACGGGCGCTGGGTAGGCGGGCGCCACCGACAGCCCCAGTACTCCATCGAGTTCACGGGACCGGTGGCCAGCATCCTCCCCCTCTCCGACCGCATCCGCCCCCGCACCACCCCACCGGTCACCACCCGGGATCAGACCGTTCCCATTTTCTACCAGGTCATTGCCGTTGACGGCCCCATCATCACCCTAAGCCAGCAAGACTCGGACAACCCACCAGTCCACCTCCTGTTCTGGTCCTCCGGCTCGGCCATCATCTGGCAGGCAGGAGATCGAGAGGTGGGCTTCGCCAGTCGGGTCGCTCCCATGCCCGAAGACCTGCTGGGAGAGTGGAACTGCCTGGAAGTAAGCCAGGGACACCCCGCTCGGGGACGCTACCGCATCGTCATCGGCGAGTCCGCCTTCAGCATCGAGACCGACGGGCGGATCGAGGTCCTTCACCCCATCCCCCTGCAAGACTGCGGGGAGAACGTGGAGCTGGCGGTCGTTCCCTCCCGTGCCCGGCCCTACTCGGTCATCGTGCATCGGCATTCCCCTCAACTGCTGCTGTGGGAAACCGCCCAGGAAGGTGATCCGGATCGCTCCTCCTTTCTCTTCCTGTTCCGCGGAGAACGACCCGCCTGGCTGGAGTCCTACCTCACCAACGCCGATGTGGGTGCCCTGCAGCGGCGCAGCGCCATGCGCGACGAGGTGACCCAGAATATCCGACGCATCTTCGACGCCTCGGCTCGCTACTTCCAAGAGGGCGGACAGGACGCCGCCGGTCGGACCATCCGACACCAGTTCCCTCCCCCCACCCCCAGAACGCCCAGCCAGGTCCCCTGTGTGGCCGTCGAGCCCGATCCGGGGCTCTGGGGCGCCGATACCTGGATGGCACTCAACTTTGCCATCTGGGACCCGTTCTACTTCTCCTATCAGTATGACAGCAGCGGACAGGGGAACAGCGCCTCCTTCACCATCTCCGCCTACGGAGATATCGACTGCGACGGGGTCTATTCCACCTTCACCCAGACCGGCACCGTCACCGAAGATCTGGAGGTCGTCCCCGGCGAGCTGCTGGTCTTGAACCCCGAGGAGTAGGGCGAGGCTCGAGAGCGCATTGACACCCTCACACCCTGGATCGGACACGGCGGGGTTCCACACCGCCCGATAGCGTCAACCTCATGGAATGAGCACAGGCTGAGCGGCCTGTGCTCAGTGCTCAGTGCTCTCGGGTTGGGCGATGGAACGCCACGAACCGAATCTTTTGGCTCAATCCAGATCCCAGGACAGACGAACGAGCAGGTTGTGCTGGAGCTGCAGGTCGGTGGTCACCTGAGGCTGGTACAGCATACTCAGGGTATAGTCGATGGAGGCGAAGGAGGAGAGCCGAAGGCTGACAGTATTCTGCCAGTCCACGGCGGGCTCCGCGAGATCGGAGAAGTCGGAGAAGACCTCCAGGTCGGTAGTGTAGTGTATGTAACGGAAAAACCGGAGGATCCCGTTCAGCGTCGCCTCCAGCCCCTCCTGGTAGTAGCTCTCGATCTGATCGTACTCCAGCTCGGCAGAATCCGGATCATCCTGATCGATGTAGGCGTTTCGGTAGAGGAACTGCCTGAGTCCCGTGCCGATCCGCAGACCGACGGTGGCAAAGGACAGGTGCAGCAGACGGAAGTTCAACCCCAGCCCTTGCCGCAGGCTCAGGTTGGGTAGCCAATCTCCGATTCGGAACGACTCGCTGGCAGGCACCTGGATCGTTCGGCTGGTCCCGTCGGCCCGCCGGAGCACGACGTCGATCGGCTCGGAGGTGAGCACCTCGTTGGGAAAGACGGTGGCGATGCCCCCCAGACGCACATAGGCCCCGATCCGGCTGCTCAGGAAGTAGGTGTACAGGGCATCGAGCCGAACCCGATCCCGCGATTTCTGGAGCGGGAGCATATCGCCCTGCTCGGGATCGATCAGCTGCAGCCCTTCCTCGATCTCCAGGATCATGATCAGCTGATGGGGGGCCGAGGGGGTATAGGTCAGGTAGGTGTCGAAGAACAAGCTGCCGGAGATGACCGTCTGGTCGGTCTGGCCGGCCACGTTGGTACTGTCGGACAGCGACCCGTTGACTCCCAGCACCAGCCGATGACTCCAGTCCCCTGCGCCGCCGCCCAGACCGAACTCGTCCGGTGATACGACCCCTGCCCCCAGAAAGGACCCAACCAAGGGATCGGTCACCAGCTTGAAGCGCACCAGCCCTCCCGGCGGCACGTATACCGTCGAGAAATCGGAGCGGGCTCGATAGGTGGAGCCAGGACGGACGATGCGGTAGAGACCGGGAGGCAGAAGCCAGGTCATCAGCGATTCCCCCTGCAGCGTGTCGGCGCCGTACCCCAGGCCGAACAGGGAGCGATCCGAGGCTCGGATGATCTCGTAGCTTCCGCGATGAGGGATATTGTCCTCGTCTACCACCTCGACCTGCAGACCGCCCCATTCCGGGGTAACCACCGTGGTCTGATGAGCTCTGGCCTGTGCCGGCAGGGCGAGCATCTGCAGTCTGGCACCGCTTCCCACCCTGACGATGTACTCCCCGGGCTCCAGGGGGATCCGGTGGCCGGTCGGACTGCTGGCCACCACCCGGCCATCGGACATCACCAGTACCTCCGGCTCGTCTCGAGAGGAGGTCATACTGGGAACGAAGATCGCTCCCAGTCCCGGGGTCACCTCGGTCTCATCCGCACGGAGCTGTTCGATGACGGTGGGGGCGATCCAGTCGTAAAAGGAGTACTCTTCCTCAACCGGTTGTGCAGAAACCCAGGATCCCCCCAGCCAGCCACCGACCATGGCGACATTGGCCAAAAAAAACGCCAACGTTGCAGTCTTCAGCCTGGACATCCTGGCCTCCTTTCCGCTCTTGCCCTCGCCAGCCGCCGACATCCTGGAGCCAAGGGGAGCAGGACCAAAACACGAGCCTCGCCCCCCCCGACAGGGCTCCTTGGCCATCAAACGGCCCGACAGCACATCGAGCAAGCGCCTTTCATTCCGTCGCCCTATCTTGGCAAAAATCGGGCTAAACGCAAGGGGCCGCCCGCTTGCGAACTCCACCGGGAACCCGATCGGCCAGCTCCCCCGGTTCAAACAACCGGATCGTCCCGTACTCGCCGTCGTATCCCGCCTCTCGGATCACCTCGCCCCGGCGCAGCCGCAACAACGCCTCGGCAAGATGCGGCCAACCTTTTCTCTCGATCTCCTCCACCGGCACGCGAGTCAAGAGGTCGAGCTCGGGCCCTACCGCCTCCACCAGCTTGTCGTACTCCCGCCACACCCGACCGCTCTTGCTTGACACCCCCAGGATCTCGGCCAGGATCTCGGCCAACGGAATCAGGCTGACCACTGTTCCCGCTGTTGGAGCGACTGCTCCCACAGGGCGATCGGCCAGCTCCTCCACCCGGTGCATCACCCCGACCGTGACCGCCTTCCCGCAAACCGGGCACCGCCCGCCACACCGCTGAGTCTCCTTGGGAGTGAGGCGGATCCCGCAACGCCGGTGACCGTCCAGGTGGTACTTGCCCTCCTCGGGGTAGAACTCCACCGTGCCGCCGTACCCGATCCCCTCTTCGAGCGCCCGCAACATGGCGAAGTAATCGAGGTCGGTGGAGAAGACGCAGGCCTCCCGTCCCAGGTTCCTGGGCGAATGGGCGTCCGAGCAGGAGATCAGGCGAAACCGATCCAAAGCGGATATCCGCCAGTTCATCGGGGGGTCAGAGGACAGCCCGGTCTCGAGGGCAAATACCTCTCCGCTCAGATCTCCATAGCATTCCTGTACGCTATCAAAACCGGAACGGGAGCCCAACACCGAGTACCAGGGGGTCCAGATATGGGCCGGAACCAGGAAGCAACCTGGGCCCGCTTCCAGCACGATCTCCAGGAGATCCCGCGAGTCGAGCCTCAGGATGGGACGCCCGTCGGAGTGTAGGCTGCCGATCGGCTCCAGCCGCCCGGAAATGCGGTCAACCGAAGCGAAGTCGGGGGCGAACAGGCAGTGATGCACTTTCCGGGTGGCGCCCCCTTTCTTGTAGATAGTCGAGATCTCGGCAGAGAGCAGAAAACGGGGACCGCCGATCTCATCGTCTGGACGGCGGAACGCGCCATCGGGCATCATCTCTGTGCGCATCCGGTAAAGGCCGAGCTCGGCGGGCGTCAGCTTCTCTTCGAGCTCCTGGCGCCAGACCGGGTGGGTGAAATCCCCCGTTCCGATCACCCGGATACCCTTTTTGTTGGCCCACAAAGACAGGTGCTCCAGATCGCATTGGGCACTGGTAGCCCGGGAGTAGCGTGAGTGGATGTGGAGGTCGGCGTAGAACTCCATCGCAGTCTCTATCTCGGTCCGTTGTCTTTTGGAGATCCTGCCATCAAGGCCCCATTGTCAAGGGATCGCCGCTTGTTGCCCAAGGGTACTCGACATGCTAGCCTGGCTGGCAAGCTGGCAGCAGGGAATCGGGGGGAGTGGCATGACCATGGTGGAGCAAAAGGTGTTGGAGATCCTCGAGGACCTTGTCGAGCACCCGTGGCTCGAGGTGGCGTTTCTCATCGACTCGGCCGGCCAACTGCTGGCCAGCGCAGGTGACAGCCCGGCATTCAGTCCGACGGGGGTTTTCGGCCAGCCGCACGAGCTGGCCGGGAGCGAACCACCAGGGACCTGCCTGTACCTGTCGACTCTGACTCAAAAGCACCACCTGGGTATCCTGTTTTCCTCCGAGGTCACGATCGACCAGGTCCGCGGTCAAGTGAAATTGCGCAAGGAGGAGCTGGTCAGTCTACTGGAGCGGTAAACGCCCGGTATTTGTGCAGGAGTCCCCGGCCTCTGCTCACGTCGCCGTCGCGGTCGCGACAAGCTCTTCCAAAAAACGGATCACCAGGTTTTGCGCCACCAGTGAACGGTACCTTGCCGTTGAGCGTGGGTCATCGATGGGGCTGATGTCCCTGGAAATAGCCGGAATCACCCCATCAATGGCCTCTTTGGAGAGGTAGCACCCCACCAGCTGACCGGCCACGTTCTCCATCAGTACCGGGGTGGCGGCGCAGGATCCGATGCCCAGGCGTAAAAAAGCCACCTGTCCCTGCCGATCCAGGGCGCCGACAGCCGCCAGGTTGACCTTGGAGCAAGCCTGCGCCCGTCGCCCTCCCACCTTGTACCAGCGCGCAAGCGCAGTGGGAGCAGGAAGAGGAAAAACCACCTCGGTGATGAGCTCCTCGCTCCGGCGAACCGTCTTGCGGTAGCCGATGCAGTACCGAGAGTAGGGGATCCGTCTCGTCTCACCGGCACTCTGGAGCACCACGGTGGCATCGCAGGCCAAAAGTACCGGGAGCATGTCGCCGGCGGGAGAGGAACCTCCGATATTGCCCCCCAGCGTGCCCCGATTGCGAATGGGAGGAGCCCCGACCGATGCGGCCGCCTCCGCCAGCAAGGGCAACTTCTCCCGCAAGAGTGGAGAAGAAGCCATCTCGGCATGGGTGCACAGGGCGCCCACAGCGATCTGGCCCTCCCGCTCGACAATCCGGGCGCACTCCGCCCTGAGGGGGGAGATGTCCACCACGCGGGCCGGATGGAAACCACCGCTTCTGATCCACACCATGACGTCGGTGCCTCCGGCCAGCACGGTCGCCTCCGGTTGCGGTGGGGCCAGCAGGAACAGGGCCTCTTCCAGGGTCGAGGCGCGTTGAAAAACGACCGGCTTCATGGCGCTTCTCCTGGCTCGGTCTGGCGACGTTTAGCGACCGCCTCGATCGCATCGACGATCTTCTGGTACCCGGTGCATCGGCACAGATTTCCCGAGATCGCTTCTCGGATCTGGTCTCGGGTGGGATCGGGATTGTGGCGCAGATAGGCGTGGGCGGTCATCAGCATGCCCGGTGTACAGAACCCGCACTGCACCGCACCGTAGGTCAGAAAGGCGCTCTGCAGGTCGGTCAGCTCCTCGGGAGAGGAGGCCAACCCCTCGACCGTCCAGATCTCGGCGCCCTGGACCTGCCCCGTGGCGACCAGGCAGCTGTTGACCGCCTGACCGTTCACCAGCACCAGGCAGGCTCCGCACTCGCCCTCGCCACAGCCTTCCTTGGTCCCGGTCAGGTTCAGATCCTCTCGCAAGGTATCGAGCAGGCGCTTCATCGGGGGCACGTCCACCTCGCGGCGCTCCCCGTTGACGATCATCCAGATGTTCATGCTCCCTCCTTGCCCTGGGTCAACCGGGCGGCGATCCGCTCGGGGGTGACCGGGATCTCGTCGAACCGAAAACCCGCCGCCTGGCTGATCGCGGCAGCCAGTGCCGGCGCAGGCAAGTCGGTCGGAAGCTCGCCCAACCCCTTGGCCCCCGCTGGACCGTGCTGGTAGGGGCGCTCGACGATGACCACCTCCATGTCGGGGACATCCATCGCGGTGGGAATCAGGCAGTCGGTCATGCGGTAGTTCACAAACCGGCCGTTCTCCATCTTCACCTCCTCCAGGGCACCGTAGCCCAGCCCCTGCAGGGTGCCCCCCTGGATCTGCCCCTCCACGCTGAGCGGGTTGATCGCCTTGCCGATGTCCTCGGCGGCCACCACCCGGGTGATTCGGGGCATGCAGGTATCCATGTCCAGCTCCACCTCGGTGGCGATGGCAGCCCAAGAGTAGGCGGCGTACGCGTCTCCTCGATAGGTCTGGGGATCCCAGACCATCCCGTCCCGGTCCACGAACTGGGCGCGAGCCCGCACGAGACCGCAGCTCTCATGGAGTTGGAGTGCGGCCTCTCCGAAGGGGAGGTCTTGTCCCTCCCAGTGAAAGGCGCCCTGTCCGTAGTGAATCGCATCGAGCTGTACGCCCGCCTGTTGGGCCAGCAGCTCGGTCATCCTTGCTAGCAGGTTCTCGGCCGCATCGGACACCAGACGACCCACCACCATGGTGGTTCGGGAGGCCGCCGTGGGACCGCTGTCGGGGCAGGTAGCGGTATCCGGCGGCGGCGTCTGGACCAACGCGAGGTCGATCCCCAGCGCGTCGGCAGCGATCTGGGAGAAAACGGTGTTGCGTCCCTGTCCCATCTCGACCGAGCCGCAGTGGATGGATACCCCCCCCCGGCTGGTCAGCTCCAGGTCCACCTTGCTGGCCAGCCAGGTCTCACCCGCGCCGGTGAACCCCCCTCCGTGGAAGCAGACGGCCAGACCGATGCCACGGCGCAACCGTTCTTTTGCCGGCTGGTGCTGGTAGGCTCGATGGCGATTCTCGAAGTCGCTGATCTCCGCCACCTTCTCCAGCACCTCTCCGATCCCGACCGAGTCTTTGAGTTGCTGACCCGTGGCCGTGGTGTCTCCGATCTGGAGCAGGTTGCGCCGCCGGATCTCGAGGGGGCTAACCCCGAACTCCTCGGCAATGCGGTCCATGTGCCGCTCCACCCCAAAAGCCGCCTGAGGACCGCCGAATCCACGAAAGGCACCGCTGGGCGGCTTGTTGGTGGCCACCATTCTGGCCAGGACCTTGAGATTGTCACAGCGATAGGGTCCGCCCGCCGCGATGGCCGCCCGGCCCAACACCACCGGGCTCAAGGTGCAGTAGGCCCCCCCGTCCAGGAGGATCTCCACCTCCTGCGCCAGGAGGTGGCCCTCCCGATCCACCCCGGTCCGATGGCGGATGACACCGGGATGTCGCTTGGGGGTGACGGCGATGTCCTCGGCACGGTCATAGACCATCTTGACCGGCCGTCCCGACTTCAGAGCCAGCAGCACAGCGTGAGCCGCCAGCATCGACGGATACTCCTCCTTGCCGCCGAAAGCCCCTCCCGTGGTCGTCTGGATGATCCGCACCTTCTCGGGAGGGAGCCCCAAAAGAGGGGTGAGCGCCTTGAGCACGTAGTAGGGGCACTGCATCGAGCCGTGGACGGTCACCCCGCCATCCTCACCAGGAACGGCGATGACCCCCTGGGTCTCGATGTACATCTGCTCCTGGTAGCCGAAGCGATACTCCCCCTCTACCACTCGCCAGGCCGATTTCATCGCGCCGGGGGCGTCCCCTTTCTCGATCTCGATCTGCTTGAAGAGGTTGTCCTCCCCAAAAATCTTGATCTCTGACGTCAGGGCCTCCTCCGGGTCAAACAACGGATCGAGCGGGCGGGTGACCAGGGTGACATGCTTCCGGGCAGTCTCCAGCAGCTCCCGGTCGGCACAGGCGATCAGCGCCACCGGCTCCGCATGGTGCCGGATCACATCCTGGGCCAGGGCGGGCTGGTCCCATTGCTCCAGGAAGATCGCGTTGCGCCCAGGAATATCCGAAGCGTCCACCCGGACGATGGAAGACCAGTCGAAATCGGGATCCCACTCAATCCGTTCGAGACGGGCGTGGGGTTCATCACTGCGGATGGTTGCGCCGAACAGCATGTCCGGCAGGCAAAGGTCGTCAACGAAGGTCGCCTGACCCGTCACCTTGCCAAAGCCGTCCGTACGAGGAATGCTCTGCCCGATGAAGCCCACGTCTCACTCCTCCCTGTTGGCCGGCAGCCCAGACCGTTCTTCTGCCGGACCACCCGAAAATGCGGTTCGAGCTGGCCCTGGCCGCCAGGGGCACAGTGTACCACCTCCTTCCTTGGGATGACCACCCTTGACGCCGCCTGTAGTCCCCTTTCCCAACCCGTTTCGTCCGTGAGCCGGACGCAACGCCAGCGGCGCAACAGCGCGATTGACACAGCCCGACAGGACGACTAGATAGGACACCCGTTGGACCAACCTTCTTCGAGGAATCACCGACCATGGGCATGAAAAACTTCCTGTTCACCTCCGAATCGGTCACCGAGGGCCATCCCGACAAAGTCGCCGACCAGATCTCCGACGCCATCCTGGACGCCATCATCACCCAGGACACCGCTTGCCGCGTCGCCTGCGAGACCCTTGTCACCACCGGCCTGGCTTTCATCGCCGGCGAAATCACCACCTCCTGCTATGTGGACATGCCCGAGATCGTCCGCCAGACGATCCGCGAGATCGGCTACTGCAACTCCTCCATGGGCTTCGACTGGGAAACCTGTGCCGTGCTCACCTCCATCGACCACCAGTCGCCCGACATCAGCCAGGGCGTCACCGAGGGGCTGGGCCTCTTCGCCGAGCAGGGCGCCGGCGACCAGGGGTTGATGTTCGGCTTCGCCTGCAGAGAAACCCCCGTTCTGATGCCGGCCCCCGTCTACTATGCCCACCGCATCACCGAGCGGCTGGCACAGGTCCGCAAGGAAGGCCTTCTGCCCTGGCTCAGGCCCGACGGCAAGAGCCAGGTCTCCATGGAGTACGACAACGGACGACCCGTCCGCCTCGATACCGTGGTGGTAGCCGCACAACACCGTCCTGATGTGGAGTACCCCACCCTGCGCGAGGCGATCATCGAAGAGGTCATCAAGAAGGTCTTCCCTCCGGAGTTCCTCCACGACGACATCACCTACTACGTCAACTCCACCGGCCGGTTCGTTCGCGGTGGACCCCAGGCCGACTGCGGACTGACCGGTCGCAAGATCATCGCCGACACCTACGGCGGGCAGGGGAGCCACGGCGGCGGTGCCTTCTCGGGCAAGGACCCCTCCAAGGTGGACCGGACCGCCAGCTACATGGCCCGCTATATCGCCAAGAACGTGGTAGCCGCCGAGCTGTCCGACACCTGCGAGGTTCAGCTGGCCTATGCCATCGGGGTAGCGACCCCCGTCTCGGTGATGGTCAACACCTTTGGGACCTCCAAGATCTCCCCCGACCGCATCGCCGAGCTGGTCCGGGAGGTCTTCCCTCTCAAACCGGCCGAAATGATCCGGCACCTCGATATGCTGCGGCCCATCTTCAAGAAAACCGCGGCCTATGGCCACTTCGGCCGAGAGCTCCCCGAGTTCACCTGGGAGCGGCTGGACAAGGTCGAGGAGCTCAAGGCACGAGCCTTCTAAAAGAGACCTCTCCGGCCTTCTTCCAGGCTCCGCAGAACAGAACGGTTGGCGGTGTGCCAGCTTGTGGCGAAAGAGCGCCGGCATGGCACCGGACCGCTACGGGTCCCGCGGTGCTCAGGGCGCGGCGGTTCATTTCAACTGGCCGGGAGTCCAGGCCCGATCGGTTCAGAACAGGTTTCTCGGATCGACGGCGGGACGCGGATCCCGGCTTCGACTGCGAGAACGGCGGGACCTGGTCGGTGGAGGGGACTCCGGTTCTACCGGCGCTTCCGGGTCGAGCTGAGGGATCAACGACACCTCCACCGTGGCCAGGTCACTCCCCTCAACACTCAAGGCAGGCTGTTGGACAGGGTAGGAAGCCTGAAGCATGGGGGGTGGACGCGTCAGAACCAGCGCGAGCGCCACAGCCAGGCTGCCAACCAGCAAGGGCAACAAGATCGCCAGCCACAGCATACCCCTCAGCTTGCTGCGCCGGCTTACTTCTTTCTCGGCAGCCCGGATCACCGCCCGGATCTCGGAGGTGTCGAACTTGCCCGCTCCACTGGGGACGGTCAACACCGGTGTGACCGCCTGCACCGGCTCAGGCGGGCTATCCGCTGCGGCTTGGGGTACAACGGGAGCCGGTGTCGGCTCTACCGGTTCGGCCTCCACCGCCTGGTCGGAGGGAGCCGGTGGGGGCGGGTGGACACCCCGAGCACGGCGGATGAGATCGACCATCTGGTCGCCGGTCGTGGTTGCCGAAAAACCGGTGGGTTGGGCCTTCTTCTGGCCGCCAAATAGCGTCTCGCTCTCGACCTCGATCCCTTCGAGGTCCTCCAGCCGAAAGAGGCCGATTGGATTGTCCGTCTTCTTTGACATCCCGGGTCCGGTAGCCTGCTCAATCGTTTCGTTGTGTGGACGTTGTGGATTCTACGAACATTCCGGCTTGCATTGTTCGCCCGATCTGTCCATGTTAGTTCTCATCATACAACGTCCGAGCCTCAAAGATAATCCCTGCAATCATGAGCTACGAACCTTTACCTGACGACCTGGAAAAAGTAGTCGATCTCGAGTACGTCACCCGATGTCCGGCCTGCCACACCGGACCGCTGGAGTTCACCTCCTCGGGGGCCCGCTGTGGTGCCTGTGATCGGCACTACCTGCAGCACCACGGTCTGCTGGACTTCCTCCCGCTGGACAACATTCGCCACAATCTCAACCAGGTATTGATGGAAAGCCGGTTCTACGCCCCCATCTACGAACGATACTCGCGACCCTATTTGACCCGCCTGGTGACCAGCCGAAGCCTCGACGAGGAGTACGACCTGGCGGTTGACCTGTTGCGTCTCAAGCAGGGACAGAGCGTCCTCGACATCGCTTGCGGCACCGGGAACTTCTCGCGCCGCTTCGCGGCCGTTCTGAGGAGCAGCGGCTTCGTTGTAGGGCTCGACCGCTCCCAGCCCATGCTGATCAGAGGAGAGCTGTTGCGCACCCAGAACAGGTTGTCCAACCTCTACTTCATCCGCGGGGATGCGCTTCATCTCCCCTTCATGAGCGACAGCTTCGACCGGGTGCACTGTGGGGGCGCCATCCACATGTTCAAAGAGATCGGCACCGCCCTGTCCGAGATCCACCGGGTGCTCCGGGAAGGGGGCCTTTTGGTCCTCAGCACCTTCATCTCGGCACCCAGCCCCTGGCAGCGTCTGGTCCGCACCCTGGTTTCCGATCCCTTCGGCTTCCACTGGTTCCCCCCCATCGAGCTGGAACGACTGCTGACCTCGCATCGCTTCGTGATCGATTGGCACTCCACCTCCGGCGCCGCACTCACTCTTCGGGCCGTGGCCTACAAGTAGCCGTGTCCGCCGAGCGCAACACCATCGCGGGTCTCCTTGAAGAAGCCGTCGAGATCCTCCAGCACAGTCACATCGATTCGGCCCGACGGGATGCCGAGGTCTTGCTGGGTCACATCCTGCAGATCGACCGCAGCCAACTGATCGCCCATCCGGAAGCCGAGGTGGCCGAACAACCGCGGGCCCAGTTTTGGGAGGCGATCCGCCGACGTGGGAACCGAGAGCCGGTTGCCTACATCCTGGGGGAAAAGGAGTTCTGGTCGATGACCTTCCGGGTAAACCCGCAGGTGCTCATCCCCCGCCCTGAGACCGAATGCCTGGTAGAATGCAGCCTGAAGCGGATCGATCCTCACCGACCACAACGAATCCTGGAGATCGGGACCGGTAGCGGCGCCATCATCTGTGCCTTGGCACGGGAGCGTCCATCCTGCCGCTGTCTGGCCACCGACATCTCGTCGGCCGCCCTGGACACGGCGGCCGAAAACATCCGGCGACACGGGCTGGAGCAGCGGATCGAGCTGCGGCGGGGAGACCTGTTCGATCCCATCGATCGCCAGGAACGGTTCGACCTCATCGTATCCAACCCTCCCTACCTCGCAAGCAGCGAAGCCGACGACCTGGTGGCCGATGTGCGCGACCATGAGCCGTCCATCGCCTTGTTCTCCGGCCCGGACGGTCTGGAGGTCATCCATCGCCTCCTGGAAGAAGCGCCTTTATTCCTTTTCCCTGGAGGTCATCTGCTTTTCGAGTGCTCCCCCACCCAGATCAAAGAGATCCAGGCCGATCTGGGCCGATCGGGCTGCCGCACCTGTGCGGTCCATCCCGACTACGCCGGTCTGCCTCGCGTGGTGGTTGCCCGCTGGTAAACCCCTTGGCTTCCTTTTCCAGATCACCGGCGCCGGGCCGCCAAAGGGCAGAGGAAAGGCAAGCCCAAGGCCTGATCGAGAGAAGTCGGATTCCTCAGTGTTGACACCTCTGCCGGAAGGCGCATAGAGTTTGCCCACCGAACGGTTGAGGCATCCGGCCCACAACCAGCGCCGGTTATACGGAGCCAGGGGAGGTACTATGCGGACAGACGAAGATATCGAGGTCTACCTGACCAAAATGGAGATCCCATTCGAGACGCTCAACAAGGGGTTGTGGGTCATTCACGATGAGAACAGTCTCGTGGAAAACATTGTGGTCTACCACAATCCCCCCATCGTGACGGTGAGAGTGAAGATCATGCCTGTCCCGTCGCAGAATCGGGAGGCGTTTTTCGAGAAGCTGCTGCAGTTCAATGCCACCGAGATGGTCCATGGTGCCTATGGCATCGAAGAGGACTCCATTGTCCTGGTCGACACGCTGCAAACGGAGAACCTGGACTTCAACGAGCTGCAAGCGGCCATCGATTCGATCTCGATGGCCGTAGCTTCCCATTACGAGACCTTGTCGGTCTTCCGGGGAACGGAGCAGGGCAACACAAACGCCTGAACGGGAGCACCTGGCCACCGGCGCAACACGCTTCGCGCCGGCAGGCCCTCGTAGGAGTTGATACTCATGGGCATCTTCAAAAGAATCGGGACGCTGCTTAAATCAAACATCAACGACATGATCTCCCGAGCTGAGGACCCGGAAAAGATCCTCAACCAGCTCATCATCGACATGAAGGAAAGCCTGATCGATGCAAGGAAGCAGGTGGCGGTCGCCATCGCCGACGAAAAGCGGCTCAGAAAACAGCTCGACACCGAGATCGCGAACGCCGCCGAATGGGAAAAGAAGGCCATGATGGCCATCCAGGCCGGCCGTGACGACCTCGCCAAGGAGGCGCTGCGCCGCAAGAGCGACCACGATAACATGGTGGCCGACTACCAGAAACAGTGGGAGCTCCAGAAGAACGCGACCGACAAGCTCAGGCAGGCGCTGAGGCTCCTCAACAACAAGATCGAAGAGGCCAAACGCAAGAAAGACCTCCTCATCGCCCGCAAGAAACGCGCCGAAGCCCAGAAACACATCCAGGAGACCATGACCGGCATCTCCGATACCAGCGCCTTCGACGCCTTCGAACGAATGTCCGAAAAGATCGAACGTCAAGAGGCCGAGGCTGAAGCCGCTGCCGAACTCGCCGATACCGGCGTCGGGGATGTCCTCCACAAGCAGTTCGAACAGCTCGAGGTGGACCACGGCGTGGACGGAGAGCTGGCTGCCCTCAAGGCCAAGATGGGGCTCGCCCCCAAACCCGCAGCCGCCCCAGCCGAGGTCGAGGAGTTCGACTTTTCCGAGCTGGAAGAAGCGGTCACCGTCCCCGCAGGACGGCCGGGGGGAAACCAGTCCAATAACCTTGACTGACCCTCGCAACCGCCTTACTCCCCGCCGCTTCCCCCTCCAAGGGGCAGGTCTGCTCTTCCTGGTTCTCTTCCTCTACCCCCCCGGTCCCCCGATCGGCTCCGCCCAGACCGCACAGGATCCCCTGGCCATCCACCTGTCCGAGGTCGCCAACCGCTTCGCCGCCACGACCAGACCCGCTGGACCCATCGAGTTCGGCCTCTTGGCCGAGGGCGACTCCCGCTTTGTCGAGATCCCCATCGGCGACCCCCGATGTCTCTCCATCGTGGCGGTCAGCGAGGAGCCGTCGAGCGACCTGGACCTCCACCTGTATGCCGAACGAGTGGAAGTCGCTTCCCATACCGGCATCGACCACTTCCCGGTGGTGCACTGGTGTCCGGCCGGCTCCCCAAGCGTCTCGCTGGAAATCCGCATGGTGCGGGGGAGTGGCCGCTACGCCATGCAGGTGTTCACCGCCGCCGATCCCCCATCCGATCGAGATCCGGATCTCCCCGCGGCGCTCAGTGCCCTGGCCGCCCAGGTCGCTCAGGGAACCCTTCCGGCCGCGGATACGTTGCGGGGTGTCATGGGACAGGGCCAGGAGCATCGATTTCAGCTCCGGCTGGCACCGGCTCGCTGTTACGTCATCCTGGCCACTGGCAGCCCCACTGTGGTCGATCTGGATCTGCTCCTGTCCGATGCCGGCGGTACGGTCCTGGATGCCGATGAGGCCGACGACGCAACTCCGGTGCTGCGCCGCTGCATGGAGGAAGAGCCTGCAGGTCCCTTCACCCTGATCGCTCGCATGGCCGCCGGCTATGGAGAGTACGCGATCCTGGTCCTGGGAAATTGACCTCCGCCAGCACTCCACCGCTTGTGCCGATCAGTCGCCCAGGTACTCGCACAGGAGATCGTAGGCGTCGGTGAGCTTCTGGGAGATCTCGGTGGCGATCTGCTCGCGCCGGGGATCCCCGGTATGGCGGTCGGGGTGATATCGCCGCATCAGCCGGCGGTAGGCCTTCCGGACCGACTCCCGGTCGGAGCCGTAGGGCAGCTCCAGCCGAGCATAGGCCTGACGGACACGCGCCTGGTAGGCCAGCGGTCCCTGGTGGGTGATTTCTCGGCGAAGGCGCTCCTGCTCCTGGCGGAGTCGCTCGACGCCCCGATGGAGGGCACCGGACACCCCCCCCTCCATCTCGAACTCGGCGATCCGGTCGAGCACCCCGTTGAAACCCGATCGCAACCGCTCTCCCCAACCCTGTTCCGCCTCTTTCATCGCGCCCCCACAGACTCTACTCGCCTGGTCCTGCTGCCTGTGACGATCCCCGCTCCCCCGCGGATCCCGGCCAATCCGCACAGAACAGGATACGCTGAAAGATCCGATCGCTCAAATGCGGATCGTCCATCTCGAGCGAGACTTGGACATACTCCTGCAGGGTGTAGCCCATGGCCTCCAGGAACCGTTCACCCAACCCGCGCAGCTCCTCCTCCTGGACATCAGAGCGCAACCCCAGGCATCCCAGCCCGATAGCCGTCCACTCGTAGCGTGCCCGTTCTTCCTCGGGGTCGTTGGAGCCGCGAAAATCGTAGGAATCGGGAATCCGGGAAAGCGGTCCGACGGGAACCGGCAAGCGACCGCTTGCCGGAAGCGATTCCGGAGGGATGACCTCGGGACAGCGCTGGACCGCCCGCTGTCCAGGCGACCGCGGTGCAGGCCCTCCCACGGCCGGTGCGTTCCACTGCTCGCCGATCAGGGCCAGCTCTCCCGCCAGCTCTTCTGACCAGGCCGACATCGGCCAGTCTCGGTAGATCCTGCAGATCAGGTCGGTCAGATGGAAATGGAACCGCTCGGACGGCTCGATCGAATCCGGTTGAGTCCCCGTGGAAAGCGACGTGGGTTGCTCGGGGTGTATCCGGCCAGCCTCGTGACAACCGGTCAACATGGCAGCGGAGAGCAGCCATGAGGCCAGAACCGGCCAGACGGGTGCCCGACCAGGTTGAGCCTGGCTATGCCTCAAGGTAGTACTGCACCTGTTCCTGGATCTTCTCCTCGTTGATGCCTTCTCTCAGGCTTTCACGTAAACAGTCGACCAGGACCAGCAAGAAGTCATCCGGCCCCTGTTCCGCAATCAGACGAGCTCGCAGGTCCCGGGCCATCTGGGACCCGTCCCGCATCAGCATCTCGTTGATGGTCTCCAGGTTCACCTCGCCATCCAGATCCAGCACAAGATGTTCCATAATATAGGCACACAGCTCGTCCACGTTCTCCTCCTTGTCGAGCACATTCACCAACCAACTCGTCGGTAATTGTACCGTAAGAAGCGCCGTTCCGGCATACCAATCCGCGCAGAAAAAACGGGGGTTCTCCCCCCCAACACCCCTCGCCCAGATTTGGGAAGGGGGTGGATCAGAGGATTGGCCATACCAAGACACATGGTGACCGGCAGCCTACCGCCCCGATTGCAGGTAGTTGACCTGATCGGCATTTGAGGTTACCTGTCCCGATACAATGAGGGGAACGCCCATGCAATTCGAGTTGAAACACCAACCTTCCTTTGCGCTTCTGCGCGTCAGGCTGGCTCCGGGAGAAAGCCTGACCTCGGAAGCGGGAGCGATGGTCACCCGTAGTGCCAATGTGAGCATGAAGACCCGCCTGAACGCCGGCACGGGGGCAGGCTTCTTCAAGCGGATCCTGGCCTTTTTCGTGGCTCTCTTCCGCAAGATCCTGGGGGGAGAGACCATGTTCATCAACACCTTCACCCCCTCTCAAACGGAAGGGGAGGTAACCCTGGCTCCCTCCATGGCTGGCGACATCGCTCACCGCCACCTGGAAAACGAGACCCTCCTGCTTCAGGCCGGTGCCTACCTGGCCTCCTCTCAGGGGTTGAACCTCAAGCTGAAATGGGGTGGGCTGCGCGCGATGTTTGCCAAGGAAGGGGTGGTCTTTTTGAAGGTCAGCGGTACCGGTGACCTCTTTTTCAGCGCCTATGGCGGGATCCAGGCGATCCCGGTGAACGGCTCCTTCATCGTGGACAACGGCCACATGGTAGCCTTTGACGCCGGGCTGAAGTTCAAGGTCAGGCGGGCCGGAGGCGGCTTCTTGGGGCTGTTCGCCTCGGGCGAGGGGCTGGTCACCGAGTTTTCGGGGACGGGAACCGTCTACATCCAGTCGAGAAACCTGGGCTCCCTGATCGGCTGGCTGCTCCGCCTGCTACCAGGTGTTTGACCGTCGATCGGTTACTCGAATCGCTTGCAGGCCTTCTGACAGCCCGACGAGGCACCAGACAGACGCCGGATGAAAACGAAATGAACATCGAGATCTACTACAAACCCGCTCATGCCGTGGCCCGGGTCGTCCTCAACCAGGGGGAGTCCATCGTCGCCGAATCGGGCGCCATGGTCAGCATGAGCAACACCATCCAGATACAGACCGCCGCTGGAGGGATCATGTCCGGCCTCAAGCGGATGCTGGCCGGCGAGTCCTTCTTTCGAAACACCTTCCTGGCCGACTCCGGACCGGGCGAGGTCCTCTTGGCTCCACCCTTGTGTGGCGACCTGACCGTCCTGCCGGTCGAGGGGACGGGCTGGTTCATCCAGTCGTCCTCCTATCTCGCCAGCACCCCGGGCATCGAGATCACCTCCAAGCTGGGTGGGTTCAAGACCTTCTTCGCGGGAGAGGGGGTTTTTCTGCTCAAGGCCTTCGGGCAAGGGCAGGTGGTGGTCGGCGCGTATGGCGGCCTCGAACGGGTCGATGTCGAAGGCCAGATGATCATCGACACCGGACACCTGGTCGCCTGGCAGGACACCCCCGAGTTGACTTACCGGGTGACCAAGGCCGGCTCCGGCTGGATCGCCTCCTGGATGTCGGGAGAAGGCCTGGTGTGCGAGTTCACTGGCCATGGAACCGTCTGGATTCAGTCCCGCAACCCCTCCGGGGTCGGACGGCTCATCGGCCGTCTGCTCCCACCAAGGAAGAGCTGACCATGCAAACCCAACTGTTGCAGCAACCGGATTACGGCATGGCCTGCGTCACCTTCGACCAGGCGGGAGAACAGCTGGTGGTCGAATCGGGCGCCATGGTCGCCCGCGACCCGAAGATCAAGATGAAGACCAAGATGCGGGGCGGTCTTCTGAAAGCGGCCAAACGCAAGCTATTCGGAGGAGAGAGCCTTTTCCTCAACACCTTCACCGCGACCGAGCCCGGCCAGCGGCTCTTCGTCGCGCCCGCCCCTGAAGGTGATCTTCAGCTCGTCCCCATGCAGCCCGGTCAAGATCTCATCATCCAGTCCGGCTCCTTTCTGGCGGCCGAACCTACCGTCCAACTGGACACCAAGTGGTCCGGCTTCAAGGGCTTCCTGTCCGGTGAAGGGTTCTTCTTCCTCAAGGCATCGGGCCAGGGAAACCTCTTTATCAACACCTACGGCGGCCTACACCAGGTCCAGCTCACCGGGCAGCCGTACATCGTGGACACCTCCCATATCGTGGCCTTCTCCTCCACGGTCACCTTCACCATCCGCAAGGTCGGCGGGCTCAAGAGCCTGTTTCTGTCCGGCGAAGGGCTGGTCTGCGAGTTCACCGGCGTGGGAACGCTCTGGTTGCAAACCCGCAACCCCACCTCCCTGGCCAGCTTCCTCAACCCCTTTCGGGCGGTCAAACGGCAAACCGGCAGCACGTAGGGGCGCACCTGCGTGTGCGCCCCTTTTCCCGTGGGCGCACCTGCGTGTACGCCCTCGTTTGCGTGTGCGCCCCCATTTGCGACCGGCCGCAGCCGAAAGGCCTTGCCCTCCTGGGCTGATATTGGCTACAGATCTCCCGGTGTTCATCCACACAAAGGAGACAGGCATGGAGTTCTCGGGCATCGCGCTGGTCACCGGCGGAGCCGGTTTCATGGGTAGCCACCTGGTAGAGTACCTGTTCGAAAAAGGCGCCAGGGTGCGTGCCTCGAGCCGCAGGAACAGGAGTCCGGAGTTCTTCCGGAAGCTGGGGGTCGAGTTCATCGAGGCCGATCTGACCCGCCCCGAGACGCTGCCGGCGCTGTTTGAAGGAGAGGTGGACCGCGTCTTCCATCTCGGCGCCATCTGCAACTTCTCGACCCCTTACCAGAAGCTCTACCCGACCAATGTCCAGGGGGTCTCTCAGATCACAAGGCTGGCACTGGAGGCCAAGGTGAAGCGGTTCATCCACGTCAGCTCCACCTCCGTCTACGGCTACTACACCGGCAAGCCCTTTGCCGAAGACGACCAACGCCTGCCACGCGACAGTTACGGGCGCAGCAAGCGCGACGGCGAGAATGTGGTTTTTGAGCGCATGAAGGAGGGGTTGCCGGCCACCATCCTGCGACCCTGCGCCGTCTACGGAGCCCGCTGCAACGACGGTGCGGGCAAGGCCTTCTCCCGCCCCTCCTCCATCGCCGCCATCCCCGGCAACGGACGGCAGCGCCTGTCCAACATCCGCGCTGAAGACGTCGCTGCCGCCGCCGAGTTTCTGTCTCACTGCGATGACACCATCGGCCAGGCCTACAACATCGCCGAAAAGACCTACCCGACCATCGAAGAGGCCCTCACCCTGGCCGCCGAGGTCTTCGGGACCAGAAAACCCACCTTGCACCTGCCGATCCCACTCCTGCTCGCGGTGGCCTACCTCTCCGGCAAGGTCAGTGGTTGGCGTGGCAAGATACCCGACCTGGAGTACGACGCCCTCAAGTATCTCGACCGCGATTACATCGTAGAGACCGGCAAGCTCGACGCCACCGGCTTCACCCTGATGTACCCCGACTTCGCCGCCTCCATCAGGCAGCTCGGAGAGTCGTTCCGAGCTTGATGGCAGGGCATGCGGGCTTGAGCCCTCGTTTGCTGTTGCCCCAATCCCGCCACTTTGATAGACGTCAGTACGCCATCCGTACACAGTGCAATCCAACGCATACCCAGGCGAGGAACAGCGCATGTCCAAGGTCACCACCATGAAGAAGGCGATCGCACAACATGTGCACTCGGGCGACTTCCTCTACATCGGCGGTTATATCTGCCGGCCGGCCTTCTCGGCCATCCACGAGATCGTCCGGCAAGGCATCAAGGATCTGACCATCACGCGCAGCAATGCTGCTGACGACTTCGATCTGCTCATCGGCGCCGGTTGCGTGACCCGCTTCGTCTCCACCTTCCTCTCCCTGGGCTTCTACGGCCTGGGTCGATGCTTCCGGCGAGCCATCGAGCAGGGCATCCCTCACAAGCTGGAACTCGAGGAGTACACCAACCTCTCGTTGCCCATGATGCTCATGGCCGGCGCCATGGGAATGCCCTTCGTTCCCGTCAAGGACCTGGTTGGTTCGGACCTGCTCGAGGTCAAGAGCTTTCTGGGCGACCAGAAGTACAAGATCATCGACTCGCCCTTCGATGGCCGCAAGACCGTACTGGTGCCGGCCTTGAATCCCGACGTGGGCATCATCCACGTGCAGCAGGCCGACCCGGAAGGCAACGCGCAGATCTGGGGCATCGGTGGCGACTGCAAGTACGGCGCCAACGCCTCCAAGAAGGTGATCGTCAGCTGCGAGCGGGTGGTGAGCAGGGAGGTGGTGGGCAAGGACCCCAGCCGCACCATTGTCCCTTCGTTCAAGGTGGTGGCCGTGGTCGAGGAACCTTTTGGCGCCCACCCTGGCTACGTGCCTGGCTTCTACGACGTGGACTTCGGGTTCGGCTTCGAGTACCAACAGGCTTCCCAGACCGAGGAGGGATTCCAACAGTTCCTCAAGGAATGGGTATTCGACCAGAAAGACCGCACCTCCTACCTGCAACACTTCATCGATCGCTTTGGATACAGGCGCTACGCCCAGCTCATGGCCGACTTCGACTACAGCTATCCGGTGAGCTATGAATACTGACCACCGCCTAACGGCCAGATGCCCCAGCTATCGCTTGCCGGTCCGGAGGGAGGCGTCATGAAGGTGAAACCACGATACATCAAGCCCGAGCTGATGGCCTGTTGTGGAGCCCGAGAGATCCACGACCACGACGTGGTCATCGTGGGCACCGGTTTCCCGACCATGGCGGCCAACATCGCCAAGCACACCCATGCCCCTCATTGCGTACTGATGCAGGAGTCGGGGGTCTTTGACGCCCGCCCCAGGCGCCCGGCGCTCTCCATCAGCGATCCCTGCCTGAATCCCGGCGCGGCCATGATCGGCGGCCTGGTCGATGTCATGGGTATGTTCCTCCAGGGGGGCTGGGTCGATGTGGGCTTCCTGTCGGGCAGCCAGGTCGACAAGTTCGGCAACATCAACACCACGGCCATCGGCGACTACCATCGCCCCAAGAGCCGCCTACCCGGCAGCGGTGGAGCCAACCCCATCGGTTCGCTGGCCAAGCGCACCCTGATCATCGCCCTGCACGACACCCGACGGCTGGCCGAGAAGGTCGACTTCATCACCACTCCGGGCTACATCTCCGGCCCAGGATGCCGAGAAACGTGGGGATTGCCGCCCGACACCGGCCCGGCGGTGATCGTTACCAACAAGGCCGTCCTGCGCTTCGACCCCCAAACCAAGGAGGCCTATCTCGCCACCTTCCATCCAGGGCACACCGTCGAAGAGATCGTAGAGAATACCCCCTGGAAGCTGAAGGTCGCCGATGACATCCACCAGACCGTCCCCCCCACCGACGAAGAGCTGGAGGTCCTGCACCAGGTGCTCGACCCCAACGGTCTGATCGCCGTCTACGAGAAGCGGGGTTATGTCTGAGCCCGTTTCCCTGTTGTCACGGAAGACCTCAGCAGGGAGCACTCCCGGCTGTAGGTGATCAGGAGAAGCGGGATCATGCCTGAACCGGTTTTCCCCATGCATCAGAGGACCACATGACCGAGCACTCGAAGCTTCTGGCGACCTTCTGCGCCGAGCTGAGCTACGACAAGCTGCCCGTCGAGGTGACGCGCAAAGCCAAGCTCTGCCTACTCGACTACCTGGCCAACATCTACGGCAGCCTGGAGCTTCAGGCTGCCCGAAATGTCCTGGCCTACATCCGCTCGCTCGGCGGCTCTGGGCGGGCCACGGTGCATGGCACCGACCTGGTTACCGACCTGCACCATGCCGCCTTCGCCAACGGCACCCTGGCCGAGGCCATCGAGGCCCAGGATGGCCTGCGCTTTGGCGGCAACCACCCTGGAACAGCGGTCATCCCGGCCGCCCTGGCGGTCGGAGAAGATCTCCACAGCAGCGGTCGCGAGGTGATCACGGCCATCGTCACTGGCTACGAGGCCGCCTGTCGCCCGGCCATGGCCGTACATCCCGCCCATACCATGGCTGGCTTTCTCCCCACGGGTACCTGTGGCACCTTCGGCGCAGCCGTGGCCAGCGGATGCCTGAAGCGCTTCTCACCAGAGACGATGCTCAATGCCCTGGGCAACGCCGGCTACCTGGTCCCCCTCTCCATGGCCGAGCAGCTCATGGGTGGCTACACCATCAAGATCGTTCAAGGGGGGCAGGCGGCCAGTGCTGGCCTGATGGCCGCAGCCATGGCCGAGCACGGCTTGACCGGCGCGCCCTACGTGCTGGAGGGCTCGAGCCTGAAGGGCGGGTTCACCCAGATCACCATGCGTGGCAGGCCCATGATGGAGAAGCTCTCGGAAGGGCTGGGGGAGCAGTATCCCATCCTGGAGGTCTACTTCAAGCCCTATACCACCTGCCGTCACACTCACGGTGCGGCACAGGCGATCCTGGAGCTCAAGGCTTCTGCGTCTCTCGATCCGAGCGAGGTGGAGCGGGTCACGGTGCTCACCTACACCATCGCCACCGTGGCCGTTGGCAAGCAGGTGGTGCTGAATGACTCCTTCGTCAACGCCCAGTTCTCCTTGCCTTACGTGGTAGCCGTGTGCCTGACCGATGGGGCGCTTGGACCCCTCCAGCTCACCGAGGAGCGGCTCGGAGATGCGGCGCTGATCGAGCTGGCCGGCCGGGTGGAGGTCATCGGAGACAAGGAGCTCGGCGCCCTTTACCCCGGCATGACCGCGTCGGCGGTCGAGGTACACCTCAAGGACGGCCAAGTGCTCACCCGGCGCGTGAATGTCCCCAAGGGCGATCCGCGCGACCCGATGGAGGAAGAGGCCCTGGCCGAAAAGGTGCGCTTCTTTGCGGGGCAGCGTGACACCGCCAGGGTAGAGCAGCTCATCCAGACCGTTCTGAGCCTGGACCAGGTCCCGGACATCCACCAGGTCATCGCACTCATCTGAGGAGCCCCATGGATTTCAAGCTGGACGAGGAGCAGTTCATCCTGGTCAACACGCTCCGCAGGATGGGTAAACGAGAGGGATTCCGTGACCTGGCGGCCAAGATCGACCGCACCGGCCAGTTCCCCTTCGAGCTGATGAGCAAGTATCGACAGGCCGGGCTGCTGGGGATGACCCTGTCACCCGAGCACGGGGGGGGCGGGCAGTCCGCGCTGAACACCATCCTGACCATCGAGGAGCTGGCCAAGTTCAGCCCCATGATCGCCGCGCCGGTCTTCGAGTCCAGCGTGGGAGCGGTGCGCGTGGTCGAGCTTTTTGGCACCGAAGAGCAGAAGCGCCGCATCCTCCCGGGAGTTTGCACCGGAGAGCTGAGCGTGTCGGTGTGCATGACCGAGCCGGCCTCGGGATCGGACCTGACCGCGTTGAGCACCAAGGCGGTGGAGTGTCCGGCGGGCTACCTGTTGAACGGCCGCAAGACCTTCATCACCGGAGCCGGGGAGGCCAGCCATTACCTGGTCTACTGCCGCTTTAACGCCACGCCTGGATTCAAGGGTATTGGCGCCCTGCTGGTCGAGAAAGGGGCACCCGGTCTCTCCTTTGGAAAGCAGGAGGAGTTCATGGGGCTCAGGGGCATGCCCTCTTGCGACGTCGTTTTCGAAGATGTCCTGGTGCCGGTGGACGACGTGGTCATCAAGGCCGGAGGTTTCAAGAACCTGATGACCAGCTTCGACCTGGAGCGCTGCGGCAACGCCGCCATGTGTCTGGGGATTGCCGGCGGTGCGCTGGAGGAGGCCAAGAGCTTCGCCATGGAACGCCAGGCCTTCGGGCGGCCCATCTGCGAGTTCCAGGCCATCCAGTTCATGGTGGCCGACATGGCCATGAAGCTGGATGCGGCGCGCCTCCTCGTCTACCGCGCGGCGGCCGGAGCCGGTCAGGGGCTGCCATCGATCTACGAGGCCTCCGTGGCCAAGTGCTTTGCCAACGAGATGGTGGTGGCGGTCACCAACGACGCCATGCAGGTGCTGGGCGGGTACGGGTACTCGAAGGAGTTCCCGGTCGAGCGCATGGCTCGCGATGCGCGCGCCTGGGGCGTGGCGGGCGGCACCATGCAGATGCTGAAGATCACCATGGCCAGCATGATCTTTGGAAGGCGCTTCGATCAGCGGAAGTAACGATCGCTTGACGGCAGTCGAACCCAGCAGTACGGACAACAAGCACCGGACAGCCAACCTTATCAAGGAGCACAGCATGTCGGACATCCAGACCTTTTTCCAAGAGACCCTCCCGGCCAAGCTCGTGGAAAACGCCTATGAAGTCGAAGGCGAGAGCATGACCTATGTGATCAAGGTACTGGGCGACGAAGAATGTGCCTGGAACATCGTGGTGGACAACGGCGCCGCCACGGTGAACCAGGGTGAGCTGGATTCGCCCGATTGCCTGGTCGAGATCTTCGGCGATGACTTGCTGGATATCGTGGCCGGAAAGCTGAACCCGCAGATGGCCTACATGGCCCAGAAGCTGCGCGTGGAGGGCAGCACGAGGCTGGCCCTGAGGCTGGTCAACATCCTGACCGAGTAGCGGCTCTCTTGAATAGTCCCGCCGATCTCGGGTTCACCGGCCATCGGCCGGTCGACCGGGTGCCACCGCTCTCACTGCCAGGAGCTCCCCCCACCTCCGGTAGTTCCTCGGCCTGCAATCCCCATCAAAACGAAGCGGCAGATTCGCCGGGTCCTCCTGGCGTCTTCAGAGGGTCTCACCAGGCGAGCGGGTCCTGAATTTCCGCTTGTGTTTTCCCCTGGCCGAATCTACTTTTCTTTTTGTATATGAATGATGGGGACCAGAGGAACACATCATGAACCGGGACCAAGCAGCAAAACCCGTCACCAAGCAGGAGCCGGCTCGCCCCTCTGCGGAGAGCTTCCTGCCGTTACAGATGAAGCACGAGATCGCCGAGGCCTCCTACCCGAAGCAGGTTCAGATGCTGACACCGCCTGTTCCGGCCCAGATGGGCGGTCCCGCCTGGGATGGCGGCGAAGAGACGACGGTCCAGATGCAGGCCGTCCAGTACCATCTGGCGATGAGCGGCACCTTGTCCGGCACCATTCCAGGGACGACGGGCAGCCTGTCGGTCACCCCCGTGCTACAGCCCACAGACGATCCCAACAACTTCACCGGCTCCAAGGGTGCCTATGAAACCAACTTCGATACGGTGAAGGGCAACATCTCGCAGCGTGGGGGCACACCGGATCAGGTGTCCAATTTCAACGGCAAGAAGGGAGTCTGGTACTCACGCTGGGGGGTCGCGGCCTTGCAGACCGATGCCGATGCCGCCAAGGGGGAATTCGAAACCATCCGACAGGACCTGGTCGCCATCTTCCCCGATGACAGCCCCTCTTCGGGCGGTGGTCACCTCTACACCGGTTATGCCGGCGGTGGTTCGGGTCGCCAGCGCGCCGAAGCGATGGCCACCACCGAGAACGCCAACCCCACCAACCAGGCGGCAGGGCTCACCCACAGGACCCTCGAGAGAACCCTGGTGGGAAACCTGTTCGATGGGGTCGCTCAGAACAAGCGGGACCCCAACGAACAGAAGCTGTGGATCCCCTACAACGGCAGCCAGGCCTCACAGTGGTGGAGCCAGGTCTCGGCGGCATATGCCAACACCTTTGTCGGTGAGGTGCATGCCCACGTGGACATCGGTCTGCCCTACTACGTATCCAAGGTAGGCCAGGGCAAGACGACGCCGGAACGGCAGGCCATGACGGCAGAGCTGCAGGACTGCATCAAGCTGCACCCCTCCGTGTTCCGAGACGATGAGTTGCCCCGCGTGGCCACGCTCATGGGTGAAGGCAAGGTCACCCAGCTCACCGTGCACCTGCGGGTCGAGTGCGCGCCCGGCAACATCAAGACCGCCAGCCCATCCATCCCCGGAACCTCCGTCGCAAACGCTGCACAGCTCGTCGATCTGATCAACGCCCAGGTCCGCAGTCAGGCCTCCGTGGCGGACATCCTCCCCAACATCACCTGATCGAGGTCTAGCCAATGAACCAACCGCTGGACGTGGTACGTGCGGCGCTGTCTACGACGCCGAGAGAACGCGAGTACCTGGAGCTGGACACCACCGGATGGTCCGACAGCGACAAAGCGCTGGCCTGCGCCGAACTGGTGAGCGCAGCCAAGACAGGAGACTGGCGCGTTCCTGCCGTCCTCTGGACCGTCCTTGGCGGCTCCAAGCTGGAAAACACCCTGAAAGACCTGCTGAACGCTGCTCCCCCACGAGTGCGGGTGGAAGCCGGCTGGGAGCTTCTGCGTTTGCTGCAAGACAGCTTCAAGGTCCAGCTTGGAGACATCCTGCGCAGGGGGCAGCTCGATCGCCACGGGCTGATTCGGGCCTTCGACCTGCTGCTGGCATCGGGAGGTGAGCATGCCGTGCTCGACCTGATCGAGCACATGACCAGTGAAGATGCGCGCACTGCAGCGATCGAGCGGTTGTGGAGCTGGCGCCGCTACGATCAGTATCCCTCCGTGTGGTGGCGCGATCTCGGCTTGCTGAAAAGAACCCTCGAGATTCCGAACCCCTCCTTTCGTCGGCCCGCCCTGAAACGACTTGGCGCCCTCCTGCAGTCCTCCCCGGCCATCGAGGGCTATGCCCCCGTCGCTCCACAAGCCATCCCAGCGGCCTTGCTGGCAGCGATGCAAGATGTGGACAAAGGGCGAGGACCAATTCCCGAACCCTTGCTGGCCGCGCTGGGCGAGGCCGAAAAACAAGCGCTCCTCATCTACGCCGCCGACGTCGCCCGCAACAGGGATGTTCCTCGTGGGGTGCTGTATGTTGGCCGCCTGGGTGGAACCGAACACCGCGATCTGCTCGAGTGGGCAGCCGCCCACCGGGTCCCCGCCTTCGCCCAGGCCGGCGCTCAGGCGCTGAGCGAGCTGGACTGAATCCATCCCGCTCGCTCTCCCGACCAGGAACCGACAGCCTCAGGCCACAACCAGGCGATCAGTATTCTCGGGCGGTGCCAGTCGAGACCTCGCACCCCCAGGCTGGTCTGCTCCGATCGACCGGGATTGGCTTGGCCCTGATCCTGGACAGGGATGAAGCCTTCAGGGGTACAGCTCTCTTTTGGCGGCTTCCAGCCCGAGCCGTTCCAGGGTGGCCAGCGTGGGCTTGCCGCTGTTGTAGTCCCAGCCGTACTCCTGGAAGTACTCCCGCCCCATGGTCTCGGTATCGACAGTGATCTTGCGGAGGGGTCCTTCCGCAAGGGGCGGCACGCCGCGGGCGCGCTCGGGCAGGCGGAAGTCAGCGGGCGTGATGCCTTCGCGGGCGTTGAAGGCCTGGCGGATGGTCTGGATGCGGGCCCCGATCTCGAAGTAGTCCTGCTCGCCGAGGTTCCAGCCGGTGGCGGCGTTGACCCACTCGAAGACCGGTAGCCTGTCGCCGAGTTGCAGCCCGAAGAGACAGAGGCCACAACCGTTGGCCACCTGCACGAACTTGCTCACCAGCACCAGGCCGGGGGCCTTGCCGTACGGGTCTCGTCTTTCTTTGCGACCGTGCACCACGGGAACCTTTACGGTCGAGAACCGCTTGTCGATGTCCAGCAGTTCCATGTACTCGAAACAGGTGAGGGTGTGCCGACCCGGCGTGGGTTCGCATTGGTAGGCCACGGCGTAGCCCGGGTCGTGCCGGCTGTCGTGCATCGGCAGCTCCTGGCCACCGGCATGCATGGCAAAGCCCTCGGCACCCTTGCCGATGCGTTCGGCCGCTCGCTTCACGCCATCGGCCAGGAGGTCCCCGATGCCCTCTCGCCTGGCGATGAGCTCGGTCAGCTTGACGAGAGCCGCGCCATCGCCCCATTTCAGGGTCAAGCCGCCGGTGTCTTCGATCGTAAGCAGCCCCTGCTCGAAGCACTCCATGGCGAAGGCCACGGTGGAGCCGCAGGAGATGGTATCGATGCCGGCGCGGTTGCAGATGTCGTTGGCCTTCATGATGGCCCCGAGATCGTCAGTCAGGGTCATGGAGCCGAATGAACTCAAGGTCTCGTACTCAGGCCGGTGCGTCTCCTCGAACGGGGAGGGGCTCTCGTCGAGCCCGAGGATGGCGCCGCAGGCCACCGGGCAGGCGGCGCACCCGTAGCTCTTCTTCTTGAGGCGCAACACGGCGTCGTCACCGATATTCTTGGCCCGGGAGATAGGGAAGTCCACACGGCCGCTTCCCTTCCAGTTCTTGACCGGGGAGTCGCCTGTGGCCGAGGCGAGCACGGTTATTCCGCTGGTACCGTACCTGCGGAGGATGGCCTTCCACGACGCGCCCTCGGTGCGTGGCGGAGAGGGCAGGCGCGGGAAGATATGCGCGATCAACCGCAGGGCCTTGCCCAGGAAGTTTCGCTCCAGGGCGGACTTGGTCTTGAAGCGCTTCATGTACTCCTTGTTGATGGCGGTGAGCGCCTTCTTGTTAACCACCCCGACCTTTCCAGTGCCCTTGATGGCGATCGCCTTGAGCATCTTGGATCCCATCACCGCCCCCAGCCCGGAGCGGGCGGCCAGGCGACCACCGTCGGTGACGATGCCCGAGATGAGGCTCTTTCGCTCTCCGCCTTCGGCGATGCAGGCCACCTTCAAGCCCGGCTCTTTCAGCTCGGTGCGGAGGGCCTCCTCGGTGTCGTAGGAGTCCTTCCCCCATAGATGTCTGGCGTCCCTGAGCTCGGCCTGGCCATCTCGGATGAAGAGGTAGGTCGGCTGTTCAGAGCGGCCCTTGACGAAGATGGCGTCGTAACCGGCCCGCTTGATCTCGGGGCCGAAGTGCCCGCCGCAGTTGGCGTCGCCCCAGCCCCCGGTCAGGGGCGACTTGCCCACCACGATGAAGCGCCCGGCGAACAAGGCGCCCGTGCCGGTGAGCAGGCCGGGACAGAAGCCCAGGATGTTGTCGGGCCCCAAGGGGTCGGCTCCCGCCGGGATGTGCTGGTAGCAGTAGTGGGCACCCAGCCCCAAGCCGCCCAGGACTTGCCTGTAGGTCTCCTCGGGAACCGGCTCTGTCACCATGCTTTTGGCGGTCAGGTCAACGACCAGGATCTTGCCCAGAGTTCCGTTTGCCATGGTTGCCTCGCGTGAGCGCCGGGTACCTTACCCGCCCGATGTTTGCCTGGTTTGGGCGCCGGTTGTCTCAGGCACCCAGGGGATGCTCGGTGCGCGCGATCAGTTCCAGCTTCATGTCCTCGTTGAGGTCATCAAAGTAGGCGTTGTACCCCGAGATGCGCACCATCAGGCTCGGGTACTTGCCGGGATGGGCCATGGCATCGCGCAAGAGCTCGCTCGACACCACGTTGAACTGCAGTTGGAGGCCGCCTTCCTGGACATAAGTGCGCACGTAAGCAGCCATGCGCTCGACGGTCTGCTCTTGGGTATCGTGCGGCGCTGGAACCACCTTGACATTGAAAGCCAGGTTGTTGGGGGCGTATCGGCCTTCGATAGCCGCCACATCGTGAATATGCGCGGTGAAGCTCACGCCTCGGGCCGGCGCTGGGGTAATGCCTGGGGTGAAAGGCTGGCCCTTCTTGCGCCCGCTGGGCAGGGCACTGGACAGAATGCCGAAGGCCACGTGATTGCTCATGCTCCAGTAACCGGGCTTGTAGTAGCCGCCGCGATAATGCGGTTGACGGCTGAAGGCCTCGTAGCAGCAGGCCATCACCCGTCGGAGGATCTCCTTGGGCTCTTCGTGACCTGCGCCGAACTTTGGCACCTTGTGGGAAAGTCGAGTCCAGAGCTCCTCGTACCCTTCGAAGTTGGCATCGAGAGCCCTTTGCAAGGTGGCCAGCTCGACATGCCGCTCCTCGAAGACCACTTTCTTGATGGCCACCAACGAGTCGACCACATCGACCAGCCCCACGTTGCCGGTACCGGAGCTGTTGTACAGAGCCCCCCCCTCGCTGAGGTCCTGGCCCTTTCCCATGGGTCCCTGGAGGAGGGCAGAAAGGAAGGGCACCGGGCGCACGACCTTGTGCACTTCGCCGAACAGGTTGTTGGCTTCGAAGGCGGTGTCGATCAGAAAGGCAAGCTGGTCGAAGTAGGCCTGAAGGAACTGCTCGAAGGTCTCGAAGGTTTCGGCCTTGCCGGTGTGTGGGCCGACCTGCTCCTCCAACAAGGGATGGTAGCCATCGCGCAGAGCCATCTCCAAGGGGGCCACCATGTTGAACATCATGCAGTTGGTATTGCCGTAATCGCGGCCGCAGCTGGTGGGCTC
>JAFGEP010000087.1 GCA_016931535.1 Bradymonadales bacterium
AAGTCTAGAACTTGTCGCCACGGTGTAATGTCGGATGAAATGACGTAAAATATCGAGATGTTACCTTGGATTCAGATCCCGTGGGCGAAGCGACGGAGGGGGCGATCCTGGCCGTTGGACAAGCTGTGTCCGCGGAGCGACGGAGGGGGCGATCCTGGCCGCCGGACAAGCTGTGCCCGCCTAGCGGGCGGAGGGGGCGACTCTAGCCTCTGGCCGGGTGTTCCTCCCCCGAGGCGGAGGCCGGGGGAGGTGTCGCGGAGCGACGGAGGGGGCGATCCTAGGCGCTGGACAAGCTGCACCTGCGGAGCGACGGAGGGGGCGACTCTAGCCGCTGGCCGTCGGCCCGCTCTTGAGCTCGGCGACCACCGGAGGGGCGAATCCCAACAGCTCCGGTTCGGCGAGCAGGCAGATGCCGAAACGGGCTTTCACCGCTCGCTTGATCTCCAGGGCCAGCCCGATGATCTCCTCGGCCGTGGCTCCTCCCCGATTGGTGATGGCCAGGGCATGGCGGGTTGACAACCCGGCTCGCCCCCGGAGCGTTCCCCGGACAAATCCGGCCCGCTCGATCAACCAGGCGGCCGAGAGCTTGACTTGACCCTCTCCAGCCTGGAAGGAGGGCACAGCGCCCCAGCCCTCGTTCTTCGCCTCGAGCGACAGGTGTTCGAACCGTCCCTTTTGCACCACCGGATTCAGGAAGAACGAGCCGGCGCTCCTGGAATCGGGGTCCTCGGCATCGTACAGCATCGCTTTCTTGCGGCGGGTATCCAGCACCAACTGCCGGACCCCCGACAGGGTAGGTGCCTGGTCCCCGAGCTCCTCTCGCGCGCGCCGAGCCAGCTCCTCGTAGCGCAGCCTGGGCTCTCCACCGGGTCGCAGTCTAAGCGCTACCCCCAGGATGACATACCTCCCCTTCCACTCCCCCTTGAAACGGCTGGTCCGGTACCCGAATCCGCATCCCTCTCGATCGACCTGCAGCCGCTGGTGGCTGTTTCGATCGAGGAGCTCGATGGCGGTGAGTGTTTCGGATACCTCCTGACCGTAGGCGCCGATGTTCTGGATGGGGGCGGCCCCCACCGTTCCCGGAATGCCACTCAGGCACTCCAGGCCTGCCAGATCGCGCTCCACCGTCATCCGGACCAGGTCGTCCCAGCTCAGGCCGGCCTCCGCCTCGACCCGGACCGCCGCTGATTCCTCGAAAAACTGCACGGACTGTCCGGTCAGGCGTATGACCACACCTGGATAGCCGTCGTCCGCCACCACCAGGTTGCTGCCTTGACCCAGGATGAACGGCTCCAACTCCTGCTCGGCGGCGAATCGAAGCACCTGGCACAGCTCGTCGACCGTCGCGGTCTGGGCGAAGAAGCGGGCGGGCCCTCCTACCCCCAGGGTGGTCCACCTGTGCAGCGGAACCTCCCTTGAAATCAGCTTGCCATGACCCATCCTGCCCCCTGCCGATCGGGAAGCGACCGATCGGTCCATTCTTTCTACCTGCGTGGTGCCACGGCCATCCGGAATCGCCTGAACGCCGGCCAGAGAAAGCCGGAGCAACAGATCAGGATCCAGGCCTGGATGGCGCTGCCGGATGCCAACGGCAGATGGCTGCAGATCGCCTCGGAAGCGCCGGGGGGTGGCTCAATCGTTTCCCGCCTGAACCCCTCCAGCTCGGTGTCGATCCAGTCGGCGGCCACATCCAGGCGGGTGAGACGGTCTTCTCCCAGGCAAGTCTGGTCGCCATATGACTCCACTGCAGCGATGGTGGGGTACTCTCCCCATTCCGGGAGAAACAAGGGACCCCCGGAGTCGCCGGAGCACAACCCTCTTTCCCCGTAGCCGTTGACCACCAGGGTCTCCTCCTCCACCGCGGTGAGCGCGAGGACCACGAAGCGGAGCCCCTGGCTCTCATCGTGCGTCAGCCCGTGGCCGGCCACCTCCACCTGGCTGCCGACCAGCTCCACACCGATCGGCTCGCGGTTGAACGGCAAGGGTTGAGCCTCGGGCACGATGGACAAAGCGTCCGACCACAACCACAGCAAAGCCAGGTCCAGGCTCTCGTGGATGGGGGCCTGGTGGATGGCGATCAGCACGTCGGGAGAGGCCGGATGTCCCAACCCGAAGCGGACCTCTTGCAGATCGGGCCCGTTGTAGATGCAGTGGGCCGCCGTCACCGCCACCCAGGGGTCGATCAGGGTGGCGGTGCAAAACACCTCATCGGCACCGTCCACCAGAAATCCGATGGCCCTCTGCTCCCCCTCCCACAGGTCGGTCTGGGTGGGAACTTCCGTCCCGTAGAAGATGGGCCACCCTCCCGTATGAGTGGAGACCGGCTCGGTGGCCTCCTGGTAGGCGCAGGACCCCCAAAGCATGATCAGCCCCAGCGTCACAAGGTGCAAGGCGCGATGGGTCGACAGGACCACGGGCTGTCGGCCACCCGATCGATGGTCATCCGCTGCGGCAGGACCCCGGGCCGGTTCAGACAGGGGCGGTCTCACGTTGTTTCGCCATCTCCCTCAGGAAATCCCTGGTGTAGATGAAGGCCGACCAGAGGCTGAAAAACACGCTGACGACGAACAGGATGAAGCCGGTCTTGTGAAAGTCCACCGGGCTCGAGAACAGGAAGAAGTTGACCTCGAAGGGGTAGTGGATGATCAGGCCGACCAGCCCCGTCAACTGAAAGGCTGTCTTGGATTTGCCCGACTCCCCTGCGGCGATCACCACCCCCTCGCTGGAGGCGATCGACCGCAGGCCGGTGATGGCGATCTCCCGCGCCAGCACGATGATCACCAGCCAGGCGGGGAACCTCCCCAGCTCGACCAGAACGACCAGCACCCCCATCACGATCAGCTTGTCCGCCAAGGGGTCGAGAAACTTGCCCAGAACGCTCACCAGGCCTCGGGAACGGGCCAGGTAGCCGTCAAAGAAGTCGGTGAAGGAGGCCAATCCAAAGCTGATGGCGGCCAGGATCATGTACCCCTCGGTCCGCTGGTACAGAAAGCCGCAAACCACCGGGATCAGCGCGATGCGAAACAGGGTGAGCAGGTTGGGCAGGTTGAGCACCTTTCTGGTGTAACGGCTCATGGCAGTGTTTTTCTCCTCGGACCGTCCTGTCGGTACCCTCCATCCATCCAACCGCGGTTGAGGCCACCCCTCATACTATCGCCTTCCCGCCTTTTCGGTAAGCCTGTGTCCGTCCCGTTTTTCACGATGCAAAGGGAACTCGCCTGGAAAATGCGCAGGCGATCATACCCCCTCACCAGGATCGCCGGGAGAGGCTGGACCGGGCCAGCAGTGTCTCCAGGGTATCTACGGGCGACACCGGGAGCACCGGGATCCCCAGCGAGGTCACCACTGCGGCCGCCCTGGAACGTTCCCGATGCTCGGCCAGCCGGAACACGCGCTCCATCGCTTCGGTCCACTGGTCCGCTCGCCCGTGGACCGCGGCCTCCTCCGCCCCTCGGACATAGTCAGGGGTGTACGGCATCCAGCACATCACCCGGTGCTTGCGGCTCAGCACCAGCTTGAGCGCCGCCTCGATCCGGCGCATCTCCACCAGCGCGCACAGGTCGCTGACCAGCACGACAAAATGGGACTCCCGCGTGTCCTCCAAGAACCGCTCCAGCGCCTGGACCATCCCTCCCTCTTTGGCTCCAAAGCGGGATTCCCGGCGATAGGGCAGGGGCACCCCTCTCAGCTGGCAGAAACGGCGAACGCCGCTCACACGCGGATAGCCGACCACTCCCGCACTGTAGACCGGGTCCCCCAGTCGAACCGACTCCTCCTTGAGCGTTCGCCGCAACCAGTTGACCAGCAGCTCCCGATCGATCCAGTCGTCCTCGAACAGGTCCTTGCGCCCTCCACCGCGACGACGAAACTCCAGACGATCCTGGATCGCCAGGTAGTTCACCACGGTCTCGGTGACCTCCTGCTCATCCTGCTCGGTGAAGTCGTTGTCCACCACGCAGCCGAGCCCCACCAGGTGATTGATCAGCTGGGGCACACCGCTCTTGCCGTCGGTTGTCCTGATGTGACCGTAGACGACCTCATCGAAGGTGACCAGGCCGATCCGATCCCGGGCCCGGACGGTCGTGGTGGCCAACTCGGCGATCAGCTCGACGGCGTGGGACAGCTTGGTCTTGGGAGGGGTGCCGCCTCTCATGGTGGAGGAGATATCGAGGATGATGGAGGTGTTGGTAAAGACCTCGTCCTCGAACTGACGGACCATCAGCTTGCCGGTTCGGGCGGTGGCCTTCCAGGCGATGTTGCGGAAGGGGTCTCCATGCGTGTGGTCTCTGAGCTCCCGGAAGTTGGTGCTGACCCCCCGCTGCCACAGCGGATGCGCCCCCATCCGGTGCATCTCGGCAAAGCGGCGGGCTTTCCGGATCAGTGCCTGGCGACTGGCGGCCACCGCCGGCTGGAACTTGAAGGGGTAGGTCATCGGGATGTACTCCGAGACCGCCACCAGACCGCTGGTTCCCTCGGCGCACAGGCGGAATCCATGCAGCATCCATCGACCCGACGCACTGGCGCTGACCATGATCCCGAAACCCACCCGTCGATGACCGCCCAGGGAGGCGAGCTCGATGGGGCCTGGATCGAAGTGGATCTCTTCCGAATGCTCCGGATCCAACCGCAGCCGCGCCAGGTGGACCCCCGACAGGTTGACCACCTCCATCTCCAGGGTTTCCGGCCTACCCACTGTTCCGCGGACCCAGCGGTTGGCACCGCGGCCTCTCAGAGAGAGTCCGAGAAAGCCACCCTCCACAGCCTGGAAGGTGGCCAGGTGGAGGTAGTAGGCACAGGTCACCAGCACCGCCAGCGCCTCTCCCCACAGCAGGATGACCCACTGCGAGGTGATCGTCCCCAAAAACAGGAGTGTGACCGCCAACACCAGCAGGATCCGTCCACTTGTCGTGAGGTGAGGAAACATCGCTACCCCGAGGGATGGCCCTGACCATTCATCCCTCTGCCTCTCCTTCCCTGTTGCCGGAGCAGGCGTTGGCAACCGCCTGCATCGCCCCTGCCCTACTCCACTTCGCATCTTTGTCGCGATCAGCTCTGGTCGTAAGGAACCTCCCGCAAGGCGGCCTTGACCACGTCCTCGCCGCGCAGACCGTGCAGCTCCGCCTCGGGTTTCAGGATCACCCGGTGTGCCAGGATCGGCGCGGCGACCTGTCGGATGTCATCGGGCAAGACGTAGTCGCGCCCGTGCAGCAGCGAACGTGCCTTGGCCGACCGCATCAGGGAGATGGCCGCCCTGGGTGAGTTGCCCAGAAGCACTTGCTTGTGGTTGCGCGAGTATCGCACCAGGCGCAGGATATATCCTTTCAGCTCCTCGGCCAGGTGCACCTCATCGCAGAGCCGGGCCATCTGCAGCACCTCCTCCGGCTCCAGCACCGGGCGAACCTCCTCCGGCTGCCGGTCGTGGGTGCGCAGGACCTCCATCTCGTCCTCGAAGCCGGGGTAGCCCAGCGCCAGCTTCATCAGAAAACGGTCCAGCTGCGCCTCGGGCAACAGGTATACCCCCTCCTGCTCCACCGGATTCTGGGTGGCCAGCACCAGAAACGGTTGGGGCAAAGGTTGGGTAGTCCCCTCGATGGTCACCTGGCTCTCCTGCATCGCCTCCAGCAGGGCCGACTGGGTCTTGGCTGGCGCCCGGTTGATCTCATCCCCCAGGACCACCTGCGCAAAGAGGGGGCCGGGGCGCAGTTGGAACTCGTTGCTCCTCATGTCGAGCACGTAGGTGCCGGTGATGTCGCTGGGCAACAGGTCGGGGGTGAACTGGATCCTGCGGAAGCTGCAGTTCAGCACACCGGCGAACCCCTTGGCCAGTGTGGTCTTGGCTACCCCCGGAACCCCTTCCACCAACACGTGACCCCGCGCCAACAGGGTCACCAGGAGCGCCTCCACGATGCCGGGATCGCCGATGAACACCTTGCGCATCTCGGCCTGTACCCGTTCCGCGCGCGAGGCGACCCACTGACACCGTTCAGGATCGATCCGTGTTTGGCTGGCCAGTCCGTCGTTCATATTCCTCGTCCACTCCAAGCTCGTGAAGCAACCTGCTCGTATCCCGGTAGAGCCGTAAAAACAACCGCCTCGAGTGGCGGCGCTTCACCTGGGGTACCAGCATCTCTCTGCCGGTCACGCGCGACACCGCTTCCAGCGTCGCCAACGCTCGCTTCTCAACCGCCCGGCGCCGCGATCGCGAGGCCCCCGAAGCGACCCGCTCCCCGTACCACCGCGCGATCCGTCTCAACTCCTCCGGCTTGCGCGACACCCCCGCGTCCAACTCCAACCCCTCCCGCCCAAGCTGGCCATAGAACAGATCCTCGAACTCCTCCTTCAGGATGGCCAGCGGCAGCCCAAGGTCCCCTCCCCTCACCTCTCTCAGGTGTCGCAGCAGGTTCTGCTCATACTCCGACCGGCATCGCGCCATCCGTGGCAACCGGAAGGTGAAGGACAACCATCCGGGACGGCTCAGCGGAAGCAAGGTGAACAGGAAGACCATGATCCCCAGGGCCAGTACCAGTGAGGTATAGTACACTCCCCGACTGTCGGGTCGATAACCGGGCAGCTCCTCGATCGTGGCTCCGATGGCGCCCAAAAACCCCCTCAAACGATCCGTGACGCTCCACTCCCCTTCACCTGGCTCCTCCATCTGGCCTCTGTACTGCCCCTCGAAACGGACCTGGCCGGTCAGGATCCGTGGCGAACACCGCGGTAGTCCAGAGCAGAGCGCCTCGAACAGGTTGCCCACCAACCTCCGGCTGTCGGCCACCTCCAGCATGAAGTTGATGAAAAGCGACGGATCGCCCAGTATCAGCGCCCGCCCCTGCCCGTAGACCAGGTCGTACAGCAGGCCAAATCCGGGCTCATCGTACCCGATGACCGGCGCTTGGTCCGATTCCAGAGCCACCGGGTGGTTGGCCACGATGCGGACCACACCCGCCAGTAGCTCCCCTCCTCGGTGTACCCAGAAGGTGGGAAGCTGGTCGTTGGATCGGAAGAACTGCCGATGGGGCAGCCGGCCCCAGCGGGGAAACACCCCCAAGGCGGAGGACAGAAGCCCCCCTTCGCCGTAGTCATCCGCCAGGAGCAGTCTCCCACCATCGGCCAGAAATGCCAGGAGGTCGTCCACTCTCAGATCCGACTCCGATGTCGTCACTCTCGGGTAGATCAGGATGAGGGGGGAGTCGACGGTGAGTGCCGCAAGGTCTACCGGTTGGTCAAAGATCGGGGTGATTCCCCTCTCCTCCAGCATGCTCCTGAGCTCGCTCAGCCCGTTCCACTCGATGTTGGACTGGTCGTAGTCCAGGCCGCCGGGCAGTTCGGTATCTCCGACCGGCTCCAAGGGCTGGGCCAGGCTGCTGCCGTGCACGAACACCAGTACGAGCAGCAGGAGCCCCGCCGGAAGCCGGCGGAAAACGAAACCGCCAGTCGCAAAACACTGCGACTCTGATCGGACGATCGGACTCACCAGGTGCCCTGTCCCTTTTCTGTACCGGTCGTTGCCAGACGCCATCCGGGGAGTTACCGCCAGGTTCCTTCCCCAAGGCGCCTCTTCCAGGAGATGGAGCGCGTACCGGCAGGATGCGGCAGACGCGGTTTGGCCGGCACGATCAAAGGGGTCTGCCAGTCGGACAGTGCCCAAGACCGTCACGCTTCCTCTCCCTTCCTCCCACGCCCCGCCATCACAGCCCCCTTCACAGCGGCGATCAGGCGGTGGCACCGATCGATCAACTCCTCCTCGTAGATTCGTCCCGAGTAGTAGACCTCCTCGACCAGCAGGGTCAGCACCCGCAACCGGTCCTCGGCGGCCGTCTCCCCCTGTTGTTCGAGCATCTCCCTCAACCGGCTGCGAAACCGGCGAACATCCTCCGCCTCTACCGCAGATGGCAGGCCGGTCAGGTAGCTCTCGCAGATCAACCGTTCCACCTGGCGGGGAGTCAACCGCCCCCAGACCTCCTCCTCACCCCCCAGCTCCAGCTGCTCGGTCATCTGCTGGTAGAGGTATCGGATCCAGGCTCGTATGGAGGCCAGGTACACCTCCATCTGGCCGAACTCACCGCGATGCGGGATCGAAAGGTCGAAACCGGTCGCCACGTAGCCGGTCACCTGCGCGGTCGCGTGATATCGGCCCTCCTCGAGATCCCGCGCCTCGAAGCTGCCCTCTTTACCGATGGCGATCTTCCCTCCCCCTCCCCCATCCAGCCGTTCCAACACCACCTCACCCGGCCCGATCGGCAGGTAGGTGTCCGCATCGACCACCCGGCCGCCGACATGGACCTGCTGTCTGCCGGCTCGTCGGGGAGGTATCGAGAGATCGACCCGTTTGCGGGGTGCCCCATGACCTGGCGGACCGGACGAACGCCGGTTGGATCGGCGAGGCCTGAGGCGCATCGCAACGTGGAGGGCCAGAAAAACCAGGACCGCCGCAGCCGCCAGGCCACCCGCCGCCACTCGCGCCCACACCACCAGACTCGCCAGCGGACCCGCCGAAATCTCGATCTCGGTGGTCGCCTCCTCTCTCAACTCCGGATCGCTCGAACCCAGCGGATGGAACAGAACCGCCACCTCATGGAGCCCCCTGGGTTCCAGGTCGGCGATGGAGCGTGCGAATCGGAACCCCCCGTCCCGACCGGTGATCGCCGCGTCCTCCTGCTCGATCCCGTCGATCGCCAGCACCAGCTCGGCCCCCTCGATCGGCCCCAGGTCCGATTGCAGCGCCCCCTGAACCGACAGCAGCCGATGGTCGCGCCCCTTGTACACCTGGACCGTGTGCAGGTGGATGGAGGCCGATCGGTATACCTGAACTCGCGTCTGCGCTGCAGCTGGGAGATAGACGTCATCTCCGGGGAAGGTGGCCTCGATCCCGACCACCCCCTCCTGGTTCACGGTACCGACCTGCAGGCTGGCCCTGCCTTCCTCGTCGGTCACGACCGGTCCCCCCAGCGCCACCCCGTTGATCACCAGGTCGATGACCCAGCGGGCGCGTGGACCCGAGCTGTGTACGGAGACTTGTACCGGGATGTCGGCCCAGACAGGCGCGGCACGAGGGGTCACCAGCTCGATCTCCAGCGGCACCCGCTGGATCCGCACCATCTGCTCCACCGAGCTGGGTGTATGCCATCGGTCGCCGGCATATCGGGCGCTGACCACCCAGGAACCCTCCTCGAGCAGCTCCCGAAAGAGGAATTGGCCGTTCCGGTCGGTGTGAAGTGGGTACTCCAGCCTCCTGACCGACGCCAAGCTCCCATCCGCTGGTGCGACCTCCACGGTGATGGGCCGGTCCGCAAGCCCCTGGAAAAGGTTGTCTCTCAGATCCCCCCGGAGATAGAGTCGCCTTCCCTGACTCACCACCTCGATCCGAAGGGTGGTTCGAGCGAACACTGTCAACTCGGCGGCACTCGACTGGTGGATCCCCGGAACTCCGGGGCCGAGCCCGCACCAACTGGCCAGGCCGATGACCGCCCAGATCCGCATCCACCTCTCGATCTCGAGGGACCTGATCCGATCCCGGCGGCATGGGGGCGTCCGACACATGACCGTCACCTTATGGCATAACCCGGTTCCACCTTGAAGGCCGATGCCCGAGGTCACCCGGAATCCGCCACCTGGCCAGCCAGTGGCGCGGCACTCGCTAGCGCCGCTCGTGGCTGTACGCTCGGCAACGGTGATCTGGGTGAACCGGGAGAGACCAGCCCCCAGCGGCCCCCCTTGAGGGGCGGGGGCGTGATCGAGCCACCGGAGGGGGCGGATCGAGGTCACCAGGGTGCTTGAGATCAACGTCAACCATGGTAGGATGACCGGCATCTCAATCAACGCGGGTTCTGGGTCAACTGGACTTGCGCGATGGGGTGTGTCCGGTGAGATACCAGCTCCGATTGCCTCAGCCTGGCGCCATGATCGGGGGAAAGTACCTGATCGAGCGGGTACTAGGCTCCGGTGCGGTGGGTACGGTCTACCTGGCCGTTGACCAGACGTTGGGACGTCCGGTGGCCATCAAGGTGGTGGACCCCAAGGTCGCCAGCGATCCGCAAGTCGAGGCCCGTTTCCGCAACGAGGCCCGCCTGGCCCGACATCTCAACCACCCCAACACCATCAAGATCTTCGATTACGGCCGGCTGGACAACGGCCTCCCCTACATGGTCATGGAGTTTCTCCGGGGCAAGACGCTCAAGGAGATCATCCAGGCCGAAGGACGGATCCACCCCGACCGCGCCATCCACATCGGGCGGCAGATCCTGGTCAGCCTGGTAGAGGCCCATGGCAGCGGCATCATCCACCGCGACCTGAAGCCAGGCAACGTCATCGTCGGAGAGTTCGGTGGTGCCAAGGACCACGTCAAGGTGGTCGATTTCGGGATCGCCAAGGCCATCGACGAGTCGGCGGAAGGGTACGATCTCAAGACCCGTGCCGGGATGGTAGTCGGCTCCCCCGCCTACATGGCCCCCGAACGGCTGCGGGGAGGTACGCTCACCCCCAGCAGCGACCTGTTCTCCTGGGGCATCGTCATGGCCGAGATGATCACCGGCACCTCCATCTACGGCAACATGAACTTCATGGAGATCCTGGTCACCCATGCCGACAGCGGCCCGGTCCCACTGCCCGACTGGCTGCGCACCCTGCCGGTCGGCACCGTCATCGACCGGGTCACCCAGAAAGACCCAGCCATGCGTATCCAGACCGCTGTCGAGGTCATCTCGGAGCTCGACAGGCTCAAGCCGCGTGACGATGGGCTAACTTTGCGTCCTGGTGCCGTTCATGTGCAGGTCAAGGCTTCCGAAGAGAGCACCCGGCCCATGGCTCCCGCACCGTTGCAGGCGGGGGGGGATGACGGGTACACCGTCAAGATGAGCTCTCTCCACGACGAGCCGATCTTTTTCCACAAGGAAGAGACCGGTTGGCCCCTGGGCTACAAGATCCTGGTCATCGTGTTGGGGCTCGGGCTACTGGGCGCCATCGGGGTGTTGATCGGGGTGTTGGCCGGCTGATCCACCACAGACACTGAGTCCCCTCACTGGCCTCTCATCGCCGCAGGCCGGGACACTGTGGCTCGTTCAGCTCCTCGGGCAGCTCGTCCATCAACCGCGAGGCCCTGATCTCGGCCGCCTCCAGCTCCTCCAGCTGTTCTTGCTCCTGGGCCGTTCGCGTCGCCCTCAGACTGAGCTGATGGCGCTGGAGCTGAAGGTCCTCGAACGCCACTCGGGCTCGCGGACGCAGTTCATTGTAGGCGTCGGCGATCCCCTGGGTCACCGATCTGAGCGCGATGCACTCCGCCTGCCATATCCCCGGGTTCCGTCCGTAGTTGTCGTAGATCCGCTCCTGCAGCCGGGTCATGGCGATCCGCGCCCGACTCAACAGGTCGACCAGGTTGAGATCCAACCCCGAACCCGCCGAGACGCTGAGCATCGGAACCGGCAGCTCATGGGAGTCGATCGCCTCCCCATGGAGCTCTCGTTCCAGCATCGACTGCAGCCAACGCGCATCGACGTACCACTGGAACAGGTCGAGCAGGTACCGCCCCTCGGTCTCGTTGAGTAGCCGCAAGTCCTGCAGTTCCAGCACCGCATCGCGGGCCATGGCACCCACCTGCTCCCGGCTCCCGCCACGTTCGATCTCCCGCGACACCTTGGCCAGCGTCACCGGCAGCTCGTCTGGATAGCGGCTCTGTCGCACCACCTTGAATACGACGTAGGGACCGTCGCGATACTCCATTCGCGTGTCTCGCCAGTACAGCCGTCCGGAATCAAACAGCAGTCTGTGCGACGCCACCATGGCCCCCGACCGGTCCACCTCCACCGCCTCGCCAAGCTCCTGCCCAAGCAACACCAGATCGTTGGCTGTCGGGCGAGGAAAACCGACGATCACGAAGTCACCCCCCAAAAACAGGTTCTGGGGGGTGGTCACCCCGCCGACCACCTCCACCGGGACGAAGTCGGTCTCGAATTCGAAGACGTATTCGGGCAGCGAAGCGTAATCGAGAATATAGTTGGCAACTGTGAAGCCGATGTTCACCAGCGTGGACTGCCACTGGTTCAGCTCTGAGAACCCGTAGGCGCCCAGGTTATTGATCTGGCGTTGGCTCCAGTCCAGCAGCTGCCGGGCCAGATCGTAGTCGTTCAGCTGGGCGATGATGAACCGCAGCCCCACCGGCCGCACCCCCATCCGGAACGGCGGGGTGATGAAGGCCGAGTCGAAGGTGACGTGGCTCTGGGAGAAGACCGGGTTGATGGCCACCACGTGCTTGAAGGAGCAGGCCGGCGAGGCGATGTTGGACCGCTCGCGCTGGTTCAGGTCGAACTCCAGATCGGAGACGTCCAGCTCCACGCAGCTCGTGGTATTCGGCACCACCCCCTCGATCTGGCTGATGACCGCCACATTGCCCACCTGCTGCCCCAGCGCCTCCCCGATGTAGAGGTGCTCCAGCTTGATCTGGAAGTAGTCGTCCCCTGTGATGGCCTCCCGGGGCCGCGGTTCCGGCGGCAGGTCGCGCGTGACCACCCGTCCCTCGTCCGTGGCCCGCACCGTGTAGTAGTCCAGTATGCCAACCCCTGGGCTCACGCGGGTTCCGGTACCGGGACGGGGATTGGATCCACAACTCGCCGGAGCGATCAGCAGCAGCGAGAGAACAAGAAGAACTGTGGCGCGCATGGCAAACTCACTCCTTCGCATTGAGGTTCTGGGAGCGACGCTGGTCTCTCCTTCGCGGACGGGTGCTTCCGGTCTACCTCGACGACCAGCTCAGATAGGCCCTGCCCAGGCCGTCGAAGGCATCCAGCACCTGCAGGGCGTCGGTCGAATCGACGGCGGCATCGCGCAGGAACACCCGGTCCGAGCTGGCGGTCTCATAGACCGACAGGACGATCTGGATATGGTTGCCAGCGACGGGATTGACCGAGAGCTGAAATACCTTGCGGATGTTCTCCTGGTTGGCCGCCTGTAGAGCGCTCCGCAGGCGATCTTCCGGGCTTCCTCCCCCCATGGCGACCATGGCGTTGATCCGTTCCCGCGTGGCGGGATCGGCTACGAATGCGTGCTGCCCCGTCTCGGTGAGGACCGTCTGGATGCGGACCGCACCGGTCGCCAGGAGGTCGCGGTAGCGGCTCCCCTCGTCATACCAGATGTGGGCCCGCTGGGGACCCGTCTGGGCCTGTATCGGGATATTCAGCCGGCTGCACTGGGCGATGCCGGAGCCGCTGTGGAGTCTACCCTCGATCATCGCGCTCATCTGTCGCAGGTCGCTGCTCGTGATCAGGTCGACCCGCCCCCGGGCGACCTGCCCCGCGGCCAGATCCCCAAGGTAGACGGGAGACTCGAGGCGCACCCCGGAGACCTCCCCGGCATCCAGGTCCAGAGACAGGTTGGTCAGTGGCCCCTCAGAGTTGTTGATCACCTCGTAGACCACCGCCGCGATCTCTCCCGGATCGAGCTGCCCGTCGTTGTCACCGCCGGTATCATCGAAGGTCAGGTTGAGCACGTGCTGTGCTTGGCTGTAGCGGGTGATACCCACCGTGCGCACCGAGCGGTCCAGCTCGAACGGGATCCACTGGGAGACACCCGGCAGCTCCAGCATCAGCGAGTCGGCCGACTCCCAGATCTGGACCGGTGCGACCGCCAGGTCGATCTCGATCCGCTCCGTTCCATTGGCAAACGCTTCGAACTGCCGGCCGATGGCGGGGGCGAACAGCGTCCCCATGCCGGATGGCCACAGGGCGGTGCAGCTGGACTGAACGGGCCCTTCCCGGACGGGATTCCGGCTCACCAGCGTCTCGCTCTCCCGGATGTCGTCGCCTCCCATGGTGAGGAGCACCACCGTCCCGACGGCCAACCCGACGAGGGTGGTGAGCGCCACCCATCCCGCGGTGGCCTGCATCCGCTCGCCGTCCTCGCGCTTCTGCTCATCCCATTGTTCGTCCTCGAAGAACGGCTCGGCCATGTCGATCTCGTCCTGGCCGATCAGGTAGAGCACCAGCGCCACGGTCAGCGACGCCCCGGCAACCCCGGCCATGGTCACCCAGGCGCCGGTGTAGTTGTACTGCCGGGTCTCGACCAGCACCGTCTCCTGCATCCCCTCCCGGGTTTCCAGGCAGCTTCGGGACAGGTTGATCACCAGCGAGTCGCCGATGAGCGATTGGCTGGCCACCCGGTAGTCGATCTGGGTATCGACCACATGGACATCGCTCATCCGCGGCTCGGTCCGGGTGGAGATGACATTGTACATGCAAGCCTGGCAAAGCGTGAAGGGCAGCAAGGCGACAACGAAAAGGGATATCAGGCGATTCATGGTTTCAATCCGCCCACACAGCAGATACCGGAAAGTGACCTGTTGGACGCAACGAGGCGCCGAAGCTTCACTGGCAAATGGCTTTTTCGATGCCGCCACCGGTCTTCTCCCCAACCGCCGCCGGGTGGAGCGGCAGACAGGGAACTGGCCTAGCTGGACTCGACTTCTTCGGAGGCCGGTTCGTCGTCGGTCGGATCGCCCGTCTCATCGGGCTCTTGTTCCGTCCCCTCCTCCTGCGAAGCCTGATCCACGGCGTCGGGCTCCTCGGAGGCGTCCTCGGTGGATGCCGAGCCTGGCAGGCAGCGGTGGTCGCTCTGCTGGCAGTACATCCCCTCAGGGCAGTGCTGGTGGTTCTGGCAGGGGATGGCCTCGTCGAAGTCGAGGTTACATCCGAGCACCAGCCCGGCTGTCGCAAGCATCATCAAGCTGGCTATTATGACAAGGCTTCTCATGGTCCGCTATGCTATCCGAATGGCCGTACCGACAAGCCGACACCGGCCGTAACCGTCCTAGAAATCCATCTCGAACCGGATCGAGGCGCCCGCCGGGATCGGCGAAAGCCCGAACCGCCTCCACTCCTGGTTGTCCGCCGAGCGGGTTCCACCCGAGCGCGGCGCTCCGATCTTCAGCAGATCGAATACCAGCCCCGTCACCATCACCACCGCCCCGGTAGCGACCGCGATGTTGCCGATCAACTGGTAGGTATCGCCCTTGCTCTGCAGATCGGACACCTCCTGTGCAGGATGCGGCTCGGCCTGTATCTCCTGCAAGGTATCGTCGGCCAGCACCCAGAACACGATCCCGGTGGCCATCACGGCCGCACCGCCGATCTCCAGGCTCATCGCCAGGACGTTGGTGCCCCCTGGCTCACCGATCTCCTCCCTCAGCTCGGGCTCGTCCCTTCTCTGATCTTGCCCATCCGTCCGCCTCGTCTCTTGCCTCGGTTCGGTCGCTCGCGCTACACCCCGCTGCACATCGACGGTTGCCATGACGCCCAGGGCCTCGTGTATCGGGACCAGCAAGAACATGGTGTCGGCCGAGCCGGGCAAAAAACCATCCTGGACGGTTTCCACCCGCCCATCCCGGAAGTTCAAGCCGGTGATCGTGGTCACCAACCCCTGCGCATCCGGGTCGATCCGAAAATGCAGCCCCAGATCGACATCCAGGGGATACAGCAGGCCTGCCAGGCAGGATGCATCGGTGCCGCATCGGGTCAGCGATCGCCGCTCCGAAGCGTCGAGTGCACCGGCTACCTGATCCCACCCCACCAGCTCGAACCCGCCGTAATCACTGATGATCTGTTCCACCCCCGCCTGAAACTGCCCCAGGTCGCGATCCGACAGACCCGCTCCATCGGACAACACGACCCCAAGGCGCGCAGGAGCTTGGGCCGACGCCCTGCTGGCCAGAAGCCCCATCCACACCAGGGCCACACAGAAAAAGCTCACGAAATGACGCCACCTTGGGCCAGACACATCCCACCTCCAGGTACAGTCCCAGGCTGCCTTCAGCCTGTCAGAAGCAAGATCGAACCTACGGGATGGTATCCGCAACCTCGAAAAACAGAAAGCCCTTTCCGACCGTTCTTGGTGGGTTGTGGGTCGCCGATCGCTGCAGGCGGCAGCGGTCACCGGGCGGCTTGCCGCAGTCCGCCCCGTCCTGCCAGCCTGCGGCTCGTTGCCGACCACCAAGGACCGAAATCCGAGCGCTACTCCGCCTCCAGACCGTAGGCGGCCTCGTGGTAGCCGACGTCGAAACGGGCGTTCAGCTCCTGCAACAGCCTGACCCGCACCGCCTGCTCTCCCAGGTGATTGAGGTGGGCTGAGACATGGTCTTGCACCTCGTCGAAGGCCCGCGCCCCTTCCTCTCTCCTGTCGGTCACCAGGAAAATCTGGTATCCAAGGCGGGTCCGGATCGGCTCGGTGACCCGGTTCAGCTCCGTCTCGAACAGCAAACGGGTGACGGCGGGTTCCAGGTCGGTGTCGTCCCGGTAGATCCAGCCCAGGTCACCTCCTCGATTCCGATCCGGGGTCTGGCTGTACTCCCGGGCCAGGCTGGCGAAGTCCTGTTGTCCCGAGAGCACCATCTCGCGCAAGACCTGGATCTGCTCCCGGGCGGCACGCTCCTGTGCCTCATCGGCATCGCGTCCCAGCCTCACCCCGATCGTCGCGGCTCGAAGCCGCTGGGGGGCGCGCCAGGTGTTTCGATTCTGATCGTAGTACTCCTCGACCTCCTGTTCGGTCGGCTCCCGCCATCCCCTGGAGCGCAGGAGTCTCTCCATCCGCATCTCGGATCGACGCCAGCCTTCGTACTCCTCACGGCTCATCCCCCGACGTTCCAGGTAACGGTTCAGACGGTCTTCGGAGCCGAACAGCTGCTGGATCTCCTGGTCCATGACCGCGGCGAGCTCACTGTCGGACACCTCGATCCCTTCCTCGTCGAGGGCGCGTACCATGAGGAGCTGCTCCACCAACTGGCGCACGATCTGGCGGCGCTGGGCATTGCGCCAGGAAGGGGTCAGGCTTCGGCCCCCCCTCGCCATCCGGTCGATCCGGCGATCCAGCTCATGGTCCAACTGGCTGCGGCGGACCTCCTCCTCCTCCACCCAGGCCACCACCAGGTCCTCATTCAGAGCCCAGGCCCCTGTCCGATCCTGCTGGCCGCTGCCTTCCGAAGCGCGGGCAGCCTGGTCATCTTCCGCAGGAGCTTGTCGGGCTTCCGTTTGGGGCCCCTGGTCGCATCGTTCGGAGCAGTGAAGAAAGGTCATCCCCAGCAAAGCGAGCAAGAGCGCCAGACGATTCGGAAGGTGACAAGAGAAAGAAGGAAGATGTCGCTGTGGCGGGGTGCCCATCCCCGCCGAGCGGACCGGTGAGGCGTCCGCCGGTTCTGGTGTTCCCGCCCAAGGCAGGCGGTGGCCACAGGTCAGGAAGGTCAACGGTTTCGTCATGGAGAACCCAGGTGTCCGAGTCGGTGACATGCGAACAACCGCACCTTGTGCTCCCCGCATTCCCGCCAGTACGCGTTTCACCCTCGACAAGGTGGCGCATCCCTGCGTCGCCCCCCCTGGGTTGGTTGCTGGCGAGGGCTATCGGTTTCCCTTGCTCGTCTTCCGCCTGGAGTCCTTTCGGCTACTTGTGGGCCGATCGTGGCCCTCCCGGGTGCTGTGGCTGCCTCGCTTGCCAGCTTGAGAGGGCTTCTGATCTTCCTTGTCGCGGACGTACCCCGATTCGCCGGGTGCCAGGGGGGATCTTCGCTTCTGGTAGATCCAGCCGGGTATGACCAGCCCCACGATCGCGATGCCAACTACCTGGTTCCACGACAAAGGGCCGAGTATTCCGCCCTGGAAGTCGACCCGGATCATCTCCAGGAAGAACCGCACGATGGCGTAGCTTCCGGCGAAGGCCAGCAGCACCTGTCCCCTGAACCGGCGGTGGCGATGCAGGATCAGCAGGATGGCAAAGATGAGAAAACCTCCCAGCGAGCTGAGCAGCTGGCTGGGGTACACGGAGTGGGAGTGGCCTCCCATCACCAGCGCGCCCAGAGCCTGGTACTTGGCTTCAAAGGCCATGTGCACCTGGTGGGCCAGCTCTCCGGCTCCTGCCGCAGCGGCGCGGGCCGCCCTCTCGGCATGGGAGGCCTGGATCGCCAGGTGCTCGTAGGGTTGCCCGTCCCCCAGTGCGCGAAAATGGTCGACAAAGGCGGGCGCACCGCGCTGTCCCAGTCGAACCGCGCTCTCTCCACTCCACATGGGAAACTGCATCCCCAACCAGCTGTCGGTCTGCCGGCCGTAGCAGCATCCGAACAAAAAGCAGCCGATGCGGGTGAAGCCGAGCCCCAACGCCATCCCCGGTGCGGCGTGGTCGGCAAAGTTCCAGAAATCGGTGCGGGCAACGAAGCGCAGGTAGAGATAGCCGGTCAATGTCCCCAGGATCAACCCGCCATAGGCCACCAGGCCGCCCGAGTCAAAGCGCAGAAATCCGCCCAAGCCCGCCCACCGGTCGGGGTTGTAGATGAAGTAAAATACGCGGGACCCCACCAGGCTCATGATGATGATCGTCAACAAGGCCCGTGTGATCTGCTTCTCCGGCATCCCTTCCCGGCTGGCCCAGCGATGGCACAGGGTCCAACCGATGATGAAGCTGATACCCAGCATGAAACCGTAGGAGTAGATGGCCCGGCCTCCCAGCAGAGGCAGCCAGTCTGGAAACCGAAACAATACCGGATGCATGATGCCCTTCCCTCTCCAACACGCCCGCCAGCCCGTGGACCAGCCGCGCCAGCGCCCGGGCAACTTAACAGAACCCCCGCCGGGAGTTCAAGCTCACCCGCCTGGTACCTTCACCTCCGGGTGTCGATCCGCCTGGCCAGCTCCCGGGCCAGGTATCGGATCTCATCCGGCTGGCCGGGATCCCGTACCAGGTCCAGCAGAAACTGGCGCTCCGCCAAGCCACCGGCGGTGAAGACAACCTTGAGAAACTTGGCCTTCAGCGACTCCGCCACCACGATCTCCTGGAAGAAGCTGCTGTCCTCGTCCCAGTGATACGGCAGCCGCCAGGCTACCCGCTCGCACCGCTGATCGGGCGCTGAATCGAACAGCTGGTGCGCCTCGGTGCGATCCTCCTCGTTGGCCATGAACTTGAGCGCCTCCGCCGCGAAACACCGCTCCAGAAAGCTGCCCTCCCGGGCATGGGTGAACAGCTCCTCCCGGTATCGCCGGTCCTGGCTGCGTCCCAGAGCCCAGAATGCGTGCGCCCGCACCTCGATCGGCTCTACCCCCAAGAACAGGGCGATCTCCGGCCCCGCCTCCCGCAACCGAGCCAACCCCAGCCCCCGCAACAACCCCAGAGCCAACTCCTCCCGACCCATGCTGCTGGCCAGCAGTCGGGCCATCAACTCCGCTCCCTCCCGGTTGGCCAGGTAGCCAAGCGCTTCGGCAGCCCTCGCCCTGACCGATTCGGGGCTCTCCTCGTCTGCCACGATCTCCCGCAGGACGGGCGCCGCCTCGAACAACAACAGCTCCCCGGCGGCCCACAACGCCCATTGTTGAACCTCCCGGTCGCCATCCTGGCACAGATCGACCAACACCAAGCGGATCGCCTCCTCGTTTTTGGCTTGTTGCTCCAGGGGACTGGTCACGTTTCGTATCCCCCGGATCCGGTCCTTGACATCGGGAGAACGCAGCAGCGTGTGCTGATAACGCCACTCGTGGTACTCCCCCAGAAACCCCCCACTCACCCAGCCGAACAAGAGGTAGTTGGCGAACAGCAGCGCAGCCAGCATCAGGTAGAACAACGGCAGGTGGTCCTTGGTCCGGGTAATCGTCTCCAGCTCCGACTCCTCCCCATCCTCCTCGATCGACAGTCCCAGGACCACCCGCTCTCGCCAGCGCCCCGGGAAAAGCAGGTCTCCCCCCAGAAGGCTCTGGAAATAGGCGGCCACCAACATCAGCAGCAGCCCCCCGCTGATCAACACCAGGTTGAGCACCACGTCGGTCGAGCGCTCTCGCATGTAGGTGGTGGTGACCAGGACATACCCCAAGAAAAGCACCGTGGTCGCCACCACCGTCATCACCAGCGATAGCCTGCTGCGCGCGAACCGCGCCCCCAAAGCCATATCCCCAGGGGAGACCAACAGCTTGTAGCCCGTCTTGAGCCGATGCCTCTCCCTGCTCATGATCCTCCATCTCTCGTCTTGGCGACCTGCCACCGCTGCCAGCCTGATCCAGCCCGCTGCTCCCACGGTTGCGAACCACGCAAGGGAACGGTACTCTCTTTGCGGCGTGGCAACAACCGAGGTGTGTCAAAAGGGTGAAGCCCCTTTTTCTTGAGAAGCTCTTGACCCAGGGTAACCCATGAACCGCTTCCGACTCATCCTGGTGGTTGAACTGCTTCTAGCCACCGCAACCGCGTTCCCCGTCCAGGCACAGTCAGAAGGAACGGGGGATCTGAACGAGCTCAACGAGCAAGCCGCCAACCATGTCCGCAGGCAACGATACGATCGGGCCCTGGAGATCTATCGCCAGATCGTCCAGGCTGACCCCTACTGGGCTGACATCTGGTACAACCTCGGCGAGGTCAGCCGTGTCAGCCAGCAATATGGCGACTGCGTGCTCTACTTCTCCCGCTATCTCTATCTCATCCCCGACGCCGAAGACTCGGCAGCGGTCGCCAGCCATGTGGAAAGCTGCAGCCGTCACATCCCACACGGCGCTCGATTGGAGGTCACCGTCCAGCCCCAGGGGGCAAAGATCTCTCTGGACGGCATCGAGCTGGCCCAAGGCCACCTTCCACCCTTCTCGCTTCCGCCCGGTTCCCATGAGCTGACCGTTGTGGCTGACAACCACCACCCTGATCAGCGGATCCTCGACCTTCAGCCTGGACAGGAATTGTCGGTGGACATCCTGTTGGACCAGATGGTCCGGCACGGAACCCTTCGGATCGAAACCAATGTCGAGGGAGCTGCGGTCACCATCGAGGGAGAGGTTGTCGGAACCACTCCTCTTGACGAACCGATCCGGCTCCGCACCGGCCTTCACCTGGTGACCTTCACCAAGGAGGGATACCACGACTGGACACGGAGAGTGGAGATCGAGGCGGACCGGGAGGTGCTGCTCCAGGTCGAGATGAGGCCTCTGTAGGGTACCCGGAAACGGCCGCAGTGCTGCAGGGGAGGTCCTCTTCACCGTGGCGCCGGTTGCCTGGGGTCTACGAGCTCCGGAGCACTGCGCCCCCCACAGGACAGCGGGCGCCAGCCGACTCCATCGAAGGGAACGCTTCCCGGGTATCTACTGGCAACTGGCAAGAATCAAAGGGAGAAGGTTTGATTTCTCGCGATGGTGCTTAGTCTTCATGCACCGATTCCCAGACGGGGGATCCCGAGATTCATCTGTCCGATCGCCGTGAGAAGGAACGAAATATGAAGACGGTTCAACTGCCGATATTACCGCTGCGAAACAGCGTGCTTTTCCCTCAGGTGGTGATCCCCCTGGCCGTGGGACGCCGCCGCTCGGTCCGGTTGGTCCAGGAGTCACTTGCAGCCGAAACCCCGATCGCCATCCTCACCCAGCAGGAGGCCGACACCAACGAACCGACCGAGAGCGATCTCTATCGCTTTGGCTGCTCGGCAACCATCCTGAAGGTCATCAAGGTCGCCGAGGATAACTACAGCGTGATCGTCCAGGGGCAGCAGCGCATCCGCCTGCTGCGCATCCTCGAGGAGGAGCCTTTTCTCAAGGGGGAGTTCCAGACCATCGAGGAACCCCGCGAGCGAGACGTCGAGATCGAAGCCCTCTTTCGCAATCTAAAAACAACCGCGAAGCAGGTCGTGCGCTACATCCCCGAGATGCCCAAGGAGGCCACCACCCTGGTGGAGGGGGTGACCGAGCCAGGCCAGCTGGCTGACTTCGTGGCCGCCAACCTGGATATCCCGGTCGAGGAGAAGCAGCATATCCTGGAAAGCCTCGATCTCAAGCAGCGGTTGCGCCAGACCTTGACCCAGATGGCGCGCCAGCTCGAGGTCTTGAAGGTCTCCGACAAGATCCAAAGCCAGATCAAGGAGGAGATCGACCGCAACCAGCGGGAGTACTACCTCAGGCAACAGCTCAAGGCCATCAAAGAGCAGCTGGGCGAGATCGACGGGGAGGGGTCCGACCTGGACGAGCTGGCCGCCACCATCGAGAAGAAGAACCTGCCGGAAGAGGTCGTCAAGGTGGCCCAGACCCAGCTCAGCCGCCTGCGCAGCATGCAACCGGCCAGCAGCGAATACAGCGTCACGAGAAACTACCTGGATACCCTGCTCGATGTGCCCTGGCTCGATATCACCCAGGACAAGCTCAATATCTTCGACGCCCGGCAAATTCTCGACGAGGACCACTACGACCTGGACAAGGTCAAAAAAAGAATCCTCGAGTACCTGGCGGTCCGCAAGCTGAAGAACGACATGAAGGGGCCTATCCTCTGCCTGGTCGGCCCCCCCGGGGTCGGCAAGACCAGCCTGGGAAAGAGCATCGCGCGCGCCCTGGACCGCAAGTTCGTCCGCATCTCTCTGGGGGGGGTGCACGACGAGGCCGAGATCCGGGGACATCGCCGCACCTACGTGGGCGCCCTGCCGGGCCGCATCATCCAGGGCCTGAGAAAGGCCAAGACCAGCAACCCGGTGTTCATGCTCGACGAGATCGACAAGCTGGGCCGCGACTTCCGCGGAGATCCCTCGGCAGCCCTGCTCGAGGTCCTCGATCCCGAGCAAAACAACAGCTTCTCCGATCACTACCTGGAGATCCCCATCGACCTCTCCAGAGTCCTGTTCATCACCACCGCCAATGTCACCGATACCGTCAGCCCTGCCCTCAAGGACCGCATGGAGGTCATCGAGCTGCCCGGCTACACCTTCCGGGAAAAGGAGCAGATCGCGCTGCAATATCTCCTTCCCAAGCAGCTCGAGGAACACGGGATCACCACCGATCACCTGGAGATCCAGCAGCCGGCACTGCAGTCGATCATCGATCGCTACACTCGGGAAGCCGGCGTCCGCAATCTCGAACGGCGGCTGGCCGACATCTGTCGAGGCGTGGCGGTCAAGGTGGCCGAGACCATGAGCGCATCGGAACAACCGGAGGCCGTGTCCGCATCGGCTGAAAATCCAGGCTCAAAACAGACCGAATCTGTCGTCGCCTTGCTACCCCCCACTCAGGTCACCCCCCCCCATCCCCAAACCGCCGTTGGGGCCACCGCCAGCTCACCGGCCTCCACCACGCTTTCGGCCACTAGCGCCTCTGTTCCCGAATCCGAGGAAACCCCGGCAAAACCAGCCCCTCCCTTCACCAAGATCGTCGTCGACCTGGACAACCTCCACGAGTACCTCGGTCCGGAGCGTTTCATCTACGAGGTGGCCGAACGGACCCGCGTCCCTGGGGTGGCGACCGGCCTGGCCTGGACCGCGACAGGAGGTGATATCCTGTTCATCGAGTCCACCAAGATGCCTGGAAAGGGGGAGCTCCTGCTCACCGGACAGCTCGGGGATGTCATGAAGGAGTCGGCCCGCGCCGCTCTCAGCTTTATTCGGAGCCGCACCGCCGAGTTCGCCATCGAGGACAACTTCCTCAAGGAGATCGACCTGCACCTCCACATTCCCGCCGGCGCGATCCCCAAGGACGGACCATCGGCAGGAATCACCCTGTTCACCAGCTTGTTGAGCCTACTGTCCGGAATCAAGGTGCGAGACGATGTGGCCATGACCGGAGAGATCACCCTGCGAGGCAACATCCTGCCCGTGGGAGGGGTCAAAGAGAAGATCCTGGCCGCCCATCGGGCCGGCATTCATCGGGTGATCCTCCCCGAGCGCAACCGAAAGGACATGGTGGACGTCTCGGAAGAGGTCAAGAGCCAGATGGAGCTGATCTTCGTGAGCAACATGTCGGAGCTGCCCGAGCTCGTCCTGGAGTCACTGCCCGGCACGGCGGACAACGCCTCCTTGTCGGCAGACGCCAATCAGGATTCTCAACCCTGAAAAGGTCGAGTATACCTCATCCGTTTGTCGGTTTGTGCAGCTCGTAACGGAGATGACCCGATGGCCCAACGGTTGGAGAAGAACGCCCCCCTCTGGTTTTGCTGCCTGGCTCTGCCATTGCTCCTGGGGTTCGGCCCACAAAAAGCCCCACCCACCGCCATCGAGGCTCGACCTCTCCCGGTCGGGTCGGTGGTCACGGGAACCCTGAGCGCCGGAGACATGGTCCTGCCCGAGGGCGAGCCGTTCCACCTGTATCGCATCGATTGCGTCCAGGGGCAGACCTACTCCCTCTGGATGGCCTCCGACCAGTTCGATACCGTCCTGTACCTCTACGACTCGGCGGGAAACCTGGTGGCTACCGATGACGACGGTTTCACCGGCACCAACTCCCGGCTCGCATTCCAGGCCGCCAGCACCGGCTTCTACCAGGTCTATGCCTCCAGCTACTCGGCGGGCATCTTCGGCAACTACCGGCTGGTGCTCTATCCCGGCCAACAGGTGGCGCCCTCGGCCACTCCCTGGAATGGAGCTCCCCTCGCCTCCAGCCTGGAGCCCTCGGATGTCCTCAGCCTCGAAAACGGCTGGCATGGCGACTACTACCTCCTGGAGGGGATCCCCCTCGGCCAGGTGGTCACCGTCATCATGCGTTCGGCGGCCCTTGACGCCTACCTGGTGGTCGTCGACTCGGAGGGTCGGATCCTGGCATCCGATGACGACTCGGGGGGAGCCCGAGATGCCATGGTCACCTTTCCCTGGACGCCAGCGCCCGACCAACAGTTCTACCTGCTGGCCACCTCCGCATCCCCGGGCCAGTTTGGTGGCTACTTCATGCAAATGTCCGCTTCCGCTGACCTGCGTCCTGTCGTCGTGGCACCGACCGCCCCTTCGCTACCCACTGAAGAGCCAATGCCCGTACCGTCCTCCACCCCGGAGCCGCTGCCCAGCTACCCCCCCCAGGTGGAACCGGTGGTCGCTCGACCCGCCCCGACCGACCAGCCCACCGCACCCCAGCAGCCCGCCATGCCCGAGCAGCCCGCCATGCCCGAGCAGCCCGCCATGCCCGAGCAGCCCGCCATGCCCGAGCAGCCCACCGCACCCCAGCAGCCTGCAATGCCGGTACAGCCCGCGGTACCCGAACAGCCTCTGGCACCTGTCCAGCCCACCGTGCCGGAGCAGCCCGCAACGCCGGCACAGCCCGCAGCACCTGCATCGCTAACGGCCGAGCAGATTGCCGCGCAGGAACCGCTGCCCCCTGTTGTCGCCCCGGTTCCATCGGACCTCAGCGCCGTCGTGCCCCCCGTCGCACCTTCCCGACCTGCGGAGCCGTTTGCCATCGCCTTCGGCCAGCGCACCTGGGGCGATCTTGAGCTCTCGGGTACTGACGGCAACAGGCCCGGACCGGTAGACTCCTACTGGTTCTCGCTGGATCGACCCGCCGTGCTCCGTATCGAGGCCTCCTCGGACGACTTCGACACCTATCTCCAGGTGTTGGATGATTTCGGGCGCGTGGTGCAGGAAAACGATGATCTGGGACGGCGTACCACCGACAGCCGGATCATCGAGGAACTCCCACAGGGCGCCTATACCATCCAGGTCTCCAGCTTCGATGGCGTCACCCTGGGCCAATACCAGGTGAGCGTCCAGCGGGAGGAGATGCTGACCGTTCCAGAGCCGCTCACCCTGGGCACCGAGGTGGACGGCCGCTGGACCATCCTGCACCCCCGGGATGACCAGGGTCGCCGGATGGCGCTGTACACCTTGCAAACCCACCGGGATCACGCGGTCACCATCCTGTTGAAACCCAGGGGTCGCGACGCCTACTGCCACCTGGAGCTGACCTCGGGCAGAGGCCGTTCCCAGGTAGAGACCTCTGCCCGGATCGACGACGGCTGCGTGATCGTGACCCGGTTGACCGGTGGTGAGACCTACGAGCTGACCGCCACCGGCGAACGGGAAAGCGATGACAGACGCTTCTTTCTGACGGCGGCCATCCAGGAGCCCTCCCTTCGCTGGGAAAGCATCCCGCTCAACCGCGATATCCGGGGCCACATCACCTGGAGTAGCCCCATGACCGACTGGAACGCGCCGGCCGACGGGTTCACCTTCGAGGCCGACGTCGGCGATCGGCTGTTCGTGCGGGTCTTCAACACCGATCTCGACACCCGCGTGGTGGTGACCGACCAGGCTGGGGGGATCGTCGCCACCACCCGTGACACCGATCTGCTCGCCAGCACCGCCGGCTTCTCCTTCTCCATCCCCGAGTCCGGCTGGTACCGCCTGCTCGTCATGGGCCGCAACCGCTGGTTCGACACCTTCACCCTGCAGGTCAACAGCCGCTCCTGAGAACGACGGGACCAGCCCATTCCGCCAGCGCCATGCTCGTGAACCTGAGAGATTTGATGGAGCGGCCGGCCTCCTCTTCGACGAGGTATCATTGGATCCTCAACTGTAAAACGCGCTCAAGGCGCAAACAGAAGGAGGCCGACCATGGAGCATATTGCGATCGATTTGGGCGGAAGGGAATCCCAAATCTGTGTTCGAGCGAGCGACGGGACGATCGTGGAGGAGAGGCGGTGCCTGACAGCCAAGCTGGAGGGCTATCTCAAGCAGCGCCCACCCAGTCGGGTGATTGTGGAGACCTGCGCCGAGGCCTTCACGGTAGCAGATGCAGCGTTGGCTGTTGGTCACGAGGCACGGGTAGTGCCTGCGACCATGGTCAGGTCGCTGGGGGTAGGCTCACGGCGGTTGAAGAGCGACGTGCGCGATGCGCGGATACTGAGCGAGGTCTCGTGCCGCATCGACCTTCCCTCGGTTCATATTCCGTCGGTGAAGTCGCGTCAAATCAAGACCCTGTGCGGAATGCGAGAAACTCTGGTGGAGACGAGGACGAAGCTGGTCAACACGGTGAGGAGCTGGTTGAGAGGGCAAGCCGTGCAGCTGAGGAGTGGGGCGGTTGTGAGTTTTCCGTTGCGCGTGCGTGTCCGGGTGGAGACGCTGCCGGGTCATGTCGACAGACTGCTGGAGGTGATCGAGCAGCTCAACGCAGAGATCCGCGAGGCGGACCGGGAGTTGGAGGAGCAGGCGAGGACAGACGAGGTGTGCCGTCGGCTGATGACCGTACCCGGTGTCGGACCGGTGACCGCGATGCGATTCTTGGCGGCCATCGACGAGATCCGCCGGTTTGGGGATGCTCATTCCCTGGAGTCCTATCTGGGACTGGTACCCGGGGAGAACTCGAGCTCCGACCGACGCAGGTTGACCTCGATCACCAAGGCGGGTGCGACGAAGTTGCGCTGGGCACTGATCCAGGCTTGTTGGGCCGCGTTCCGTTGCGCGCCGAAGGATCCGATGGTCCTGTGGGCAACCGAGGTTCAGAAACGCCGTGGCAAACGGATTGCTGTGGTAGCGCTGGCACGCAAGATGGCCGGGATCCTGTTCGCCATCTGGCGCGACCAGACCACCTACGACCCGAATCGTGGGGCGCAGAAACCGGAGATTCAACCGACCAGGTTGATGGTTCACCGGAGACCTGGTCAGGCAGGTTGCGCACCTGCAGGGACACCCTGATCGGGCGACCTTCTCGGTGCGCTTGGAACAGAAAAGGAAGAGGTGTCAGTAGCCGCAATGGCTGTCCACGAACGGTGATCGCGCACGCTCACGGGAGGCTGGTGTCTCCAAAGGCGCCTGACCTCGAGCGAGCGATTGCGACCCGTTTACGGACTTCAACCCTTGCGCCGATGAGCGCGAATAGTCGATTGAGGCAGCTCGTTGCTCGGCGAGACACCTGGACCGAACACGAAGAGGCGGGGAACTACCCAGTTCCAGAGGGGAACTTTTTTCTTGACCCACTGGGCCGCTCCATAGTCGTGAGCGTGACCGTGAACCTGATCGTTCTCGTTCCCGTTCTCGTCAACGTCAACGACAACGCCGTGACTGGGAACGGGAACTTTCCGGCCACGTTCAAAGGTATGGGGAAAAACGAAAGAGGGCGACAAGCTAGTGATGGTCCCCTCTCCCGCCACAGGCGGGAGAGGGGTCAGAGTTGAGGGTCAGCGTTCGGTTAGGTGCGGTTGCACTCGCCGGTGCCGTATCCCGATCCTTCCGTGCCCTGGCAATCGATGTCCTTGCAGATCCCGCCCGGATCGCACCAGTTGTCGCAGTGGTCGTCGGCCTGGCAGGGATCCTCACCGCCGGAGCAGTCCTCGTCGCAGGCGCAGGCCCGGTCGGAGCCGTCCACCTCGGGCTCGCAGATGCCGTTGAAGTAGTCACACCCGCAGGTCTCCTCGCAGTCGGGATCCTCATCGTCCGGGCACCAGGTGTCGCAATGGGTGTCTGCCACGCAGGCTCCGGAGCAGTCGGGATCCATGGAGTCGCAATCGACATCGCAGGGGCAGAGATCGGTGGACTCTCGGGCTCCGGCCTCGCATACGTTCTCGTAGTAGTCGCAGTCACACTCGCCCGTGCCCGAGGGTGGAGGACACCAGGGGTCGCAATAGGCGTCGTTGACGCAGGCATGCGCGGTGGTGGTGCAATCAGGGTCGCAGGTGCAGTCGGCAGCAGAGTCATCCGCATTCGCGTTGCAGACGTTGTCTGCGCGGTCGCAGGCGCATTCGCAGTCAGGGTCCACCCCGGCGGCGCAGGCCGGATCGCACCAGTCGTCCGCCACGCAGGTGCCGACATCTCCTCCCATGTCGCCCGTATCCCCGTTGCCGTCCTCCTCCAGCTCGCAAGCCGCGCCCAGCAGCACGGCCAAAGCCACTGTGCAGTAGATGAAGAACCGATTCCGTTCCTTTCGCATCGCTCACTCCTGTTGGTTACGTAGTTTCCAATCCGTCTGGCAACTGTGTGCCTCTCACTGTGCTCGGGTCTTGATGGACGAATCTTAACCAACCTTGTAGTCCGAGTCCACCATTCCTGCAATAGGCCCCGCTAGCCCGCCAGCAGCGTACTGCAGAGGGTGACTGCTTGAAAAAAAGGGGGCATGACTCCGCGAAATCAGGGCCGGCGGTGATTCTCGGATTCCTGCGCTGGAACGGGGATGTCTATCATGTCGATCGCACCCCGGTAGATGGTATCCGATCGACTCACGGCCGTGACCGCAATCCAGACGAAGCTCTCCCGCGGTGCTCCCGGTGGCGAGAAATCGCTGGTCAATACCTGGGTGGCCCGGATCGTCTCTCCCGGACGAAGCGGATTCGAGACCGACACGGTCCGCGCGAAGACCGGCTCGTCCCCTCTCACCACGGTGGGCACGGTGTGGACCTGGTGCCATACCGTGTCCAGATCGAGCACCGCATACGCCTCCTCACCACGGTTGGTGATCTCCAGACTGAAGGCCAGCAGTCGGGGATAGTCCAGCCGCACGATCTCGTGGCGCACCGAGAAGGGCGACTCCAGGTCGATCGGATCGAGACCGTGGTGTGCCGCCCGCCGAGCCATGAGATCGGAAGACAGATCGGACAGCTGGGCTGGCGCTCCGGTAATATCGTCCCTCTTCCGCTTGGCCTGAACCGACCACAGGTACCCTAACAGCCAACCCAGTGCCACCACCAGCACACAGACGACGATGATCAACAACAGGCGGTTGCGCCTGCGCTGCCGATAGAGAATGCTCTCCTCCAGCGCCGGCTCGCCTCGCAATGGAGTGAGACCGACTTCTACATCGCGGGATCGGCGCTGCACCCGGGACAGACCTACCCCGCCTCCACCGGATCCGCCCCCTGCCAGCCGATCGCCGCTCCCGATGGCAGGCGGTCGAGCCCGGACGCCGCTTGGCGGGACCGCTCCACCCGGCGATCGAGCGGCGGAGCTCCCTGCTTCCAAGCGACTCGCCCCCCCTTGACCTCGCAGAGATCTCCCGGCCCGGGCGTCTCCATCGTCACCGCCTCCCACCGCCTGCCCAGTGGACCCCTCCTGGTCGATCGGTTTGCCCTTGCGGATGCTGTCGGAGTCGGTCACCCCCAGCGCCGCCTGGATCACCCGCGAATCCCAGGCTCTCCCCTTGAGCCCCACCCCACTGATCTCCGCCGTGGTCCTTTTGCGGCCTTCCGGCCTGGGCGGTTCCGGTTGAGGAGGTTCGGATTCGGGAGGGGTCGGCGACCAGTGCTGCCAGGGGTGGGCCGGTTCCTCGCCGCCTGGTTCTCTCGGCTCCTCCTGTGCCGGAGCTTCCAGGTTGATCGTACGGATCTTCGTGATGCTCTGGTCCAGCGCAGAGGTCACCGCGATGCCGCCCTGATCCGCGCCCTTGTCGGTGAAGGAAACCGAAGGTGTTCCCGCCGGTGTGGGCTTGCGGATCGCCGGGTCGCGTCCCTCGGCTCCGGTCGGAGCGAATGGCCAGCTTTGGAGCGGTACGGTAGGTTCCGGTGCCTCTTGCTGCTCCGGGACGGCGCATGGATAGGAGGGTTGGTAACCCCGCTGTTGGGGGGTCTCCTCCTCGTCCAGGTAAGGCGTCAGTCGATCGGTCGGAATTCGCTGCTCAGGCTGAGAAGGGCTGTCCCCATCCAGCCCGGAGATCAACACGGTGTCCACCTCCGTCGAGTCCTCTACTTGGTCATCCGGAAGGCCCTTCATGATGTGCGTCGTGACCCCGTCCTGGTCTAGCTTCACCTCGACCACCGCCTCCCCAGGAGATTCCGATGGATCGGACCATCGCACCGCTCGCCCGCCACACAAAGGGCAGTGGACCTGCTCTCCAGCCAGGCCGACAGATCCCGCGATGACCGCCGAAAGCAGCCCGCAGCGCTCGCATCGGTAAACCACGCCCATGCCTCGAGTCCTCCGCTGGAGTCGTCGGCCTCGCACTCGTCTTCATTATAATGGAGCCTCAGCCACATGGCCCAATAAATGGCGTACCAGGGGTCACACCCCACCCTCACGACAGACTTGACACCGGTCGATGAGAACGGGTAAAACCCCGCCGCCTGGTCGAAAAAACCAGCGCGGGAGTAACTCAGCGGTAGAGTGCAACCTTGCCAAGGTTGAAGTCGCGGGTTCAAATCCCGTCTCCCGCTTTCTATTCCAACCTGACACCTCATCACCTGGTAGCGGTCCCTTGTCTCTCTCGCCAGCGTCCAGCGGCTCGGTCCACCGAACCGGACGTCGCGCGGGGTGGTACTGTCTGGTTCCGGACATCCCGCCGCGATGCCACCGGTGATCCCGGCAGGAACGTCATGGAACAATGGTGAGTCTTGGTGCGGTGGCCGGCGCGAACTGGGAGGACATCCCGCTACTCGATCAGGTACTCCTCCCCTTCCTCCTCTTCCTCCTCTTCCTCCTCGTCAAGGAAGGCGGGGTCCCATTCTTCACCGTCCTCCGGGAGCAGCTCCTCCTCGAAAGGTGCCTCTGTCTCCTCATCGAGCAGGTACTCCGACGGACCGAGCTCATCGAGCTGCTCAGCGGGTTCGAGCTCTGGATCGGGTTCCATCGGCAAGACCGGCAGCTCCCGCTCGCGGGTAGGGGCCAGACGATCTTCGATCGGCAGGGGACCGGACTCCTCTGGCGGGATGGCTACCCGCTCGATCTCCCGTTCGCCCGATGGCGCCGAGCTCTCCGGGGGAGGTTCGACGGGAGGGGCGGCGGCATCACTGCCCATGTCCAGCGAGGATGCTCCCGTGGGCGTGGAAGCGTCAGGGCGTTGCAGGGAGGAACGGCTGCTGTCGATGCGGCGCGTCCGCTCCCTTCCTCGCTCCAGTTCCGGTATCGGCATGGAAGGAGACATATCGGGACCGAGGCGGTAGCGCTGTTGCAGGACCGCACGGTCCAGCTCGGCTGGAGGCGAGACCGCGGGCGGATGCCGATCGCCACGCTGTGGAGAGATGAAGAGGAACCAGGCACCAATCGCCAAGAGCAGGACCACGGCAACCAGCCCGGCGTAGGATGCTGCGCTCTGGCCCCTGCGCAGCCCGGAGATCGCCTCGACCTCCTCCGGGGTCTTGGTCAGAGACGCCTCGGGATGGACCTCCTTCGATTGGAACTTGATCTCGTAGGTGCCGTCGTCGCGCTGCTCGCTCACCACCTCCAGTGGTCCGGAATCGCGACGCGTCCGTTGAAGCTCCGGTTTCTCTGACACCTCGGTCACCTGGTGTGTGGAGACAACTGATCGATACTCTATCCAACAGGAACAAAAAAAGGAACCGGAATTATCCCCGGCCCGGCAAACTCCTGTGGTTTCCATCGACGTCGGTTGGCTACCATCAAGTGGTTCCGAGGGTACCCGCCGCGGTGGCCGCGCAAGATGGGTGAGAAAATGGAACCGGCGGGTGGGGTGCACCCGCCGGGTCATGGATCGTTTTCGGCTGGAGGCTAGCGGTTCCCGGTCTCCTCGAAATCGGCGTCGATGACGTCTCCCTCATCGCCGGGCTTGGTTCCGCCTCGGGGTTCCCCGTCAGGGCCACCGGCGGTCGATGCGGGACCTTCGGTGGCTGCCGCCTTGTACATCAGCTCCGCCATCTTGTGTGCCGCCCGTTCCAGCTCCTCCTTGGCTCGCTGGATCTCCTCCAGGTCCTTGGATTCCACGGCGCGCTTGGCCGAGGCGATGGATGACTCGAGGGCGCTGATGGTGGCGGAATCCAGCTTGCTGCGGTATTCCTTCAATGACTTCTCGGTGGCGTAGATGAGGGCGTCGCACTCGTTGCGGGCCTCCACCACCTTGCGCCGTTTCTTGTCTTCGTCCTCGTATCGCTTGGCGTCCTGTACCATCCGGTCGATCTCTTTCTCTCCCAGCCCGCTACCGGCCTCGATCCGGATCTTTTGCTCGTTGCCTGTCGCCTTGTCCTTGGCCGAAACGTGCAGGATCCCGTTGGCGTCGATGTCGAAGGTCACCACGATCTGGGGTACGCCGCGTGGAGCGGGAGGGATCCCGTCCAGGTTGAACTTGCCCAGGGTCCGGTTATCGCCGGCCATATCCCGCTCACCTTGCAGCACATGGACAGTCACACTGGTCTGGCTGTCCGAAGCGGTGCTGAAGATCTCCTCCTTGCGGGTGGGAATGGTGGTGTTGCGCTCGATCAGCCGGGTCATGACACCACCGAGGGTCTCGATCCCCAACGACAGCGGGGTGACATCCAGAAGCAGGATGTCCTTGACCTCGCCGGTCAGCACGCCAGCCTGTACGGCCGCCCCCAGAGCAACCACCTCGTCGGGGTTGACCCTCTTGTGGGGCTCCTTCCCGAAGTGTTCGGACACCAACCGCTGCACCATGGGGATCCGGGTAGAGCCACCGACCAGGACCACCTCGTTGATCTCGCTGGGTTTCAGCTTGGCATCGGCCATGGCCTGCTTGACCGGTCCCATGGTGCTCTCGATCAGATCGGCCACCAACGACTCGAACTTGGAGCGTGACAGCTTGACGTTGAGATGCTTGGGCCCGGAGGCGTCGGCCGTGAGGAAGGGGAGGTTGATCTCCGTCTCCAGGACCGTGGACAGCTCACATTTTGCCTTCTCGGCAGCGTCCTTCAACCGTTGGAGCACCATCTTGTCCTTGGAGACGTCCAGGCCGGTCTCCTTTCGAAACTCGCCGACCAGCCACTCGATGACCCGCTGGTCCAGGTTGTCCCCCCCGAGGTGGGTGTCTCCATTGGTGGAGCGGACCTCGACCACGTTGTCGCCCACCTCCAGGATGGAGATGTCAAAGGTGCCACCGCCGAAGTCATAGACCGCGATGTACTCGCTTACGGTCTTGTCCAGGCCGTAGGCCAGGCTGGCAGCCGTCGGCTCGTTCACCAGCCTTTTCACCTCCAGCCCCGCGATCCGGCCGGCATCCTTGGTGGCCTTACGTTGGGCATCGTTGAAATAGGCGGGCACCGTGATGACCGCCTCGGTCACCGGTTCGCCCAGGTAGTCCTCGGCCGCCTTCTTCAGCTTGCGGAGGATCTTGGCGGAGATCTCGGGCGGGGCATATTTTTTGCCCCTCACCTCTACCTGGACCTCCTCGTTGGGGCCGCTGGTCACCTTGTAGGGGACGATCCGCATCTCCTCCGAGACCTCGTGGTACCGTCTCCCCATGAAGCGCTTGATGCTGTAGACCGTGTTTTCGGGGTTGGTGATCGCCTGCCTGCGGGCGATCTGACCGACGAGGATCTCTCCCTTGTCATCGAAGGCCACCACGGAAGGGGTCAATCGGCCGCCCTCCTCGTTGGTGATCACCTTCGGTTCCCCCCCCTCCATCACCGCCACCACGCTGTTGGTGGTTCCCAGGTCAATGCCGATAACCTTTCCCATGTTCAACCTCCTCCCGAAGGGTTTTTCTCAACACCTGAGGTGCCCTTTCCCCCCTGGTCCGACGAAATGGATTTCGATTCCGCGGACGAGTCCGACGAGTCGCTCTGCTCTTTCGGCCTTTCCTCTGCTGCACGGCCTGTCTGCCTGGACCTGGCACCGTAGTCGGTTGCGTACCAACCGGTCCCTTTCAGGCTGAAGTAGGTGTTGCTGATCAGGCGCCGAGGCTTCTCCGCGCCGCACAACGGACAGACCGGATCGGGGTCGCCGGCACGCAACAGCTCCTCGAACTTGTCACCACAACGCAGACACCGGTACTCATAGATAGGCATTTCCAACACCCGACAACCTGCCGGAGTAGCCACTGGCTATCCAATGGCCATCTCCCGAAAGCTGGCGGCACCTTCTCCCACTCACCGCACCAAACATCGGGCTGGAAAATCGCCCGCCAACGGGGGCGAGAATAAGCACGGTCTCCCTGCTGTCAACCTGACCAGACCCCTGGACACCACCCCTCCCTTGGCCGATCTTGTCCAGGTTGGCTGGAGTACCTTTCGACCTCTAACGGATGAACCATGGGCTACCGACCGACCTGCTGGATCGCCGCATACCTTTCTGTCCTGGCTCTGGGGTTGCCCAGTCCTGCTTTGGGACAGCAACCGCATCCCCCGGATGATGCCGCCGACCTGGAGCTGCCCCGAGAGCGCGATCTCGCCTGTGCCATCCTGCTGGAGGCCTCCTGGGACCAGCTCACCGAAGGCGATCAGGAGCAAGCCGCGCGCACCCTGCAGCAAGCCCGGACCTATTACCCCTGCGATCGGGTCTCTGCCGAGGTGGAGTGGGCCTACCTTTCCGGTCGAACCGCCCTGCTCGCCGGCGATCCGACCACCGCCATCACCGAGCTGGATCGCGCGCGTTCGAGCCCCAGCGCGGCGGTCGGGGAGCGCCCGAGTCAGGCCGAAATCCTCTACTACCTCGGCCTGGCCCACCAGGTTGCCGGTCAACCGGAGGAGGCGCGAAGCTGGTATCTCCAGCTGGTCGCCCGCTACCCTGCCGATACCCGGGTGGCTCTGCTTCTTCCCTTCCTGCCGCAGGCGGCGGCGGTGACCCCTCAACAACGGCTCGATGCCGCCCTTCACGCCGTGCAGTCGCACAACTACAGCGCTGCCGAGAGATTTCTCCAGGCGATCCTCGCCCAAGCGCTGGGCAGGCCGGTTGAGCCGCACGACCCGGAGTTCCAGGAGGTCCTTGCCGCCACCCTTCAGGATGGCGATCGCATCCTGGGCGAGGCCATCTATCAGCTCGGGTACCTGTGGTACTACTGGCTCCGTGCCAAGAACGACCAGGCTCCTCCCCTGCTGGCGGCCGTGGCCCATTCCGATCACCCCAGGCGGGCCGATGCCTCCTATTTTTTGGCCCGATCCTACATGCGCTCCGAAGAGTACGAAGCCGCCCTCGATACGTGGAACCGTTTTGCCCAGCGGTTCCCGCGGGACAACCGCCTGCATGAAGCGATCTACTACAGCGGCTGGCTCTACCTGGATCGAGAGCAGTTCGAGCGTTCTCTACCGGGATTGGAGGCCTACCTGGAGCGGTTCCCCCGCGGGGAACGAGCCGACCGTGCGCAGTGGTACGTGGGTTGGGCTAACTTCCGGCTCGGCCGTTTCGCCGAGGCCCGCAGGGTGTTCCATCGGATGGCGGGTCGCGGGGGGTATCTGCTGGGAGCCAAGGGACAGTACTGGGAGGCTCGCTGCTTCCTGGAGGAGGGGTCGTCCGAGCAAGCCGAGCAGACCTTTCGGTCGGTGGCCGACCGTTACGCCTTCACCTATTATGGCCTGCTGGCCCGCCAACGGCTGGGTGAGCCACTTGTGCCCCCCAGGGAACACACCCCTCCCCTCTCCCCCATCAGCCGCCTGGAGGAGCTGGCTCGATCCGACCGCCGGCTCGCCACCCTCTCGGGCTTGCTGGAGCGTAACCTGGTCCACCGGGCCCGCCGCTTCTACGATGCCCGCAATCTGGGCCGACGGCCCACCGATCGGCTGGACCAGCTCCTGGTCCGGCAGGCCGCCGGCGATGCCTACCGCGGTTGGCGAGAGGCGCGCCGCGAAGCCGGCGGTTCACTCCGCCGCCCACCCACCAGCCGTACGCTGCGCGATTGGGTGGTCAGCTATCCTCGCCCCTTCACCCGATCGGTGGTCGCCGCCGCTGCCGAGTTTGACCTGGATCCGCTCTGGATCTGGTCGCACATGCAGATCGAGAGCCATTACAACCACACCTTTGTCTCCTATGCGGATGCCATGGGGTTGATGCAGATCATCCCCAAGACCGGTCAGCTCATTGCCGAAGCGCTGGGTGAGCCCTATGCCGAAGGGATGCTGATGGATCCGGTGGTCAACCTGCGCTATGCCGCCTGGTACTTGAGGGCGCTGGAAGAGGAGTTTTCTGGACAGCTCCCCCTGGCCATCACCGCCTACAACTCGGGTGCCTACTCCATGCAGCGATGGGTGGATCAGAATGCCGATCTCGAATTCGACGCCTTCATCGAGGAGATCCCGTACGACCAGTCACGTGAGTACGTGAAACGGGTCATCGGGATCTACGTCCACTATCTCTACCTGTATGCGGACGACCAGACGCTGGAGTCTACCGTCGCCCGACTCCTGCCGGCCCGGATCGAGCCGAGCTATCGACGCCAGGTCACCTGGTAGCCAGTGGGGGGTTCCTTCTGCTTGTCTCGTCGTGCGTGGTGTCCGGCCAACAGAGAACCTGCTTGCCAAACGATGTCGGGCCGATGCGGTCCACTCTGTCAGTCGCCCTGGGAAAGCCGCTCCTTGGCCCTCTCCCACAGCTCGTCCAGCTTTTGGTCGGTGCAACGGGTAAGGATGAGGCCCTGCTCCAACGCCAACTGCTCCACCAACGCAAACCGGCCCTCGAACCGGCGGGTCGCTGCTCGAAGGGCGTCCTCCGCCTGCACTCCCAGGTGTCGAGCCAGGTTGACGGTGGCAAACAGGAGATCGCCCACCTCCTCGAAGAGCCGTCTGTCCCCTTGATCCATCGCCTCCACGACCTCCCCCAGCTCCTCCCGGATCTTCTCGATGACCGGCAGCGCGCCAGGCCAGTCGAACCCCACCCCGGCGGCCCGGTCGGACACCCGCTGGGCCCGAAGCAGAGCGGGCAACCTGGTCGGTAACCCGTCGAACCGACCCTCTCCTTTCGAGGTCTTGATCGCTCCCCAGCGAACCTGGACCTCGTCTGGCCGCAGATCCTCCTTCTGGTCGAACACATGGGGATGTCGCGCCACCAGCTTGTTCACCAGCGTACGGATCACCTCCGACAGATCGAACTCTCCCTCCTCCGAGCCGATCTGGGCGTGGAACACCACCTGCAGCAGGAGATCCCCGAGCTCCTCCCGCAACCGCTGGGGGTCTCCACTGTCAATGGCATCGAGGACCTCATAGGCCTCCTCGATCAAGAAGGGCCTCAGGCTCTGGTGGGTCTGCCGCCGATCCCAGGGACAGCCATCCTCCGAGCGGAGCCGGGCCATCAGCTCCACCAACCGGCTCCAATCCGAAAGAGAGTCCTTCATCGACATGGGGTTGCCTCCACCCACCACCTCCGGTGGCTCAATCCTCGCTTGTAGCTCCCCTGACCTGGCTCTATACTGCAGGATGGCTCAGGGGACAAACGCAAAGATGCCCCGGGTCATCAGGGCATACCGCCTGACACCGGGACCGTTGGCGTCGGTCAGGGCCAAAAAGCCAGGGGTGTGGTCATTCCCGATCAAGGCGGGGGGTGGAGATCTTGAGGCGACAGCTTACCGGCACCGGGTTCCCTCCGGCGATCGGAGCGGCGCGTTTGAGCGTCGGTGTTCGCCCGGAGCGAACCGCCCTGGTATGGCTGTTGTTCTTGTTGGTGGGGCTTTGGCCAGCCGCCGTGTGGGGACAGGGGCAGACGGTCTTGCCCACGGCCCTACCGGCGGCCGCCATGCAGGGGGAGAGCCCCATCGGCTCTCCATCGCAGAGCCTGCCCGGTCTGAACGCGTTGTGGCGGGGGTTGCTCCAGTCCCCGGATGGTAGCCAGGCAGAAGAGCAGGGGTTTGCGTCCCTGGACGTGTCGCGCACCGAGCTGGGGCTTCCCAACCTGGGCTACTTCGCGGAGGTTCTGCTGCGCGAGGCCGATCGCGCCCGAGAGGCCGGGCAGGGGGAGAGGGCGGATCGCCTGATTCAATGGGCGCTCACCCTGGCCCCCGAAGATCCGGCACCTCGCTTTGCTCGAGCCGCCATCCCCTGGTGGAGCAGACCCTGGCGCATCCCGACCGCGATCTCCGATGTGGTCAGAGGTCACCGGCTCGCCATGCGCTCACCCAACGGCGCCATGGTCTTTGGCTTTCATGCTGGCCGGCTGGTGCTGGCTGGCTGGATCGGGTTGATCGCGGTCTTCTTGGTCATCCAGCTCTATCGCTACTTCAAGCTGGCCGCTCACGACCTCGATTCCTGGTTGGACCACCACGTCGATCCCTCGCTGGTGCGGCTGTTGCTCATGCTGGTGGTCGCCCTGCCCGCGCTGTTGTTCTTGAGCCCCCTGTTGCTCATCCCTCTGGCGATATGCCTGGTCTGGCTGTACCAGAACCGGTCGGAGCGGGTGATCTCCCTGGTAATCCTGGTTTCCTTCGGGCTGTCTCCCCTGCTCGTGCAACAGATGGGCCGATCGGTCGCCTCAGCCGGCTCCGACGCTCCCTTTTTGTACCGTGCCGAGAACGACTTGTGCGATATTCGCTGCCAGAGCCGGCTGGACGAGCTTGTCGCACAGCAGCCCGAGGACAAGCAGCTCGCCTTCTCGCGGGCTCTCGTCCATTATCGCCTGGCCACCGAAATCGACCTCCAACACGCCTGGGAGCTGCTCTCCGCCCACCAGTTCCCCCCGGAGATCGCCCCTGCCGCCCACTTGTTGAAGGGAAATTTGCTGGTCCTCGGAGGGGAGCGAACGGCAGCCGGCCAGGAGTACCAACGGGCCATCGACCACCCCGCACGCTGGAGATCCCTACTGGCAGCCGCTCATTTCAACCTGTATCGGATCCTGGCCGAACAGGGCGATCCCGCCCATGAGCAGCATTTGGCCATCGCTCAGGACCTGGACTACCAGGGGGTTGTACAGCTCATCCAGGGAGGCGCCCCGAGGGTCCATCGCTACCTCATGCACGTTGGCACCCCGTTCGACCTGCTGATTGCTCGGGCGCAAAAGCAGGGAGCTCGGCTGGCCGACACCGCCACTGGCGAGATCTGGCGGCCGTTGGCCGGATCTCTCCCCATGGCAGGCGCGTTCCTCCTGGCAGCCTTCACCCTCCTGTTGGTGTTGGCCGGTGCCGTTTGGCGCAAGCGGCGTCATCTCAGCCGGCTCTGCCCCAGGTGCCGGGGGATCATCTCCTTTCACGATGCGCCCAGGGCCGCGGTAGCCGGCTACTGCCAGGACTGCTACGAGCTCTTCATGGAAGGAACGATGCTGGAAAGCCAGCGGCGAGCCAGCCTGGAAAGACGGCTCGACCTGCGCCGCACCATCAGCCGCTGGTTGACCATCGGCGGGAACATCGTCCTGGCCGGCTCCGGTTACCTGGTCCACGGCTCGGCACTGGCAGGGACAGCCATTCTGGCTCTGGCCACCTCCGGAATCGCCCTGTGGGTCGTGCGCCCGACCACCACGGCCCTCCCTTTCTGTTGGGAGCAGGGCGGCCAGAATGGCCAGATCCTGCTGGCTTTGCTCTTGTTATCGACCGCTTACCTGATCAGCTGGACGACCACCTGGGTCAAGCGACAATCCCTGTAACGGGGCAAACAGGTCATGGCGCTAACCGGCACACTCCAGGACGTACCTCTCGACGAGCTGGCTTCTTTGCTCCAGCAGCAACGCCGCAACGGCACCCTCGAGATCTCCTTGCCGGATGGCGAAGTGCGCATCCTGTTCCGCGACGGGATGATCTGCCAGGTCGATGACACCCGACGTCCCCGTGGCCTGCTCATCGGGGAGCTACTGATCGAAGGCCAGCTCATCACTCGGCTCGAGCTGGCCAACGCACTCGATGAGCAGCGATCAAGCGCCAAGCCGCTGGGGGCCATCCTGGTGGCCATGGGGGTCCTGCAGATAGCGGATCTGGCCAAGCGGCTCGACCTCCAGTTCCGGGAGTCGCTTTTCCCGCTGTATGGCATGACCAAGGGCCACTTCGAGTTCGATCCGTCCATCTCCGTCCCCAGGATCCTCGCACCCCCTCCGATACCGGTCGAAGATGTCACCATGGAGGCGGTCCGCCGCATCGACGAGTTGCCCGAGATCGAATCCATCCTACCGAGCCCGCCCCCCCCCTTCATGCGGGTGGCCGACAGGAGCGAACTACCCCGGGAGGGTCCCCTGGCTGGCCGGCTGTCGGAACGTGAGTACCAGGTTTTTACGGCGCTGGCGCAGGGAGGCACCATCGAGCAGCTGGTCGGGCAAACCTGTCTCAGCTCCTTCGATGTCAAGAAGGCGCTGGCCACACTGGTGAAGGCTGGTTTCGTCTGCCCCGTGCAAACCGGTGGTACCCCTTCCGGCTCCCTACCTGGGGTAACCACCGTGCCAGCCGGACTGCTCCAGCGCCGTCGCAGAACCACCCGCATCCTGTTCCAGGTGGCCTTCACCCTTCTGCTTGCCATCACCTTGGTGGCCATCGCCCAGCTGATCGCCCTCAGGGGATCCCATCCCACCGAGGGGTCGCCGCTTTCCTTCGACACCCCCTTCTCGGCCATGCGCCTGTTCCAGACCGAGAACCACATCCTCAGACTGGAGCACGCCATCGAGCTGTACCGAGCGGAACAAGGGCGCTACCCGGCCAACCTCACCGCCCTGATCGACGATGGTCTGATCGAGCCGGTCGATCTGCTCTATCCTTCCTGTGACCAGGATTACTATTATCGCCCCAGTGGGGAGGGATACCTGTTGCTACCACCCAAACAATGACCCAAGACCATGCCAAAACCGATGGCTCCACCCCGGACCTGATGGTGGAGCTGGAAGACCGCCAGACCGCCATATACGTGTTCGGACAGCAGCAGGAGCACTTGCGTTTCCTGCAGAAACAGCTGGGAGTCGAGATCCACGTCCGGGACCGACGCCTCACTCTGCGCGCCCCCAGCGACGGCAAGCTACAGTTCGCCCGACTGGTCATCGTGCAACTGTGCGAGCTGGCAGAGCGCGGCTACCACCTGATGCTCGACGACATCATCCGCTCGGTCCGAATCCTCGAGAACTCCCCGGGCGTGAGGCTGGTTGACATCTTCCTCGACACGGTCCTGAAAACCGACTACGGTCGCCCCATCGCCCCCAAGGGACCGGCCCAGAAGCTCTATATCGACGCCATCCGCAAGTACGACATCGTCTTCGGAGTGGGGCCGGCTGGCACCGGCAAGACCTACCTGGCCATGGCCATGGCGCTCGACGCCTTCCTGAAAAAAAGGGTGCAGCGCATCATCCTCACCAGACCCGCCGTCGAGGCCGGCGAACGCCTGGGGTTTCTGCCCGGCGACCTGGCCGAAAAGGTCAATCCCTACCTGCGTCCGCTCAACGACGCCCTCAACGACATGCTGGACCGCGACAAGGCGCACCAGCTCCTGGAACGCGGGCACATCGAGGTGGCTCCACTGGCCTTCATGCGCGGCCGAACCCTGAACTCCTCCTTCGTCATCCTGGACGAGGCCCAGAACTCGACCCGCGAGCAAATGAAGATGTTCCTCACCCGGCTCGGCTTTGACACCAAGGCGGTGATCACGGGAGATATCACCCAGATCGACCTGCCCGACAACAAGAGCTCCGGCCTGGTGCATGCCGCAAAAATCCTGAAGGATATCCAGGGAATAAAGATGTGCACCTTCTCCGATCTGGATGTGGTGCGACACCCGCTTGTTGCCGAGATCATTAAGGCTTATGATCGGGACGATAAACTCGCCCAGACGTGAGTTTCTGATCGCCGAGCACCCGTGAGACTGTTCAAACAACCATCGGATGAAGACAACCGGTCGAAACCTCCCGGCCGGCGCCGCCAACGGATCGCGCTACTGCAGCACACCGCAGTGCAGGCCGCGCTCGTGCTCGCCATGGGTGGCGCCCTGGCCTTCCTCCTCACCATCCGCCCCGCCACCGGCCCCGCCATGCCTCCCGACCTTCCGGTGGGCGAGCCGGCCCCTCATGAGATCCGAGCGACGCACAACTTCTCCGTGGTTCGCGTAGACACCACCGAGCTGGAGCGGCGGCGACAGGAAGCCGAAAACCAGGTACTGCCGGTGTGGGACTTCGATGTGGGCCGCAATGACACCGTCGCCGAGCACATCGGACAGACCTTCGACCTCATGCGGCGCTACCTGAAGCAGGTCGCCGAAGAGCGCCGGATCGAGCAGCAGGCGGCCGAGCAGGCACAGCCCCCCGGCCTGGGGGGAGCAGCCGAAGGCTCGGCCTCGGTCCTCCCGTCTCAACCGGCTTCCCCCGCTTCGGAGGGGAGTGGGCTTCTTCTACCGACCGATCCGGGATCTTCTCCACAGCCACCCCCTTCGCAGCTTGCCGAGCCCACCCCAGGTCTTGATGCCGAAGGAAGCGGCCACCAAATATCAACAACACGGCCGTCGCAGGACGAACTTGACCTCGAATCGCCCGCGGTTCCTGCCCGCGATCTCGGGCTTGCGGCCAATCCCCAACAGGACAACGGCGACCTCGCTCTGCTCGCTCCCCAGGAGCGCGTCCAGATCATCATGGACCATCGCGACGAGCTCATCGCCGGTCTCCAGGCCGGCCTCAACCTCACCACCATCACCGCCCTGGCCAAGGACGGTTTCTCTCTTCCCACCGAGAACGCCCTCAAACAACTGGTTTCGGAGATCCTCAGCCACCCCCTGGTGCACTCCCGAGAGGTCCTTCTGGCTCAAACCGGGACCGGCATCGAGTTGAGAACTCAGCGGCTGGGCCGAACCCTGCAGGAAACCACTCGCCGGACCTTCCACGAGTTCATCGACCAGAACGAGGTGCCCGACCGACTCCAGGAGCTGGCCAGCACTCTCTTGCCGGCCAGCCTGGAGGACGAGACCCGGGAGGCGATCCTGGCCACCGCCATCGAGCTGGTCAGCGTCAACATCAATACCCGCTTCAACCCCGGCGAGACCGACGCCCGGCGACTGACCGCCCGAGCCCAGGTGCAACCACAGGCCGACATCACCCACTATCGACGAGGCGACGTCCTGCTGCTGGCCAGTAGCACCGTCGGCGTGGCCGACCGGGAGGCGATCGACATCATGAGGGCCTTGGGCCGGCGTGATCCGGAGGTTCGGGCCAACGAGGTGATGATCGGCATCCTCATCTACGTGCTGCTGGTGCTGGTGGGGGTGATGACCTACGCCTTCCGCTTCATCCGGCACTTCCATCCGAACTGGAAGGACCTCACCTGCTTGACGGTCATCCTGCTGTTCATGGTAGGGCTCACCAAGCTACTCATGATGCTGGCCGGGTTTATCGGGGAGAAGTTCCCCGAATTCCCCGTGGTCGCCATCTATACCGGCATCCCCTTCGCGGCGGGGGCCATCCTGATCCGGCTGGTGATGAACGCCGAGAGCTCCCTCATCTTCGCCATCGTCTACAGCCTGCTGGTGGCGTTGATGTTGCCCCACCAGCCCATCTTCGCTGCCTACGCCTTTCTCGGCAGCCTGGTGGGCATGGGAGTGGTGGAACGGGCGCCCACCCGCATGACCTTCTTCAAGGCCGGTTTCTTCGTCGGCCTGATCAACCTCGCCTTCGGCTTTGCGATGGTGCTCCTCTCCTCCTCGCTCGTCACCCGCACCGCCATCTGGATCTTGCTCTCCTGCCTGCTGTCCGGCCTCTCTGTCGCCATCCTGGTCACCGCGCTGTTGCCCCTGTTGGAGAGCAGCTTTCACTATATTACCGACATCAAGCTTTTGGAGCTGTCCAACCCCAACCATCCTGCTCTGCATGACCTCCTGGTGCGCGCCCCCGGCAGCTACCACCACAGCATGATCGTCGGGAACCTGGTGGAGGCCGCCTGCACCGCCGTGGGTGCCAATCCTCTGCTGGGCCGCGTGGGCGCCTACTACCACGATATCGGCAAGGCGAAAAACCCACAGTATTTCGCCGAGAACCAGTCCAGAACCAATCCTCACGACAAGCTCAAACCCAGCATGAGCGCACTCATCATCAAGTCCCACGTCAAGGACGGCATGGACATCGCCACCACCTACCGCCTGCCCAAACAGATCGCCCAGTTCATCGAAGAGCACCAGGGGACCAGCCTCATCTCCTTCTTCTACCAGAAGGCCAAGGAGCAGGAGGACTCGGAGCGCGAAGAGATCCAGGAAAAGGACTTTCGCTACCCGGGCCCCCGTCCACAGACCACGGAAACCGCCATCTGCATGCTCGCCGACCGCATCGAGGCCGCCGCCCGAGCCCTCACCGACCCGACACCCGCACGCCTCAAGGGGCTGGTACAACGGATCATCAACGGCGCCTTCACCGACGGCCAGCTGGACGAGTGCGACCTGACGCTCAAAGATCTCGACAACATCGCCCGCGAGATGATCCGCATCCTGGTCAGCGTCTACCATCAGCGTCCGGAGTATCCCAAGGAAAAACACCCGACCACAGCCAAGGTACCAGCCGTGACGGCAAAGGAGGCTCCCGATGGCGGTGGGGATCGAGATACGGCCGACAGTGGCGAACCTGGCCCCGAAGAAGTCCTCGATTCGTCATCAAGCGCGGCAACTCTTAAACGCCTTGGGATTGTCCAGGGCCGAGCTGTCGATCCTGCTAACCGACGACCTCGAGATTAGGGACCTCAACCTCCGCTACCGCAAGGTCGACCGCGCTACCGACGTGCTCTCCTTCCCTCTGGTCCAGCCTGACCCCCTCCCCCCCCACTGGGCCGGACCGCTGGGCGACGTGGTGATCTCCCTCGAGACCGCCGCGCGACAGGCGCCTTCGGCCCCTGAGCACAGAGATTCCTTGCCTCTGCCAGCCCAACAGTGGACACTGGCCGACGAGATCCTCTTCTTGCTCATCCACGGTCTGCTGCACCTGGTGGGATACGACCACGAAGAGGAGGAGCAGGCCCGCACCATGGAAGAGCGGGAGCACAATCTGTTCCGAAAGGTCAGGGAAGGGGAGGTTCCCGCCCGGGCAAGAAGTTGAGTTGATCCGGGTTTTCGTTGAACATATGGACGCTGTCGTGCGTCCTGATCCGACAGTTGGGTAAGTCTCCAACCCCGATACGAGTAAAGGAGCGTGCTGTGAATCGAACCTATCGTACCCTCATTGGCTTGCTGGTGATGGCCACCCTCTCCCTGCCGACGCTCGCTTCGGCTCAACACGTTCGCCAAGGGATCGAGATCATGGGGGGGGTCGGCCTGAACTTCTGCCTGGATAGCGGCCAGGCGAACTGCGATACCGACACCGTCGATCTCGGCACCTCCTGGGCCGTCTTGCTCTCCGGCGGTTATCGCTTCCTGCCGATCATCGGCGCCTCGCTCGACCTCTCCTATGGCCGGCTCTCCGTCGACCTGGCAAGCGGTGGCGACGGCTCCTTCTACTCCTTGACCATCATGCCCACCGTGAGAGGCTACACCACCTTCCGGCAGGGCGAGGTCTTCATCGGCGGCGGCGTCGGCTACTCCCGCTTCGGGATCGAGGAGAACAATGTCGACAGCTCCTGGAGCAACTGGCTCAACCTCAAGCTGACCGCCGGCGGGGACTACAACATCAACAACAACCTGGCGATCGGCCTGAACCTGGAATACATCTTCAACTTCGACGAGTCCGGCCAGTACTGCACCGAGGCCACCGGCACCGAGATCTGCAGCGACAGCCACGACTTCGACATCCTCGACCTCATCCAGGTCACCATCATGTTCAAGTATGTCATCCCCTATAACCTCTGACCTCCTCCCCCATCCCGCCCATCGAAACCTCGACACGAGGCGACTCTCCCTGTAAATCCACCGCCGCGGTCGATCGCCCCGGATGCGGTTCCAGTCAGCACAGGGCGACTGGTCAGCCTCCGGTCCAGCCGATATAATGCAGGATGGACCATGTACCTGAACGGTCTGGCCGGGATCTTTCGCCCGACCAACGAGGACCATCGTGAAGATCCAGATTGGAGACATCCAGATCATCGCCGACCAGGGCCTCACGAGACCACCGGTCAGACGACCGGCAGACCGGCTGGCCGAGCGCCGTCCGAGATCGCCGCATAAAGCAGAGGAGCGCAATCCGATCGTGGACTTTTTTGAGGCCCATCGGATCACCCCCCCGCTCTTGGTTGGCGTCGGCTCGCTGGGCGCCTGCTGCCTCCTGGCGGTGCTGGTCCTGGCTGGAGGTGGGATCCCGTTCTACCTGCTGTTCCTCCTGGTCATTGCCCTCTCCACCAGCCTGGGCCTCATCGGCATTGGACACCTGATGCGCAGGACCACGCGAACCAGGCAGCGTGACCAGACGGTGCGACGGGAGGGGCTGCTCTTGGCCCGCATGGAGAGGCTCCGGCCCTACCTGGCCAACCGGGATGACACCCACACCGTCGAGTGGTTCGTCCATCAGACCGGAATGACGGAGGAGGCGGTGGTGTTGGCGCTCAAGGAGATGGTGGAGCGGGGCGAAGTGGAGGAGGACCTGGACCTGGATAGCGGAGAGTGGTTCTACTATTCGGCGGATCAGGAAATCGAGAAGGCCACCCTGCCGTTGAGCGAGCGGGTCAAGGCGATCAAGGGGGCGTGACATGAAGGACAAGTCGGTGGCTGCCATTCTGGCCCTCTTCTTGGGAGGGGTGGGCGGACACAAGTTCTACCTGGGCCAGACCGGCGCCGGCATTGTCTATGTCCTGTTCTGCTGGACCTTCATCCCGGCCTTCATCGGCTTCATCGAGTTCATCATCCTGCTCTCCATGAGCAAGGAGGAGTTCGACGCCCGCTACAACCGCGCACTCTATGCCGGCACACCCCTGATGTTGGGAACCGATCCCATGCACGCTCAACCGCCTGCCGCCCCGGTCCAGAACATCACCATCCACGTGCCAGCCGGTCACTCGAGGGGGGCCGGGCGAAGCTCCCCCGGCGAGCGCGATCCCGAGGAGGCCGATGCCGAGAGCATCGCCCACAAGATCAGCGAGCTGAACGCCCTGCGCATCTCTGGTGCCATCACCGACCAGGAGTTCCAGGTCATCAAGAGCCGGCTGTTGCAGCAGCTCGAGGAGTCGGATCAACCCTTTGGCTACCCCCTGGAGGAGGAGGAAGATCAGCCACTCCGCCAGCCAGCTGGACCGGCGCGGGACCGGGCCCAACAGCTCAAGGATCTCAACGAGCTCAGAATCGCCGGCGCCATCACCGACACCGAGTACCAGCTGGAAAAGAAGCGGATCCTCGGATACTAGCCTACACAACCGGCGCCACCCCTAGTAAGCTGGCCACAGGTTCGACCGGGAACCCGCATCATCGGTAGCCTTCATAGCCGCCCAAGGCAAGGAGGAACGGGTGATCGACAGCCACTGGACGGGGTGGATCAAGCAGCGTTTCGATGCCCGAGAGCTGATATTCGATGCCGTGATCCTCTTGTTCGCCACTCCGCTGGCGGGCTGGATCCCATCCGGCTCGCTCGACGGGTACCTCCCCTCCTGGCTGGCTGTCCAGGCTCAGCTCAACGTGCAGCTCATGATGGCCATCCTGGTCGCATGGACCGCGGGCGGTTATCTCCTGGAGCTAGAAAGGCTCGGCGAGCGCAATCTCAAGCTGCGGTTGGCCTGGATCCTGACCGGAGTGGGGTTGGCCTTCTACTCCTTGTTCGCCATCTTCTTTTTCTTCCTGGCGGTGAGCCTGGACAAGGTAGGCCCCTTCTCGGTGATCGCCGGTATCTTCGTCGTGGTGCTGGGCGCCATCTTCGGCGGCGGGATGGGGTTGGAGGCGGTGGGCGTTCCCAAATCCTCGCGCCCTCGAGCTTCCGGGAAGCCCATCGGGCCAAACCCCGCCAGTCCAGAGCCTCTGGACCAACCCGACGGCCAGAACGGCGAAATAGCCCGCTTGGACGATGGGGAGAAGCCGGTCGAATCCTCGACCGATCGACAGGCGCAACAGCGGGACGAGACCGCCGTGATCATCTTGAGCTCGATCGTGGGCTTGAACCTGCTGCTGCTCGCCCTGCAGCTGGGGGTGGTCCTCTTCGTACACCTGGGGACCGTGGTGGTGATCCTCTACGTGATCGCGCTGCTGGCCGCTTTCACAGGGCTGGGAGTGCTCTACGAGCGCACGCTCGGCCCGAAGGTGCGCTCCTTCAGGGAGGGCGCCCCCGGCCGTCTCGGCTCGATCGTCGAGCTGGTGTTCCTGGTCTTGTGCGCTCTGGCCTTCATGCTGTTCGAGCACATCTACCTGACCGGCAAGCTCTTGTCTGGTGTGCAAGGCCAGACCGGCACCGCCATCGGTTTACTGGTGCTTGGCGGACTGATCCCGGTCCGGCTTCTTCTGGGCTTGGCCCCTCCCATCCGGCCTGCCAACCTGCCGATCGCGTTGGTGGCGCTGGTCGTCTACCTTTGCTCCCTTCCGGGGTTGCGCTAGCGGCCGTCTGGAACCCGCCGAGGGGGCACCACCTCGCCGATCACGACGTCAACGACTTCTCCCGTAGCCGCAATGATGGTCAAGCTGAAGTCGTGGCCGGCACCGGAAATCGGCCCTAGCGAAAGGTGCCAGGCATTGGCGGACTGGTGGATGGTCACCTGGAACTCCTTTTCGAGCTCCGCCAGACCACGACTGAGATCCCCGTAGACACCGAGATCTCCACTTTCTCGCAGGGCCTGGTCGATGGCGTTGCGGACATCGGCCGGGGCCGATCGGGAGTCGAAGGTATCTTCTTTCAGGTCTCGCGTTGCTTGCACCGAACCCTCGCCCACTTCGCCACCTTCGGACTGAGCGACCGATTGGCTGGCGGAGATGTAGGTGAAAAACGCCAAAACGAGTGAAATGCCGAAACGGCGTGTGATGGTCGATGGAGTCATGGTGTGATGATATATCTTATTGGATCAGCGAGGAAAAGGGGGGGCAATTCTGGGATGTGATCATCGACCGAACAGGGGCACACGCCGACTCTTTTTTGTGGTTACGCAGAGCGCGGTGCTCGAAGACGAGATCGATCGAGCCTTGGCTGACTTCGTCGGCTCTATGGAGACCGGGACGGTTATTTCTGGGTGAAACGCATCGTCCACTTGCGCAACTTGACTAATGGAATCGCCGCCTGTGGTGCGACATACTCGGTCGGTCTGTGACGGATGCACCGCTCGATGTGATTGACGGCTCGGTCCACCGTCATCATCAGGGGCTTCCGGTCGCCCTTGGCCATCTTGGTGTCGACGAAACCGAATCGGACGTTCGTCACGCTCACCCCGGTTGACTTCAGTGTCAGGGCCAAGCTGCGGAGGTAGCTGGAGAATCCGGCTTTGGAGGCGTGGTAGGAGGGGGCCTCGGCAGAAAGCAGCTCGTCGGCCAGGCTCGAGATACCGATGAAATGTCCTCGAGATCGCTTGACCATGCCGGGGATGACCCCGGCACAGGTGCGGACCAGCCCCAACAGGTTGACCTCGATCACTCGTACCTCGGCAGACATGTCCGCCAGATCGATCGGTTCGCCGATTCCAGCGAAATAGATGCACAGGTCGATGAGTTGGTCCCCTGCCAGACGATCGAGCAGTCGAACGTACTGTAGGGAGGTGACATCCGAGACATGGTGCGTGTAGGAGGCACTCTCGACGGGAGAATCGCTCCGCGAAACGCCGATTGCGCTCCACCCCTCAGACAGCAGCCGGCGTGTAGTCGCCAGGCCGATCCCGTCGGAGTTGCCGATCAGTAGTGCCGTGGTATGCAAAGCTCTTTCTCCCTCGTTGATGGCTGTCCAGGGCCGCTGGGCTTGCTATCGACTCCTGGCCAGGCAGTGAGTCGCTCTGGCGGGCCATCCTTCATGGCCGTGTGCCTGTTTGTTCCCATTGTCTACGGCATCTTGTCGGCTTGCGAGGTGTCGATGACTTCGGGGTCGACCGAGGAAGTGGGGCAAGAGTCAAGAACTCAATCCCACTCGCCCGAGCGGACGCACCGAACGCAGTTCATCGCATCTTTGTCTCCTCGTAGGACGTCGCTGCGCAATCTGAGCGCCTGGGTCGGATTCTGGGGCATTGTGGTAGAAGTCCAACAATAATCCCCATTCCATGTACCCGAAAATGCTTCGGCATCGAGATTGGGCTCCGGGTAGATGAAGTTCGCGATGCTCTGGAGTTCGATGGCGTTCGGCAGGCGCCAGTCCGAATAGCCGCCCCAGGTGGTGTCATCGCAATAGGACAGGGCATCCTGCCAGTTGCTGGCGGTCACACTCCCACTGCATGCATCACCCGTCTGCCCAAGGGGACAGCCCTGCCACATCAAGCTGGTCCAGGTGTCGACCACGACCGGATACTCAGCGCTGGACGTATCCCGCGTGAAGCGCGCAGGTTGTGGGACTGGCGTGCCCCGCACGCAGCGGGCGAAGTAGTCGACCATGTTCCCACCGTTCTTCAACTCCCCCGAGGTGAAGCTCACAATCTTCTTGGCAGACGAGCTTTCAACGATCGAGGTGGAAGAAGAATACCAGGCGGTGGGGCTGATGGGCGTGGAGGGAAAGGCCGCCGTGTCGATCAGGATCGACGAGGTCTGGCCATAGTCCACCAGAGTTACCAGCTCATGAGCGTCCGGCAATCGCCAGTCCCTGTGACCGCCCCAGTCCAGGTTGTCGCAGTGGGCCAGTTGGGTGTACCAATCGGCCTGGATTGCGGCTCCTCGTGTGCAGTCCGCTCCAGAGAGGCCATAGGCGCAGCCCTGCCACACCAGCCCCGTGACGTGGTCCGTGACTACCGGATTTTCGTTCACAGACAGGTTACGCGAGAAACGTTCGCCCGATTCGTAGGTCAGGTCCCAGCCATGCTGGGCGTCCTGTCCACAGAAATCTTGACCCGGATCGGGGCAAGGGGTCAAAGCGTCATCGTCGTAACACTGGCGCTGGTTGGTGTCAGGGATCGGAAAGTGAGGGCCCGGCGTGTTGCAAGCCGCCGTCTCGCAGCCAGGGGAACGGCAGACCTCGTTCACGCAGATGTCGTACGATCGATCTCTCGTCGTGATCACCTCGCAAGGGGTAAAGTCGTCCTGGTCGGTGCAATCCGACACCACGCAGATTCCCCAAGAATCGCTGCACCGTCCCGAGAAACAATCATGGTCCCGGGTACAGCGATCGCCCACTCGACCGCCCCGAACACAGCGAATATGCGCTTCTGTCGTCTTCGCCGTGTCAGTGATGAGGGCCCCCGCTTGGAAGTCCACGCACCAGGCGTGGTCCGGCAAAGCGGCACGCGATGACGAGGACCAGAAATGACTTGCGGGGGTGTTTTGGAACACGGTGGCGTCGATGGCCGGTTCACTCTGGTGGTTGTCCACGATGCTGCGCAGCTCCGCCAAGTTGGGCAGACGCCAATCGTCACCGCCGGCCCACTCCAGGTTCTCGCAGTAGGCGAGCGCCTCGGACCAGCTACTGATGGTGGCGCTGCCCGTACAGGCCTCTCCCGTCAGCCCTGCAGCGCAGCCCTGCCACATCAGACCGGTGATGTCGTCGGAAACCGTGGGTTCATCCTCGATCGAGGTGTCTCGGTCGAAGCGCGCCGGCCGATTGGTGGTGCGCCCTCGGACACAGCGCACATGGGCGTCTGAAGTCTTGGGTACATCGGCGTCCAAAGCACCGGTATCGAAGTGAAGGCCCCAAGCCTGGCCGGTGTCGGCAGCGCGAAAAGACGAAGACCAGAAGAGATCGCTGGGCGTCGCAGGAAACGAGGTCCCCACGAAGGGCGCCGTCTGACGGCCATAGTCCACGAGGCTCTGCAGCTCGTATTCATCGGGAAGACGCCAGTCCTCCTGTTCACCCCACGAAAGGCCGTCGCAGTACGAAAGTGCATCCTCCCAGTTGCCGGCGGTAGCGCTCCCGCTGCACGAATCGCCGGTCTGGCCCCGGGCGCAACCCTGCCACATCAGGCCGGTGATGTCGTCGACCACGACCGGCTGCTCGGCGATGGAGAGATCGCGCGAAAAACGCTGGTTCGCGTCGTTCTCTGTGTCCCATCCATAATGAGCGTCCTGGCCGGAGAACGGTTCGCCCGCCTGGGGACAAGTCGTCAGCTCACTGTCATCGTCGTAGCACTGGCGCTGGTTCGTGTCCGGCGTCGAGAAGTGCGGTCCCGGGGCATTACAGCTGGCGTCGCCGCAGCCCGGAGAGACGCAGACCTGGTTCAGGCAGATGTCGTATGATCGGTCCGGTGTCGTGACCAGCTCGCAGGGTGTGAAATCATCTTCGCCGACACAGCTCGGTACCGCGCAAATACCCCAGGTGTCGTGGCAGACTTCTGATCGGCAATCGCCATCTTGAGAGCACAAGCCACCGACGGACAGGCCTCCCCGAACACAGCGCACATGGTTTGCGGTCGCCTTGGCTTGATATTCCAGCGAACCATCGACGAAGGACACGCGACGAGCATAGATGTACTGGTCGATGGTAGTGCGCGAGGTGGTGGAAGACCAGAACCGACCGCTCGGCGTGGCCGGAAAGGCGTCCGTACCGATCGAAGGGTTGGTGTAGCGATAATCGACGATGCCGTGGAGCTCCTGGGCGTCGGGCAACCGCCAGTCGTCTCGTCCACCCCAGATCAATTCTTCGCAGGACAAGAGCGCCGTCTGCCAGTCACTGGTAGTCGCGCTCCCGCTACCGCAATCTTCACCCGTCAGTCCAGCGGCGCAACCCTGCCAGGTCAGGCCGGTGAGCGTGTCCTGGACGACCCGTTCCCCCTCGATGATGGAGGGCTCGAACCGCCTGGGTTGGAGCGGGCCCGAACGAACGCATCGAGCGCTCAGGGACAACGCCTTACCGTAGGGTGTCACGCCGCCGATGTTGAAGTTCGCGAACCAGGCATGGTCCGTGTCGCCGGCGACAGACGACGACGACCAGAAAAACCGGCTCGTTATGCCCGGGAAGACACTCGTGTCGAGAAACGGCGAGGCGGCTTTCCCCTGGTCAAGCAGCGTCATCAGCTCGTATGGGTCGGGCAGTCGCCAGTCGGTGTAGCCCCCCCAATCCAACTCGTCGCAGTTGGCCAGCTGGTCCGACCAGTTGGCGTTGAGGAGGTGCCCGCCGGTACAGTCGGCGCCTGTCAACCCAAAGGGGCAGCCCTGCCAGGTCAACCCGGTGAGGTTATCGATCACGACCGACTGGTCGGTCACAAGTCGCTCACGAATGAAGCGCTCGTCGGACTGGTGGACCGTGTCCCAGCCGTACTGGGCATCCTGACCGTAGAAGTCCTGACCGGGCGCGGGGCAGGTGATCTCCCACTGCTCGTCGTAGCAGTGGCGCTGGTTGGTGTCGGGGTTCACGAAGTGCGGTCCGGGCACATTGCAGCTTTCGTCACCGCAGCCGGGGGAGGTACAGACCTCGTTGAGGCAGATATCGTAGGATCGATCCGGAGAGGTGATCACCTCGCAGGGGGTGAAGTCGTCCTGGCCCATACAGCTGTCGGCCACGCAGACCCCCCACAAATCGTTGCAGAGCTGCCCCAGATCGGCGCAATCGACGCAGTCGGCACCACAGTACTGGTCGCTGACGCAGTCCACGCAGTCCCCGGCCACGCAGGTCATCCAATCCCCGCAGTCCAGTTGACTACCCTGGCATAGGCCATCCGAGCAGAACTCGTTCTCGCTGCACGCATCCCCGTCGTCGCAGTCGGTCGAGGTGCGCCACTCCCATACATCGCCGACGTTGGTGCAGGTATAGGTGGTATCGTTGCAGGAATGGCTCTCACAGAGATGGTCCGCATTGCAGGGATAGCTGTCCCCGCCCAGACAGGTGCTGTCCGCCAGGTTTTCACCGCAACCGGAGCAACTCCGGCCGATGGTCAGGCTGGTCGTGTCGCACAGGTCTTCGCAGCTTCCGGCCTCGGTGGCACAACCGCCATCGGCATCACAGGTAGCCAGGCAGCACTGGTTACTCTCCCCCACCGCGCAGATCGTCGGCAAGGCGGTGCACGAGCAGGTGTCGCAAGTCCCGGCACCGTCGCAGTTGCGCGTACAGCTCTCGGGGTAGTCGTGAAACACGTTATCGTCGCAGTAGTCATCCTCGCAGCTCGTGCTGCCGCAGGCTGCCGAGCTCTGCCACTCCCAGCTACCACCGAAGTCGGTGCAGTAGTAGGTCGTGCCGCCGCACGGGTGGGACTCACAGGAATGAGACACGTCGCAGGGATAGGTGTCACCGCCCCCGCAGGTGCCGTCCGCCAGGTTGTCACCGCAACCGGTACAGCTCCGGCCGATGGTCAGGCTGGTCGTGCCGCACAGGTCCTCACAGCTCCCTGCCTCCTCGGTGGCGCAGCCATCGAGGGAGTCGCAGGTGGCGATACAGCACTGGTTACTCCCGCCCACTGCACAGGTCGTCGCCAACGCCGTGCAAGAGCAGGTTTCGCAGCTCCCTGCTCCGTCGCAATACCTCGCACAGCTCGGCGGGTAGTCGTAGTGGGTGCCAGCGGCACAGGTGTCCCGCGGGCAAGAGGTGCTGCCGCAGGTCGCCTCGTCCGGGAGCAGCCTCTCGCTGCACAGCTCAGTCCCGTTACAGGTGCGCAGTATACAGTCCGTCGACATGCAGGTGATGGGAACACCTTCACAGGCCCCCTCGATACACGAGTCGTCGAATGTGCAGGGGTCACCGTCGTCGCAGTCCATAGGGACGCGCCATTCCCAGCTGTCTTCGATATTGGTGCAGTGGTAGGTCGTCTCGCCGCAAACCGCCTCCTGGCACCAAGTGGACTCGTCGCAGACTTCAGCCGGGCAGGGCTCGATCTCGTCCTCCGCGTCCGTGCCGATGTCGGCATCGGAACCACCATCCGCGTCCACATCGGCTGAGTCCACATCGGGTGAGTCCACATCGGCTGAGGGACCTGCGTCGGCGTCGAGGACGATCTCGTCATCGCCACATCCCCAGGCGAGGGCTGACAGCAGGAGCAGGAGTGCTATCGTCGAATAGAGGTTGTTTCTTCGGGCCGAAGAAAGGTTCCGGGGAGCCCCCCGCCGAGTGCGACGACGCCACAGGGCCGTAACAGCGAGCAGGCCGAACAGAATCGAGATGGCGCGCGGTTGAGTTGGAGCAGAGGTTCGGCACCCGCAGCCCGTGGATTCATCGTCGGTATCCGCCCCACTGTCGGAGCCGTCGCAATCGGAATCGTCACCGTCGGTGTCCCCGTCGCAGTCGTTGTCTTTGCCGTCGTCACAAACCTCCTCGGCTTCGGGGTGAACCTGGCCATCACCGTCGTTGCAGTCCCCCTCGCAGATCATCCAGCCGTCATCGTCCTCGTCCGCCTCGTCGGCCGCGATCACCCCGTCGCAGTCGTTGTCCTCGCCATCGCAGATCTCCGGAGATCCGACGTAGCTATCGGAGTTGGTGTCGTCGCAGTCGTCCACACAGTCGTGGTAGCCGTCTCCATCCAGGTCATCGCCCGCACCATCATCGATCTCCCCGTTGCAGTCGTTGTCCAGCCCGTCGCACAGCTCCGGTGCGCCGAGGAAGACCGTGGCGTCGAAGGGGTCACAGTCGCCCTGGCACTCGAGCTGCCCGTCCTCATCATGGTCGATCTCGAATATGGGCACCGAGCCGCTGCAGTTGTTGTCCAGCCCGTCGCACAGCTCGGGCGCGCCGGGGTAGACCTCGGCATTGCCGTCGTCGCAGTCCCCCTCGCAGAGGCTCCAGCCGTCCTCGTCATGGTCGGTCTCGAATGCGGGCACCGAGCCGCTGCAGTTGTTGTCCAGTCCGTCGCACAGCTCGGGCGCGCCGGGGTAGACCTCGGCGTTGTCGTCGTCGCAGTCCCCCTCGCATAGGCTCCAGCCATCCTCGTCTTTGTCTGTGTTCTCGTCGGTGGCAGGGTTGCAGTCGTTGTCTTTGCCGTCGCACAGCTCCGGCGCGCCGGGGTAGACCTCGTCTCCGCCGTCGTCGCAGTCTCCCTCGCAGAGGGTCCAGCCGTCCCCATCGCCATCCACGTTCTCATCGGTGGCGGGGTCACAGTCGTTGTCTTTGCCGTCGCACACCTCGGCGGCGCCGGGGTAGACCTCGTCGTCGCCATCATCACAGTCCCCGTCGCAGGTGGACAAACCGTCCCCGTCGCCGTCTATGTTCTCGTCGGTGGTGGGGTCGCAGTCGTTGTCTTTGCCGTCGCACACCTCGGCGGCATCGGGGTAGACCTCGTCATCGCCGTCATCACAGTCCCCATCGCAGATGCTCGAACCGTCTGTGTCGCCGTCCGTGTTCTCATCGGTGGCGGGGTCGCAGTCGTTGTCTTCGCCGTCGCACACCTCGACGGCGCCAGGATAGACCTCGTCGTTGCCGTCGTCGCAGTCGTTGTCATTGGTTACCGTACCCGCCGGCTGGATGCACGCCGACACCGGGGCGTCCGCATCACCGTAGCCGTCTTCGTCATCATCGGCGTACCAGGTGAACTTCGTCGCCGGATCTACGCTGGGGTCGCCATCGTCGGTGAAGCCGTCGCAGTCGTCGTCCACCCCTTCGTTGCAGATTTCAGTGGCATCGTGGTTCACACTGGCGACGGTATCGTCACAGTCGGTGGCGTCGGCGACGTATCCATCGGGTGCGACGCATGCGTCCTGGGAGACGTTCGGGTTCCCGAACCCGTCCTCGTCGACGTCGACGTACCAGGTCGAGAACCCGAACGGATCCACGTCATCGTCCGCGTCGTCGGTAAACCCGTCGCAGTCGTTGTCGATCCCGTCGCAGACCTCGGCGGCGTCGGGATTCACGTCCTCATCGGAATCGTCGCAATCCCCACCCGTAGTGATGAAATCCGGGGGCGAAATGCACTGGTAGGTTTCAAGCACTTGGTCTCCGTAGCCGTCACCATCGAGATCGGGGTAGGAGTAATGCGACAAACCGCCGGTGGTTGTCTGGCGGATACTCAGGAGGACCGAGTCGACCTCCCCCTCATCGCCTGGCAAAGCGTCTCCGACACAGAGTTTCCATCTACCGTACGCCGGCTCGCCGACGAAGTCGGCGAAGCTCGTCCCTTCGCCGGTGCCCGGGCTGGGGTGATAGCAACATCCGCTGCACGAGGCGACCGGGTCGCAGTAGTAGGGGTTTGGGTCCCACACACACCCTTCGCCCATGTTCTCCGCAGAGGTTTCGTAGGCATCCGAGAAGTACAGCCACTCGTTCTGGATACAGCCGCACAATATGGGTGTCCCGCCGGGAGGCCCCGTCCCATCGTCGGCGGACTCCTCACACAGGGGGCGGTTGAGCACCGTGAGCACGGTCCCCTGCGGACTGACGAGCTTGATCACCAGGTCGGCGGAGCAGTTGTGTTCAAGTTCGACGACCAGCTCCGGGATCTCGGAGATGAGGTCGTGCCCGTCTCCGCGTTCCGGGATGACCAAGTCCAGGCAGGTCATCGATTCGAGGGTCCCGTCATAGGCGTCATCGGGAATGGTCCCCCCCATTTGCCCCTGGTATGTCCAATAGGTCTCGCACTCGTCGACAACCTCGTCACAGTCGTCGTCGATGTGGTTGACGGGATCCTCCTCCTGGTTCGGGTTGACGTCCGGATCGCCATCGTCGCAGTCCGATCCGTTGCACCAAGCCGCGTCCCAGCCGTCCTCGTCGAGGTCTTCGCAACAGATCGGGTTCAACTGCCCGGGCGAACCGAAATCGCCGCCGGACAAGGGCTCCCAGATGGTGAGCGTGTCGCACCAGTTCGACGGTTGGTTATTGTCGAAATGGCCGTACGTGCGGGGATCCAACTGCAGGCTCCGTCCGGAAGCCGTCGTGATCGGGTCGTAGAAAACAAATACCTGGTCCCCCGGATTGGGATCCCCAATTGGGCCTGGGTTGGGCCAATAGATGCCGGATTGCTGGATATCGAACCAGATCCCCTGCAGGGGGTCGGTCAGGACGATCGACGGAGGCCACACCCAGTCGACTTCGACACCTCCATTGACATCCGTGTCCGAGCTGGCGCCGAGCACGACGTGCTGGCCGGGTTGGACGATGAGATCGGCATCGATGCGGACGGGGCTGATGCCCGCTCGGGGCAGCTCGAGCCACCAGCCCCTGAGGTTCAGCGGTCTGGGAGAGTCCGTCAGGTCGGTGAGGTTGGCTACCTCGATCCACTGCCCCTGCTCCATCGTGGCACTTCCAGATGGCTGGACCATCACCTCCGTGATCACGACATCGCCGCAAGCCAGGCCATCCTCGTCATACAGCCCGTCGCAGTCGTTGTCGAACAGGTCGTCCACATCGGGGTGTCCCGGGTGTACCTCTGGATTGCCGTCGTCACAATCCCCGGAGTTGTCCACGTACCCCGATGGCGCCTCACAGGCCAGCAGCGCATCCTGGGTCGATCCCGATTCGTCCGAGTCGCCATCGGCGAACCACCAGGAGCCCCCTAGGAGTGTGTCGGTATTGAATGCGAGTACGAGATTTCTGAGCTCCCCCACATCTCCTGGCAATCTATCCTCTACCGTCAGCGTCCAGGTGCCGTCGGCACTCTCGCCGTCGAAGTCGGCCAGGGCTCCTTGGGGTACAAACACCCCTCCGGTGTAGTCGTAAGTCGAGTCTTGCTTGATAGGCACGAGCGCCTCGTCGTCGAGCGTGATGTTCGGGAAGTCATCGCCTACGCCGCCCACTGCAGAGAACAGCGAAACCGTGGTTTCTTCGGGACTGGTCAAGGACACCGCGAGGTCCGCGCGATAGGTGTGGAGGATGTCGAGATGCACGTTCACGTCGTTGATCGTGCCCACACTATGGACCTCCACCTCGAAGGAGACCGTGTCGTTATCAACGATCACACCGGTTTCTCCCGCGAACCCCCATCCCTCGACCGCATCGGTCGCACCGTCGCAGTCGTTGTCCAAACCGTCGCAGATCTCGACAGCGCCGGGGTTGATCGCCGTGTTGGTGTCGTCGCAGTCCCCATCGGAGACGGTCCAGCCATCGGCATCGGAGTCGAGGGGGTCACAACGGGGGATCTCCGCCTCGGACTCAAGGAGTTCATCCGGCCCGCTCTGTCCGGCGGGGGTATAGCCATCGTCACTCGCCGGATAGTGGGGCGGGTTGCCGTTGCCATTACCACTCCAGTACCACGAGACCATCGCGCTCTGGTCCGCCCCCGACGTGCCGGTGCTCACCTCGACACAGTACGCCGTGTAGCATCGGTCGTACTGCAGCCGGGTTTGATTGATCTTCGCTTCGTAGGTGTCGTCATCGTGGTAGGTCCAGCCGAAGGAGTAGAAATACCCTCCGTAGGTACAAAAGGTCGGTCCGACGTCGGTCACACCGGTAATGGTCCAGTCGACGGGGAACTCGAGCCACAGGGTGTACACGTACTCCGTGTCTTGGGTAACCGACTCGGCCCAGAAGCAAAAGGTCTGGCTCTGTTCAGATTGCCAGCAGGCGTTACCCCCGGAGTCGGAGTCGAAAACCACGCTCGATCCACTCAGGCTGGCCTGGGCGCCAAAAGGCAACAGAAGCCCGGCTGCGAGAGTCGACACGAACAGGAGGTGTGAGGTACGTCGAAGCATGGACTCTCCAATGATCGGTTTGTTGCGCGTGAGGGCAACGCGACCGCTATGCCATCATAGGACCGGCTAACTAGCTCGCGCAGTCACTTTAACCGCTGGATTCGGCCCGCTGCAAGCCGGACGTCCATGCGAAGTTCAGCGAGGTGGACCGGCGATTTCCTTCGTAGGGAGGCAGAAAGACCATCGATTGCCAGCTTGGAGGTGTCAACGGTTCTGGTATACACAAGATTGCTGCCAGGTCGGCGCAAACTGGAAACTGTTCTCGGGAGGTTTCGAATGGAACCGCGAAAACCAGCCAAGCCGTTCAACGAAGAAACGTGCACACGATGCGGATTGTGCTTCAGCGACTGTCCGGTCATGGAACTGCCGGAGCAGACGGCCTGCCAGGAGATCATAAAGCTGATCGCCGGCCAGCCCACCCGGCACGTCCTGCGCAGGTGTACGAGCTGCTTCGCCTGCGATCACCAACCAGGAGGCCGGGGGCAGCGGCCTCTCGCCTTTCGAACAGGGATATCCTGTCGTCGGGCTCCCGCAGGATCGAGGAGGAAGAGAAGACGAGCCAGAGGATAGAATCGCCCCCTCCGTCGCTCCGCGGGTGCAGCTTGTCCGGCGGCCAGGATCGCCCCCTCCGTCGCTCCGCGACACCTCCCCCGGCCTCCGGCTCGGGGGAGGAGAAATGCCCAGGTGACGCCCCCCGCATCGTGGAGTCCACGCAATCGTTTGGGGCATAAAAAAGCCCGCTTCCTGGGGAAGCGGGCTATTTTGAGGGATGTCGGCGCCGACCTACTCTCCCACCAAAAAGATGGTAGTACCATTGGCGCTGGAGGTCTTAACTTCCGAGTTCGGGATGGGATCGGGTGTTACCCCTCCGCTAGAGGCACCGACAAGCTCTATGGAAAGAGAAGGGCGCGTGAGGTGAATGCGTGTTGTCGTCTCCTTTGGAGAAGGCGGCGCGGTGGACAAGGGATTGGTCGGGGGTGGTCAAGCCGCACGGCCGATTAGTACAGGTTTGCTCCAACGGTTGCCCGCCTTCCACAGCCTGCCTATCTAACTCGTCGTCTTCGAGTGGCCTTTAGAGCACAGAGTGCTGGGAGACCTGATCTTGGGGAAGGCTTCCCGCTTAGATGCTTTCAGCGGTTATCCCGTCCAGACATAGCTACCCGGCGATGCCGCTGGCGCGACAACCGGTACACCAGAGGTCTGTCCATCCTGGTCCTCTCGTACTAGGGACAGAGCCCCTCAAGTCTCCTGCGCCCACGACAGATAGGGACCGAACTGTCTCACGACGTTCTAAACCCAGCTCGCGTACCGCTTTAATTGGCGAACAGCCAAA
>JAFGEP010000088.1 GCA_016931535.1 Bradymonadales bacterium
AGGTGGGAGCACAGGTGCTCGGCTCGCCGCTGCAGTCGTATCCGGGCTCCACCTGGCAGGAGGCGCTGCAGCCATCCCCTCCCACGGTACCGCCGTCGTCGCAACCCTCGCCAGCGTCGAGATCGCCGTCTCCACAGCTGGGAGGCGGTTGAACCACCTCGAGCTGTACCTGAGCCTGGATCGACGGTGCCGGGCCATTGCCGTCCGAGTCGATCTGTGCCAGCACCACCGGCTGAGACGGCGCAGTTCCGGCGTTGACCTGGGCCTGGAACGTGACGGTTGCGCCGGCCCCCACCCCGATCACGCCAGGTGACTCGCCGGACGACTGGATGGTGCCGGGATCGGCGAACGGCATCTGCCCGCCGACGTCCGATCGAGCCGAGCCGTTGACCCTGGTGGTGCCGGCGAGATAGGTGAGCTGGGAGGGGATGTCCACGATCAGGGTGGTGCCGGAGGTGGCGGCTTCCCCGCTGTTCTCGATGGCGACCGTGAAGGTGACCGTGTCTGACGGGACCACCTCCAGTGCGGGCGCCACCGTCATCGCGGCAGTCAGGCGGGGCACTCGGACGGTCAAGGAGGGGACCGCAACCTGGGTGGAGAGCGCCGGTTGACCCGAACAGGAGTAGTACTGGTAGCTCCAGTAGGCGTCGGAGGTGAACATGGCGAGCTCCGGCGGCTCGGGGATGGCGTCGATGGTGGCGTCGAAGGTGACGGTGGTGCTGCTCTGTGCGTTGATGGTGCCGACGGCGGCGCCGGAAGCCAGGCTGGCGGCATTGACGCCGCTGTTCACGGTTCCGTTGATGGCGAAGTTGGACACCGACAGTCCGGCTGGCAGCACAACGAACAAGGTGACGTTGTTGGCGTTTGCCGAGCCGTCGTTGTCCAGGATGTACTGGTAGGACAGGGTGCTCCCGGCATCGGCCGTCTCGGGGGTCACGCTTGCGGCGTCGACCACCCGGAAGAAGGGGGCGTTGATGTCGATCTCGAAGGCGACCATGAAGGTGAGGTAGGAGTCGGCGGCGGCGTTGGCGCTGGTGACCTCGAGGGTTGCTGCGGTCTGATCGGTGTGAAGATGTCCCTCGGCGCTGGAGAGCGCCACTCCGGTGAGATCCCAACCCTGGCGTCCCCCGATGGCGTTCTCGCCGGCGACCGGATCGGAATCGTGGTTCCGATCCCCAAAGGTGCCGCGGGTGTCGATCTCACCGTAGATGTCGTTGATCTGGGAGGCGAAGAAGTTGTCGATCGGGTTGTTGGGCGTCTCCAGCTCCACATCGGGATGACCTGTCGCGCCGATGGAGGCGGTATCTCCCACCAGCTCGGCGTCCCCTTCCATGGCACCCACCAACAGCAGGCCGTTCACCGGCCCCGGTGGTGGTGGGGTGCAGAACCCGTCCACGGTGTACCTCACCGTGGCCTGCTCGTCGACCCAGTCCGCCCCCACGAAGATGGACAGGTTGCGGGTCGTTGCCTGGGGGTGCCCGTAGGCGACCAGCAGCACCCAACCTGCCGTATTGAGCTGGTTGATGGTGTAGCACTGGGTCGCGGGGATCCCGCCGGCCGAGTAGCGGCCGGCGCCGTGTGAGCGGACGAAGTCAGTGACCTCGGCGGAGCGGATGTAGTAGTGGACGTAGAAACCTCCGCTGGACCACATCTCCATCGGTGTGGTGAAGGCGGTCGCTGGAGAGGGTGACACCGTGATGGCGCTGCCATCCTCGAAGGCGAGATCGACCGAGGTGTTGAGGTAGCCGCTCACATCCTCGGTGCCATAGGAGTAGCCACCGCCCCAGATCAACTCGGCATAGAGCACATCGGCTCCAACCGGCAGGTCGAGTTGTCCTGCCGAGCTGTTTTTCGTCCAGTCGTTGGTCGTCCCGTACGGCCAATCGGTGCTGCAGGAGCTAGCGGGATAGGTGTCTCGCGACGCCAGGTCCTCGGTGATGAAAGAGCCGATGGATCCCCAGGTGCCAGGGCAGTTGGTGTCGGCCGCCTTGCTCAGTCCGAGCGTGTTGCCGGTCATGGCCAGCCCGCCCTCGGTGGTCAGACCGAATCGCAGCTGGTGCTCGGCAAGGCTTTCCGAGCTGGTAACCAGGGTCAGCGACAAGATGCCGAGCCCTATCCACAGGGGTTGTTGTCCAGACTTTCTCATGGCGACGCCACTCCAGGAGATGAACCAGGTCCAGCGCTTCGAGTTGGTTGCGGTCGTCCTGCCGCTGCCGTGGGTTCCGACTCTGGACCGTCGCAAGACGGCCCTTTCGCTCTCCGCCGTGTTTCTTTCACAGGATTGACCCGGGCGTGGCCCTCTTCTCTACCCGAGTCGGCAGAGAAAGCAAGCCTGTTTGTGCTCCTGGATCACCGCATCCGGTCGCCGAACCCGACCTGCCAAACCGGCCAGGGCCAACCTCGACCGCCAGGGAAAGCCTAACGGCTGTTTCAAAAACGGCAAGGGGAGCAACCGGACCGGCTTGTGACGGGTGATGATGCGATCCAACCTCGACGGAAATCTCCCGAGGGGTGAAATGGGTTGACACCCGGGACGACTGATCGAATTGTGAAGACCAACCTGGCACGTGCACCGAACCAACGACCCGATTGAAAGGGAGAAGTGAACCATGGATGCGCTCGAGAAAGACTTTACGGCAGGGCTGTTTCACAGCAAGGAACCCCCCTGTCTCTCGCTCTACCAGCCCACGCACCGCTTTCACCCGGAAAACCGGCAGGACCCCATCCGGTTCAAGAACCTGGTCAAGGAGATGTCGGAGTCGCTGCTCCAGAAGTACCCGAGCTGTGATGTTAGCGCGCTGGTGAAGCCGTTTGCCGCCCTCTCCGATGATGTGGGCTTCTGGAAAAACACCCTGGATGGCCTGGCCGTGCTGGCCTCGGCCGACCTGTTTCGAGTCTACCGACTCCAACATCCGGTCAAAGAGCTGGCCATCGTGGCCGACACCTTCCACATCAAGCCGCTGATCCGCATCCTGCAGTCAGCCGGTGGCTACCAGGTCCTGGGGTTGGACCGCCAGAAGATCATGCTGTTCAAGGGAAACCGCGACGCGCTGGACGAGATCGAGCTGGCCCCCGGGGTGCCTCGGACCATCACCGACGCCCTGGGCGAGGAGCTGACTCCCCCCCACCTGACCGTCGCCTCCTACGGCGGTGTCGGAAAGTCGGCCATGGTCCATGGCCACGGGAGCAAGAAAGACGAGGTGGAGCTCGATGCCGAGCGCTTCTTCCGGGCGGTCGATCGGGCCATTTTGGAGCACCACTCGCGACCCACCAACCTCCCCCTGGTGCTGGCGGCGCTTCCCGAGCACCTCGCCCTGTTCCGGAAGATCAGCCACAACCCCTTCCTGGTGTCCGGAGGAGTGGACCTCCATCCGGACAGCCTGTCGGTCGAAGAGCTGCGCCGACGCGCATGGGAGGTCGTCGAGCCCCAGTACCTGGCGCGCCTGGACGGCCTGGTCGAAGAGTTCGGCGCGGCGAGCGCCCGGGGGCTGGGCACCGGCGAACGCGCCCGGATCGCCGAGGCGGCCGTTGCCGGCCGGATCGAGACCCTGCTCATCGACGCCGACCGGGTCATCCCCGGACGGATCAACCACGACACGGGCGAGATCACATACGATGACCTGGCGCACCCGGAGACCGATGATCTGCTCGACGAGCTGGGAGAGCTGGTCTTGCAGAGAAGTGGGAAGGTCGCGATCGTCCCGACGGAACGGATGCCGACCCAGACAGGCGTGGCGGCGATATTCCGGTACTGAGAACGGCTGCCGATCGCAAAGGTCATCCTCGATCGGTGACCGGTCTGACCGCAGTTCCATCCGAGCGGGATCAAGCGGGAAGAGAACCCCAACTGGACCACCGGTGCTGCCCGACATCGCTCGCCGCCCTGTTCACACCCTGGTTTCTGGCGTATACAGGGAGAACGTATCGAGCCAACACAGGAGAATTGCCATGCGCAAGATGATCGCGATCGGATTGTTGTCGGTTGCCATGTTGGCATCCATTCCAGCCACCGCCGGTCCCAATGTCCAGTCGGCGGGAAATGTCGGCGTCGGTGTCCAGCTCGGCTTTCCCGGCAACGGTCTCAGCGTCAACTGGTTCATCACCGGCGGCACCTCCCTCCAGGTGGACCTGTCCATCTGGCTCAAGGAGGACTGGATGGGATTCGGGGGCCGGGTGGACTACCTGTTCTGGCCTGGAGCGCTGGCCAGCTGGGGGTGGGGAGACCTGGTCTGGTACTTCGGACCAGGCGGTAACGTGTTTCTCTTCACCTGGGATGGCCCGGGCGATGCGGACAGCTATATCCGGGTGGGTGCCGAGCTGCCTGTGGGCATCGGTCTGCAGTTCACCGGAGCGCCGGTCGATCTGAACCTGGAGGCGGTGCCCATCCTGCAGATTCTCGGTAACGACGGAGTGGACATCGACTTCGACATCGCCGGTGTGCTCAACTGCCGGTACTACTTCTGACCTTCTCCAACACTAGCCTGACCGAGGCGCTCGCTCGCCATCCTTCTTTACTGCATCCCGTTGATCCTGGACCATACGGAGGGTCGAGTCGATGTCGTGGACGAAAAAGATACTGCTGGTACTGCTCGTTTTACTGGTTGCCATCCAGTTCGTGCCGGTCGACCGATCCAACCCTACGGAAGTGGGAGAGCTGTGGGCACCCGGAGAGGTGGAGTCGTTCCTGCGGCAAGCCTGCTACAACTGTCACTCTCATGAGACGCAATGGCCGTGGTACTCCCGTGTGGCTCCTGTCTCCTGGTTGATCTCCCATCACGTCAACCACGGCCGGGAGTACCTGAACCTCTCGACCTGGAACACGTTGGAGCCGGACCAGCAACGGCAGCTCGCCCAGGAGATGGTGGAGGAGATGGAGCGGGGAGCGATGCCGCCAGCCTTGTACCGCCTGGCCCACAGCGGATCCAGGCCGACCGACGAGGATATCGCGCAGGTCGAACAGTGGGCGGCCGGCTTCCAGAAATAGTGCGACATGCCAGGTTCCGCCCCCCTGTTGCCACCCCTTCCCTTTCCCGAAAGGCCACCCCGGAGGGAGGGCTCCCGATGGTACCCGGAACCGGTGGAGGAACAACTGGATCGCCTGTGGAGCGCAATGGCCTCCGACCGATCCCTGTTTCTCCCCGCGGCCCGAGAGATCTGTGAGCGCCACGCACTTCCGACAGGAGAAATCGCCCCTTTCCCAGACGGCTCCACACCGGTGTTCGCGCTGGGCGCAAAGCTCGTGCTCAAGCTGTACTGCCCCTGGTACCTCGACGAGTTTCTGGCTGAAACGGCCGCCCTGGAGGCCATCGGAGGATCGCTTAGTGTTCCCACACCCGAGATCGTCGCCCAAGGGAGCATCGAAGGATGGCCCTACCTGGTGATCTCCCGGCTTGCGGGTCATCTCCTGCAGGATGTTTTTCCCGGTCTGTCCAGATCGGAGCGAGCAGGGATCATCGAGGAGATGGGGGTTGCGCTAGCGGCTCTGCATGGAATCGACCTCGGCGGGTCGCCCCCGGCGCTGGCGGTCGACTGGCCACGGTTCCTCGAGGAGAGGCTGGCGGGAGCGGTGGACCGCCAGAGAAGGCGCGGTCTGGAGCCGCGATGGGCGCATGAGCTCGAGCACTTTCTGGACGAGCATGGCCAGCTCCTCGATCGCACCCCCCCGCCCGTCCTGCTGCACACCGAGCCGACCGACTCGGCCTGGTTGGTGCAGCAGAAGAACAACCGTCCGACACTCTCCGGGCTCATCGACTTCGCCGACGCCATGACCGGCGATCAGGAGTACGACCATGTCGCGGTGGGGATCTTCATCAGCCGGGGAGACAGGCGGCTATTCAGGCGATACCTGCTGGCCTATGGCTATCGAACCGCCGACCTCGACGAGGAGCTCTCCACCCGGCTGATGATGCTGACGCTGGTGCATCGCTACTGCCACCTCCCCCGCTTTCTGGCCCTTTGCCCACCGCCCTGGGAACGCCCGTCGATCGAGCGATTGGCCGGGTTCTGGTTCCAAGTGTAACCGGCTGATTCAGAAAGGAAGTCGAGATCACCCCTCACTCATTGGAGGCAATGGAGGAGGCTATTGGAACAGCGCTCTTAGACCGGCGGGCTAGGCGGGCGAGGCGAACCCCTTCTCCCGCCAGAGCTTCCCGATGGCTTCAGCCAGCTCTGCCGGACGCTCCAGCGGCAGCATGTGTCCGGCGCCGGGGAACACCTCCAGGTAGGCACCCGGAATGGCGGACGCAAGGTAACGGGAGTACTTGAGCGGTGTCATGAGGTCTGCGTCGCCGCAGCCGACAAGGGTGGGCAGGTCGATCGAACCCAGGCGGGCCAGGTTGTCGTAGCGGTCGCAGGCCAAAAAATCGCGGTATAGAACCTCCGGATTGCAACTGGCCAGCTCCTGGTAGGACACCCGGACGATCTCGGGGTCGACCCCGGCACCGAAACCGACCTGCTGGATGAAGTGGAGCGCCTCTCTTTCCCCTTTCTCCAGGCTTTGCAGAAAGCTGGGCAGAACCCGAAGCCGCCCGCCGGTGCACAGCAGGATGAGCGCCTTCAGCCAGACCGGCCGTTGGAGTGCGGTCTGGATTGAGATGGCGCCCCCCATGGAGTGGCCGCAGAGGACGACCTGCTCGAGCCCCAGCAGCTCGATAAAGCGGGACAGGGCAGAGGCGTAGCCGTCGACCGACTCCTCCCCGGGGAGGTCAGACCGGCCATGGCCCGGCAAGTCCAAACGTAGCAACGGAATCCCGAGGGGTCGGAGCCGACCGGCAAGCAGGTTCCAGAGGCTCGAGCTTCCACCGGCTCCGTGGATACACACCAGGGTCGGACGCCGTCGATCGAGCGGATCCGGCGTGGCATGGAAGCTCAGATTTCTGGAATCGACCTTTATGAAAGACATCGTGCGATCACCGCCTCGGTTGGCAGTAGCGGGCCAACCTCGCCTGGACGGCCATGTGAGTGGATCCCGGACCAAGCGCCTCTAGGATGGAGATCCCTCTTCCTCGTCGTCCAAGACCTCCGAAGCGTTGCCGTCCGGGACAGGTTCCTGTTGATCACAGAACGTGGAGAACACCAGGGCCTGCTCGTTGTCCGGATCGGCCATGATGGCCTGGCGGAACATCTCGGACGCCTCGCGCCACAACCTCTCGATTCGTTGTAGCTCCTCCATCGGATCGAGCGACTCGGCCATGGCCAGCAGGAGTTGACCGACAAGCAGGCGAGCATGGCCCAAAAGCTGCTCCGGGGTCACATCGTCCACCCACTGGCCGTACTCCTCCAGCATCTCCAGTCCCAGACGAGCCTCATCCAGTGCCCGCTCCAGGTCACCGCGCCGGTGGGAGAGCAGCGCCAGCTCCAGGTAGGGCTCGGGAAAGCGGGGCTCGGTCTCCAAGATGCTGCTCAACAGCTCGCGGGCCTGGTCGTCGCGCCCCTCCTGGATGTGGCCCATGGCCTCCAGGAAAGCCCTTTCCAGCTGCAAACGCAGATCGGGTCCGGTCATTCGGGTCATGACGGGCAGAGTAGTGGACGACCTCCCCCACCGCAAGGGGGTGTGCCCCTGGATAGCTTCGCAAGCGTCACCTCACTCGCAGCTGCCTATCGGATGCCAGGCCAGGACCTGCCCCTGGCCCTCGGTCACGAAACCGTAGGTTCGAGCCAACCAGTACAGCTCGATGAGGTCCAGCCCAGGCACCTGCTCGGTACCCGGGCTGTCCGTCGGGTTGCCGAGGGCAAAGGGGTTGCGCTGCCAGAGAAAGGACTCGAAGCGTCGCAGCGGAATGGGAAGGGCTCGCGAGGACATGGCCCAGGTGCACAGGCCGTCCTCCATGAGGCACTCCCCCGCTTCTCCCCGACAGGTATGGGTGATCGGATCCAACGGGATCTGGATCCCATAGAGGGTGGGGCCCTGCTCGCACAGGACGCGTTGGCTCTCCGTGGGACAGACCAGGTCGAACCCTTCGGGCAGAGCCTCGATGACCGTCTCGCGTGGCTGAGAGTAGTGCCGTCTGGGATCGTCCAGGAAGGGGCCGTTACCGCCGAGCTGCTGCAAGGCCAAGATGGCGGTGACGACCGCCTCTGACCGGGCGGTGGCGATGTTGGGTGGGACCACCCCAGCGTACATCAGGTTGAACTTGGCGTTTTCGAGGTTGTGGTTGAGCTTCGACCAGGACTCCTGGTGCATCGCCAGCTGCATCTCGGTCCTGAGCGGCGACTCGTCCAGCAGGTTGATGAAGGCCCATAGCGGGGAGAAGGTGATGTGGTTGCCATAGAAGGAACGACACCAGTGCGGCTCTACCAGCGCGCCCATCGTGTGGGCGATCTCGACGGTGTGCAGGGCGCCGATCAGCTCGTCGCGCAAAAAATCGCGGTACATCGGGTCACCCGTGAAGGCGTAGGCCATGGCCGCCAGGTGCATCAGGTGGACCGCATCTCCCCCGCGCACGCTGGGTACATAGAAGTGGTCGATGGATCCGCTGCGAGCCGTCTCACCACTCTGCAGGTCGAGCGCCAGCTCCATGACCTGGGCCAGAAGCTCGGCCGTGGACCCGGCGGCATCGATGATCCGGTAGGGTTCCAGCTGGATCGAGTCGGGGCAGCTTCGGTCATACTCCTGGGCGTTGGTGCGGTTGTAGGAGAGAAGGACATAGCCGACGAGGGTATCCAACGAGGAGAAATCGAAATCGTCCGGCTCGAGCTGAAGGTGGCCGCCGGCGAAGTACTCCTGGAAAAGCTCCCGCAGGTCGGGATTGGACTGGAGGTTGATGATCTCGATGCGGCGCAACCGCTTCAGATAACAGGTCATGTGGTGAGCGATGCGCTCCCGCAGATTCTCATCCTCCAAAAGGCCCCAGGCCGCGGGGAAGGTGACCATCGGACCGGTGTACTGGTCGATCGAGGGGTTTCCATGCCACGCCGGCGTTCCTGTCCACAGACGACCTTCTGCGTCGAGAATGCCGGTCAGGTAGGCGTCGGGCAATCCATCGATCGCCGCCGGCTGGTCGATCGGATGGTCGCGAGGATCGGTGATCTCCTGGCCGAAGTAGACGATATGTCGATGGGAGCCGGGTCCCGCGGGATCCATCAGCAGGTAGTGGTGACGGGCCAGGTAACCGGGGATCGAGGTGACCTCGAACAGGGTGAGCAGCTGCCGGACCTTCTGCTCCATGCGCAGGTAGTCGGCCCGGGTACCGGTGTTCAGGTAGCGCAGGATGAAGGCGTTCAGCGCCACCCCGGTCCAGATGGCGGCATCTCCCGCTCCCCCGTAGCGCGAAAATCGAGCGGGATCGCCCCAGATCTCCTCCGGCGTCCCGGGATCCATGGCCTGAGTGAAGTAGCGGTCGCAGGTCTGGCCATCGGGCGCCTGGTAACCCTCGTACCATCGCTCGAAGAGCAGCACCCGGTGGAGCAAGGGATCGGGAGAATCCACGAACTGCTCTGTGCTCGTGTCGTATAGCTGGCAGCGATGAAGCTGCCCCCCCTCGCACCGCTCATCCTGGTAGACCGGACAGCTCTCCAGCGCGCTGCCGGCCAGCGGATCGGCCGGCCGCTCCGGAAATGGCAGCCCGATGGCGAACTCGACAGCCGGCGAGTAGCCGTCGGGATGATCGCTCCCATCGAGATCGCCGGCCTGGTCGGAGGCCGGATCGTCCACCTCCCCCGCCGTGTCCTCTGGCTCAGGCCAGTCGGAGCGATCCGGAGCATCCTCCCCTTCCCAGTCCGCTGCCGTCTGGTCGCCCTCCTCCTGCCGAGCGTCCTCGATCTCCTGTCCCTGGCCATCCTCGGCGGGGAGATCGAGATCTCCGGGAGCCGGGTCGGAGCCGCAGCCCGAGCCGCCACCGCCCCCAACAGCCCAACACAGCACGATGAGAGGAACCACGCCCGCACGATCTGCCCCATCTTTGCGCCGCCCAGGGTAGGGTGCCCAGGGATGACCCCTGACCATCCCATCGCACCGAGCGTCACCCCGCGTCCGTCCCGCTCTCCAAGCAGCTCGAGATGGGTCCGCCAGAGTGGTTTCCTCCTTCGCCCTTCTGTCCCACTCGCAGCCGACCCGTCGGGACATTTCTGCCAGCGAGGTTTCCTCCCTCACGCTGTTCTCCCATTTCACGCTATGCCTGTCGGATACAGAAAGTTCAGAGGTCCAAAACGGGGGGGACAATCGACGAAAACCGAGGGAGCAGTAGGCGAATGGCGGTAACAAGAGGAATGGTATCCGGTTGGCCGATGTGACGTGGCGCTACTGCGCCTGGTGGTGAGGGCAACCGCCGCTGCCATGTTGATGCTCCGCGCCATGTTGGTGCGGCTCTCCTTCGCCCTGGGCGCAATCGCACCCCGGGTTCCCGTCGGTCTGGCCATGGCGTGCACAGGGCACGTGGCCCTCTCCCCGGGCGCAATTGCACCCCGGGTCGTCCGGGTTCTGGTCATCGGAAGTGGCAGGCTCCCCACCGCAGGGGCAAGGGGTAGCCTCCGGCTGGCCGGCGGCCTCGGTTTCCCCCGTTTGCTGCTCCTCGGTCTGGACCACGGCCGGTATCTCGACCTGGCTTCCGACCGGACAGGTGTCGTGGTTGGGGCAGGCCACGCAGTCTCCGTTGCACTGCTTGGCACCGGGTGCATCATCTTTAGATATCGCCAGAGGCGTCATCCCGCCATCGAACGAGCGATCGACCGCCACGGCGGGAGATCCGCACCTGTCGATCTCGCCGGCGAGGGCGGGGACTGTCGAAATAGCCAAGGTCAGCAGAGCGAAGAGCGCCGGAACAGCGCGTTTCAACAAGCGAACGGTCAACATGGGTATCGACTCCAAGCAGTTCACAGGCCCGGTCCGATAGCATAGCGAGAACGCGGGCAAATAGAAGAGGAAAAGCGATGCGGGCCCAGGTTTGCAGTCCGCGGTGTTGGCCAAAGGCAGATCCTCGCATCTCCCCAACTCCCTGGAAAAGGCGATTTGACCCCGATTTCATCCGATTGGCACCTGGCGACCGCTGCCCTATACTGCTCGCCATCAGGTTGGAATCGAAGACCAGCCGGGCACTTCCCGGCGACGGCAGGCATGCACAGCGCGGCGATCCGCATTCGCCGCGCCACCGAGAAAGGCCTGGCGCGCCCAGCGGGAGCGAACATCCACCGGATCGAAACGAAACGCTGTCGAGCCACAAGGAAAAAATAGGAGTACAGCATGAGGACGATACTGCACACCGTTGTCGAGAGGGCGAAAACCAAGCCAGGCTCCCCGGCGCTGCTCTACAAGGTCCAGGATCGCTGGATCCAGGAAAGCTGGGGCGAGCTCTACGACAGGGTGGAGTGCCTGGCCTATGCCCTGGACCACCTGGGCATCCGTCGTGGCGACCGGATCGGTATCCAGGCCTGGACCTGCCCCGAGTGGACCGTCGCCGATCTGGCCGCCACGTTGATGGGGGTCATCATCGTTCCGCTGTATCCCCAGTATCCCGCCCCGATCTGCCGCTACATCCTGGACCATGCCGGTGTCGTGTTTCTCTTTTGTGAAGACCAGGAGCAGCTGGACAAGATACAGACTCTCCGCGCCGACCTACCCGCCCTGGCCAACCTCGCGCTGTTCAACCCATCGCCGGCCGCTGGACCCCAAGTTCCCACCCTGGCGGAGCTGGTCGTCAAGGGCCGCGAGATCCGGCAGACCAGCTCTGGGCTGATCGAGGGATGGCTCGAGGTGGTCCGGCCAGAGGATGTCATGACCATCGTGTACACCTCCGGCACGACCGGTCCTCCCAAGGGGGTCGTGCTGAGTAACCGTGGGTTCGATTTCGGCATCGAGGCCATCACCCGCCTGATGGCCGTGAAGGAAGGGGAGCGCCTGCTCGCCTTTCTTCCCCTGGCTCACGTCTACGAACGGTTCATGCAGTATCTCGGGCTGGCCAACGGGATCGTCTACAGCTATGCCGGCAGCATCGAGAGGCTGACGGAAAGCCTGAAAGAGATCCGTCCCCACTACATGCCCGGCGTCCCCCGCGTCTACGAGAAAGCCTACTCCGCCATCCTGGGGCGCATCGAGTCCGGACCTCGCCTGAAAGGACTTCTGGCCCACTGGGCGATCGGTGTGGGGCGTCGAGTGGTGGAAGCCAGGCAGTCCGAGCGGCCGATCGGCCCCCTCCTCCGGCTGCAACATGAAGCGGCCGATCGACTGGTCTTCCGGAAGATCCGACAGGCGCTGGGGGGGAACCTCCGCATCGCCGCCGTATCGGCGGCGCCCATCTCCGCCGAGATCTGCACCTTCTTCAACAGCATCGGCGTGACCCTGCTGGAAGCCTGGGGGATGACCGAGACCACCGCCCCGGTGACCGTCAATCCGCCCGACAAGCCGCGAATGGGCACCGCCGGCCTGCCCTTCGAGGGCGCCGAGCTGAAGATCGCTGAAGACGGGGAGATCCTGGTCAAGGCCCCCAACGTGCTGCTGGAGTACTACCGCGACGAAGAGGCCACCCGGGCCGCCTTCGACCAGGACGGGTTCTTTTACACCGGTGACCTGGGTCGTCTCGACGAAAAGGGCTACCTGCAGATCATCGGGCGGAAAAAGGACATCCTGATCACCTCCTATGGCAAGAACATCAGCGTGCGAAACATCGAGGAGCGGTTCTTGATGGAGTCCATCTTCGCGGGCTGCGTGGTGCTCGGAGACGGCAAACCCTACCTGACCGCGGTGTTCAGCCTGGCCGAGGAACCGCTGTTGCGCTGGGCTCGAGAGCAAGGGATGACGACGAGCCGCTACCAGGAGCTGGTGGGCCATCCCAAGACCCGCGAGATGGTCCAGGCCAGGGTGAATGCCATCAACCAGGAGCTGGCCAGGGTCGAGCAGGTGCGTGACTTTGTCCTGGCAGATCACCCGTTTTCGGTGGAGACCGGAGAGATGACCCCCACCCTCAAGTTCCGGCGCAGCGAAGTGGCCAAGCGGTACCGGAAGCAAGTCGAGGAACTGTATCGCAACCAGAGGGGGTGACACCGCATGATCGGCGAGCTGTCCAGATCGACCGTTTTTTACCGGTGGCCGGCCGCGCAGAACCGTCTTGCCAAGAGCAGGTACCCGGACTTCGCTCGACGGCTCCCGGTCTTTCCGCTGTCGGTCCGCCGAAAAGGCCCGGGCGATGTCGCCTGCAACGATGCGTCTCGACCATCCCCCTCTTCCGTTCTTGCGGCCCCACCAAGACCGCTCGATGGGCACGGACATGGCGTTTCCTGGCGATGGCTCCCGTTCCTGCTGCTTTCGATCTCGGTCGTGCTGGGATGCGGACAGGAGAGCGTGGAACCGGACATGCTGGATGCAGAGGACGCGCAATCGGCCCGGCTCGAAGCGCTCTGGAGCTTCTACGCCCAGCTACAAGAGGACGCTTGGCAATTCGGGTACAGCCAGGGCGACTGGACCGAGGACTACGGAGACGCTCCCTTTTACGGATTGGGCTTCTACATACGCGCCGGGAGAGCCTACGACCGTGACGACTACCTGTCTGTGGCAGAGGAGGCCCGTGTCTACAACCTGGACTTGGTCGAGCAGGCCCTGGCCTCCCTCTCCTGGTACACCGACCACTTCGAGGAGGTGGTCATGGCCGCCCTGGGCCTGTGCGAGTATGCCGATGCCACGGAAGATCCCGGCCCTTTTCTGGACCGGCTGGACCAGCTCATCGACAACACCAATGACCTGCTCACCCTGTTCTCCGACTATCTCGACGTGGAGCTGGGCGACTACGCCATCGCCACCTACGGCCCCACCACCATCTCGGCGGCAGCCGCCCTGTTGAACCTCCAGTATGCCTACACCATCGACAACCAACGATCCCAGCAGCGGATCGAACGGGCTGCGGCCATCGTGCGCTCCATCGACGAAAACGCCCTGGACGGACAGCGATACCTGTTCCGACCGGGAGATCAGAAGCTCTATCTCTACCCCAACACCATGATGATGCTGGTCCTGTGCCGGCTGTACGAGCTGACCGACAACCGGACCTACCTGGAGGTGGCCCAAGGGATCTTCCAGGCCATCCAGCCGCTCAAGGATCCGCAGCACGGCTACTATCGCTCCCCCTACAGCGCCCAGACCATGGGGGCGCAAACCGAGGACTACAGCACCCTGTCCAGCCAGAACTACCTGGCGATGGCGTTGCTTGTGCTGTACCAGGATACGGGGGATGCCGCCTATCTGAGCGAAGCGATCTCGGTGCTGGATGTCATCCGGCGCACCTTCTACGACCTGGAGCAAGGACGGCTGTTGCACCATGTCATGGACGGCCGGATCGCGCTGCCCACCGATCCGGAGTACTTCTGCTCCGGCTGCAACCTGCAGACGCTGTACATCCTCTGGTACCTGAAAGAAGAGGTGCTGGCCGATCCGCCGGCCGGCAGCTAGCGATCCGCATGGCTGTAGTAGCATCCAGCGGGCGAGTTTCCGGCCGATCGATCCTCCCGCAAGGGCCTGTCTATGGTTGACATCTGCAGATTCTCTGTGGAATGGCCGCAAATGCTGTGACCAGCCGCGGTTGGTTCTTGTCGTCAGGATATGACTCGAACCGACCAGCGAAATGTCGGCTTCAGGGAATTTCAGGCCTTTTCCCGGTCATGAGAGGCTGTTGAAGCCCTTGGCCAGGGTTGCGATGTGATCGTCTCCTGTCGCCCCTATGGGGCTTGGCTTCTGCTTCTCGTCTCTGACCCCGGGCTAAAGCCCGGGGCTACCTTCTTGCCGCCCCTTCCGGGGCGGCCAACTCGTCAACCACACCCTCCAGTCGAGATCGAATCCGCATTGGCTCTGGTCGCTCTTCATGGTATTGACGCCATCCAAAAAACGATCTGCCGATCTCGCCAAATGGGAAAAGCCTCGAGCGCCCCGCCAGGGGCGCAACAGTTGTAGCCCCGGGCGTAAGCCCGGGGTGTACGGTATTCAATCAGACCAAGCCCCGTAAGGGGCGACACCCAGAACCTGTGATTACCAGAAGTAATCGCCCCTCTCGGTTGTCGTGGCCAGAGCTCGATGCAACAGACAGCGCAAGGGCCGGACCCCCCACCAGCAAAGACAACCGGTCCAGGAGGTGTCAGTCCTCTCCCCGTCTGGCGAACGGCAGCGCATCGACAGGCGATCTCACCCGTCGCAGAGGATGCCTGCCGAACCCACCAGGCGCAAGGTGCGGTCCACTCACCTTCTATGGCATCGGGTCAACGCGGCTGGATCCCTCCCGCCACCAGGCCAGCGACCTCCACCCCACTGCGCCGCCCGCCATGCATTGAGCACCGGCCAACACCATGGTACCGTGGTCCATCATGGACCAGGGTGAAGTCATGTCCCGCTTCAGAGTCGCCGTTGCCATCATCTGCTCGGCCGCCTCCTTCCTGTGGGCCCTACAGGCCAGGGGGGAGTGGAGCCGCACCCGGGAGATCGCCGACATCCAGGCCGCCATCGAGGAGGCGGGGCTGCGCTGGACAGCGGGCGAAACGCCGCAAAACGCATTGCCCCCCACGGAAAGGCCGGCGGGCGCGTACCCATCGACATCGCTGGTCGAGATCTGGTCGGAACAACCCCCCACCGAGGAGCAGGTTCCGCTGGCACTCGGCGCATTGTTGCCCTCCGTCGATTGGCGAGATCGCTGGGGGTTCAACTGGGTCACCCCCATTCGAGATCAGGGCGACTGCGGCGCCTGCTGGGCCTTCGCCACCATCGCCGATGTGGAGCTGATGATGGCCCTGCGCCATTCGGTCCCCGACCCGCAGTTCGACCTGTCGGAGCAGCACCTGCTCGACTGCGCCACCGCCTCCTTGAGCTGCGATTCCGGGGGGATCACCTGGGGACCCCCCGGCTGGTGGCTGAGGGATACCGGGGTCACGACCGAGGAGTGCTACCCCTATGTGTCCGGTGAAACGGGATCCAAGGGGGTCTGCCTCTCGGTCAGCTCGATGACCACCGAATGCCAGGAGGCGATCGTGCAGGTCGAGGGGATCAGCGAGATCACCACCACCATGCCCGCTTACCCCTGGTGGGACCCGCCCGACTACTTCCTGAGCGATGCCGACATGGAGACCATCAAGAACTACCTCGCCCAGCGACCGGTCGGGGTCTCCATGCGGATCTACTCCGACCTGTGGTCCTACACCGGCGGCATCTACGAGCCGGCTCTCTCCAGCTCGACGCCCCCCAGCCGAGAGGGCGTGCACGCGGTGCTCCTGGTGGGCTACCACGATGCCGATGACGAAGAAGCGGTGGGATACTGGATCGTCAAGAACTCCTGGGGCGACCAGTGGGGCGAGGAGGGCTTCTTCCGGATCCGCTACAACACCTCCTCCATCGGCATGTGGGCCTATACCTACGATTACCTGGAGGACCATGCCGAGCCGGCCTTCTGCGACGACCTGCCGGAACAGCTCTCGATCGACGTCTCCCTGCCGGATGACAGCCAATCGTTCGAACTCCGCAACTGCGGCGGCGGTGTGCTCATCTGGCAAGCCCAGATCGACAACGACTGGATCCGGCTGGAAGACGACGACGGCCAGGTGGTCGATTCGGGAGTCGAGGTCTCTTTGGGCAGCAGCTACCACGTCCGGACCGCTTACCCCGTCGCATCCGGCCTGAGCAGCTCGATCGCGCTCACCGGTGCCTCCAACGGACCGGTCGTCATCCAGGTGATCACGATAGGCGCTGTCGATCCCGGCGCCGAGCAGGTCGATGCCGGTCCCGACCTGTCCTTGGACCCGACCCTGGATGCCGCCGACCTTGCCCCCGACGTCTCAACCGATCTCGCCGTCGATACGGCACCCGATCTCGCCGACCTTCCTGCCGACCTTCGCCCCGATCCCTCCCTCGATGCAGCGCCCGATGGCTCCATCGACATTTCCCTGGATTCTGCGGCTGACACGACACCAGATGTGGCCATGGATACCCCGGTCGACTCCACCGCCGACACCCCTTCGGATGGTCAAACCGACCCCGATGCACCCGGGGACGGCGATCGGTTGGATCTCACCCCGTATGAAACCGGTGAGCCTGTTGAGGACAGCCAGCAAGAGGTCGCCGAAGACCAACCCGAGCAGCCAGACGTCCTGGCCGACCCGGCCCTTCTGGATGACGGGGAGACGGCATCGAATGATCTGCCGGAGCAGGGCGATCCCTACCGCCTGGATGGCCCGCCCGGCACCGATGTCGGCCAGGACGAGGCCTCCTCCGTCAGGCCCGCCGATCAGATAGGGATGGCTGCCCCCGAGACCGCATGCGGATGCGGCACCTCACCCTTCCGGGGCCAGCTGTGGTTCCTCCCCTGGATCGTCATGCTGCTGGCCATCTTCTACATCAGGAAGAGAGGCCTCCCCCAGCCGGTGGTTACCTCGACAATGGCGGCTGGCCCGGATGAGGCGGACCACTGAAGGCACCCGACAAACCAGGGTTCCTCGTGAAATAAAAAAGCCCAGAAAGGGCGAGACATGAGCTGGCGACAGCTGACCGCCGCCAACAACCTACTGATCCAAACCTGCTGCCGTCCTCTCCCGAACGAACGATCCCGCCCGCTGGATAGCCTGACGGGCCTCGGGCAACAGGCGGGCGAAGGCATGCCACACATGGACCATGTCTTGCCCCACGTCCAGGCGGGTCTCTACCCCCGCCGCCCTGGTCTTCTCCACCAGGCGAAGGACCTGGTCATGCAGGATCTCGGCATCGCCCACCTGGACCAACAGCGGTGGCAGGCCGGTGTGATCGGCATGGATGGGGGAGATCAGCGGATGCGACAGGCTCTCGCCTCCTGCGTACGAGGTCGCGAAGGAAAGAAGAGAGTCGGCAAACACCCCCACCAGGTCGTCGCCAAAGTTCCTCTCCAGTGACTCATCCCGGGCCTCCAGATCTACCCAGGGCGAGATGAGCACCGCCCCGGCCGGCAACGGATCCCCCGCATCCCTGAGCGCCAGCAGGGTCGCCAGAGCCAGACCGCCCCCGGCCGAATCGCCGGCAACGACGATACGCCGCGGATTCTCGCCCCGCGAAAGGAGCCAGCGATAGACGGCGAGCGCATCATCCAGCTGAGCCGGAAACGAATGCTCGGGCGCCAGCCGGTAGTCGATCCCCAGCACCCGCGCCCTCGAAGCCAGCGCCAGGCGAGCCATCAGGTCCAGATGGGTCTCCACCGAGCACAGGACATAGGCACCTCCGTGAAGGTACAGGATCACCGGAAGATCTTTCCCGCTCTTGGGGGTGATCCAGACCCCCGGAATCTCTCGGACCCTGACCTCCGCAATGGCGACCCGTTTGCGCTCCCGGCTAGGCGGATGCGTGAGCCGCGCCATCTCCTCGCGGATCTGCTCCGGCTTCAGCCCCACCCAGCGGGCGGCCATCCAGTGGACCAGCTCCATCACCGTCTCGAAACGGCGGGACCAGGTCGGACGCCGCGGACCCTTCGCCAGCCGCCGGCCCCCCACCAACAGAGCGAAGTAGACGTACATCAACGCCAACCTGTACAGCATGCTGTCACCTCCACACCGATTGTGAGCCAGCCTGCGAACCTCACTGGAAGGCACCCCACGGCCATCAGAACCCTGGCGTTTGCTGCCGTCTCACCCCATCTTGTTCCAGAAGAGACTCCACCGTCACTGCGGGCATTCGTTGGATCAAGACAGAAACCGGCGCCAGACCGGCTGTCAGCCTAGTTGACGCGATGCGTCATGTCAACCCAGGACAGACGCCGAGATCCACCACCGGCCTGGCGAGCGGCGCGGCACGGGTAAGCGCCGCTCTCGGTTGTTCGCTCGGAAACGGGATTTCGGGTGAACCGGAGAAAATCGACCCCGAGCGGCCCCCCTCGAGGGACGGGGGGGTGCTCGAGCCACCGGAGGTGGCGGATCGAAGAAGTGCTGTTGTCCTCGATCCGAGAAGGCGGTATTATCTGTCAATCAGCACGGGCAGCAACCACAACTCGACAGGAGGATGGAGGAGATGAGAAGACTACACTTGCTCGCGTTTCTCTTGGTGACGCTGGCCTTTGCCTTCAACTTCGCCGCCTGTGGAGACGACGATGAAGACCAGCCAGACGTCACCACCGATCTGCAAGAAGATCAGGTCACCGACCCGGTGATCGACCCGGTGATCGATCCGGTGGTCGACCCGGTGATCGATCCGGTCATCGATCCGGTCATCGATCCGGTCGTCGATCCGGTGGTCGATCCGGTGGTCGACCCGGTCATCGACGCCAGCGACGTGACAGAGGAAGGGGACATGGTGGTCACGCGGGGCGGCATCCTGATCATCTCAGGGATCGCCGAGGGAGACCTTACAGGTGGTTTGCCCAAGTGGGTATCGCTGACCAACATCGGCGACGAGCCGGTGGACCTGTCACAGTACAGCATCGGCGCTTACAACAACGGGGACACCTTTCTTCGGGCATGGTCGGGGTCGATTCGAGATTACGTCTCAACTTACTACAACCGCTCGTTGATGCTGGCGGAGTCGGCCACCACCTTGCTGCCCTGCGAGTCGTTCGTGGTGAACTTCGAAAATGACGACGCTCCGGGTGGAACCAGTGTCTTCTATGACATTTACGGCGAGGATCCCGACCATTTCGGCTTTCAGGCCATCATCAATGGGGACGACGTGGTAGCCCTGTTTCTGGGGGAAGCCACCGGTCTAGGGCTAAACGCCGAGCTGGTGGATGTTTACGGAGTGATCGGAGTAGACGGAACTGGGCAGTTCTGGGAATACATGGACAGCTGGGCCTATCGCCTGCCGTCTGTCTACCAGGCACCAGTCCTGAACGAGCACTGCACGACCGGCAGCTACCAGGATTGTGCTGTAACGACCTTGGGCACCGGCGACTGGTTCTTCAGAGGGAAAAACGTGGCCGCCGACTTCCTGACCACCGACTGGTTCAACAGCACCACCCCGTTCGACCACGACGTCACCGGCTACTGCCCTCCGTAACCAGGGCCGTAGACTGACCGCTCCCTTCACACCCATCACCGCCAAGCCGATCGTGCCATCCCTTTCCCACCCGCAACCAGGCAGTATTTGACACACCACAGGGGGTAAGAGGTACCGGGTGATCAAGCTGGCTGGCAGGCAGGTCGGGTGGCCGACCCTGTTCTTCATCGGATCGGCGGTGCTGTGCACGCTGGTCTACCTGCCCGCTCTGGGTGGCGAGTTTCTGTTCGACGACGTGGCGCTGCTGGTGGAAAAGACCTGCTGGCGAGGGTTGTCGAAGATACCCGCCATGTTCGGGCTGGGCGAGCCCAACGGCTGCACCTACCGGCCGATGAGGTTCTTGACCTATACCGTGGACTACACCATCGGCGGGCTGAACCCGGCGGTCTTCCACATCAGCAACCTGGTCTACCACCTGCTGACGGCCTGGGCCGCCTTCGCCCTGTTCCGGCGCTGGGCACCCGCTGGCGCAGCAGCGGTGATGGTGGCGTTGTGGGCGCTTCACCCGGTGCAGACCGATGCGGTGGCCTACATCTCGGGCCGGCGGGACATCGTCTCCACCCTGTTCTTTCTTTTAGCCTACCTGCAGCTCGCCCCGCCGCAGGGCGTCAGGCTCGGCATGCGGCGGTTGGGCCTGGGAGCGGTGCTATACTACTTGGCGGTGCAGTCCAAGGAGATGGCGGTCACGCTGCCGGCGGTGCTGCTGTGGGCCGGACTGGTCGGCTACGGCCTGCGGCTCAGGCAGATCCGAGCCCACCTGGCGGCCCGCTGGCCGGTGTACCTGGTGCTGTTCGGGGGGGCGGCCCTGTACGTCTTCTTCCTGGGGCTGGTGGCGCCCCGCTCCTTCATGGCCGGCCACTGGTGGGGGGGCAGCCCGGCAAGGAACTTCGCGACGGTGTTCTCTCTCTATCCGCGATACCTCTGGCTGGTGCTCTGGCCCGCCCGACTGGTCGGAGACTACTTCCCCCACACCATCCCGCTGGCCAGGAGCTTCGCCGATCCGATGGTGTTGACCGGCATCGGCCTGTACGCCGCCATGCTGGCTTTCATCGTCCTGGCCCTCCGCCGCGGCTGGCGGGCCACCGCCTTCGGCCTGGGCTGGTTTCTCCTCACCATGCTGCCGGTATCGCACATCATCCCGCACCACGAGATGTTCGCCGAGCACTATCTCTATCTGCCGCTGGTCGGCCTGTGCGGCGCCTGTCTGACCCCTGTCCAGCGGTTGATCGAGCTCGCAGGACAGCGGCGCCGACTGGCGATGGCGCTGGTGATGCTCCTCGGGATCCTGCTGGCTGCGGCCGGCACCCGCACCGCATTGCGCGCCGCCGATTTCCGGACGGCCCGCAGCTTCTACGAGGCCGGCTATCACCAGGCCCCCGGAAACACCCGGCTCACCTACAACCTGGGGCTGACCTACCTGGAGGATGGTGAATGCGAGCGGGCGGTGCCGCTGATGATCCAGGCCGCCGAGCGGCTCCATCGGCGATCCGGGATGTCTCGCGGCAACCTGGTCGCCTTCCTCAACTGCAGCGAACGGCTCGGCTATACCGAGGTCGTCGATACCCTGGTGACCGCCCTCTTGGAACGCTACCCGGCGGACCCCCTCGGCCTGGCCTGGCGCGGTCGGCGACACATCGAGGCAGGGCGGTACATGGAGGCGGCGCTGGACCTCGGCCGCTCCGTTGTGCTGGACCAGGGCAGCGACTCCGATGCCGTCGCCATGCTGGCGCTGGCCTTCAATCGAGCCGACCACCCACTTGATGCCCTGGAAACGCTGCGCAGGTACCCCGGCGACCACGTGGGGTACTGCGAGCAGGAGGTCGAAGCGCTGGTCCGCCTGGGCACGGATCACTACGACCAGGCCTTGATCCGGGTCCAGAGCTGCCTGCTTCACTACCCCCAGTCCCTCCCCCTGCTGGAGTACCGCGCCGGCCTCTACTTCTCCGCCGGATACCCCGATCTGGCCCTGGCCGACATCGCTCTCATGGAGCAGCTGGGGGCCTCTCCCCAGGCCCTGGAAAGGGTGCGGAGATGGCAGACGCTGAGGGGCGAGTGACCGACTGACGTATCCACCGACCTGGACCACGTGGGTTTACGGCCAAGAACGGAACCGTGGAAAGGGAGAAAACCCGGCCCTGCAGCGTGAGCCCGAACCCGAAGGGCTCGAAAGGCGAAGCCGACGAGCAGCGGCAAGGCTCAGGCTTCGACCACTGCTGTGCTCATCGTTTACGCTAAGGTTCACGGTCAGGCGCTCACGCTCAGGCGGGCGAGGGGGATCGCTCTTGGTGGTTCCTACCCCTGTCGACGCGCTTGTGGTCGAAACAGCCAGGAGCTGGTCAGGTGGCCAGGATGGCCCGCAGGCGGCGCCGTACGGCAAAGGCCAGCGGGGAGCGGCTCAACTGCTCGACCTGCTGGAGAATCTCCTCGAGGGTCTGCTGAAGAGCGCGCACATCGGTATTGGAACGTCGCAGAGCCCTGGCTGCCTCGTCGACCGAACCCCGCAAGGTCTCATTCCGGACAGTGAGCGAGTGGAGTCGCAAGTCCAGCTCGCGGATATGGTTCTTGCCCGAGCGCAGGGCGGCGGTGGCCTGCTGTACCGCATCCAGCAGGCGGTCCCGATCGTTGGCCAGGCTGTCGCACTGCCGGGCTAGCTGGTCGCGGGCGTGGGTCAGGGTCTCCCGCTGGTCCAAGAGCTCGTCCCGCTGGGATTGCAGCTCCGTGTACTGGCGGTCCAGCTCGTCCCGCTGGCTCTCCACCAGATTCAGCTCGAGAGACAGCAGGTCCCGCTCGGCTTCCGCCTCGTCCCGCCGACGTAAAAGCTGATACTGGCCTTCCTTCAGATCCTCGATCTCCTGGGCAAGCCCATCCCGCTCCTTCTCCAGCTCGGCCAGATCATAGCGCAACAGGGCGGTCTGCTCGCTCAACTGGTCGAGCAGCTCGACCATCTCGGACATGGGGGGAGCAGGAGGCGATGGTTCCGGCTCTGCGGCCTGGTTGCTCCGGATGGTGTGCGCCCGCCGGGCCTGCTGATTGCGAAAATTGCGAGAGAAAGGCAAGGAAAAGGCACCGATCTGCTCGCAGATGTCGGCCTGAGTGACCCACAGGCGGGCAGCGGGACGGGCAGGTAGATCGGAGGCGGTCGCGCCGGTTGGCAACCGTTCCTCGACCGCGCCGAACAGCTCGCACTTCTGGCTTGGCATCACCATGGAAGACCCCCTGATCCAGACCTGCGGTCAATCTAGGTCATGGCAGGGGAGCGGTCTAATTTTCGCTGGTCAGACGCGGTCGGATCCCTCGCCGCGGGTGCGATCCAAGAGGTATCGGATCGTATTGGCCGCCTGGTCGATGGTGGAAAGGTCCATGTTGAGGACCAGGTCGTAGTGTTGGGGATCGCCTATCTCCTGCTTGAAGTAGTGCTTGACAAAGGCTCTCCGTTCGGCATCCCGGCTCTCGACGCGCTTGCGGGCGATCTTCGGGGGTACCTCGAACAAGGCGGCCATGTAGGCAACCCGGACCGGAAGGGGGGCGACCAGTCGAACTCGCAGACAATTCTCGGGGGCCAAGATGAAATTGGCGCCCCGCCCCACGATCACCCCTCCTTCCTGGGCGGCGATCTCGTCGATCACCCGCTTCAGGTGTGCGAGGTAGTCGGAGGGCCACAACGACAGATGTTGCAGGTACTTCTCCGGCCAGAGATATCGGTGACGCAACAGGGAGTTCATCCATTCCTCGACCACCGACCCGCCCCGCTCGTCTCGGGAAGCCACCTCGTGGGAATCGGTGTGGGCCCGATCGGCAATTTTCTGTATGATATTGCGGTCATACAGCGTGAGCCCCAGCACCTGAGCCAGGCGGGTAGCCACCAGCTTGCCGCCGCTGCCCGCCTCGCGCGACACCGTGATCACGCGCAGATCGGACATCTTGCGCCGCTGCTTGCCCTCTACCAGGTGCTCCCAGGTCTCGATCTGCTGCTCGAGCGTCTGCCGCAATGAACGCATCCAGGCTTTCATACCGCTTCTTCCCCGTGTTCAACCACCTGCATCGAACCCTACGACCGGCTGTCGGCGTCGGTGAGGGTCGGCTCTCCGGTCCATATTCTGCGCGGTCGCGACCACCTCCAAGGAACAGCCCATGATAGCAGCTGGACAGGGCCTTGAGTAGAGGGCCGCCGGCTTCAGTCCTGATTGGTGACCTGACCATCGGACGGTGAAGAGAGTCAATCTTTGCCGGGGGATTGTCGTTAAGGGAAAACCCGCCAACCGGGTGCACAAATTCGCAAGCCGATGAACATCCACCCAGCGATGGCGTGGCGACGGGCGGGTCTGCCCCCGCACCGTGTCGGTGCGGGGGCAGACAACGCCAGGTCGGATGCAACTCCGTCAGGGCACAGGCTCATCCCGGGTAAACCAGCCAAC
>JAFGEP010000010.1 GCA_016931535.1 Bradymonadales bacterium
CGCGCTGTTTGTCGAGGTGGACATCGCCACCTTGACCACCTCCGCCACCTGGCGGGCCATCGACGTGCCCTATCGCTTTCTCGGCAGAAACTACATCGACGACGCGGGGGCCACCATCACCATCCAACCGGGCACAATCCTCGAGTTCGACAGCGCCTCCGGCCTGCGGCTCAACGCCGGCACGCTGGTGGCCGCCGGCACCGATGTCGATCCGATCACCTTCACCAGCGCATCGGGCAACCGCAAGGACTGGTACGGCATCGGGATCGCCTCGGCCAGCGAGGACAACCTGCTCGACCACGTGATCATCGAGAACGCCGGACAAACCTACAGCACCATCAACAACTCCCGGTCCACCAACTTGTACATCGCCAATAACGCCCAGGTCGCCATCACCAACTCGACCTTCCGCAATGCGGGCGGCGCCACCGACAACACCGGGTACGGCATCTACACCGAGACCAACACCATCCTCACCACCTTCGAGGACAACTCCTTCGATGGCAATGGCGCCGCTGTCATGCGGATCACCGCCCAGCAGCTCGGCATGATCGGCCAGGGCAACAGCTTCGCAGGCGCCAGCACCCCCGCCAACGCGCTGTTTGTCGAGGTGGACATCGCCACCTTGACCACCTCCGCCACCTGGCGGGCCATCGACGTGCCCTATCGCTTTCTTGGCAGAAACTACATCGACGACGGGGGGGCTACCATCACCATCCAACCGGGCACAATCCTCGAGTTCGACAGCGCCTCCGGCCTGCGGCTCAATGCCGGCACGCTGCGCGCACCGGGCACCGGCGACGATCCGATCACCTTCACCAGCGCATCGGGCAACTCCAACGACTGGTACGGCATCGGAATCGCCTCGGGCAGCGCCAACAACCTGCTCGACCACGTCCTCATCGAGAACGCCGGACAAACCTACAGCACCATCAACAACTCCCGATCGACCAACCTGTACGTGGGCACCTCGGGCCGCATCGCCGTCACCAACAGCGCCTTCGACAACAGCGGCGGCTGGGGCATCTACAACCAGGGCACCATCACCGACCAAGCCGGCGACACCATCGACCCCGCCACCCAGGGCAACAACAGCTTCGACAACAACACCAGCGGCGCCGTCGGCCCCTGACACCGCCCAGTTCTTGCAATTTGTAAATCGTTTTGCGATCATCAAGAACATGATCCACCGAAACGCAAGCAGCCTCATCCGCGAACGGCTTGCCAACTGGCCGGCCGCGGCAATCCTCGGGCCAAGGCAGTCCGGCAAGACGACCCTTGCACAGACGATGAAGGGGCGCTACTTCGACCTGGAGCAAGAGCCCGACCGGCTGAAGCTCGATCTGGCCTGGCCCGAGCTGGCGGCCGGGAACCAGCTGGTCGTCCTGGACGAAGCCCAGGCCTGGCCACCGGTATTCGAGCGGCTGCGCGCTGCGATCGACGCGGACAGGAAGCGTGCGGGCCGCTTCTTGCTCCTGGGATCGGTCTCACCGCGCCTCATGAGCCAGGTGTCAGAATCGCTGGCAGGCCGACTTGCGCTGATCGAGCTTTCCCCGCTTTCACTCGCCGAGGTCGGCTTCGACCGGCTGGATGATCTGTGGCTTCACGGTGGCTACCCCGATGGAGGTATCCTCGATGGTCGCCACTTTCCACAGTGGCAGAGAAACTACCTCGAGCTGCTGGCTGCGCGCGACCTGCCGTTATGGGGTCTTCCCGCTCGTCCTCAGGTCACGGACCGGCTGTTTCGGATGCTCTCCGCGGTGCACGGGCAGCTATGGAACGCCTCCCGGATCGGCGCCGGGTTGGGGCTGACCCACCCGACGGTCAACAGCTACCTCGACTACCTCGCCGGAGCCTACCTGGTGCGGCGACTGCCTCCCTGGCACGGCAACCTCTCCAAGCGGCTGACCCGCACGCCCAAGCTGTACTGGCGGGATTCCGGCCTGCTTCACGCCCTCCACCTGGTTGCCGATCTGGACGACCTGCTAGGCCGCCCCTGGGTCGGGGCGAGCTGGGAAGGCTTCGTCATCGAGCAGGCGATCACCACTCTCTTGCAGACGGGCGCACCCTTTGAGGCATCCTTCTTTCGAACGAGCGACCAGCACGAGATCGACCTGCTCCTGCAGCTTCAAAAGAGCTGCTGGGCCATCGAGGTGAAATTGACGACGCAACCGTCCCCGAGCGACGCCACCCGACTCACCAGGGCGGCCGAGCTGGTGGGTGCGGATCGAAGGTTCCTGGTCACCCGCACCCCGGAGGTCATCACCGATGGCCCACTGTGGTCCTGCCGGCTGGAGCATCTCGTCGAGGCGCTGCAGGCGGGCCTGTGAACCGGTAGCGGCAGCACTTTTGTAGGACCAACCGCTTCACCAACGCGAGTTGGCCGATGTAGGAATGGTGGTGGGGAGTCTTCCCGTGACTCTATACCATAGGATCTTCACTTTCGCCTCATCTCGCCAGGAACGGCCGGATGCCGCCAGGAACCTTGGTGCCAGATAAATGGCAGCGCCAGATGGCTCGAACCGCGACCCGCAGCAGGGAATAGCCCCTCACTCCCCCACAAACGGCGATCCGTCCACCCGGCTGCCCGGGGAGAAGATGGCGCCACCGGCTCCAGGCGCCTCGGTGTGCGCCACGAAGCTCCCGACCAGGTCGGGGCTGCGAGTGGAGGACTCGTCGGTCACCACCGGGAGCTCGCCCACCCCCCCGTAGGCGAACTCGGCCACGATGCGGCCGTTCTCGTCCAGCAAGCGCAGGCGGTCTCCCCCGATGATATCCAGGTCCAGTCCGTAGGGGTCGCCCTGGTCGGCGGCGTTGGCGGCCAGAAACAGGACCATGGTGGTGGAGTCGGGCGGATCGCCGCCGCCGAAGACGACCACCGCCTGGCCGGGTACAAGCTGGGTGCCGCCATCGAAGGTGTGGCGGGGCAGGCCGGTGGAGAAGTGGCGCTCCACCAGGGTCCAGCCCGAGATGTCCACCGAGCCGCTGGAGATATTGACCAGCTCGACGAAGGCGTCCTCCAGCGCGTCCACGGTACCGTCGCCGTTGGCGTCCTCGTCGGTGTTGCCGTCGATCAGGACCTCGTTGATGACAACCCGGTTCTCGTAGGGGCTGTAACCGGGTTCCACGCACATGCCGAGCAGGCACTCCTGCTCCCCGTCGCAGTCTCCCTCATCGTCGCATTCGGCGACGAAGGCTGCGCAGTAACCGGCGGTGCATACCTCGCCGGGGTCGCATTCGAAGCCGACCACACAGACCGATGGGCCGACATCGGCATCCCGATCCGCCCCGAGATCGATCGCGGGGTCATGTAGCGGATCGAACGCCAGGTCGACTGGGGTGTCCACCGGCGGGTCTATCACCGGATCCTGGGCGGCATCTCCCGCAAGATCCCCCTCGCCCGCCGGATCCTCGGCCGGATCGACGACCGGGTCTTCGATCGCGTCACCTATCGTCTCCTCGACCAGATCCGAAACGGGCTGGTCGACCTCCTCCGCAAGGTCGGTGGCATCGTCGGCGGGCGTCGTGTCACCGGCATCGCCAGTCGGGGCGGATTCTCCGTTGCAGCCGAGCAAGAGGAAAAGCAGCGACAGGATAGCGGTCGCCCGGTTTGGAAGGGACCGATGGTTCATGGCGTCTTCTCGTCGAGATAGGAGACTTGCACGATGCTACCCGCGATTCCGGTTGCTGACAAGCGAGGGCGAAGGGTATGATGATCGGGTACTTCCACACGAGGACCCTCATGAAAGCACTGCGCGCTGCCCTGATCGTCTCGTTCGCTCTTGCCTTGTCCACCTGCATCGCCGTCGAGGAGCAAGAGACCAGGACTGTATCCCAGGGACTGGAGATCCATGTACCGGCAGACTACCTGTCCATCCAGGCCGCCATCAACGCCGCTTCGGCAGGCAGCGCGGTGATGGTGGCGGCAGGCGACTACACCGAGAACGTCAGCCTGAAGAGCGGAGTGAGCCTGGTGGGGGCAGGACGGGATCTCACCACCCTGCGCGGTCAGATCCGCATCTACGCCTCGGAAGAGGTCCACGTCTCCGGCTTTCGGGTCACGGCGGAAGGGGCCTCGGGGTACAGCCCCAACATCGGGATCGCGGGAGCCGGGTGCAGTGGCGAGGTCCTCGACAACACCGTCGAGGGGTTCGGCTCCGGGATCGGGCTGGAGACCTGCAGCGAGACGACCGTCACCGGCAACCTCGTCCGCCTGAACCAGGCCGGCATCGAGACGATGGAGACCGATACCACCCTCATCGCCAACAACGTCATCCACCACAACACCAACGCCGGCATCGTCCTGTTCGCCGACAGCTCGCCCGACATCGTCAACAACACCATCGTGGGAAACGGCTACGGCCAGGCGTTCGACCAAGGCGGTGCGGGGGTGGTGGTGGCAACCGAGTTCTTCGGCAACCTGGCAAACAACATCATCGTCTCCAACCACGGGGGCATCAACGTCCTGTACTCCTGCGGTGGAGGCCAGCACAACCTGGTCTGGGGCAACGCCACCAACTACGTGGGCAACGCCCAGGCGGGGTCCGGCGACATCTCCCAGGATCCGCTCTTCGTGAACCCGGCCGCCAAGGACTACCGGGTTCATGGCTGGTCACCGGCCGTCGACACCGGCATCGAGTGGACGCTCACCACAGACTTCGACGGCAATGCCCGCCCCTCGGGGGTCACCTTCGACCTGGGTGCCTTCGAGATCCAGATCGTGGCGCTTCAGCGCGAGCTGGTGATCACCGAGGTCATGGCCAATCCGCTCAACGAAGCAACTGGCGAGTACATCGAGCTGTACAACCCGGGCACTCAACCGATCGACATCGACGGACTGGCGATCTCTGATGGCGACAGCACCGATGCCATCGTGGTCTACCCCTCCGCCAGCACCACCCTGGTGCCCGCCGGTGGCTACGCCCTGGTGCTGGATCGGGACCATATCGCCGGCAGCACCTACGACATTCCCGGGTCGGCCGTGCTGCTGAGTGTCCCCAACGCCGCCATCGGCAGCGGTCTGTCCACGGCCGATCCGATCACCCTGACCCGGTTCGGGTTCCAGATCAGCACCTACAGCCACCCGTTCAACCCGGGCGATGGGCTTTCGGTCGAGCGGATCGACCCGGATGGTCCCGACACGGCCGAGAACTGGGTGACCTCGCCCTGTGGCGCCTCCCCGGGAAGAGCCAACTGCATCTCCTCCGGCGGCGGGCCTGCAGGACTCCCCACCCTGGTGATCAGCGAGGTCATGGCCAATCCGGCGGACCAGACGCTGGGCGAATTCGTCGAGATCTTCAACTTCGGAGAGGACCCGATCGAGCTGACCGGGCTAGTGTTGTCGGACGGGGATTCGACCGACCCCATCATCGCCGTGGCAGGACGGTCCTCTTCCCTTCCCGGTGGGGCGCTCGGAATCCTCATCGACCCGGACTACGTCGCCACCCTGACCGGACCACCCTACTACCTCACGACCGACATCGCCGTGGTCGTGACCGTCACCAGCAGCGCATTGGGCAACGGGCTGGCCTCCAACGACCCGGTAGCCATCCTCGACGACGACGGTCAGACCCCGATCGCGACCTTCTCTCATCCAGTCATCACCTCGTCGCAGTCGATCGAACGGATCGATCCGCTCGAGGCGGACCTGGCCTCCAACTGGATCCCCTCCCCTTGTGCGGAGAAGCACTCGGCGGGTCGCCCCAACTGCGCCTCGGCCTCGGGCGGCACGGGAGAGACACCGGCCCTGCTCCTCAACGAGGTGATGGCCAACGCGCTCGACGAGGATCTGGGAGAGTTCGTCGAGATCTACAACCCACTGGACACTCCGGTCGACGTGGCGGGCATGATCCTCTCTGACGGGGACGCCACCGACGTGATCGGTCCCTTCCCGGGGGCGGGTGGCAACACGATCATCCCGGCCCAAGGCTTCGGTCTGATCCTTGATCCCGAGTATGCCGCGGGGATCTATGCCATCCCCACCTCGACAGTGCTGTTGGCCCCTGACGACACCACCCTGGGCAACGGCCTGGCGACCGACGACCCGATCACCCTGTTGGCCTCCGACGGACGGACCGCCGTGTCGCGCTTCTCCTTCCCCTTCAATCCCGGCAACGGCATCTCGGTGGAGCGAAAGGGCAACACCGGCGACGTCCAGAGCAACTGGGTGGCCTCCCCCTGCACCTCCGGCTCCTCCCCCGGCGCGCCCAACTGCTCGGCCGAGTCGGCACCGGAGCCGATCCCCGAGGTCCGCCTGGTCATCTCCGAGGTGATGGCCAACCCGCTGGACGAGGCCCGAGGCGAGTTCGTCGAGATCGTCAACCGCGGAGATGCCGCACTGACGCTGGAGGGATACGTGCTGTCGGACGGCGACGCCACCGACACCATCCATGGCTTTGAGGGGGGCGAGACCGTTCTTCTGCCAGGAGCCATCGGCGTCATCCTGGACCGGAGCTACTCCGAGCTGGTCGAGCCACCCTACGACATCATAGGGGTAGGGACGGCCGGTTGTACGTGCCCGGCCGCCCCTCCCTCCGAACCGTACGTGCGGTTCTCCCGCATACGGCTCTCCAG
>JAFGEP010000089.1 GCA_016931535.1 Bradymonadales bacterium
CGCAGCGCCGGAGGGGGCCGGCGCGCAGCGCCGGAGGGGGCCGGCGCGCAGCGCCGGAGGGGGCCGGCGCGCAGCGCCGGAGGGGGCAGTGGCGCGCGTCGCCTGGGCATTTCGCCTCACCTCCGAGACTCCGCCACCCCCCGGCGGTTGCCCTACGGCAACCGCTCGGCGGGTCCCGGCGTCCACTCTACGGATTCGGCGAAAGTCCAGGCTCCGCGTGGGGCGATCCTCCCCCGAGACGGAGTCCGGGGGAGGTGGCGGCGTAGCCGCCGGAAGGGGCGATCCTAGCCCTTGGCCGAGCTATCCTCCCCCGAGGCGGAGTCCGGGGGAGGTGGCGGCGTAGCCGCCGGAGGGGGCGATCCTAGTCCCTGGCCGAGCTCTACCCGCGGAACCGCCGCACCACCCAGACCAGCGCAAACCACCCGAGAACAATGCACAGCGCCGGTTGGCTACCACCAGCAGCTGCGCACCCGCACCCTTCGTTTCCGGTAGACACGGCGAAGCGGCCGGAGTCGGGTGTCGGATCCAGGTCGGACGGGGGCTGGTCATCGTCGGCCAACGGATCTTCCTCCACCACGTCGACCTCCTCCACCAGCTCGGGTGGATGGTCGTCGGCGTCGAGATCCCCGCCGGCGTCGGGCACAGGATCGCCCGGGCCCATCTCCTCCGGTTGGTCGGCGACCGGCTCGTCGGAAAAAGAGAGGGGGGTCAGCCGCACCGCGTCGGATGCCAACCGGCGCTGAAGCGACGAGGACTCGCCGGTGTTATCGTTGAGGCTGACAAACTGGTCCTCTCCCGCGGCGAAAACAAAGCTCCCCAGCTCGGCCCAGCCGGAGTCAGCGCTCTGGTCCAACCGGATCTCGTCGGTGAAACCGTTGTGGCGCACCAGGTAGCGAGCTTGCTGGGACAGGGCGTAGTCCGCTTCCAGGAACACCTCGACCAGGTACTCGCCTCCCCGTTCCAGGTGAATCTGCCATTCCGCCCAGTTGGACAGCCCCTGGTCCCAGGCATAGGTCCAGTAGAGGTTCCCTCCGTAGCCGGCGTCGGTGACATGGCGCCAGTAGTTCATCGGGCCATGCAAGAGAAAGCAGGAGTTGTCCTCGTCGATCACCCCTCCATGAGCGGGGATGGGGCCACAAGGTTCCGGATCGACGTCGGGAAGTTCCTGGTAGGAGGCCACCAGCGCCATGTAGGGCGGCACGTAGACGTTTCCATGGCCGTCGATGTACTGGTTGATGTCGTAGTGCAGGTGGATGGTCGTCGGCGTACCGCCGAAGGCGTTGGATACCCTGCCCAGCCGTTGGCCCCGGGTGACCTGGCTGCTCACCGACACCGGGATGCTGGTGGGCTCCATGTGCAGGTAGCGGTGTAGGGTGCCGCTCTGTCCCTCCAGGTAAAGCGAGTAGGTGCCGATGCTGGTGACGGTGCCGTCTTCGGCCGCCACCGCCCAGTACATGTCATCCTGACAGGTGGCGGGTCGGATATCCTGCCCCTGGTGCCCTTCGCCGGTCGGGCAGAGGGGCATGGTCCAGGAGCGGGTCTCGCAGTAGTTGTCCCACCAGGGGTAGGAGTAGTTCACCTCGTCGCACTGGCTTCCTCCTGGTCCGTACATGCCGCCGTTGCCCCAGACCTGGGAGTTGGCGTAGGCGGGGGCGCTCTCGATGGGAAAGCGCATCCCCGGCACGTAGTTCGTCTCATCCTCCCGGCCGGTGCCGCTGCCAGCCACCAGATCGCCCGGAGGGTTGTAGGAGAACACCCCCTGGGCCCGGGCGTTCCCCGACCAGATCGCAAAAAGGGCCAGCAGCGCGATCGGAACCCGGGCGGTCATCCGGCCCGCAAGCGGTCGCAAGGCAAGCAGGATCCCTTTGGGGGTCGGGGCCGTCATGGCTCACCTCCCGCGGGGACGGCGAGTTCCGGCGGCTCGCCCGTCGGGCTCGGCAGAGCGCTGTCCAACGACGGCGTCGGTTCCCCGGCGACCTCCGGCTGCCGCGCGACCACCTGGTTGACGACCAGCGCCAGGCGGCCCAGAAGACCCAGGATATAGTCATCTTCGGTGCACCGGGGGTCACCGAGGGGATCGGCGCACTCCACCTCGATCAGGTAGCCTACCTGGAAGGCGACAAAGGAGAGGCTGGCGATGTGCTGGTTGCGGGTAAGCAGGTAGCCGCGTTCCCAGGCTTCGGGGTTCATCTCCAGCCCTTCGACGGCGAAAGCCCGGCGGGAACCGCGCAGGTAGATGGTGATGCCATCGGATGGGATGGAGGCGGCATACCACTGGTCTTGCCGGGTCACGATGGCCCGATCGAGCAGCTCCGGGTCGGCCGGAAGCAGCACGGGAAGCGGCAAGTCCGCCAGCAGGTCGGCAACCTGTTCGGGAAGATCGGTCCTGTCGAGCAGGGGAAAGGTCGCCAGCTCCCCCCAGCTGACCGGCACCAGGACCGGTGTTGGCGTGGGTTCCAGGCCAGCAGCCTCCAGCGGGGAAGAAAAAAGCCAGCAGCAGGCCACCGCGACCAACCCCAGAGCCAGCAACATCCGCCTGACGGAAAACAAGAGGTTCCTCGCGATCATGACCTTTCGCCCCTCCCTATCGGCATCGCCAGCCTCCTATCCTAGCGGCTGATTGAACCTCCGCAAGAGGGAACCGCTGGCGGTCAAAGCCAGTCGCGCCGCAGGTGGGATGATGCCTCCGCATCAGTCAGGACCATCTTGGCTGCGCAGGGCCCAGTCCAATCCCGGTGCGAACACGTTCCGCGATTTGGGGCCGAAGGTAGAACCCGGCCTTGCGCAACACCACCTGGAGATTTCTGGATAACCCGGTGCGATCTCGACCGATTTACGGTACAACTGCAGCGCTGCTTTCCCCCGGCGAGAGCGCCCGGCAAGGAGGATTCGGATGGCCTGTTTTGAAGTCAGAAGCTACTCGGTCAACATCTCCAACTGCTCCAGCCCATACGCCTATATCATCCTCTTCAACGGCGACACGGAGCAGATCTCTCACCTGCGCGCCAGGCTGGATTTCTCGTTCATGGAGGAGACCAACCGCTACAACTACCACGAGCACGGGGATACGATTCAGGTCCCCATGCACTTCAGGCTGTTCCAGTCGGTGGTGGACATCCTGAGAAACGAGCGGCCGGTCTACTTCAACTGGATGGCGACCACCCAGACCTGCCTGCTGTCTACCCGGGAGGAACCGGTGGGCGAGGGGGAGATGCAGGCGTTCTACCAGCGCGGACGTCCCTGATCACCGGACATTGCGGCGCTCCGTCGCGGATGTGGCCCAAGCAGCAAACCGTTGTTATCCGCCTCATCGAGCGGGGGGCGTGTGGACAGGAGAAAGGCCGAAATGACTGCCGGACAGCGGAGCATGGGGGTTGTGGCCAGGCTGTGGGGCACAGCGGAGCGGCTGGCGGGACGCTTCGGGATCAGCCCCAGGCTGCTCCGATTCCTGGTGGTAGGGGGCAGCGGGGTGGTGGTCAACCTGGGGGTGATGGCCGTCATGTTGCTGCTGCTTCCCGACGGCAGGCTTCGGCCCCACATCGCCAGCATCACCGGGATTGCGGTCTCGATCTTCACCAACTTCCTGCTCAACGACATCTGGACCTGGGGAGATCGCCCCAAGGGGGGGGTTCTCCACTGGTTCTCGCGTCTGGCCAAGTTCTACCTGGTCAGCAGCGCCGCCGCCCTGATCCAGTACGGCGTCTTCTACCTGTTGTTCGAGCTGGTCGGGTTTGACAACCTGTTGGGAGAGAAGGCGGGCAGCCTGGTCTCCCAGTGCATCGGTATCCTGTTGGCCCTCGTCATCAACTACCTGGTCAACAACTACTGGACCTTTCGGGAGGGCGCCCGCTGACGGTTTCCAGGTTCTCTTCCTCAATTTCCTCACAAAACAAGTACCGTGAGCTATGATCCAATGTTGCGCAAACGTACCACAAAACACGAGGAGGCCAGATCCCATGAATGAGACTGTACAATCCCGGTCCAACAACACGCTGCAGCGCGGGCTGGTTTTCCCATTCACCATGATCCTGCTGGCGGCGCTGCTGGCCGCTTGTGGTGACGATGACTCTTCGGGCGGGCCGGCAGACGGCTGCCCGGCGGGTACCGCGGGCCCGACCTGCACCGCCTGCGATCCGGGCAGCTATTGCGCCGGAGGAAGCTCAGAGCCCCTGGCCTGCGGGGGCGGTAGCTGGGATCACGACGCCGATCCGGCAACCGAATGCACCGGCTGGACGGATTGTGTCGCCGGAGAGTTCGCCGAGACCGCCGGGAGCGCAACCACCGACCGCGTCTGCAGCCCCTGCGCCTCGGGTACCTTCTCGACCACCTCGAACACAACCTCCTGTGGCCTCTGGACCGACTGTGTGGCTGGCGAGTACGTCGCCGCTGCAGGCAGCGGTACTGCCGACCGGGTTTGCGATGACTGTACCTCGGGCAGCTTCTCGACCACCTCGAACGCGCCCTCCTGTGCCCCTTGGACCGACTGTGTGGCTGGCGAATACGTCGCCGATGCAGAGAGCGCCACTGCCGACCGGGCTTGCGATGACTGTGCCGCGGGCAGCTTCTCGACCACCTCGAACGCGCCCTCCTGTGCCCCTTGGACCGACTGTGTAGCCGGAGAGTACGTGGCCGCTGCAGGGAGCGCTACTGTCGATCGGGTTTGCGATGACTGTGCCTCGGGCAGCTTCTCGACCACATCGAACGCGGTCTCGTGTACCCCCTGGACCGGCTGTGTGGCCGGAGAGTACGTGGTGGCCAGCGGGAGCCCAACCAGTAACCGACAGTGTGAAACATGTCCCGTGGGGCAGACGAGCAGGGGTGTAAACGCGGTCTCATGCTATTTTCCCTTTGACCAGGTGTCGGCGAGCGCGTCGCACACCTGCGGCGTTCACAGCAGCGACGGACAGATCTTGTGCTGGGGGTCGAACACCGACGGCAAGGCGAGTGGAATGCCGGATGAGGTTTCGTTCGACCAGGTGGCGGCAGGAGCGAGTCACACCTGCGGTATTCGCAGCGATGACGGGGAGGTCGTCTGCTGGGGTTATGACCACGACGGACAGGTGAGCCAAGCACCGACCGGCGTCTCGTTTGACCAACTGTCGTCTGGCTTTGGTCACACTTGCGGCATTCGCAGTGACGACGGAGAGGTCGTCTGCTGGGGTAGTGACGACTACGGACAGGTGAGCGGGGCCCCAGAAGGGGTGTCTTTCGACCAGGTTTCGGCAGGCGTAAGACATACCTGCGGCGTTCGAAGCAGCGATGGCCAGGCGATCTGCTGGGGGAGTAATACCGAAGGCCAGGTAAGCGGGGCCCCAGAAGGGGTATCTTTCGACCAGGTTTCAGCGGGAGGGTATCACACCTGCGGCATTCGCAGCGATGACGGGGAGGTCGTCTGCTGGGGAAGAGATGACGACGATCAGGTGGGTGGAGCACCAAGCGAGGTCACCTTTCAACAGGTGGCGGCGGGATACACTCACACCTGCGGCATTCGCAGCAGTGACGGTCACATCGTCTGCTGGGGGGCCGACGAGGAAGGCCAAGTGAGTGAAGCTCCGGACGAGATCTCGTTCGACTGGATAGCGGGAGGTTGGAATCACACTTGTGGCATTCGTAGCCAGTACGGTCAGGTCGTCTGCTGGGGTAATGACTCGGCGGGCCAGGTGAGCGGAGCACCGAACGAGGTGCCCTTCGACTCGGTAACGACCGGAGGGTATTACGCCTGCGGCATTCGCAGCAACGACGGTCAGACCATCTGCTGGGGCGATGACTACTACGGCCAGGTGAGCCAGATGCCGGACACCATGGCCTTTGGCCAGGTCTCGGCGGGACACGGATATGCCTGTGGCGTTCTCGACAGCACCAGGTTGGTCGTATGCTGGGGTGATGACACCGAGGGCCAAGTGAGCGGAGCGCCAAGCGAGGTGGCCTTCGAACGGGTGGCAGCAGGTCAGAACCACACCTGCGGTGTTCGCGCCAGCGACCACAAGGTCGTCTGCTGGGGTTGTGACGACTCCGGACAGGCGAGCGGAGCACCGAGCGAGGTCACCTTCCACCAGGTGGCAGCAGGCGGATCCCACACCTGTGGCATCCGCAGTAGTGACAGTACGGTCGTTTGCTGGGGTTCCGACAACTATGGCCAGGCGAGTGAAGCGCCGGACGAGGTGGCTTTCGCCCAGGTGTCCACGGGCAGCGACCACACTTGCGGCATTCGCAGCAGCGACGGGGAGGTCCTCTGCTGGGGTGCGAACGGAGATAGCCAGGTGACAGGAGCGCCGAGCGGAGTCGCATTTTTCCAGCTGGCCGCCGGATATGCCCACACCTGCGGTATTCGCAACAGCGACGGGGAGGTCCTCTGCTGGGGCTGGGACATCTATGGCCAGGTGACAGAAACGCCGAGCGGGGTGTCATTCGACCAAATATCCGCCGGTTCTACACATACCTGTGGTATTCGCAGCAGCGACCGCACCGCGACCTGCTGGGGGGATTTCGTCTGGAATCCCCGCTGAGCTCGACCTCAGTTCACTGGGACAGGAGAAGGTCCCCAGCACCTCTCAACAGACCAACCGAGGATCCGGTCGGAGATGGTGCGGATATCTGACAGCCCTCGCGGTCCAGAAGATCGAGTCGAAGCGAGCTATCTCTATGACTGCCATCCCGAAGGGGACTAGAAGTTGTACGTCAGATGGGTCGCCACCAGGTGGACGATGCCGTTGTAGGTCCCCGGCAGGACCTCGTTGTTCTCGACGGTGACCGTCCGCTCCTGCAGCATGACCACCATGTAGGCCGCGTCCAGGGTGAAGCCGAAGGCCGAGTAGCCCAGCCCCCCCGAGATATCGTGGCGATTGGCGTCGGGCAGCAGCGGGTTGAGGGTCCGGTCGGGCACGGCGTTCATGTCGTAGACGTAGCCGGCCCGAACGGCCAGGTCGATGTCGGGCACGACGTACTCCACCCCGGCGCGGATGTTGACCACGTCGCGCCAGCTGAAGTCGGTGGCCTGCTCCATCCCGCTGTCGAACTTGATCCGCAGCTCGTCGAAGCTGGACCACAGGACGATCTCGGCATCCACCTCGAAGGAGAGCCCTTCGATGGGGCGAAAGGCCAGCGCCGGCACGATGAGATGGGGCAGGGTGATGTCGGTGGTGATCTCCTGGTCCGGCAAGTTGGCCTGGAAGGAGGGGTGGACGTCGAAGTCGGCCCTTCCGGTGGCCGACAGCGGCATGGCGCTGCGGTAGCTGGCGCCGATGGAGAGCCAGTCGAGGGGTTTGACCAGGATGCCGGCGTTTCCCCCGAAGCCCACGGTCGCCCCCCCCAGGTGCACGTCCCAGAGTTCCCACCCGGAGTTCAGCAGCTGCCGGATCTCCAGGGAGACGAAGGAGGTGTCGAAGCCGGCCCCGATGGCCAGCCAGTCCAGCGGCCGATAGACCACGCAGGGGTTGATGGTGAAGGTCGTCAGCTCGGAGTAGAGCGCCACCTCGCGGCCGACCCAGTCCCGGGGCCACTCGACCCCCAGCCCGAACAGGGAGAACGCGCCCAGGCCGATCGACACCTGGTCGTGCACCCGGTAGGAGACGAACAGGTTGGGGGTGAAGTAGGTCTTGGAAATGGCGTCTACCGTGTTGTCTTCAAAGGTGTGGCTGAAGGTGGGCAGCAAGAAGGTGCCGCCCGCCGTGATGCCGACCCCTTCCTGCCAGGCCAGGCCAGCCGGGTTGTAGAAGATGGCGGTGGGGTCGTCGGGTCGCGCCACCACCGCGCTGGACTGGCCCATGGCGGCGGCACCCTGCTCGTAGAGGACGGGGCCGCCAGCCAGCGCGGAGGCGGAGGTGAGCGTCAAGGCGATCAGGATCGTCAGACCAGAGACTTCAAACCTTCCAAGGATGCTGCTCTTCATCTCTTAATCCTCCTCTGAGGCGATGAAGCTGGCGGCGTCTTCCAGCGCCATTCGGGTTTGGTCCGGATTGCGTTCGTCGGGAGTGATGATGAAGGAGTGTCCCACCGGGGCTTCTACCGTCCCGTACCACTTCAACTGCTCCGGGTCGTCGCGATTGATCCCCAACATCATGGCCAACGCCTCCATGGTGGCGAGGGGAAAGACCTCATCGTCGTTGGCCCACAGGAGAAGAAGACGCTTGGGCTCCTGCTCCACCAGCGGCTCGCGGAGGACGTAGCGGGCGAAGTTGATGGGGTCCGCCGGATCGAGCATCCACTGGATGGTGTTCAACAGCTCCCAGTAGGCCAGGCTGTCCCGTTCGATCCCCTGCTCCTCCAGCAGCCCCGAGACCAACCCGCCGAGCTGGGGCGATCGGGTCTCGTGGATGATGTTGGCGAACCCGCCTGCCGGGCCGCCCAGCACGGCCGACCTCACCTCCGGCTCGACCGCCAGGTAGAGCACCCCCAGCTCCGAGCCAAGCGACTGGCCGAAAAATCCGATGTCGATGCCGTCCAGCTCGACCCCTTCCAGCTCGACGAACCCGTCTTCGGCATCGAGCGCCCGGGTCAGCTGGAGCATATCGGCCACCGACTGGCGGAAGTTGTCCCGCGATCCGGCCAGGCTGTAGGGGTAGTCGGCATCGTAGCACCCCAAGGGATCGTCCTCCTCGGCCACCGGGCCCGCAGCGAGCAAGCCAGCTCCCGAGCAGTCGGGAATGCCGTCCGCCCCGGCGGTCGGGATCGGCTGCACGCCGATGGTGCGGTTGTCGAAGATATCCAGCAGGTTGTGGGAGCGCGCCCCGTGAAACACGGCGTCGATGCCGACCACGGCGTACCCCTCGGCGGCGAAGTAGTCGGCCACCCGGAGCAGGTCGTGGCGACTGCGGAGCAGGCCGTGCTGCATGATGACCACCGGGTAGGGGGTGGTCGGCGGGTTGTCGGGCAGCGCCAGGGTAAACCAGATCTCCTCGTGGCTGCAGGAGAGGTTCCCCTCGGCATCGATGGCCAGCCGGCCGGTGTCGGGATCCAAAAAGTTGGCGCTGGTGATGGTACCGAAGGTAACCCCGGCGATGTGGTCATGAGGAACGCCAGGCAGCGCGGCGTAGACCGTTTCGGCCGAAAGGATGGGGTTGGTGCCGCAGGCATCGGCCAGGTAGGCCATGTCGGGGGGTGGGCAGCTCAAGGTCACCTCGGTGGTGGGAGACGGGCAGTCGGAGCCGTTTCCCTCGTACAGGGTCTGGCGCATGGCCATCAGCGGATCGGTGATGCTCTGGACGGTGAATCCCCAGAGATGCACCACCGATGCCTTGTCGATCCCCATATTTTGCAGGACCAGGTAGGGGAGCGCGTAGGCTCTCCGCAACGTCTCCAGGTCCTGGGCGGTGGCCTGGGCCTCCTCCATCGTCTGCCCGGGTTGCGGCATCAGGAGCTCGTTCTCGATGTTCCCCTCGTTGTCCACCAGGGGGACCTCGGACTTGGAGAAGTAGATCACCTGGCTCTCGACCACCGGCTCGTGGCCGGCTCCTTTCAGGTCCTCGGTCATCACCGCCAGGTAGGTGGCCCCTGACCGGTAGGGCTCGACCGGCAGGAAGTGGATGTGGCCGGTGGTCTGGTCGCCCGACACCCGTTCCTCGTAGTCCCACTGCACCTGAGGCAGGGCACCGAACTGGGTGCTATTGACCAGGTAGATGCTGATCGGATCGCAACCTTCCGGCTGCAGGATCGCCTCGTCGGGGTGACTGGGGTCGAGGATCGCCATGCAGATGGTATCGCGATCCAGCGGGCCGTCGAAGGGAGCCGAAACCGGGCTGTAGGCGGACCAGCCGTCGAGCCGGCGGAGATCCTGCTTGATGGCCAGGGTCAGTACGTCGTCCGTCGGCAGGTCGGGGACGGCTACCAGTCCGGTCTCCGGGTCCAGCAAGATGTCGTTGGGCATGGGGAGCACGCCGGTGATGGGGTCCAGCACGGCGGTGACCACCGAGACCGGTGGATCTTCACCGATATCCGGCTGGCAGGAAAGGCACACAGCAGCCGCCAAGGCTGCCACAAACAGGTAGCAGATCCTCGCCCTCATAGGATTACCTCTCAGGTGGAATGGTCGGGACACCGGCTTTCTACCGGTGGACCGGATAGTATTGCAGCCGGTCGAGCCGTGTCAACGCAAGGGATCCGGTCTACAAGCCTCTTGGAGGTTGAAGTAGTCGCAAAGGAACTGGAGGATCTCGGGGGGGTTGGAGTCCAAGAGCTCGAACCCGGCTCGGGAGCGGCCGCTTTCCTGCTGATGCCAGCGGCAGACCGCCATGACCATCAGGTAGTGGTAGTTCTCCGACAGCTTGAAGAAGGGGGCGATCCGTTGGGTGACGGGCGGCATGATCAACGTCAGCTTGAGGATATAGGAATGCCCCGGTCTGAGCAGGATGCCGGCCAGGACCTGCTGGCCCTCGAACACGATGCCGAATCCGTTCTGGGACACATCCCGAAGAAGCGCCACCACGTTGAAGAGGGAATAGGGGCTCTTGGGATCCTCGATCTTGTCGAACATCTGGTCGTAGGTGAGCCCCAGACCGTTCTTGTAGACACCCACCGTCTCGATCTTGCCGATGTCGGTGCGCGGCTCCTGTCTCGCATCGAGTGCCAGCATGCCTGCCTCCTTCCTTGTGACCTCGAGAATCTACCTCGGTAATTGAAAAAGGCAAAAACTCCGGAGCCAACGCGGGGATCTGGTCGGGCAATCCACCCGGCCGGACGGGTACAAGCGCCGCTGGAATCCAGGCAAGCAGGGCGTCTTCACGGTGCCAATGCACCATGGTCCCGCAAGCGATCCACCGTTTCGGGCACCACCAGGCCGCGGATCAAGGCGTCCTCGATCAAGGGCCCGGGTAACCTGTGTGCCGATCGGCCCCTCGTACCTACTGCCGAGCTCGTTTCCTTCACGGTACGCGCATCCACCAGCCCCATCTCGTACAGGGCAAGGCTCATCTGGAGCGCGCCGTGAACCGGAACCAGCCGGGGAGAAAACGGCAGGAAGAGACTGGGATCCGTGCCCCGCTCCAGGTGGACCAGGATCCGCCCGACCTTTCCCCGCTCTTCGGGTAGCTCGCCCACCAAGCGAAGGACACAGCTCCGGTCGCCCCGGGGGACCCGGGCTGAAACCAGGGCCCGCTCCAGCTCGCCAGGAGAGAGACGACCATCGAGGATCTCGGCGTAGAGCGAGTAGACCTGGGCATCGGCCTCGACATCGTCGCCGAACAGGTACTCCGTGGCCATCGGCCGCGATCGCCTTCCCACCAGCAACGCGCACAGCTTGAACCCCACGTGGTCCTTCAGCCGCCCCGGCCGGAGCTGACGCAGGGTGCCGACCCAGTCTTTGAAGGTGATGCCGTCTTGCTGGACCCCGTCGAGCAACATCTTGCGCTCGATCACCTGGCGGAGCTGAGGTGGGCTGGCCGAGATGAAGTACAGGGGTGAAGCGGCGAACCCCGGCCCCGGCCCACGGCGCAGGCCACGCAGAATGGCCGGCATCCCCTCAATGGCGCTCTTGTCGATGGCGAACTCGATCGGGATCCGGGCCATCCCCCTAAGCGAGGAGAAGCGGGTGGCCAGGTAGGTCTTGTCGATGTCCCAGACGTACACCGGGCCGGTGTAGTCGGGAGGCAGCCGCCTGTAGTCCTCCACGGAGAGCGGATAGCAGGGCGTGTCCACGGCCTCACCGGTATCTCAGGGCTGCCAGCTCCCGTTCGGTGGGCAGCGCCATGAGGCGGGCCACGGCATCCTGAGAGGTCCAGCGCTCGTACAGCAACCCGTGGACCGCCGCCACGATGGGCAGGTGCAACCCCAGCGACAGCGCATGCCGGTGAACCGCCGCCGTGGTGGGAACCCCCTCGGCCACATGGGTCATACTCTGCAGGACCTGCTCCAGCCCCTCTCCCTTGGCCAGCCGCTCTCCCACCTGGTGGTTGCGGCTCAGCGGGGAGGCACAGGTCGCCATCAGATCGCCGATGCCGGCCAGTCCGCCGAAGGTGAAGACATCGGCACCCATGGCTACCCCCAGGCGAGCCATCTCACTCAGCCCGCGGGTGACCACCAGCGCCTTGGTGTTGTCCCCGAAGCCCAGGCCATCGGCCACTCCGGCCGCCAGTGCCACGATGTTCTTGAAGGCCGAGGCCACCTCGGTCCCCACCAGGTCGGTGCCCCCGTAGATCCGCAGGGGGCTCGACTTGAACAAGGCCTGGACCGCCCGGATCACCTCTTCGTAACGCGAGGCGATCAGGGCTCCCGCCGGATTGTTGGCCATCAGCTCGCGGGCCAGGTTGGGACCCGCGAGCACCCCGATCTTGAGGGCGCAGGTCTCCTCGCGGAGGATCTGGCTCATCCGCTTGAAGCTCTCGATCTCGAACCCCTTGGTCCCGTGCACCAGCAGCTGGTCTCCTTCCAGATGGTCCCCGACCAGGCGCGCCACCTGCCGGAACGACTGGGATGGCACCGCCATCAAGACCACCGGCGTCCGCCGGATCGACTCCTCGAGATCGGCGGTGGCCTTTAGTTCTGGCGGCAGCTCGAACCCGGGCAGGTATCGGCTGTTGGTGTGCTGTCGGTTGATCTCCTGGGCCTGCTCCTTTCTCCTCACCCACAACCGCACACGCCGTTGTAGCCTGGCCAGAAGGGTCGCAAGGGTGGTCCCGAACGCCCCACCACCGACCACCAGTACCTCGAGCTCGGTGCGATCCGTCATCGTCCTGCTCCATCAAGAGCCCGGGTGGCACATCCCACCCCAGGCTGCCTACCGCTCACAGACCACCCCCCTGCGGCCCGGCATCGGTCCCGATTCCAGATCCGGTCGGCCATCGGTCTCAGCACTCCTGGTCCACCGGGTAGCCCGCCAGGCGGTTCTGGTAGTAGAGCAAGAGGTTGCGATCGGCATGGAAAAGCCGGTCGCCCTTGCGAACCACACCGGGCCGTCGATGGTAGGAGCCGAGGTGGGCCAACGCCTCGGTCACCACGTGGTGGGCGTCCCCGCTCTGGATCGTGTCATCCAGGCGAAGTCTGCCTTGGGAAGCCAGCGCGCGCAATCGATCCAGCAGCCGTTCGGCGAGCTGATAGGCCTCGGTCAACGGCAGGCTCTCCTCGGGACCGCCGGTGCGCAGCAGGCGGTACAGGTCCATCTCCGGAGCTCTCTGTTTGAGCCATCGGAACACCAGTTGGCTGACGACATGGGTGGAGTTGACCACGGTATGCTGGAGAAAGGAGTCGACCACCGCCCGAGCGAGCTCGCGGGTGTACTCCATGTCGCGCTGGGGGTCGAAGTCGGGCTTGTCGTCGATCAGCACGTAGCGGGTCCGCTCGATGGGGCGGCCGCGGTGATCCAGCGACCTCCCCTCGCCGTCCACCCGGTTCCCGAAGACATCCATGGGGGGGGCGAAGACCAGGTGGATGCGGGAGTCCAGGGAGAAAAGCTTGCTGGTGAACTCCAGGATTCGCCTGGTCTTGGTGAACTCGTCGTCATCGATGACGTAGCGGCTCTTTCCCGCCTCTTTCAGGTGGTCGTCGATCAGGGTCTCGGCTTCCAGGACCAGCTGGTAGTTGATGGTGCAGGGGACCACGTAGATGTCGGGAGCGGGCTTGTGGGCGATGAGGTTGCGGATGTAGCTGTTCAGGGCCTGTCCCAACAGCCCCAGCTTGAGCTTCTGCTCCACCGCTCCACTGCGGCTGCGGGTGCCTCCCGGAAAGAACAGGTTGTGGTAACCCAACTCCATGGTGCAGCCGGCGTAGGTCTTGAGCACATTCTTGTAGAGGCGGGCCTTCTTCTTCCGATCGACCTTGTAGGCACCCAGGTTGTGCATGAAGAAGCCGATCAGGCGATGATCGAAGAGATTGAGGCCGGCTCCGTAGAGAAAGGGGGGCAATCCCAGCCGATAGAGGGCGAAGCCCACCAGGATGCTGTCCAGGTTGCTGCAGTGAGTGGGTAGAAGGACCACCGTCCCCAGCTTGGCCATCTTGCGAACGGCATCCAGATCCCCCGAGATCAGCAGGCGATCGTCCAGCTTCTTGAAGCCGCTGGGGATCGCCTGGAGCAGCCGGATGGGGCTCATGGCGTTGAGCAGGATGCTCAGACCGGTGGGTACGATCCGGGTGGACAGCGCGTAGACGCGAGGATCGAAGTGCCCTGCCACCTCCTCGGCGAAGAACTGGACGATCGCTTTGAGCAGATCGCGCTGCCGTTCGGAGCTGGCCCGCAGCGCCTGGTGGTACAGGTCGTCGTAGAAGGCCGATTGCAGCCTGGCCCTCGCCTTGTTCCGATCCGACTCCAGGCGGCGTCGCTCCTCGTACAGGGTGTCAAAGAGAACCCGTTCGATCTGCTGGGGATCCTGGCAGCATTCGTTCAACACGCGTTGAACCACTTCCACCAGGACCTTCTCCTTCTCCTCATCCGTCAGCAGGTGGTTTCGGGCTGGCGTGCTCACGTGGCCTCCTTCGCAGACGTTACCTCAGCAATCGGCCGGACAGCGCATCGACTACCAGCCAGGCTCCGTCCGACGTCTCCAGCGCATAGGCCGGTACCAGGGTGGACTGCCTGCTGCCGGGTCCCAGGGTCCCGTAGACCGGCCGAGCGCCGATCAGCCTCACCTCGCCCTTGCACGCCTGGGAGATGGCGTCGGCCGCCAACTCCACCGCTCGCCCCACCGGCAGCAGCCGCTGCTCCCAATCCACCGAGGAGGGGACGGAGGCCAGCTCCGGCCAGTACACCGACCAGGCCGCCACCCCGGCCGGCCCGACCAGCAGGCGGACATGGTCGGCGACCCGGTTGCCTCGCACCGGCAGCCCGTTGAGCTGGCGAGACCAGCTCACCGTGTAGCCAACGATGACGGGAGCTTCCCCTTCGACCTGTGCCATCACCTCGTCCACCGTCTCCAGGATCGCATCCGGCGGCATCCCTCCCAACCGCCGCTCCACGAAGTACCGGGCCGTTTCCACCGCCTCATTTCGGGTCGTGCGCATCGGACCGAGCAGATCCCAGCCGCCCGGGTTGAACGACCAGCGGTGGTCGTCATCGGTCGCCATCTCGATCTCCGGCGCGCTGGGCTCAAAAAGGCTGCTGTCCGCCAGTAGATCGGCCTGTACCCAGAGATTGCCGGCACGACCGAGAGGGACCAGGACGGCAGACAGGTCGTCGAACCCGGCGGGTGCTGAGGGGGTACGCCCACTCCGGGCCGAGTACTCCACGATCCGGCCGGCCTCGTTGACGTAGCCGGCCCAGCGGTCGCTCACCTCGCTGATAGGAGAGTTGGCCAGGTACCAGGCGACCATCGGGCTCTGTCCCTGCCCCAACGCGGTCAGGAAGCGGTTGGCGACGTCGTCGTCGATGATGTCGTAGGACACCTTGGTATACCCCAGGACCGTCTCGGCAGAGGAGCCGAAGGCGGACGCCCAGGATTGCACCAGGGTCAGACAGGTGGCGAAGATGGTGTGCCGCACGTTGAGCGTCGCCGATCCGACGCTGATGGAGCCGTCGGCTGTCTGGACCTGTCCGTCGTAACCGTGCCCGGTGTGGTAGAGCAGGGTCAGATTTTGCCCCAGGTAACGGGTCAAGGCCGAGGTGGTCACGTTGGTATCCCGCACCAGCGAGGCGTAGCCGAGGTTGGTCAGACCATTGGCCATGATGGTGAGATCCCCGTTGTCCAGGTCGTCGCGCACCGCCGTGACGCCGAAGGTGAGGTCTCCCGTGGGCTGGCTGCCGGAGCAGTCGGCGCTGTCGTCGAAGGCCCCGCTGCTCAGGACCTGGGAGCAGCCCACCTGGTCGCAGCGGCCATTGTTGGCCCACCCGCAGGGATCGGACGAGCCGCAGGTGCACTCGGAGTAGCGCTGGCTGACACAATCGCCGTCACAGGTGCCGCCTCCCCCCTGGCAGTCGATGGAGTCGTCGAAGGTACCCCCCGGTGATACGACGGAGCACTGGGGTTCGTCGCAGTAACCGTCGTTGATCCAGTTGCAGGGGTCGTCGGTAGAGCAGGTGCACTCATTGAACACGCCACGGCCGCAGCTTCCGTCGCAGGCCGCCGAAAGGCCGCAGTCCTCGGTGTCGTCGAAGTAGACCGACACCGCCAGGGCGCAGTAGCTCACGTCGCAAAACCCATCTCCGATCCAGCCGCAAGGATCGCTGGGGTCGCAGGTACACTCATCGTACTGCACCAGCAGGCAGTTTCCGTCGCAGGCGAACAGCTGTCCCAGACCGCCCCCCTCGCCACCACAGGCGGCCAGCAGGAGAACCGCCGCAGTTGCGATCGCCGACATCGCCCACCACACCGCGGGCGATCGCACAGCCCGCACCAGAGAACCGCGCTCCTCGTCCACCGGCGCCGGCGGCTCGATCGCGCCGTTGCCCCTCCAGGAGAGCCGCTGGGAGCCAAAACGCTCCGGTTCACCGGGTTCGGCGCTTCCCTGCGTACAGAGACGAGTGGTGCTCACCATTGCCGCGCCGCCTGTCAGGCTATCGGTGGGTTCCGGACGCATCTTCTCCTCCTTCCTTCAGTGCTCGTGTGACCGGGATCCGGCTGGCCGTCTCCTTCTGCCTGGAAATGTCCGATGGGGGCGATTGTACCAGAGATCGAGAAAAATTGTAGAGTAGCCGCCAGCAGTCCGATAGGAAGCTAGTACACGAGATCTCGTCCTCTGTTCCAATGGAGTGCTCACATGCCAATGAAATATCGAAGAATACTCGCACCGCTCGCGATGCTCGGGCTCTTCTTGTTTGCAGCCGGCTGTAGCGATGCGGACGAACCCGACCGGCAGGACGCGGGCAGCGGCGACACCATCGGAGATGCCGCCGACCGGTCCCCGGGAACATCGCGCGGAAGCTGCACCTATGCGGCTGGCTGCGTCGACTACATCGGCTCGTTCTGGACCCAGAGCGCGCAGGAATCCAACTGCAGGGAGATCCCCGATTCCACCTGGTCAATCGCCGCCTGCCCCACCCAGGACCTGGTAGGCAGCTGTGGCACCAACCTGGATGGACCGGGCGGGTTCATCACGCGTTACTACGCCCCCCTGTTCACGGCATCCATGGCGGAAAACCAGTGCAACATCTCGGAGGGGACCTGGATACCATGACTTGACAATTGGGAGGTGGAAGGATGCGTTCACGAGCAGCTCTGCCGGCTTCGGTCGCCTCAGCGATCCTGTCACTCACCCTGCTGGTCGCCTCGCTTGCCTGGGCAGGCGGCCCCGAAGGAAGACGCTTCGGCCTGGGTATCTTCTTGGGTGAACCCTCGGGGATCACGGCCAAGCTCTGGCTTAGCGACCAGAACGCCCTGGACTTCCTGGTCGCCTTCGATTTTTCCGACGAGGACCTGGCCTTCTTCGTGGACTACCTGTTCCACTTCGACGTGGGGGTGAACGCCAACGCCTTCGAGCTGCCGCTCTACGTCGGGGTGGGCGGGAAGCTGACCATACGCGACGACGACCACCACCGCGACTACGACGACGATGACGACATCGGACTGGGTGTCCGCATCCCCATCGGCATCACCATGCTGCTGAAGAACGCACCCTTCGAGTTCTTCCTGGAGATCGCGCCCGGGCTGCGGATCATCCCCGAGACCGACGGCGACATCGATGGCGGGGTGGGGGTTCGATTCTACTTCTAGGCAGAAAAGGCACCTTGGCTTCCCCTGGCCGTTCCTGTTACAAACGATCCGACAGAACCCGTCCGCGGAGGCGAACGCCGCGTTGTTTCCCCGGTCTTCTTCCCCCCACGACCACCAGGAGCGACCTCCTATGCGTTTTCGGTCGGCCACCCTGCTCTTCTCCCTGCTGCTGCTGTTTGTGAGCGCCTGCTCGGACGACCAGGATCCCTCCAGCGACGCCGCAGGTGGGGATATCGCCCTTGACCTCGTGTCCGACTGGGACAACGACGACTCCGTCGCCGAGCTCGACCAGGCGACCGATCCGGTTCTTGATCAACTCGCAGACATGGGATTGGACCCGGGCGCCGACGATCTCCCCCTCGAGCCCGAGGTCGTTCTCCCCCCCGACCGGGATGGCGATGGCGTACCCGACGACGACGACATCTTCCCCGACGACCCCTGCGAGGCCACCGACCTGGACGAAGACGGCATCGGAGATGCCTCCGATCCCGATCGGGACGGCGATGGAGTGGACAACCGCTGGGAGTGGCGCGTGGGGACCGACCCGGATGATCCGCTGGACTTTCCCGACGAGACCGACAGCGATGATGACGGCCTGCCGGATTATCGCGACCCCTTCCCCCTCGACCCGACCCGCAGCCAGGACCTGGACGGCGATGGGCTGGACGATGACGAGGACCCGGACGACGACAACGACGAGATCTCGGATGAGCAGGAGATCCTGGACGACACCGATCCGCGCGGGGTGGTCCCGCCGGACCGCTGCGCGCTCGGCCACCTGGCAGGATGGGTCCCCGGCGATTTCCATTCCCATACCAACTACAGCGACGATGCCGCCCAGATGGGGGGAGACGACATCGACGTCTGGGTGGACCTCCACGAGTACTACGAAGATCCGCGATTCCTGGCGGTGCACCCCGAGTACGAGGGGCGGGCGCTCCGGTTCCAGGCCATCAGCGACCACTCGACCCTCCAGGGAGCCTTCGACCCGGACTTTCATTCCGACAGGCTGGTGCTCATTCCGGGAGACGAGATCAGCGGCGTACCCCAGCACGCCAACGCGCTGAACATCTTCACCCATGTCAGCAACCGGCCGCCACAAACCACAACCTACAGCGAGCGGTACGCCGCCGGGGCCAGGCAGACCCGCTACCAGGGCGGCCTCTTCTCCATCAACCACCCCTGTCAGCCCGGCCACCTGTGGGTCACCCCCGTCGATCTGGCCGACTCCTTCGAGGTCTGGAACTCGGTGTGGGGGATGGTGAAGGCCTCCACCGAAGAGGAGCTGGATGCGGCGGTCGCAAGCCGAGGCCCGGAAAACCCCTATATCCGGCCGGCGATTCGAAGAATCACCAACGGCGCCAACAACCAGTCGCTGGCGCTGTGGGAAAACATGCTGGCGGGAGGCGTTCACCTGGCACCGGTCGGAGGCTCCGACCGGCACATCCTGCTGGCCCCTGCTCACCCCACCACCTGGGTGTACGCTCCCCGCCTCACCCGGGAAGGGGTCATGACCGGAGTCCGCAACCGCCATACCGTGATCACCCGCCATCCTGGCGCCATCCGGCAGGAGGCCTACCTGTCGATCGGCGACGACGGCTTGCCGGCCATGGTGGGGGAGCGGCTCTCGGTGGCGCCGGGCGATCCCGTCACCGTGAGCGTCTCTTTGGAGCACGCCGCCGGCGCCACCATCCAGGTGGTCGGCGGCCCCCTGCTTCCGGATCCGACCCCGGAGGATCTCATGGAGTTTCCCGGTGGCACCGTCTTGCTTTCCCACCAGGTGCCCTCCGACGCCCAGGATCCCTACGAGTGGACTGACGAGATCACCCTGGAGATCCCCGGCTGGGTGTACCTGCGGGTGCTGGAGCCGATCAGCCTGGAGGGGCTGTCACCAACCTCTCAGGAGATGCTCCAGAGCGCCATCGAGAAGATCAAGGTCGGCCTGGCGGACTACCACGACCTCGCCGACATCCTGCTGCCCTGGCTGCCGATCAGCGAAGTGCTGGGTTCCATCCCGTGCAGCGAGGAGAACTGGACCGCTCGGGAGGAGCTGAATGCGGAGTGCTTCCTGGTCGACCAGGAGCTGTTCTACACCTTTTTGCTTCCCGAACAGTTGGACCTCATTCTGAACCTCTGGACCGGACCTGGCCCGGACGGGGACCATGCACTGGGGGCGTTGACCTCGGCCTGGGTGATCACCGGGGAGGAGTGACAGGCCTCAGGGAGCGATCCGGGTCAGAGCGCGCGCAGCTGGCAGCAGATCTTGGAGAGGTCTTCTCCGTCGGTGGCAAGGGTCTGCAGGTACCTGGTGCAGTTGCCCTCGGCTGTTACCCGCCTGGCGCCAGTGGTCCGCCCAGCACCAGCCGGGTGAAGGTGATCTCGCGGGGCAACAACCTGGCGTACTTGGGGTCGCGCAGGCGAGCCTTGCCGATCGACTCGCTGATCTGGGCCGCTGCGCTCATGGAGAGACCACGGCCAACGGTGTAGTCGTAGACCTCGGACAGCTCGGCGCCGGCCCGTTCCTTCATGGAGGTGATGGTGAAACGCTCCGGATGGGCGTGCACCAGCGAGCCCCCCTGCAGCGTGAAGGCGCCGTTACCCCACCCGTCGATCAGCTCCCGGTGCTTCTGGATGAACTGGAAGGTGGCGTGCGCTTCGGGCAGGGTTTCTCCAGGGAAACCGGAGAAGAACATGGCCACGTTGAAGATCCCCGCCTGGTGACAGCTGCGCAGGACCTCCTCGAACAGCTCGGGGCTCCCCCCCTTGTCCATCAGCGACAGCACCCGCGCGCTGGCCGACTCCAGCCCAAAGGCCAGAAGCCGACACCCCGATCGCACCAGTTTGTCAACGAACTCCGGCCGGGTCAGGGCCTTCTCGAAGCGGACATCTCCGAACCACTGCAGCGGCGCCCCCCGCGCGTCCACATAGCGGGCCAGCGCCTCCACCTGGCGAGGAGGGACCGCCTCGTCAGCCAGAAAGAAGCTATCGGTTTGATATCGTTCCCGCAACCGATCCAGGTCGGCCACCAGCCGTTCTTCTGGCCGCAGACGGAAATGGCCGTAGCCGTGACTGTGGGTGCAGAACGCGCAGCGGGACCAGTAACAGCCCCGGCTCGTCAGGGTAGGGAGCAGCCGGATCGGCAGCAGGTACCGGTCGAGCGGTAGGCCATCGAAGCTGGGCGCGGGCAGAAGGGAAAGGTCTTCGGTGTGGGTCGGCTGGTTGAGCACCACCCGGTCACCCTGCCTCCAGAGCAGGTTGGGTACCCCCTCCAGCTGCCGCCTGTCGCGTTCGATCGCGTCCGCCAGGGCACATAGCGGAGTTTCCCCCTCGTGGACGACGGCCAGGTCGATCCCCGGCAGCAGCGTCTGTCGTTCCAACAGCTTGCGATGGATCTTGGTGATGATGTTCCCGCCGACGACGATCGGCACCCCGACCAAGCGCTGGCGCAACAGGCTCGCCAGGGTCAGAGCGGGAATGAGCTGGCTGTCGAACGCCACCCCGATCCCGACCAGGTCGGGCTGCTGCTGGGTGAGCTGCGGGATTGCGGATTGGGTGAACAGCTCGATGTAGGGGTTCTCTCGCCGATCTCCAATCGCCGCTTCCAGGTCCGTCAGCGAGAACGGGTGGTAACGCATCTGCAGGTCGTGGGAGATGCGGGTAGGAGCGACGCTTGCGCTGAGCGCCGCATAGGCCCGGTCCAACAGGGCGTAGCACTGCTGGATCCGCTCCTCCGACCGATAGGTGTCTGGCTCCCTGAGCGCCGCCACCGCCGCCTCGACCTCTTTGGATAGCTCTTTGGCGGCTCCTCCGGGCAAGCTGTCCAGGTAGGCGGCGCTGAGAAAAAGGAGGTTGGTCTGCAGGTTGAGATCGAGGGCGACCACCTGGTGGCCGGCCTGCTCCAGGGCGGCCGCCAGAGCCGGAATGGCCAGGTAGGGAGAGAAAAAGGTGGCCTGGGGAGGATGGATGAGCACAACCTTCATGGGTCCCTCGTCTAGAACAACCCCAAAGGCCCTCTACCACAGTTTGCACTCCAGAACCATGCGGAGAGATCCGACCAGCGTACCATCCGCCAGCTACATGCCTACTCGCTACGGTCTGCGCCGGGTTCGGCAACCGGTTGCCCTCTTGCGGTGGCTCGAAAGCCCAGGTTTCGTGATGGGCCCGTTCCGGCCTGGCAAGCGGTTACAGGAACAACGCGCGGTGTGCTCTTCGCCTGGCAACGGGAGACTGCTATACTACCTGCCGAAACGGGCAGCGGACATCCTCGGCAGCCTGGCGCGCTCCGAAGGCGCCGGGAGCGGTGATCGAACCCCAGGGGTGGGATCCAGCTCGCCCGCCACGAGCGGCAGTTGGGACAGCGGTGAGCACACCGCTGTCGGCCGCTGGCAAGCGAAGAACCCACTGATCACGTCATCGGAGAACAGCGATGCACAGGCAGAGAACCGGCCTATCGGGAGAAGCACTCGCCGACGCCGGGAGCAAGCAGCCCTCACACCCCCCGAACGGCCGAGCATCCGGCACCCTCGCAAGACGCGGTTCGATGCCGACAGCCGCCCGGATTGTGCTCCTGTGGGCCTGCCTGGCCCTGGGCACCTGGGGATGCCCCGGCGATGACCCCGGCTCCTCCCACGGCGGCTCCGACCGGGAGAGCGGTACCTCCGACCTCACCGACATACCACCCCGTGACATGCCCCAAGCGGATCAACCCATCTCGGATGCCGGGGGGCTCGACGGCCAGGCCGACCAGGTTGTCAATGACCAGGGAGACGAGGGCATCAGCTGCACTCCAGGGGAACCGATCGGCTGTGCCAGCTCGACCGAGCGGTTGATCTGCAACGAGTACGGCACCGGGTACACGACCGTACCCTGCCCCGGCGACCAGGGCTGTGTCGACGGGTACTGCACCGACGAGGTCTGCACCCCCGGAGAAAGCCGCTGCGTCGGCACCGAGATGGTCGAGGTCTGCCACGAAAGTGGAAGTCACTGGAACGAACCGACCTCCTGTCCCCCTGGCACCGCCTGTGACAACAACCAGTGCACCGACCTGTGCAGCATCAGCGACAAGATCGCTACCTACATCGGCTGCGAGTACTGGGCGGTCGACCTGGACAACGACGGCCGCCCCTCCCTCGAACCCCCATACACCTCGGCAGCCGACCAGCAGTTCGCCGTGGTCATCAGCAACCCCTTCGACGACGTGGTGGCTCACATCACCATCACCACCGGCTCCGGAGACGAGATCGCGCTGACCGACCCGGTGGTTCCAGCCCTGGGCTTGCGTTCCTTCCCCCTCCCCACCCTCAACGTGGACGGAACCGGCCTCACCAACCGCGTGTACCGGATCCGAAGCTCCGTGCCGGTGACCGCCCACCAGTTCAACCCCGAGAACAACGTCTACGTGTACAGCAACGACGCCTCGCTGCTGCTGCCCACCAACGGGCTGGGGATGACCTACCTCGTCCTGGGCTGGCCGGGACGCTACGTACAAAGCATCGAGACCATCGCCCTGAGAGCCTATGCCACCATCGTCGCGGTCGAGGAGGGGATCACCACCGTGACCGTCCGCAGCCCGGTAGCCATCAACGCGGGCGGCTCGCTGGCCGCCCTGCCCGCCGACACCGACCGCAACTACGAGCTCCAGCAAGGCCAGGTGCTCAACCTGGAGATGGCCAACACCGACCTGTTGGACCTCACCGGCATGGAGATCACCGCCACCCAGCAGGTGGCGGTCTTCTTCGGCCACGAGTGCTCCAACGTCCCCACCGACACCAACTACTGCGACCACCTGGAGGAGCAGCTCTTCCCGGTCGAGAGCTGGGGGGTCCAGTACGTGGGCGCCAAGTCCTACCCCCGGGGCAACGAGCCGGATGTCTGGCGCATCCTGGCCTCCCAGGACGGCACCACCCTCCGCACCAACCCCGCCCAGACGGGCGCCAACGAGGTGCAGATCAATCGAGGCGAGTTCGTCGAGTTCCGCTCCAGCCAGAGCTTCGATATCACCGCCACCGCCCCGATCCTGGTGGGGCAGTACCTGGTGGGCTCCAACTACGGCCCCGGCTCCATCCCCAGCCAGACCCGCTGCTCGGGCAGCGCCATCGGAGACCCGGCCTTCATCCTCAACGTCCCGACACGGCAGTATCGGACCGACTACATCGTGCTGACCCCCGGCAACTACGTGGAGGACTACCTGACCATCGTGGCGCCGTCGGGGGTCACCGTCTCCATGGACGGGGCGGCCTTACCCGCCAACTGCTTCGACTCCGTAGGCTGGGGCGCCTACTCCCTGTGCCGCATGGCGGTGGCGGATGGGGCCCATGTCCTGACCGCCGAGGAACCGTTCGGCCTGTTCTCTTACGGCTATGACTGCGACGTCTCCTACGGCTATCCGGGCGGGCTCGACCTGGAGAGCCTGGTCGAGGAAAACCCGTAACCCAAGGCGTTCTCCCCCTCGACCGGCCCTCGGATCGATCCGACCGCCGAGCCCGGTGGGAGCTGGGAGCGGCCCACCAGCCATACGTTAGTTGCCGAGCAGCTCCCCCTGTCCGCTGCCCTCCACCACCAGGTAGCGGCCGTTGGGTTGAAGACCGGTGATGGTCTCGGTGTCGCCGCCCACCCAACGCACCGTGACCTGGTCGATGATCTCCAGCTGGTCCAGCCCGAAGTGCACGACCCGCGTGCTCTGGGTGTTGGAGTGGCCGCCGCCCCCCTTGATCTCGCGGATCTGGGTGATCCCTCTCGCCGTGAGAGCCACCCGGGCGCCGATCCCGTCGCGGTTGCTGGTGGTTCCCTGCAGAACGAGCTGCAGCCAGTGGTTGTCCTGACCGACGCGATTGACGAACAGGTGGACATACTGGGGGCCGGTGCGGTCGGCAATGATGAGGTCCAGGTCCCCGTCCTCGTCCACATCGGACCAGACGGGGCTGACCGAGTCTTCGACGGCGCTCGATGTCTGGTAGGTCACATCGGTGAATCCGTCCAGGCCGTCGTTCCGGTACAGCCGCGAGTAGTGCCCTTCGTACAGCGAGGCCACCACCAGGTCGAGGTCCATGTCGTTGTCGAAGTCGGCGAAGGCGGCGTTGACGTCTCCCTCATCGTAGATCAATCCCAGCTCCGCCCGCCGGTTGATAAACCGGAAGTCGGGCGGTCCCTGGTTGAGGTGAAAGACGCTGGGGTCGCTCCAGGGTTGGTAGCGAGGATGGGCGATGTTGGCGGCATAGAGGTCCAAATCCCCGTCATTGTCGAAGTCCCCGAAGTCGCCGCCGAAGGTGTTGCCGCCGTAGCTGCCGACCTCGTCCCGAGCGAGGCCCAAGGTGACGCCTCGCTCGGTGAAGGTGCCGTCGCCGTTGTTCTGCCAGAGGAGGTTGGGCATGTAGCCGTAGTTGCCGACCCAGATGTCCTGGTAGCCGTCGTTGTTGTAGTCGGCCCACAGCACGCCATAGCAGGGAAGCGGGCCCGCCGCGCGGACCAGGCCGGCCGCCTCGGTGGCCTCGGTGAAGGTGCCGTCGCCGTTTCCGAAGGCGAAGCGGTCGGCCACGGCGGGCGGATTGGGGTACTTGAGCAGCCAGTTACCCCAGTAGACATCCAGGTTGCCGTCACCGTCGGCGTCTCCCAGGGCTGCCGCTGCCGAGTTGTCCAGCATCTCCACGCCCGAGTCCGGGACTCGGGTGAAACCGCCGGAGCCATCGTTGAGCAGCACGGTGTTGCCAAAATCCTCGTCGGCCTTGCCGTCGCAGTCATTGTCGCGGGAGTCCAGCAGCTCGGGGGCATCCTTGTAGACGGTGGCCAGGGTATCGTTGCAGTCCCCCTGAGCGACGGTCATCCCATCCTCGTCGGCATCCTCGGTGCTGGTGCCGTCGTCGGCGATCCCGTCGCAATCCTCGTCGATCCCGTTGTCGGGCACCTCGTTGGCTCCGGGGTGGGCGGCGTTGTTGGTATCGTCGCAATCGCCCTGGGCGACGGTCACGCCATCGCCGTCTCCATCTCCGCTCACGTAGTGGCTCACAAAAGCGTCCACGTCCCCGTCGTTGTCGAGGTCCCCGAACACCAGCATGTTGGAGAAGGGCACATCGGTGAAGGGATTGGTCGCCTCCGTCCCGACAAAGCTTCCGGCGCCATCGCCGAAAAAGGCCTGAGGGCCCGATGCGTTGAGGACCAGGTCGTCGTGACCGTCGCCGTCCAGGTCGGCGATGGCGACCCGCTGGGAGGGGACGGTGACGAACGTCTGGTCAGGATCGTCAAAGAACCAGAAATCCTCCTCTCCCCAGCTACAGAAGGTGTTGCCCGCCAGGTTCATCCGGTAGTTGCCGTCCACACCGCCGGGGGTGTCCTCACCGGGGATGTGCATCTGGGCGCGAGACTGCTCCCCCTCCAGCACCTCCTCGACCGCCAGGCAGGGAGACGCAGCCAGATGCTCGTATACCAGGATGTAGTGCTCGGTGGGCAGTAAGAAGACGTCCTGATCAGTGACGTCCACCTCGATCCAGTTGGCGGCGATCGGGTCGGTGAGCTCCATCTCGATCGGTTCGACCAGGTCGCCCTCGGGATTGTCGAGATCGGGGTAGCTGCGGCCGAAGGAGAGCATCAGGCGAAGGCGGATGGTCCCCGCTGAGCCCGCGAAGGCCGCCCTGATGGTCGTGACCTGAAAGGGGTGCTCGGGGATGATTGCCATGGTCTCCAGTGCGCCCACCGGCAGGCCCGAGTAGTAGCCCTTGAAGCGCCCTCCCAGCTCGCCGGCGATGGCCGGGACCTGGTCGTCGTCCCAGTTCTGCTCCCCGCAGAAGGGGGCGAAGGTCTCGTCGGTTCCAGGTGGCAACCGCACCGGGATGACCAGCTCCTCTTCCTCCGCTTCCTCCTCCTCCGCTTCGACCTCGAGTGGGTCGCCGAGCTCAGGCTGGTCCTCGGTCAGATCCCCCTCCCCATCGTCAGCGGGTTCGCCATCTGGATGACCGGTGGCTTCGTCGTCGCCACAAGCCCAGAACACCAGGCAAAATGCCAACCAGATCCACCTCGTATTCATCTTTATCGTACCCCCTTGCGAGAACCATGCAGCCCCAGAGTGCCAGGGGTCCTGGTAGATCGCAATCGAAAGTGCGCGGGCCTCTGCCAGGGGCAAGCTCCCTGGAGATGAGGAACCATTCCGAGCTGCTCGCCCAGATCGAAAGTGCGCGGGCCTCTGCCAGGGGCAAGCTCCCTGGAGATGAGGAACCATCCCGAGCTGCTCGCCCAGAGCGCGCGGTCCCTGCTTCCATGGCGGTCGAGACAGGGAAGGGACTGGACAGGTGACAGGAGCTTTGCATTTCGACCCGCTCGCGACTACAAACACAGCCCGACCGCAGGGAGCGACCTCGGCCGTCGCCGACAGGCATCGGCCGCCGCTTCGAGCGCAAACCGACCGGTCTGACCAGGAGGGAGCATGAAGGTTGCAGTGACGGGGGCTTCGGGGCATGTGGGCGGCAACCTGATCCGGGCCTTGATCCAACAAGGCAACCAGGTTCGGGCCCTGGTGCGTGCCGATCTGCGGGCGCTGGAAGGTCTGGCGGTGGAGCAGGTCAAGGGGGACCTGCTCGACCGGGGGTCGTTGGACCGCTGCTTCGACGGGGTCGAGGTGGTGTACCACCTGGCGGGCCACATCACGCTGTCGCGCAAGACCGCCGCGGAGGGCCGCCAGGTCAACGTGATGGGAACGAGAAACGTGGTGGAGGCCTGCCTGGCCCGGTCGTCAGTGCGGCTGGTGCACGCCAGCTCGATCCACGCGCTGGTGCAGCGGCCATTGGACCAGCCGCTGGACGAGACCCGTCCCCTGGCCGAGGGCGAGGGGTACCTTCAGTACGACCAGACCAAGGCGCTGGGGGAGCGGGAGGTCCTGGCCGGGGTCAAGCGGGGCCTGGACGCCGTGATCATCAACCCCACCGCGGTCATCGGCCCCTACGACTTCAAGCCCTCGGCCATGGGACAGGTGCTGGTCGAGATCCACCAGCGGCAGCTACCCGCCCTGGTCAAGGGGGGGTTCGACTGGGTCGACGCCCGGGACGTGGCCACCGGGGCGATGGCTGCCGCGCGCCGCGGGCGGACCGGGGAGCGATACCTGTTGGCGGGTCACTGGGCCTCGCTGGAGCAGCTTGCGGCGCTGGTGGAAGAGGTAACGGACACGCCGACCCGTCGTTTCGCGGTTCCCGTGTGGCTGGCCTACGTGGGGCTCCCGTTTGTCACGCTGTACTGCCGCCTCAGAGGATTTCGCTCCTGGTACACCCGGGAGACCTTGCGGGTGATCAAGGACAGCAACCCCAACATCCGGAGGGACAAGGCCGAGCGAGAGCTGGACTACCAGGTCAGGCCACTGGTCGAGACGGTGGCCGATACGTTGCGTTGGTTCGAACGTGCCGGATTGATCCATCCCCGCCGCCAGCTGACGACCGACGAGGCGGCCCGACCGGAGCGATGACGGTGTCCGAGACCACCTTCTTCTATGGCCTCCTGGCCGCCTGGGCCGTGGTGGGGGCTATCACCATGGTGCTGTTGTTCTTCGTCTCCGCTCCCTACGGGAGGCACATGCGACGCGGCTGGGGCGCCTCCATCCGCAGCCGCTGGGGCTGGGTCATCATGGAGGCGCCGGCGCCGCTCGGGTTCTTGCTCCTGTTCGCGCTGGGGGGGCGTCACGCCAATCTCCCCGCCCTGGTCTTTCTGGCGATGTGGGAGCTGCACTACATCAACCGGACCTTCCTCTTTCCCTTCCGCCTGCGGGGAGGGAACAAGCCGATGCCGCTGTCGATCGTGGCCACCGCCTTCTCCTTCAACCTGGTCAACGTCTACCTGCAGGGCCGGCACCTCAACACCCTCGGGCCGCTGCTCTCCAGCAGTTGGCTGCTCGATCCGCGCTTCCTTTTGGGGCTGTTTCTGTTCCTGGTCGGCTGGCTGATCAACCTCCAGTCCGACTCCATCCTGCGCAACTTGAGAAAGCCGGGGGAAAGCGGGTACCGCATCCCCCAGGGCGGCCTTTTTGCCTGGGTCTCCTGTCCCAACTACCTGGGGGAGATCATCGAGTGGACCGGCTGGGCCATCGCCACCTGGTCGCTTCCCGGGCTGATGTTCGCCTTCTGGACCGCCGCCAACCTCGTCCCGCGGGCCCACTCCCACCATCGGTGGTATCGCAGCCAGTTCGACGACTACCCCGACCAGCGGCGCGCCGTGATCCCGTTTCTGTATTGATGCTGACCACCACCAGCCAATCGCCGTCCGGCAGCCACACGCCCCTCATCCCCGTGGACGCAGCCGGCCTACCGCTGAAAAACAATCCGGATCGGCGCGGGCGACCTCACAGGGAGCGCAACAGCTGGTCGATCTCCTCGGCGCTGGCATCGAGCGCCTTTCTGGCCTGATCGAAACTGAACCCGGCCCGCGCCATCCGCGCCAGGTCCTTCTGCCGTAAAGCGGCTCGCGTCTCGTCATCGGCCCGATAGGGTCCCAGCTTGTGGCGGCGGACGAAGGCGCAGGCAGCGGTATGCTCGGCGTCGCGGGGCTCCTCGCCATCCTGGCCATACTCCTCCAGCTTGCTGCGGATCAGGTCGGAAGAGACCCCTTTCTGGGTCAGTCGTGCCTCGATGGCCCGCTTCGAAACGCCTCGCCGGACCAGCCCCTTGACCTTCGACTCGGTGAAGGCCTCGTCGTCGATCCAGCCGAGTCGAGAGACCGTCTCGATCACCTCGTCAACCAGCTTGGCCGCCTCCTCTCGGGCGCTGCCATCGAGAGGGCCTGCTTTCCCGATCTTTCGCAGCAGCACCCGCCTCAGATTGGCGCGGGTGGTCGGATACAATGCCAGGTGCCGCTGGGCGGCCGCAAGAAGCTCGTCGCGGGTCATGGATAACGGCATGGCGGCAACGGATCGGCAATGGCCCCGCTCCTTTCGGACCGGGACGATGGGCTGGTAAACTGGATTCCTACCGCATGGTTCTAACAGAAGGCCGACCGCGAAACCAGTCGAAGGTGACGGACCGATCGGTGAGGTAGTCGGGGCGCAGCTTGCCCTACTCTCGTCTTCGGGGAATCCAGGTCGACCGGAAACCCAGTAAAATGGGGGCGTTGGCGTGATGTGTTGTAAGGATCGAAGGCCACGCCGGGGGGGCTCAATCCTCCTGCGAGTCGGAGGCTTCGACCAGCTCGCGCCGTTGGTGCTCGAGCGCCTCCAGGTTTCTCCGGGCGCGCCGCTGTTGTTCGCGGAGTCGCCGGATCCGATCCGCAAGGCTCTCTGAGGTGTGGTCATCCTGCGCCGATCGGGCGGTTGCTCCTCCACCGTTCTCCTCGCCGGGTCTGGCCGAGCCGCCGGGCAGGATGTTGGATGGAATCGACAGGACGTCCGGGCTGACGATCTCCATGACGCCCGTCAGCGTGGAATCCCCGGAGCCGTCCGGTCCCGGGCCAATGGCTCCCCCGGGTGCCAGATCGTCGTGTTGCTGGTCCATGTCGTCAAAGACGCTTCCGGTTGGGGAGTTGGAAGGTTGATCTGTCGTCATCCCGCTGCGTTCCCCGTTGTCGGGCTCGTCTGTCGTAGGTTCACAGCTCGCCGGCTCCTCCTGAGAACCGGACCCTCCGAAATACTCGGCCCATGACCAGCTCTGATAGCTCTCCATCCCATCGTCGGAGATCGCCTCCTCCCGGATCTGTGCATCCTGGGACATGCCCTGGTACAGGCTGGATGCATCGATCCGGCGCATCTCCGTCGGCGCCATCGGCTCCCCATCTCTGCCTCGCGTGTTGGCCTCAGATCCGGACCCGCCGCTCATCGGGCGCGGGATCCCGCCGACCTCCTCCTCGAACAGACCGTTCTCCCGATGCAGATCGCGAGTCACCTGTCGCAGGACCAGACGGGATTCGAGAAACCGAAGCTCGGTCTCCAGGTTGACGAGATCGATCTCCAGGCGTCTCATCTCCTGGTCGAGCTGAGCCATGGGGCGGTCCTCCCGAACGGTGATCGGGCGGAGAATCTCGTGATCGTCAGAATCCTGAGGTGGTGCAGTCGGCCCTCCGAGAGCCGGCTCCATCGGTCGGAAGGCGTCCTCGGCTTCGGCCCGTGGGCTGCCAGCCAGCAGCAGGCAAGCGAATGCCAGGGTGAACACCGCATGGTTGAGAGAACCGTTCCTTCGCATCGTCGTTTTCCGTGCTCCGAACGCCGGACAACACGGGCTGATTTACTGCAACATCCATGCCTGATAGGTAGCCTCGGCCGGCCGACACCCCCAGACCAGAGATCAGCAGCGACCAACAGGCCAATGGCGCCTCTGCACGTTCCAACCCCGCCAGCGGGGATCCCAACCCGCTGCTCGTCAAAAGACCCTCCTTCCCCTCCGAGCGCCACCCTTCGGCGGGCGGGACGGAGGTCTACCGGACCCGGGTCAGTCCAGGCACCGGTTCCAGAATATCGGCAATCAACCCCGAGCCCCTCAAATTTCTGATGATCTGCCCACTGGATGCAGATCCAGATCTCACCCTTCATGCGGCATTCCTTGTAGTTGCTGTATCTGGCGAGTGTA
>JAFGEP010000090.1 GCA_016931535.1 Bradymonadales bacterium
CCAGCAAAATCAAGGGGTCACCTCCGAGAAACCGCATCAAACTGTTAAAGATGAGCGAAAGATGCCCAGGACCTGGAGCTGATCGCTCTGCGGATCTCCGCGGATCGCCTGGTCGTCCGGTTCAACCAGCTACAGGCCTGGCACGGAGACAGGGCGGCCGTGATCGGGTTCGCCGATGCCCTGGTCTCGGCACTCCGACGTCTCTATGGCCTCGAGCCGGCCGCGGTGATCGAACGGCTGGAGCTTGCATCTTACATCAAGACCGCGCTGCGAGAGAGCCATGTGCCTGACGCGTGACGAGATCGAACGATCGCTGGCCGAGGAGGCGGAGCTGCTTTCCGAGGTCGCTGCCCTGCTGAATCGGGCGGCTCCCCTGGAGGACTGGTCCGCCACGCACCGCTCGGCATTCGCCCTCGCCCTGTGCCAACCAGGCCTGGGGACCGCCGAGCAGTGGAAGGCGACCGCCTTGAAGCGCCACCTGTTCGGACCGGATGCCACCGGCGATCTCCCACCGCTTCTGCTCCAGTCGATTCCCCAGGAGCCCACCACCAGGGAATGCCGGTTCGCCGAGCGGTTGCGGGCCGACCTGACCAGCCGCGTCCGGCTACGGGCGGGCCGTTACCTGAACCAGGGTTGAGGCCTGGGGCGATCGGTTTTCCTTTTGTCGTGCCGATCTGTTCGGCCCGCCCCCGATTGACGAGCAACCGCTCGGGAACTAGCATGAATGGCGGAGGTGGCCCATGATCCTGAGGGTAGTTGTTGAACCCAGTGAGGAAGGCGGGTACACCGTGTGGGTTCCCGCTCTGCCAGGGTGCATTAGCGAAGGTGAGACCAAGGAGGAATCGCTCCATAACATACGCGAAGCGATCGAATTGGTTCTGGAGTCCATCGAGGATGACTTCGCTGTCCGTCACCCGGATTCCGAGCAAATCGAGATCACCGTGTAAGCAAAGTCCCGAGCCTGTCTTACATCGAGATTCTTCGGGCTCTCCAACGCGATGGCTGGGTGGTGGTTCGGCAGCGGGGCAGCCATGTTCGACTCCAGAAGAACCTGCCCAACGAGGTGCTCAAGCTGGTGGTACCGGCCCATCGTCCAGTCAAGCGTTCCACGCTGGTACATGTCCTCAAGCAGGCTCGTCTGGCCGTGGATGATTTCCTTCGCCTTCTGTGATGGCCTGCCTGCTCCATCAGCTTTCGCTCGCCATGAGATCGCGCTGCGCGGTGGGGGCCGCTCTCGACGACACAGCGACCAGCGGCGTCTGGTCGCGCTGCGCCCGCTGGCACTGGCGTTGTATTCGCTCCCGCGGGGCCACGACTCGAACAGCTCCTCCATCCGGAGCAAATCGAAGGGGTTACGGAGCAGGGAATGCACCAGCTTTCCGGCCCGACACAAGTTGTGGGTTCGAGGCACAACCTCGCTAGGTGTCCTCACGATCCGACGGCAGGGGCATCGCCAGGTCGATCGCCTCGCCGAGATTGGCGAGGGCGGCCAGCCAGAAGTGGCCAAACGGGAGCGGTACCGTGGTAACGACACGGAGAACGCGAGATCTCAGCTCTTGATCGGTCCTGCACAGCTGGTATAGCTCGCGCCAGGCTTCCAGCTCGCCCCGGTCCAGGATCTGCGCAATCGTCTCGCTGCTGCGCAGATCGAGGTGGCTTCTGTTCCAAAGCGCACACGACCCACGAAGAGCAGAGGAACGACTCATGTCTCACCGTCCCGGCCAGCGAGTGCCAGATGAGCAAGAACGCGGCTGTAATGGCGCCCACGACGGCTGACATGCGCCCACTCGTTCCATGGCGGCTGCAAGCCCCTGTAGGTGGCAAGATCGACCTCAGGAGCGTCGGTCGGTGATGCCTGGCCCAATCGTTCGGCCACCTCCACCAGCACCGAGGCACCGGAGCGCTGCGCGTACAGCTCATCCATCGATTCCATGGCAGCGCAGGTACCCGCGTCGCCCAGGCGCTGGAAAAGCACCACTACATCCAGGTAGTCTCGAACAGTGTACCGAGTGGCGAGCAGCCAGGCCTTGATACGAGCCATCTCGGCGAGCGTCGGAACGCGCAGCCCCTGGATCACCTCGGTTTCCAGAGGACGTGTTCGCCGTAGTTGCCTGATACCGGTAGCAATACCATCCAGCCGCCCAAGGATCATGACAGGTCGTTTCACGCGTTCGGTCTGCCACCCCGCCACGGCCTCGAGCATGGCGAGCACCTCGTCGTAACGGTGGCGCAGATCTTCGAGAACGTGATCGCCATCATAGCTGACACGGTGACCCGTGTGGAGGGCGGCAGCAGTTCCACCCACCAGCACCGCATCGGGTAGAAGTCTCTGCAGGTGAATCTCTGCGGCGAGTAGCTTTTCCCAGTCTGGCAGCTCGGACAACATCCTGTCACCTCGACAAGAACTTAGCTCGCGCAGCAGAGCAGGTCAATCTGGCGCCCTACCCCGCCCCCCCTTCTCCTGCTGGATCCGCGACCGGGGCGGCCGGATCGGCAGAGTCCTTTGCTCAGGCTCAGTCGCTCACGCTCAGTCGCTCACGCTCAGTCACTCGCGCTCAGTCACTCACGCTCAGTCGCTCAGGCTCACGGGTTTTGTGGGTATAGCCGAGAGCGAAATACTCAAGACCGGAGTACGGCCCGCACATCGGTCTGGCCAAAGTCCCCCCCCTTGAACAGGAGCGGCTCATCGGCTGCCATGGCGAGCGCATAGGAGAAGCAATCCCCGAAGTTGAGCCCGGCGGGATGACGCCCCTTGCCGAATCGCAAGAAGCCTGTGCGGGCCAGTCGCAAATGGTCCACCGTGACCGGTACCACCTCGACGCCAAGCTCCGAGATGAGCTCGTCAAGGTCTCCTCCACCGGCCTCGCCCACCTGCGACGTCGCCACGATCCAGGCCTCCAGCAGCGTTGCAGCCGATGCCAGACGAACGGGATCCCCCTCGATGGCGAGCGCATATCGCCGGGCGTCTGGTTCCTGCCTGAGAATCGCCAGGATGGCGGAGGTGTCGATGACCATCTCGGCATTCCTCGCAAGTCAGCGCGGGAGGCCGTGCTTGTCGTAGCCCAGGATCTCGTCGTCCGTGCGGCTGTCGAGCAGAGGACGCTCGCAGAACCTCCGGCCTATCCTCATGGCACGTTCGTTCAGCGGCGCCTGGTCTCGCTCCGCCCGCTGGCGCTGCAACCGCTCCCGCAGGGCCACGACCACCGCCTCGGTCAAAGACTCGCCCGTCAGACGGGACAACTCCCTGGCCAATCGGTCGGCCTCGTCGTGCTTGATACTGAGCGCCATGGCCCTCTCCATTCTAGAATCCACACAAAATTCTAGAACGACAAAAACGGTCTGTCAAACGGAAGGTAGGGTTCGACCGGTTGGATCCGAATGTGAAGAGGCCAGGTTCGGAGCTGTGTACTTGTCCGACCGACCCCGGTCTTGACGACCTACACGAGCTGTTGCTGGCGGGGTGTTTCGAAAGATCGCCTCTCCTCAACCGCTTGACAGGGCCCCGCTTTTTTCGGACGCTTTCTGCCAGGTCGCCCCGACATCGACCACCTTGAGCCCTTCCAGGAGAGCACCAATCATGAGCCACCTGCTCGATCTCGACGATGTGATGGCCGTCCACATCCGGCTGCGAGCGGGCCGCTATCTGCAGCAGGGATGAGGCCGGGGGCGATCGGTTGTTCTTCGGGCAGCCCTTCCCTCCCGGTGCTGCGCTCCGTGCCTTCTGTCAGCCTGGTTCGAGGCACAGCCTCGCTACGTGTCCTGGCGGTCGGACGGCAGGGGCATCGAGAGGTCGATCGCCTCGCCGAGATTGGCGAGCGCGGCCAGCCAGAAGTGGTAACCGGCCATGGGGTCCTCGTTGCCGGGCAGGTTGGCGGTCTTGAAGCGCAGCAGCCGGCGAAGGTCCTCGATCGTCTCGCTCTCCATCGCTTTCCAGTCCATGCCCTGACCTCCGTGTTCGATCCAGGTGGTAGCGGGGCGTCCGACGACGGCCGCCGGCCACTCCAACAACCGGTCGAATCCGTTGGCGCCACGATCGCTGCCTTCACCTCCTCAATGTCCGAGCTCGGGACGCAGCCCCAAGACGTGTCCAAATTATGCCGTGTTTTGGACATATCCTGCGGACCTGTCCCTTCCATGGACATATGGACCCCAACAGGCTTGTGCCAATCATGCAGTGAGCAGCTCGAGCAGTGCGGGATGCCGGTAGACGACTTCCCGCCCGCGTTTTGTACCCACAAGAATACCGATACGCTCCAGCTCCTTCAGGTATACCGATGCCGTCTTGCGCTCGGCGATGCCCGCTTCGACGAGGAACGATATCTTGCAGTACGGCTGGCGAAAGATCAGCTCGATCAACTCCTTGGAGTACACCTTCGGCAGCGATGACCGGCATCGTTCCACCGTGGTGTCGAGAAGCTCACGGATCGCCTGGATCCGGCCTATCGTCCATCGCGATGTCTCCTCTACCCCGTGCAGGATATACGTCACCCATTCCTCCCAGGCAGCGTCCTCGGTAACTGCACGTAGTGCCCTGTAGTAGTCCCTCTTGTTCCGGATGATGAACCGGCTCAGGTACAACACTGGGATCTCCAGCAGGCCAGCGTAGAGCAGGTACAGTATGTTCAGGATACGTCCTGTGCGGCCATTTCCATCCACGAAAGGATGAATCGCCTCGAACTGGTAATGCCCCACGGCCATGCGGATCAGGGGATCCGGTCCGTCTGGAGCGAGCAGGAATGATTCCAGGTTACCGAGCTTGGCCAGCAGTCCCTCGCCTCCGCTGGGAGGCGTGTAGGTCGCGCGTCCGGTGGCGCGGTCGCAGATAACCACCTGCTCATCCGGGCCACGGAACCCCACCGGCTTGTCCAGCAATGTTGAGCAAACGCGCCGGATCAGATCCAGGGAGAGCCTTTCATTTTTCAGCGCATCGGACCCTTGACGCAAGGCCGTCCGGTATCGCAGCACCTCTTTGGTGTGCGGATCAGCCAGGTTTCCTTCGTTGATGGACGCCCGAAACAGATCGTCCTGGGTGGTGACGATATTTTCGATCTCCGAGCTCAGCTTCGCTTCCTGCAACGGGATCGCGTTGATGAGGATAGCCTGGTCAGGAATGAGGCCACCAGCGCCCTTCAGCTCTGCGAGCGCCCGCGTGGCACTCAGTGCCTGCCTCAGCACTGCCTTGGTCTCCACCTCCATCCTGGGCGGTAACGTGGGAAGGTCGTCGTACGGTCGATTTCGGTCAAACGCCATGAGAGAACGTCCTGACAGATCGGAACCCGAGCTCAGCCCGAGGCATGATCATAGCCCCTGATGAATGCGATCCTCGGGCAGCATACTGCACCTCGGCCTGTTGCATCACCTCATCGCGGAAGTGACGGGACAGCTCGCCGGGAGTGCGGACATCGACGCGGCGACCTCCCAGGAGACAGGAAAGCTCTTCTTCCATGGCGGCGAGGTCGAGCAGTGTCGGCCTGGCCGATGAGTCGAACTCGACCAGGATGTCGATGTCCCTGTCGGGTCGCGCTGTCCCCTTGAGCAACGAGCCAAAGAGCGACAGGCGCTTGATCCCGTGGCGGGTGCAGAACGAGGCCAGCGTTTCGTGATCGATTGTAAGGCGACAGGACATGGCCGTCTCAGGTTTTCTGGAGAAGATGATCTCGGCCCCAAGGCCAGAACTCCCAAGGTCATCTTACCTCAAGGTCTCGCTCGACGCCCTCCCCTTTTTGCGCCGACCCTTCTTGCCCCGAACTCGCCGACCAGCGCCTCCACCAGCGCGGGTAGGCCGGCGCGAACCGAGCGGCGCAGCGCTTGCCGCTAGATCTCCTGTCGAACCGATGGGCAAGAGGAGACCAGGATCCCCCGCCGTGCGGCCACTTATGTCACGCCCCTTCAGGGCTTGTCTCTGTAGTTGCCCTGTTTCCCAGGGCTTCGCCCTGGGCTGGTATGTGCCACCCCTTCGGGGTGTGAAGACGTTCGGCCGACTATGAGC
>JAFGEP010000091.1 GCA_016931535.1 Bradymonadales bacterium
ACCCAACACCAGCTTCAATCTCGCCCAGTGAACAGAGGCTCGAGCGCCCCGTCAGGGGCGCAACTGTTGTAGCCCTGGGCTTCAGCCCGGGGTATGCGGCATTCTTGCAGACCAAGCCCCGTAAGGGGCGACACCCAACAACGGTGTTTCAAGGAAGGACCCGCCCCTGTCGGTTGTCGTGACCCGAGATGTGATCAAGAGTCAGGGCTCCGCCAGGGGGGAGGTTCAGTGCTTGGCATTTTCCTTGGCGAGGCGCGCGCGAGCGCGCTGTTTCTCGATCATGGGCGGAATGGTCAGAAACAGGATGGCCACCAGGATGAATGCGGCGCCAAACAGCTCGCGCGAGGCGGGGGCGCGCTGGGTGGGGTAGATCATCAGCAGGTAGCTGGCGATGACACCTGCCAGGATGCTGGAGGATCGATTGACCGGCACGCAGAAGGTGTTCTCGCGCTTGTCGAGGAAGACCAGGCTTCCGAAGATGCCGGTCCCCATCGAGAGGAATCCGACCAGGAGCAAGTGGATCAAGTACGGCTCATCCCAGTAGGCGGAAAAGCCGATCCAGATCTCCTGTCCCGCTGCCGTTCCCCGTCCCAACAGGGCTCCCAAGAGCAGGATGATCACCAGCACGGGCGGCCCCACCATCTGCTCCTCGACAAAGTACCGCCGGTTGGCGGACTGCTCGGGGGACTTGGCGATGCGGCTCATGAAACGCAGGCGGATGAAGTAGCTCGCCAGGTAGACGCCGATATCGATGGCACACAGCAGCGGGAGGGCGTAGCTGTCGTTGTCGATCAGGCCGACCAGCAGGGCGCCCATGGAGAACCCCAGGCCCAACCAGGCGAACCAACGCACGTGGCGACGGGAGAGGGCGTCGACGATGGGCGCTATGATCAACACACCGCCTCGCATGAGCAGCATGGCGAACACGATGCTCACCCGCTCGAAGGTGTAGGCCAATGTCGTGGTCCCGATGATCATGGCGGTGCAGATGCCCGACAGGAAGGTCCATCGCGTGGGGTGGGGCAGGTTGAGCCCCATGACCCGGGAATGGGAGGCGTACTTCCACCAGCGGGCGACAGTGAGGAAGATGATGGAGCCGGTCACCGTGGCGATGGCCGAGACCGGCAGGAGGGTGAAGCCGGCCAGCCGTTGTCCGTGGAGACAGGGAAGAAACCCCTTGCTGAGCACCTTGGTGAGGAAGCTGTAGGGCACATAGCAGGCGAAGTAACCGAACGCGAAGCCCCAGATGCTGTTCTCCGCCAGCCAGGATACAAACGACTTGCGAATGCTCATTCCAACCGCCCTCCTCGCCAAGGTCCGGTCATCTCCACCTGTCGTCAACAGGGCATCGCTGCCACCCGATCGTCCATCCGAAAGAAGGCGGCTGCAGCTGCACCATCGGCGAATGGCATGAGACTAGCCCAATTCGGTCGTGCGCGCAAAGAAGGAAGGTCCACCAGCGGTCTGATTTCATCGGAGAGGGGGGATCGAAGGGGTCCAGCCAGCGGGTGCGCTCGGTGTGTTTTCAGACCGAAAACGGTCCTTCTTCGTTTGTCCACTGTGATCCGTCCGTCCGCTCATCCAGCCAGGCCGCCGTACGACCGGGACGAGCCGGCGGTTCTCCATTGGACAGCAGGAGGGATGCGCCATGCGTTGCCGTTATCTGGTTGCTATTCTGGGTGCTCTGATCAGTTTTCTTCCCTTGGCCGTCCGGGCGCAAGGGATGCTGATTCCGACCGACGAGTCGCTGTCGCCATTGCAGCTCACTCAACACCGGGTCGATCTGCGGATCGAGGAGAACGCGGCCGTGACCCACGTCAGCCAGGTGTTTGCCAACCATACCTCCTTTGACCTGGAGGCCACCTACTACTTTGCCGTGCCGGAGGGCGCCGTGACCACCGACTTTGCCATCTGGATGAATGGCGAACGAATTTCCGGGGAGGTCCTGGAACGGGGCCAGGCCCGCCAGGTTTACGAGCGGATCGTGCGGCGGGTGAGGGATCCGGGGCTGCTGGAGTACATCGACGGCACCTTGTTCCAGGCCTCGATCTTTCCCGTTCCCGCCCGGGGGGAGCAGACCGTGGAGATCGAGTATGCCAGCGTGCTGCAGCAGGTGGGGACCATGCTCCAGTACCGGTATCCTATTCATCGCTCCACGGGGGAGCGGATTCCCCAGTTCGTGGTGTCAGGTGATATCTCCTCCAGCCAGGAGATCACCACTGTCTTTGCGCCCACCCATGAGATCGAGGTAGTGCGGAAGGATGCGCATCATGTGGCGATGGGCATGGAGATGAGCTCGGCGGTGGCAGCCCGGGACTTCACGCTTTTTGTGGGGACGACCGGGGAGGAGGTCGGCTTCTCCATGCTGACCTACGACCTGGACGGAGATGGGGGGGACCCTGGGTACTTCATGATGACCCTTTCCCCCTCGGCGGAACTGGACGAGTCGTCGGTGCTGCCCAAGCAGCTGACCCTGGTGGTGGATACCTCGGGCTCGATGCGCGGTGACAAGCTGGCTCAAGCACAGGACCTGCTGCGATACTGCGTTAGCCACCTGAAGTCGGTGGACACCTTCAACATCATCGGGTTTTCTACCCGCGTCCGCCCCGCCTTCGACGAACCCAGGCTGGCCACCGAAGAGAACCGGCTGGCCGCCATCGACTACATCGATGGGCTGCGCGCGCGAGGGAACACCAACATCAGCCAGGCGCTGACCAGAGCGCTGAGCCAACAGGGCACGCCTGATCGACCACACATCGTGCTGTTCGTCACCGATGGCCTGCCGACCGAGGGCGAGACCGATGTGACGGCCATGGTGGACAGCGTGAGAGGACAGACCGCGGAAGGGAGCCGGCGACTGTTTGCCTTTGGTGTCGGTTACGACGTGAACACCCGCCTCATCGAGGGGATCGCCCGCTCCGGCCGCGGACGAAGCGGATATGTCCGCCCCGAGGAGAACATCCGCGAGGTCATCGGCCCATACTACGACAGGGTGAGCGCTCCGGTCATGACCGACCTGCAGGTGGCCTTCGGGGAGATGACCGCCACCCAGGTCTACCCCGATCCACTGCCCGACCTGTATCGCGGCGACCAGATCACCCTTTTCGGCCGGTACGAGCACCCACTGGACAGCACGGTCACCATCCAGGGGGAGACCGCCCACGCCACGGTCACCCTGCGTCACGAGGTGCCTCTGCGGGGTGACGACCGAGCCTCCGAGGAGAGCCGCTCCTTCGTGGCCAGCCTGTGGGCCCATCGCTGCATCGCTGCGTTGCTGGACGAGATCAACCAGCAGGGAGAGACCCCCCAGCGGGTCGCCAAGGTGGTCGAGCTGGGCAGCCGCTGGGGGATCGTGACCCCTTACACCAGCTACCTGGCGCTGGACCCCTCGGAGCAACAGAGGCTCAGGGTGGCTCGCACAGGGGAAGGCGAACGGGGTGGTCAAATAACCGACCTGTTACAGACCCAGTCGGGGCTGGTTGACGGGTCGGTCAGTCCGATGGGGGTTGATCCGTACGCTATTCCGGGATTTCCCGTCCGATACCTGGCGCTGGACCCAGAGGTCGGAGCGATGACCGCCACTCCTGTTGCCCCGGAGCCTCTCCGCCGTCCCCACCACGCTGAAGAAACGAGGGCCGATGCCGAGGCGGCGAGTGTTCCCATGGGAGGAGTGGGGCAGGCCAGGGGGCGCGGGGGATCCGGATCGATCGCAACCGGTTCGAGTGCCGCTGGCGACACCGGCCAGGCGGCGGTCGAGGCTGCCATCTCGGCCAACCAGGAGCGGGATCGGTTGGTCCTGGCGGATCGACAGCAGGTCAGCCGACAGGTGGCCGGAAGATACTTCATCCAGCAGGGCGGAGTGTGGGTCCAGGACGGGTATGGCGATCGCACGGCCGACCGGGTGGTGAGCTACCTGAGCGACGAGTACTTCACACTGTTGAGCGAGCACCCCGAGATCAGCGACATCCTGGCGTTGGGAGAACAGGTCCGGTTCGAGCTTTCGGGTCTGGTCTACGAGATCCGTCCCTGACCTGGCTATCGTCATCTTGGTGGACCAAAGTTCCGCACGTGGTACTGGGCCTTGGCTGGGAGTGCCTTTGCCAGCAGAGCTCAGACCGACTACAATCCACTCCATTACTGTTGCAGGGAGGGTGTGAACACCTCCAGATCTGGCTGAGTTGGTTCAGCTCCTAAACCCCTCGGGGGTGAGCGGCTCGAACCGTGAGGAGCCACACACCGGAGTCCAGGCTCCATCCAAACTGCGACGCTTCTCGACCAGGAGGTGATCCGATGAGGGACCGAACGCGCTTCGAATGGCTGAACAGCACGCGGGTTCAAGTTGCCGCTGCCAGCCTGGCTTTCTTGGTGGTCCTGCAGGCCGCGGGTTTGGCCTACAGCCAGGAGAGCCAGGCGGAAGAGGGTGCGATGAGCCAGGATGTCCAATGGGGTGATTCACTTCTGAGGAAAGGTCGATTCGAGCTCGGGTTCATTTTCGGGGGCGCCGTCTCGTCCAATTCGATCACCTCCAAGCCGATCGAAGGTGGCGAGGTGTCCTCCAGCCAGATCCTCTCCTTCGTGAATATCCTGGCGGAGGTGGGGTACATGGTGATCGACCTGGTCGAGGTTCGACTCGAGTTCGGTCTGCGCAACATCCACAACGAGGTGGGAGATGTCACCCACCAGAACACCTGGGCGTTGAGCGGGGCGTTGCAGGGGCTCTACCACCGGTCGCTGTGGTCTGCCGGGGCCTGGTATGGAGGCGTGGGGTTGGGAGGCTTCTATGGCTGGACCAACCGCCCGTACATGACCCCGGACAACGTCGAGCTGGAAGCCGACATCAACACCTCCGGTTTTCTGACCGAGCTGTTCACCGGATTGTTGATGCAACCGGGAAAAACCTGGGTGTTGCGAGGTGGGCTTCGCTTCGAGGCCATCTTCGGGTTCGAGCGGCCCGAGTCGGAGACGCTGGGATACCCCGATCAGGATACCACCAACCTGGTGGTCATGATGGAGGCCAGCGTGGGTTGGCGGCTGTAACCGATCGGGTGCAGAGGCGCCGATCCGGATCGGTTGATCGATTCCCCCCTCCTAAGATAGAAGAGCCGCAGGGTTTCTGCACAGGAGCATGTCGGCGTGGAGAGCTCCCCGAGGGCGGACCATCCTGTCGGTCGCAGCAAGGTGGACCTGGTCATGCTGGTCTTGCTGGCGTTCGTGCCGGTCGCCTTGCTGGTTCACCTCTTGGCCCATCTGCCGGTCTTGACCTTTTCTCTGGCCTGCCTGGCGATCATCCCGCTGGCCGGCCTGATGGGGAAGGCGACCGAGATGCTGGCCCATCGGCTGGGCAGCGGGCTGGGCGGCCTGATGAACGCCACCTTCGGCAACGCTGCCGAGCTGGTCATCGCCATCATGGCGTTGAAGAACGGGAACCTGACCATCGTCAAGGCCTCCCTCACCGGGTCGATCATCGGCAACCTGCTGTTCGTGCTGGGCCTTGCCGCCTTCCTGGGTGGGCTCAAGCGCTCCCAGCAGAGCTTCAACCTGACCGCGGCCAGCGCCTCGGCCAGCATGCTGCTGTTGACGGTGTTCTCCCTGGCCATCCCCGCCCTGTTCCACCTGTTCATCCCGAGGACCGAGCTGGAACGGGTGGAACTCTCCCTGGGGGTGACCATCTCGGTCATCCTGCTGGGGCTGTACCTGGCCAGCCTGGTCTTCAGCCTGAAGACCCACAAGCACCTCTACGTGGAGAGCGAACAGCAGGAGGAATCGCAGCCGGCCTGGTCGGTCAAGACCTCCATCGGCTTGCTGGTGCTGGCCACCGTGGGGGTGGGGGTGATGGCCGAGGTCCTGCTGCACGCCGTGGACGAGACCGTCGCCTCGGTGGGGTTCACCGAGACCTTCGTGGGGGTGGTGATCATCGCCGTGATCGGCAACGCCGCCGAGCACTCCACGGCGGTGCTGATGGCGCTCAAGGACAAGATGAACCTGGCCTTGACCATCGCCATGGAGTCCTCCAAGCAGATCGCGCTGTTCGTGGCGCCGGTGCTGGTCTTGCTGGGGCTGGCCTTCGGACCCAACGCCGCCGGCGAGATGATGAACCTGGACTTTGCCCCCATGGAGGTGGCGGCGGTCTTCTGCTCGGTGCTGATCGTGTCCAGCATCTGCCACGACGGCAAGACGAACTGGCTGGAAGGGGCGCTGCTGATGGGGGTCTACGCCATCCTGGCTGCGGGATTCTTTTTTGTGCCGTGAGGCCAGGCTCGGCCAGGGGCCAGGGTCGCCCCCTCTGGCGCTGCGCGCCGGCCCCCTCCGGCGCTGCGCGCCGGCCCCCTCCGGCGCTGCGCGCCGGCCCCCTCCGGCGCTGCGCGCCGGCCC
>JAFGEP010000092.1 GCA_016931535.1 Bradymonadales bacterium
CTTGCTCCGGAATCGGTGATCGGGATGGTCCGGAATCGGTGATCAGTTTGGCCCGGAATCGGTGATCAGGATCGTCCGGATTATGCAATACCTGGCCAGGTGCCCGTTCTTATGTCCCCAAGAGATGAAATCTAGAAACACGAACATTAACTAGTACTCGTCTCGTAGGGTACTCCGCGCATCCCATGCATCCCGTTGCCGCTGCTCGTCTCGCTGTCGGAGAAAACGGCCCACCTGGCGCAGCCATTTTGTCTCAAGGAGAGGGTGCCAGCGGGGGCGCGTTTTCCGGGGGACCGAGCGCTAGCTGCCAACCGTCCCTGTGCCGATAGAGCCACCTGTTCATGCAGTCGGAATCGAGGATCGGAGTGGGGGTTTCGTCGCCGCTGTCCCCTGCACGAAGCAATGTCTGGCCGATCGGGTACGACAGCTCGGATGCATCGAGTGTGTAGAATGCGGTGAAATACTCTTCCGCGCTTACCTCGTCGTTCTCTTCGTCCCCGTCGTCCTCGTCTTCTTCGTCGTCCTCGTCGTCCTCGTCCCAGCAATGGTGATCCCAGGAGGCAGCGACATCCAGGACACGGCTCGATCCAGCATGACGGTCCAGGAGCAGGTCGACGCCGAGCTCGGAGTCTCCTTCACAGGACGTCGACTCGTGCTCGCCCACCCAAAAAAGTGAGACCACCAGGCTCCCATCCGGTCTTCTCACGACTCGGTCTACATTGAACTCGAAATAGCCATACCCCAGGGGGTCGAGCTCCCTGTCTAGAAGAACCTCGCCCCTCTGGTTTGAGACACGGAGCTGTCCGAGCCCCAGATCTACCAAGAAGGCGTCACCCTCCTCTGTGCCAACGGCCAGTGTTCCTTTGAAGGTGCTACCCGTGCCGAGCGGGAACAACACGAAGGGCGCATCGCTCGAGGGACCTCCACCGAAACAGAGGTCCAGCGCAAGGGGAAGGCTCACTGGGCAGTTTGCCTCCTGGTCCCAGAACCAGATGCGAGGTCGTTCAGCCCATTCCACTGCCAGGGGAGGTGTGGTGGGAAACAGCCACACCGGCCCCTGGGATGTGCTGTCACGGGTGCACGCAAGCTCCAACGTGGGAAGCCACAGGGGGAGGAGAGGAGCCTGCTCCGAAGAGGGAGAGGCCACCGTCAGGTAGAGTGTTCCTCCCTCTCGAGTGATACCGCCTATGGGAGTGGCAGGTGCCAGTCCCAGGGATTCCCGCAGGGCCAGCACATCGGACTCTGGCGCGATCTCGGGTCGCGACATGGCGCAGCGGAAGCCGTTGGTATCGATCCGCGCAGCGGGCGATGTGAAGCGCCGATAGGTGGTGCGCAGCCCCCCTCCATCGCTGGCGAAGCACCCCCCCCGGATCACACCCATTTGGGCGCAGTCCTCTGGCGGTCCGGGGCCCCCACAGGCATCGCCTGCCACCCACTCATAGGCGTTGCCGCTCATGTGGTAGATGCCGTCGGGTGTCGCACCCGAGGGTCGCGAGTAGGCTGGCTCGAGGCTCGCTCGACCGCGAAGGTGGGCGACCGCCTGAGGGTCGAAGTCATCTCCCCAGGCGAAGATGCGGCCCTCTGCTCCACTGGCGGCCAGCTCCCACTCGGCCTCGCTGGGCAGCCGTCCGCCGACCCATTGGCAATAGGACTCGGCATCCTGTCTTTGCACACAGGTCCTCGGGCTCTGGTCGAAGCGTGCCAGGTCGGGCAAAGGATGTCCTGTCACCCAGGACTGGCTGTCGAACACATCGCACTGCCGCTCGTCGATGGGCGCACAAGAGCCCGCCGCGACGCAACGGGCGTACTGGGCGCGCGACACCTCGAATCGATCCAGCCAGAAACCCGGCACCTCCACCTCGACCTGGGGTCGTTCCCGCTCGAACCGCGACTCCTGGCACCGGCTGGAGCCGGATTCCAGGCAGGCCTGCTGGTGGCGCTGGTACTCGACGTCGGACAGGCCCAGCCCAATCCGGCCACCTGCAACCCAGGCCAACGGCATGCGATCGACGGTGCGCAGCTCGAAGGGCACTGTGTAGCCGGGTAGGGCCCAGTCCGAGGGGGTGGCGAGGCTTATGGTTTGGCTGCTGTCCTGGCTATCGTCCTGGCTGCTGGCCTGGCTGCTGGATGTCTCCTCGTTTCCAGGCGCCAAAGGGCGCTCTTGGCGCAACAGGTGCCGAACACAGCGAAGCTCGGGAGGCGGCGCCACATCCTCCGTGTAGAGCGCTCCCAGAAGCCCTTCCAGACGAGCACGGGCTCCCTCGATGCCGGATGCCTCCCCGCTGCCGCTCTGGTCCTCACCGGACAGAAGGTATAGTACCTCCTGCCACATCGGTTGGCGAACGAGATCCAGGGGCGGGGCAACGGCCAATCCCTCGATTAAAGCCAGCACCAGGTATGCCGCCTGAGCCCCGCTGGCCCGATCGGCTCGCGATATGAGAACCGGTGAGGCACCTAGATCGAGACGACGGAAGCTGAAAAAAGGTGCCTGGTCCAGGTCTCCAGTCGATGACGTCACCTTGCGCTCCAGCACCCGATGCAAATCGAACCCACTCTGTATGGGGTTGATATAAAACAGACAGCGCAGCTCGCTGGGCCGACCGCTACTGGTATGAACCCATGGATCGGGTGCACAGACCTCAACCAGTCGGTCCCCTTGTGCACGCAGCCGAAACAGCGGCCCCACCAGGTGGGGTTCCTCCCGCCCCTGGTAGACCATGAGCCTGTCGCTTGCTAGCTCCTGAGCTTCGCCGTGTAGCGGAAACCAGCGGGCAGACCAGTCATGGGTGATGACCTGGCTCCTGGCTGGTATGAGCCATTGGGCGAAGCTGACTTCATCCGTCGGCTGGTTCACCAACACCGCCACATAGCCGGCCGTTTCCGAGCTCGATCCAAGGATGATGGGCATGGAGGTCAAGACCGCCTGACCCGCGGGAGCGGGAATGCTCCCCTCGGGATCGATCGACGGCCGCGGAGGCCAGTACAGCTCCGTGGCGGAGACCGATGGCGGCTCCTCGACCCCGGGGAGGGGGGAGTCGAGAGACCAGGGGAGTTCCTCGATCTCGGACAGCCCGCAACGCAGCGGAATGCTGTCGTTGCTATCCTGGCCCAGCGCATCCGGTACATAAAAAAACAGCTCTAGTAGTACGGTGAGCCAGATAGTGCAGTTTTTGTACGGTAGTGTGTTCATGGTGGACAGCCTGTACGCTGTGGTGTTGCCTTGTCAGAACTCCTGTAGCTCAGAACCTGGGGATGGGGCAAGACCATGGGGGCTTCCGACAACCCTGACTGTCAGCTTCTCGAATACAGGTGGGAGGACGAGGCTTCTCTGGTCTCTCTATTTGTTGGCACCTTGCTTCGCTGCGGGGCCGCCTTATAGATGACCCCTGATCTCTTCTGACAGAAGTGGCAGAAATTTTCTGCTGGCCAACAAGGCGAACCCTTACTATTATCAGGGCGATACTCGCAATCACCACAGAAAGGAGTGAGGAACATGTTCAGACGACGTGTGCACCCAGAGCATCCTTTTCAGAGCAGCAGATCAAAATGGGCAGAAACGCCCTGGATTCGCCGGATTAGTCTGTTGATCTGGTCTCTGGCTTCGATCATCGCGTTGGTGCCGGCCTGTGGGAATGGCGAGGACGGCACCACAACGGACACCGTGAATCTCCAGGGCGCGGTGCAGAAAGGGCCGTTCGTGGTCGGTTCCTCTGTTTCCGTGTCTCTCCTCGATGCGTCGCTCAACCCCACCGGACAGGTGTTCAACACCCAGACCATCAACGACCGTGGCGAATTCGAAATCAGCTTCGATGCCGGCGGTTCGGCGGTGGCTCTCGAGGGCGTGGGCTACTACTACAACGAGGTGACCGGAGAGCTGTCGAGCTCGAATCTCACCCTGCGCGCCTTCTATGTTCCGCAAGGGATCGGGGTCCAGGCGGCCTACATCAACATGGTGACCCACCTCACGATGGGGCGCATACAGCAGCTCGTTGGTGCCGGCGACACCTTCACCGATGCCGTGGAACAGGCCGAGGGGGAACTCCTCACAGCGCTCGCCATCACCGCGAGCTACGAGCAGAGCAAAGCCGGCGTCGAGCTCACCGTGACGGGAGGGGCCAATGATGACAACGCCTATCTGCTCGGTGTCAGCTCGGTCCTCATCCAGGTGGCGAAACTGCGCACTGGATCCATCGAGGCCAACCTGCAGGAGCTGCTCAACAGCTTCGCCAACGATTTCCAGGAAGACGGCCAAATATCGGGAGCGCTCAGCCAGGAGATCGAAGCCGCCCTGCTCGTGCTGGATGTCGACCAGGTTGCCAGTAATCTGGCTGCAAGGTTCGAGGACATCAATGTCACCTATGATGTCCCCGACATGCACCAGGTCCTCGACCAGGACAAGGACGGCGTGGCGAATCACACCGACAACTGCCCTCTGGATGCCAATTCGCTCCAGGAGAATATCGACGGAGATGCCCGTGGCGACGCCTGCGACGATTGCCCCCAGACCGAATGCCAGGACGAATACGAATGCCTGCCCGCCTCCGTGGAACAGGGGCGACCCAATGACATCTGCTATCTTCCCTGCGGCGGCTTGGACCCCAGCACCGATCACACCTGCCCGACGGATCAGCGGTGCATGGGCGTCGGGGGCTTCGGTATCCACGGCATCTGCGCCAAGGAGTGCGACCCGTTTGCACCGGCCTGCGCCGTGGGTGAACATTGCGGTGCCACCTCCAGCTATCCAATGGAGGACCCAGAAGATCTCTTCGGCTGTATTGCGGAAGGTATCGGCGGCCCCGGACAGTTGGGTGATTACTGCATCCGCAGTATTGATTGCGGCGCCGGCCTGGTCTGCGGTGCGGCAGGCTTCCCCTTTTTCGGCTGCCGAGAGATCTGCGATCTGGAGGACAACAATGCCTGCGACGGTCTTGCGTGCACCCAGATCACCAACGATATGGACGTACAACAACCATACGGTGGGTGCGAACTGCCTCCCGGCTCCCAGTGCGATACTTGTGCAGCAGATCCCGAGGATACCTGCCTTGAGGACTGGGTCTGCGTTTCTTCTTGGAACTGGGATACCCTCTGCTCGGAGGTGGTGTCTCCCAATCGCTCGATGGAAATGCGTTGTGTCGCAGGCTCGGGGGTTGGCGACGCCTGCAACACGGGCGGGATCCCCTGTGCCAAGGATCTGATCTGCCTGCATGACGGTCCCGGCTGTGAACCGGACTACTGCTGCGTGGAAACGGGTGGAGCAGACCAGCCTTGCCAGACCGACGGTAGCTGCGACGAAAACCTGGTTTGCGTTTATTCCAACGAAGGGGTAGCAGTCGGGTGGCCCGGGATCGAGTCGACCGGTTACTGTTCGACGCGTGGCGGGGAAAACGAGCCCTGCCTGCCCGAAGACACCTGCAATGAAGGCCTGGTGTGCGCTTCCGGTTCCGGGGGTGTCTGCAGTAGTGGGTTCGAGGAATTCGGTTGTTGCGTTGTGGGGCTGGGCGAGGGCGAGCATTGTGATCCGGATTCTGGGACGCCTTGCGCAGAGGGACTGTCCTGTGTACTTGATACCAGTACCTATAGCTGCGTCCCTGACGGTGACTAGCGAGGTCCAGCCCTGTCGTGCCCTCAGGGGGCGATCAGGACCAACCGGGGGAAGTAGGTCCGAAAGCGGGCCGCGTCCCGAGTGAGCAACTGGTAACCTGCCACCGCCGCATGGGCGCCGATGAGGAAATCGGGTAGCGGGGAACTCCGCGTACCTCCGCGGCGCCGGTACTCGAGAAAACACTTGCCTGCCAGAAAGGCGGCCTCGTAGGGCAGCGGCTCCCGTCGATACAGATCGCCGGGCAACGCCTCCTCCAGCTCCTCGATCGTCTCGAACCCGATCGAGACCTCGGCGTAGATGATCGGGTTGATGACCAGGATCGACTCGTTGGCGGTCTTTTCAACCGCTGCCGTCGACCAACCGGACCACACCGGATCGCCGGTGGCGATATCCAGCAGGACATTGCTGTCCACCATGACGGGCCTCACGGTTCCCCCCTGGTGAGGGCCATGATCTCATCGGTGGTCAAGGCGACCTTGGATGCCCGTCCTGCCAGACGGCGAATGGCAGCCTGGCCGCGGGTTTCCCCCCGGCGTGCCTCTACCTTGACGATTCGAACCGAACCCCCCTCGACCACGAACTCCACCTCGGTGTTGGGCAGAAGACCCAGCTCCTCACGGACCTCCTGCGGTATCGTGACCTGTCCTTTCGAAGTGATGCGCATCGGTTTTCTCCCTATTACTTGTAAGAGTAATACAATAGACGGGCCAAGACAAGCGGTCGATCCTCAGGAAAGCTACGTTCTTGCCACCCGGGCCCCATCGTTGTAATGGAAAGCCCAGCAGCCCGAACAGCCAGGTTGGCTCGACATGACAGACAGCCCCCAGATCCGCTTTGCCCAACCCGAAGACTTCCCGGCTATCGTCGAGCTGGGCGCCGATGTGTTCACCCCCTACGGCTGCTACCGGGAGACCATCTTGAACTGGCTGAACACGGCAGGGATACGGAGCCTGGTGGCCTGTCGGCAGGAGTCCTTCTGCGGCGCCGTAATATTCGGCTTTTTCAACGAAGAGGATCACTTCGTTACCGAAGTGCTGGCTGTCGAGGTGGCAGGCGCTTACCGACGGACGGGGGTGGGTCGAGCCCTGATGCGGGCGATGATCGGCCACGTGACCGACATCTCCCAGATCTACCCGGTGCTCTCCCTCCGATTGAGCACCGCCGAAACCAACCATCCCGCCCTGTCCCTTTTCGGTAGCCTCGGTTTCCGCCCTACCGGGGAGGATGCAGGTCGCTACGACGGAGGCCAGCGGATCATCCGCATGGAGTACGGGCTGCCCCAGACTCCGGCAACCAGAGCGGTTCGTCGCTTCGTGGCTGAACAGGATTCGTGAGCGGAGCCAAATCGGACGGGAGGATCCTGGCAATGACATTCAAGGTGGGACTGATCTCCGATACCCACACCACGGACGGTGCAGCCCTGGTCCAGCTCGTTCAACCCCACTTTGCGGGGGTGGAGCGCATCCTGCATGCCGGTGACATCGTCGCCCCCGAGGTCCTCCAGGCGCTCTCCCGGATCGCTCCGGTCGAGGCGGTCTACGGCAACATGGATCCCATCGCCATGCACCGGGTGTTGCCCGCCCGTCGGCTGGTCACGCTGGGTCGGTTCCGGGTGGGGCTGATCCACGGGGGCGGTGCACCGGATGGGATCGAGAGGCGGGTGCTGGCCGCCTTTGCCGACGAACCGGTGGATGCCATCGTGTTCGGCCACACCCATACCCCGCTGGTGAAACGGGTGAACGGGGTGCTCCTGGTCAACCCGGGAAGCGCCACCGATTCCCGCTGGACGCCGGTCAGGACGGTAGCGTTTCTGGAGATCGGTTCCACCCTGGAGGCCTATCACGTCGAGCTCGACCGGTAGTCTTGACTCCCGCGATCGCGGGTTTTGCGGGGAAGAAGTCATGCAGGCCGCCACCCATCCGACGCTTGCGCATCGAGGGAACCGGATCGCATGCCAGAAGGCACTGGCGATCATCGCCGAACGTCATGCCGGCCCCTGATTCGCCGGTTCCTGGGCAAAGGGAGCAGATAGGATGAACATCGCAACCGAGCTGTATCGCCATTCCCTGGCTCTGCTGACCGACCTGTACCAGCTCACCATGGCCCATGGTTACTGGAAGCTCGGCATGGAGAAGCAGGAGGCGGTCTTCCACCTGTTCTATCGCAAGAACCCGTTTGGCGGCGGATATGCCGTGGCCTGCGGGCTCGCCTACGCGCTGGACTACATCCAGTCGATGCAGTTTGCGCCGACTGATCTCGCCTATCTCGCCAGCCTGGAGGGCAACGACGGCAAACCGCTGTTCGATTCGGGGTTCCTCGACTACCTGGGCACCCTGAAGCTCCGGGTGGACGTGGATGCCGTTCCCGAGGGAACGGTGGTGTTTCCTCATGAGCCGCTGGTTCGCGTCTCCGGCCCGCTCATCGACTGCCAGCTGATGGAGACCCCCTTGCTCAACATGATCAACTTCCAGACCCTGATCGCCACCAAGGCCGCCCGCATCTGCCAGGCGACCAACGGGGAGCCGGTGCTGGAGTTCGGGTTGCGCAGGGCGCAGGGCATCGATGGCTCGCTGGCGGCCACTCGGGCCGCCTTCGTGGGAGGCTGCTCGGCGACCTCCAACGTGCTGGCGGGCAAGCTGTTCGGCATTCCGGTCAAGGGGACCCATGCCCATAGCTGGGTGATGTGCTTCGACGACGAGCTCGAGAGCTTCGTGGCCTACGCCGAGGCGATGCCCAACAACTGCATCTTTTTGGTGGACACCTACGATACCCTCGACGGGGTGCGCAACGCGGTCGAGGTGGGCCGCCGGTTGCGCCAACGCGGCCACGAGATGGTGGGGGTTCGGCTGGACTCCGGCGACCTGGCCTACCTCAGCCTGGAAGCGCGCAAGATCCTGGACGAGGGAGGCTTCCCCCAGGCGGCCATCGTGGCCAGCAACGACCTGGACGAGAAGATCATCGCCAGCCTCAAGCGCCAGGGCGCCACCATCTCGGTTTGGGGGGTGGGCACCAAGCTGGCCACCGGTTACGACCAGCCGGCTCTGGGCGGCGTCTACAAGCTGTCCGCCATCCGCACTCCCCCGGAACCCTGGCAGTATCGCATCAAGCTGTCGGAGCAGGCGATCAAGATCAACAACCCGGGCATCATGCAGGTCCGCCGCTATCGCCAGGAAGAGCACTACCTGTTCGATGTCATCTACGACCAGGAGCTGGGCGTCAGGGAAGGGGGCACGCTGGTGGATCCCATGGACATGACCCGCCGCCGCCACATCCCGCCAACCACCCCGGGCCAGGATCTGCTGGTGCCCATCTTTCGGCGAGGGGTGCCAGTCTATCAACCTGTTCCCCTGCCTGCCATCCAGGCCTACGCCAAGAGTCAGCTTGCCGGTTTCCACGCCGGCATCAAGCGGTTCGAGAACCCGCACCAGTACCCGGTCGGGCTCGAGGAGCAACTATTCGAACGAAAGACCCGCCTCGTCCTGCAGGCACGGGGGATGGCGGAGTAGCAGGAGTTCGCTCATGAAGCTGATCAAGGTGGGAGCCGCGGTCCTGAACCAGACCCCCATGGACTGGGATGGCAACACCTCCCGGATCCTGTCGGCCATCGACCAGGCACGCCAACGGTCGGTCAGCGTGCTTTGCCTTCCCGAGCTGTGCATCTCCGGGTACGGTTGCGAGGACGCCTTCTTCTCGCCCGGCCTGAGAACCACGGCCTGGCAGGTGCTCGAGGAGATCGTGCCCCACACGGCCGGGATGATCGTCAGCCTGGGGCTGCCGGTATTCCACCAGAACGCCCTGTTCAATGCCGCTTGCCTGGTGGCCGATGGCCGCATCCTGGGGCTGGTCGCCAAGCAGTTTCTGGCCGGCAGCGGGCTCCACTACGAACCCCGCTGGTTTACCCCCTGGCCCGCCGGACGCGCTGCCGAGCTGGTCGCCGGTCCATCCCGCTACCCGTTGGGAGACCTGACCTTCGACTGTGGCGGGATCAAGATCGGCTTCGAGATCTGCGAGGATGGATGGGTCGCTCAGCGACGCGGCGCCGATCTCGTCTCCGGCGGCATCGACCTGATCCTGAACCCCAGCGCCAGCCACTTCGCCTTCGGCAAACAGGAGGTGCGGCGAAGACTGGTCCTGGAGGGCTCGCGCGCCTTCTGCGTCACCTACCTCTACAGCAACCTGCTCGGCAATGAGGCGGGGCGCGTCATCTACGACGGCGGCCCCCTGATCGCTTCGGCCGGTCGCCTGGTCGCCTGCGGGCCCCGCTTCTCCTTCCAGGACCATCTGCTCACCGAAGCGGTGGTCGACGTGGACCTCACCCGCAACAGCCAGGCCCAGGCCAGTGGCCGGTCCGCCGCAGAGCAGACGGCACGGTCGCGCTGTGTCGAGGCCGACTTCCACTTTCCTTCCGTGGCTCCCCAACCCGTCAAGAACCACCTGGCCAGCTGGGAGCAGGGACCCTTCCTCAAAGAGGAGGAGTTCACCCGAGCCATCGCGCTGGGCCTGTTCGACTACCTTCGCAAGAGCCAGTCCAACGGATTCGTCGTCTCCCTGAGCGGGGGCGCAGACTCCTCGGCGACCGCCTGCCTGGTCGCCCTGATGGCGCAGCTGGCCTCCGACGAGCTGGGCCTGGACGGCCTGAAGAAAAAGCTGGCCTATATCGATGGCTTGAAGCCCCAGCAGACCACCCACCAGGTAGTGCACCAACTGCTCACCTGTGCCTACCAGTCCACCCAGAACAGCTCCAGCACCACCCTGAATGCCGCCCGCCAGGTGGCCGAAGCCATCGGAGCCAGGTTCTTGCTCCTGGACGTCGACGGTCTGGTGACCGACTACATCCGCTTGATCGCCGGGGCTATCGGACGAGAGCTCACCTGGGAGCAGGACGACGTCGCCCTGCAGAACATCCAGGCCCGCGCCCGGGCTCCCGGTGTCTGGCTTCTGGCCAACCTCTGGGGGGCATTGCTGTTGACCACCAGCAACCGCTCCGAGGCGGCCGTCGGCTACGCCACCATGGATGGCGACACCTGCGGCGGGTTGGCTCCCATCGGCGGCATCGACAAGGACTACCTCCGGCGCTGGCTTCGCTGGCTGGAGACCGACGGACCGAGCGGGCTGGGTCCCATACCGGCCCTGGCGGCCGTAAACCAACAGGCCCCCACCGCCGAGCTGCGCCCCCCCTCCCGACAGCAGACCGACGAGGGGGATCTGATGCCCTACGACCTGCTCAACTCCATCGAGCAGGCCTTCATCCGCGACAGGATGAGCCCTACCGAGGTGCTCCAGCTCATGGCCGTCCACTATCCCCAGTATGGGCGCGAGCAGCTGGCCTTGTGGGTAGCCCGATTCTTCTCCCTGTGGTGCCGCAACCAGTGGAAGCGGGAACGCTACGCCCCCTCCTTCCACGTCGATGACGAGAGCCTCGATCCCAAGACCTGGTGCCGCTTTCCCATACTCTCCGGCGGCTTTCGCCGGGAGATCGACCAGATGAAGACCTCCTCGCCTGGTGACCGTTGACAGCCGGTGGCTGATCCCCGATAGGTGACCGCTAACCACTGTGGGCAGACTTCCAGGAGTGACGAACCATCCAATGTGCGCCGATCCCGGTCGCAGGCCGGTAGTTGGGAGTGGAGGATGACCGAGCAAGCCAAGCCGTTTGAGCCCTACGTTCCAGCTCACAAGAGCATCGCCGAGATCACCGTCCGGGCGGTGGTGCTGGGTTCCATTCTGAGCGTCGTGATGGGTCTGGCCAATACCTACCTGGGGCTGTACGCCGGCATGACGGTGAGCGCCTCGATACCGGCCGCGGTCATCAGCATGGCCATCCTGCGGGGGATCATGCGCCGGGGGACCATCCTGGAAAACAACATGGTCCAGACCATGGCCTCCACCGGCGAGAGCATGGCTGCCGGCGCCATCTTCACCATCCCGGCTCTGCTCCTGGTGGGGGCCTGGCAGAAGTTCGAGTTCTGGCCCACCACCCTCATCGTCCTTCTGGGCAGCCTGCTGGGGATCGTCTTCATGGTCCCCATGCGGCGCGCACTGGTGGTGGGACGCAAGGACCTGGCCTACCCCGAGGGCGTCGCCTGCGCCGAGGTGCTGATCGTGGGCGAGGAGGGCGGCACCGGCATCAAGCCGATATTGGCCGGGCTGGGGCTGGGCGGTGTCTTCAAGTTCATGGTGACCGGCCTGCAGTGGATCGCCGGAACCGTGGAGGGGGCGGTGGCCTGGGGCCGCTCCGTCTTCTTCTTGGGCGCCGACATGAGCCCGGCGCTTCTGGCCGTGGGTTACATCGTCAACGTCGAGGTGGCGGTGCTGATCAGCATCGGCGGCGCCATCGGCTGGCTGGTGGCCATGCCGATCATGGGCGGCTACGAGGCCGGCCCGGCCCTCGACGTGGCCTGGGAGATCTGGTCGTCCAAGGTGCGCTACCTGGGGGTGGGCGCCATGGCGGTGGGCGGCGTCTACTCCATCATCAACGTGCGCAAGGGGATCGTCGACAGCATCAAGGCGCTGCGGGGTGTCAAGGGTCAGGGGAAAGACGGCGCCGAGCAGCGGCCCCGGACCGAACGGGACATGTCTCTGGGCTGGCTGCTGGGTATCTTCCTCGCCACCACCTTCGCCACCTTCCTGTTCTACGACCTGTTCATCGACAACCTGCCGATCGCCGGGTTGACCACCATCATCATGGTCATCACCTCCTTTGTCTTCGTGGCGGTGGCCACCTACATCGTGGGATTGGTGGGCTCCTCCAACTCCCCCGTCTCCGGCATGACCATCTGCGCCCTGCTGATCACCGGCGGGGTCCTGCTGGCCTTCGGCATCCGGGGCGATTCGGCCATCCTGGCCACCCTGGGCATCGCCGGCGTGGTCTGCTGTGCCACCTGCACCTCGGGAGACATCGCCCAGGACCTGAAGACCGGCTCGCTGGTCGGCGCCACCCCCTACAAGCAGCAATGGCTGGAGGTGTTGGCGGCCGTCGTGGCCTGCGCCTTCTTCGCCCCCATCATGAGCCTGCTCCACAACGCCTACGGCATCGGCACCGGCGAGCCCGGGTCTCTCCGGGCACCACAGGCCCAGCTCTTCGCCACCCTGGTGAACGGCCTGTTCGGCGACGGCAACATCCCCTGGAACCTGGTCGGCATCGGGGCCGGGCTCGGCATCGGGCTGATCATCTTGAACTACATCCTGCAGGCAGCCAAGGTGCGATTCCAGGCCCACGTCATGCCGGTCGCGGTGGGGATGTACCTGCCCTTGTCCCTGGACATCCCCATCCTGATCGGCGGCCTGCTGCGCTACTTCATGGGCCGCGCCCAGAAGGCCAAGCCCACCTCCGATGCCCGCGATCCCGGCGTGCTCTTCGGCGCCGGCCTCATCGCCGGAGAGGCGCTCATCGGCACCCTCCTGGCCATCCCGATCGTCCTGGGGGTGACCCTGCCCCTGCGCATCCCCACCTGGATCTGGTCCATCCTGCTGTTCGCCGCCGTGGTCTACCTGTATGTGATCGTCTCCAGGCGGCGCAACGGCAATGCCAACGGCAACAACGCCGGGTAGCAGCGCCTCAACCCGAGATACCCATGGCCAGCTTGAACCCCTCCAGCCTGGCCGCTTGCGCCAGACGGCGATCGAGACACACCAGTTCCAGGGTAGAGGGATCGTTCTCCGATGCGGCGATGGCCGCTGCCAGCTGCAACGCATCGGCGGCTGCCAGCGGATGGGTCCGCAGCAACCGGATAGCAACATCCCTCACCGTGGAAACCGGTTGGACCTCATGCCAGGCACCAACCAGCTTGCCGAGGCGCTCCAGCGCCCGATCGATCAAGGGAGCGGACGATGGATCGACCCGCTCCACCCGTGAAAGGGCCGAATGAACCTCGACCGGTGTACCCCACCAGACCACCATCCCCCCACCGCTCTCCAATAACTTCATGACCTGAGTGGTCGTTTCCTCCTCGACCAGCAGGGGGACGATCGCCGAGCTGTCCCAGAACCTCATCGACCTTCCTCCCTCTCCTCCAACAACGCCTGGAGTACGCTACCCCCCCCTGTCAACCTGGGCGGCGGTGGTAACGGAAGGAGACGGTCTATCTTGTGCTCGGCACGCTTCAGAACCCCCGACCGCTCGAGCCGCTCGATCCGTCCCGGTGCCGACAGCCCTTCTTCCCAACCTGCAGCGGGTACAAGCCGTGCCACCGGCCGTCCCCGATCGAGGATGAGAATGATCTCGCCCTGGCGCACCTCGTCGAGCAAGGCGCTGAGCTGGTTCTTTGTTTGGGTTATTGTGGCTGTTTTCATAAGGCTATTATAGCCTTTTCTTTGGAGGGGTCAATTCGATCTGCCGCCTCAGGGGGTCGCGTACAGCAGCTCGGCGGCCCCCGCCAACAGGATGGCGACCCGTTCTGTGACCGGCGATCGCTGGTAGTCGTTGAAGCTGGCGCTCATCACAAACCAGCGGCCGTCATCCCGGCGCAACAACCAGCTCATGTTGAGGACGCCCGGCTCGGAGCCGCCCTTGTAGCCGATGTAGGGCCAGTGATCGGTATTGAATTGGACTCCCGGGTTGATGGATAGAATGTCGAGCACCGCCTGTCCCGTCTCGCTCGCTCCCACCGATCGCAGGGCGGCCATCACCCGGCAGAGGTCCTCGGCGGTGGCGAACCACTCCAGCTCGTCGATCCGGAAGGGGAGGGTCCAGAAGGCGGAGGTGAGGTAGGCCGGGGTGAGATCGGCAACGGCGACCTCTTCGTCCAGGTACCCCAGCTGCTCTTCATCCGGCATGGCCAGGTAGCGGTCGAGGGTCTCCCGGTCGGTCAGCAGCTTGAGGATGAACATCTCGCGGGTGGTGATGAAGGGGATGTTGGCTTCGGGCGCGCTGTGACCGGTATCCACCATCGCCTGCTGGACCGCGTCTCGTCCCACTCGATGGAGGAGGTGATCGGTGGCGGTGTTGTCGCTGATGGAGATCATCAGCTCGGCGTACCGCCGGATCGGAAACTCGCTGCCGATCTCTTCCGACTGCATCTGTCCAGAGGGAAGGCTGCGCCACTCGGCGCGGAGGGCCAGCGGCTCCTCCCAGGTCAGCTCTCCTGCGGCGACCTGCCGGGCCAGCGCGAGCAGGATGTACAGCTTGAAGGCCGAGCCGATGGCCAACAGGCGATCGGGATCGGTGGCGTAAATGGGGACGAACCCCTCCTCCACCAGCTCGGCGGCAAGGAAGGAGACCTGGGAGGTCTCCTGGCGCAAGGCCTGGTCGAGCTCCGGCCAGCTTTCCGGCGGCGTCACGCCCAGCTCGAGCTCGATGGCCCGCCGGATATGGAGGCCGGACAGGCGGTACGGCTCCTGCTCCTCGGTCGCGAGCCGCAGCCGGATGAGATGGTCGTTGTCGCTGCGCAGGATGGCGACCAGGTGGTAGTCGGACGCCTGCTCTTCGAAATGATCCAGCTCGAGGCCGGGGTTGCTGGCCGAGACGACAGAGACGATCTCCAGGATCTGTGCCGGGGGAACCGCCTCGGCGAACTGGTCGGTCATGTGGGTCGCCACCTCCTGCTCGGTGACGCCCTGGCCCTGGCGATCCAGGAGATCCAACATCCAGGCGAGCTGCTGTTGCGCCGGGGTTTCGCCGCTAGCGGTCTCCTCGACCACAGCAGGCGGTGTGGTCTCTTCGACCCGCTCTGCCGATGGACCGGCGCAGAAACAGGTCAGAGCCAGCAGTAACGGGATGAAAGGGCTGTTTCTCACCATGTGGATCACCTCGGAACCTCCGTGTGGGTGTGAGATCCCGGATTATCCCGATGCGGCATCGGTGTGACAAGGGGGGTGGATCGCCTCGATCCGCCGCCTGAGGTGGCGGATCGGTGTCAGTGGGTCGGATCGAGCACGCGACCCAAAAACAGGATGGTGCCGGTCGGGTTGTCGCGGATGAAGAACAGGAAGGGCCGGTCGACCCTCACCTCGAGCGGCGGACTGATGGCAGCGCTGCGCAGGGACATGACCACGGCGGTGGCAGCGGCGGCCTCGGTGCCGGACTCGTCGACCGAGACGAACGCCTTGTGGATCACGTCGCTGATGTACAGGTCGCGTTCACCGGTCATGCCGGAGAAGTCGGCCAGGTCGATGCTCATGGCATCGGGCATCCCCATCTGGGCCAAGGTCTGGGTGAGGTTGAACTCGGCCTCGGTGCGGAATCGGGGCAGGTAGAGCCGGATCCGTTCGATGCCCATCGACTCGATCATGCCGGAGACCACCTGGTCGTTCAATCCAGCCTCGACCTCCTGGAAGCGGCCCTCGTCGGGCAGCACGATGAACATGGCCACCTGCTCGCCCACGTAGGGGAGCACCACCACCTGGCAGTTGGGGCCGCGCACGTACCCCAGCCGTTCGGTCTCGACCATGGTGGGGACCATGGCCTGGGTGCCGTCCAGCAGGTGGAAGGGAGCCTCCTCGGTGGCCGATTCCTGGAACTGGTGGGCCCAGTTGGCCTTGAAGTAGACGGCGTTGGTGAGGACCAGGCGGGTCAGAGTCTGGAGGATGCCCGGTGCCAGCAGGTCGACGATGCGGTCGTGGGTCTGCTCGGCGACCCAGCTGTTGATGGTGAGCCGGGCCTGCTCGGTGTTTCCGGCGAAGTCGACGAGCTGCAGGCCGGCCCCGTAGTTGACGGCCAGGGTGTCGAGGAACTCGGGGAGGAAGCGGTAGCCGACCTGACCCCACAGGGCGTTGGCCAGGTTGAGCTGGAACGGTTGGGCCTCGCCCGTGGTGTCCCGGGCCACGGCGCGGCTGGCCAGCTCGATGTCGAGGGCGTTGGCGACGTTGTGGAGCTGGTCCTGGGGCAACGGCAGGTGGAGTGTGCTGGCCATCTGGCTTTCCGTCTGGCCTTGGGCGCCGGCGTAGGTCATGGTGAGGGCGACCGAGATGCTGTAGGGGGAGAAGAACAGGTTGCCGTCGCCTCCACGCAGAGCCTGGTAGAGATCGAAGGCGAAGGTGCGGTTTCCCGCGGCCACCTGTCCGAACTGATCCGGGGTGGCCTCGGGATCCCAGTTACGGGTGGCCTCGGAGGTCGCCGTGGTGGAGGGTGGTGCGGTGTCGGGTGCTGTCACTTCTTGAGTCTCCTGTGGTTGGGGCACCCCTTCACCCTGGGGTGTCTCGATCTCCGGTGCTTGCTGATCGGTGGATGTCTCCTCCTGCCCTGTCGTGGTCGGCGCCGGCTGGACGGTCTCCTCCTGGGCGGTGGGCTCGACGGGATCGGCCTGGGCCTGGACGCCCGTGGCCGGACCGGTCTGCTCGATCGCTGTCGGAGTTGCGCTCTGCGTGTCGATGGCGGCCTCGACGCCTTGGGCGCTCTCGGGCCTGCAGGTCAGGAGCAAGGAGGCGGAAAGAGCTGCGGTGATGGCCAGTATTCTGGCCGTTGTCCTGGTTCTGTTGCTCATGGTGGACCCTCTTGTCTGTTTTGGGTGCTGTCGGGTGCCGCAAGCGGTCACCCACGAAGTCTATAACGAAGCCCAGGCGGATGGGGTTCTTTTTGTGCACCTCCGATGCTGCCGGCTGCCGTCATCTTCCGCCCACGCAGCTGAAGGTGAAGCTCACCCCGGTGGCGCCGATCAACCTCAGGGTGACTCTCCGGTTTTTCCGGTGGCATTCGTCCGATGATCCGGGCGGGCAGCTCTCGCGGGGGTTGATGTCGCCCACGCCGATGGTCTGGATCTGAAGGCCGGGCAGCTGACCGCCGATGCTTTGCCGGGCCAGCTCACCGACCCGCTGGGCCCGGGCCTCGGACAGAACCGTGTTGTTGAGGAACCGGGCCATGCACTCCCCGGTCTCGATGGGCCGCTGGTCGGCGTGGCCCATGACCATGATGGACTGTGGACGCAGCTGGACCAGAGAGGCAAACAGCTCGGTGAGCATCCGCTCTCCTTCGGGCAGCGGGATGTCGTCGCAGGTGTTGAACAGCCCGTCGGTGGAGATGTCGAAGTCGAAGGACTGGCTGGGGTCGCATACCGCCCCCGAGGGGATCCGCACCGAGGGGAAGCGGCCGGAGACGTAGGTATCGGGGCCACCCTCGCAGGTCACCGGCTCGGTCACCCGCAAGACGTCCTGGACGAAGGCGATCCGGGCTCGGCGGACACTCTCGTACTCGGCCTGGCAGTTGGACAGCCGCATGAGGGTGTTGATCAGATCCTGCCGGAGCACATCGGCCGAAGAGGCGCCCTCGCGATAGAGGTTGACCAGGGCCAGCATGGTCTGGCGAGTGCCGACTACCTCGCGTTCCAGGGAACCTACCTGGTTTCTGATGATCTCGAGGTCGGTGTGCACCCCCTGGGAGATCTGGGTGATGACATCGTTAAACACCGCATCGGGGATCACCTGGGGTTGCTGCTGCGTAAATGCAAGCAAACTGGCCGTCTGGTTGATGCTCTCCAGGTTGCAGGGCTCGGCGCACCTCTCGGCAGCCTCCAGGATCTGATCGCTCCAGTCGGCCGGTGGGCGCCGGGACAGGCTGTCGGATTCGGCGGGCAAGCTGGGGACCAGCACGGTGTAGCGATCCGATCCTCGCCTCTGCGGGTCAAAGAGGTCCTCCATTTCGAGCTCATCGGCCATCTCCTCGCACACGCCGCGATCGGACAGCTGGTCGCAGAAGCCGGCCATGGCGTAGAGGCTCGCTTGCCCACCGGGTTCGGAAACCTGGAATCGCAGAACCATCCGCTTGAGCAACCGGACCGTCGTTTGCGGCCGGGAAGTCGCCCCTTCGTACAGACGGCAGGCATGTCGCGAGATGCTGGCGCGGCTGATGAGCGTGGCATCTTCCAGGCGATCCAGGAGGTGACCGGTGGTGACGGCCAGCAACTCGGCGGCCACCTGGTCCAGCAGCAGGCGGACGAAACCCCTGGCGAAGCCGAAACCGCCCGACAGCTGCTCGGTCAGGTCGTCCATCCGGTCGGCGAAGTAGATCACGGTGTAGATCACCGCCGGGGAGAGGTCGATCAGGCGCGCCAGGCCGACCGGATCGGAGAGGAGCCGCTCGGCGGTGACCCCGGCCGTGCGCAGCGCCTGGTAGAGTCGCAAGCTGTTGGTGTCCGCCGGCTGTCTGCCCGACAGCGCTTGTTCCAGCTGGTTGAAGCGGGTGACGGCCTGCTCCATGCAGCCGGTCTCGCTGAAGCTGGGGACGGCTCCCAGTCCGCCGAGATTGGCCAGCACATGGGCGGGGACCCCCGCCGAGAGGAGAGAGCGCTGAATGATGGCCTGCGGGGAGCAGAGATTGACGTCGATCCCCAGGGCGCTCAGCAGGGAGCCGTGGTTTTCCACCGCCTCGCGCAGCAGCTCGTTCTTGGCGGCATCCGCCATCTGACTTGCCGACAACAGACCGGCCATCTGGCTGGAGTCTTCGGCGTTCAGGGCTCGGCAGGTGGCAAAGACTAGCTGGTCTTCGGCCCAGAGCTGGTTGAACAGCAGCTGAAGCGCTTCCTCCGAGGAGAGGGGGGACTTGGGACAACCGGAGAGCACCAGCAGTGAGCCGGCCAGAGCCAAGATAAGCAGCCCCCGCGCGATGCGGGTGCCGAGTCCGGGGGCGGAAACCCTCATTCGACCTGTCGATCGACCTGTTGTGGTGCATCCTCTCATACGCCGTCCACCTTGGGAGAGACAGCCCCTATCTACCCGGTACGATGTCCGCCGATCATCCCAGAGGTCTCTTATGTAGCCTCGAATCGATGACCCTGTAAAGGCCCGAACCGTTGTGTCGGCGCCCAGAGCGGCCCAGGCGTCTTTCGGTTCAGCTCGCCAGGTGTCTGGGCGACAAAGGGGTGGCTGGCACGGGAGAATGGCCGCTTTTCTCAAGCGGCGGTTGACAGGTGCCAGGCTGGACCGGTACAAACAGCATCTCGATGATGATCGACAGCAATTCGAGTAGGTCCCTGAGCCATGTGGCCCCTCGTCGAGGATCCACCTGGAGCTGTCGGGGGCCGACACATTGGGGGATGCGATGGCGAAGGCATTTTTGGGTCAAGAGCTGGTCATCAAGATGGAGAACAAGGTGGGGGGTGGCGCCGAGGTATACGAGCTGATCTCCGAGACCGGCGTCAACGTGGTGGCCACCTGGGGGTATTCCCAGGGGGAGGACGCCATCTTGCTGATCATCACCGATGACAACGAGACCGCCAAGAACAAGCTCGATTCTCACCAGGTCCGCTGGGAGGAACGGGATGTGGTCCTGACCGAGCTGGAGAACAAGCCGGGCGCGTTCCACAAGGTACTCAAGTCGATGGCCGATGCCGAGATCAACGTCGACTACGCCTACGCCACGGCAGCCACACGGCGCTGGTCGCTGGTGGTGCTCCAGACCAGCAACAACGAGAAGGCGGTCGAGGTGATCTCCGACTGAGTCGACTGTCGCCCCCGCCCTTTCCTGCAGATCAAAGAGGTGACCGATCGGCTTGGAGCCGACGGGTGGTGAAGATCCAGGTGGCGCTTTCCCTGCTGTACTCCTGCCCATCAAAGGCGACCACCTTCCAGGTATAGGTCGTGGACGGTTCGAGGTCGGAGACCTCGACGCTGATGGTGTTGGCCTCATCTCCCACGTCGTGGTAGCGGACGACTTCGTGCCAGTGAATGACCTGCTCTGGCACCTCGCCGCAGGAGGAGAGGTACAGCACGGCCAACCCCAGCGCGGCCAGAAACAGGAACCGCCGCAAGGACCGCAGCACCAGGAACACCACGCCGGCAACCAGCAGGATGATCGCGATCCCCTTGGGATATAGCGGCGTTCCCGCCAGATGCAGCGACAGATCGTCTGCCAGGGCCAGCTCGATCGGCTGGCAGTGGGACGAGCCCGCGTCGGGGCACAACACCAGGTGATAGGAGATCGGATCGCCATCCACGTCGTAGCTGGGACGCCATACCAGGCGCACCCGCAGATCCACGTCGGTCGCTCGGTGGGCCGGAGCCAGCATCTCCGGCTGGGAGGGAGGGGTGTTGTAGGCCGGCATCTCCGGCTCGTAGAGCGGGCCGTTGTCGGCCAGCATCTCCGGCTGGAAGAAGAAGAGGTAGGCGGCGATGGCGTCGGCGTCTTGACCGTTGGGCCGTACATGACCCCTGGTGCTGTAGCTGGAGTTGAGGATGGAGCCATCGGCCCGGATATGCCCGAGTGTAGAGTAGGAGCTGTTGAGCAGAGTGCCATCGGAGCGCACGTATCCCAGGGTGGAGTAGGAGCTGTCGAGTATGCTTCCGTCCGACCGCAGGTGGCCCAGCGTGGAGTAGGAGCTGTCGAGGACGCTTCCGTCCGACCGCAGGTGGCCCAGGGTGCTGTAGCTGGCGTTCAGGATGGTCCCCTCCGCCCGGATGTAGGCCAGGGTGCTGTAGCTGGCGTCCAGGATGGTCAGATCGGTGGACGGCGGGCAGGCGGCCTCGACCCGGTCAGCGTTGGTCCATGCCAGCGCGAGGAATGCCGAGGTCACAATCCAGCTGGTTTTCATGGCCTTTCTCCCTTCCCTTGCGGGGTGTCTGGACCGAGCCACAACCATGCTTTCGCTGTCCTGTTGTAGCGATTGACGTTCGGCCCAGCAAAAAAAGTAGACGGCTCAAGGCTCGGAAATGTTCAAGCCCTGGACATCGGCTGACGAGGAAGGTCCAGCAAGAATCGTTCCGAGTTCTACCAGGTCACATCGTGGCCCCAGTACTCGGTGATCTCCAGCTCTTCTTGCGAGTCGGGGGATCGATCGGCAGTTTGGTGCGCACTGACCAGGCGAACACCCGCCGAACGGAGCACCTGCCGGGCCCGGGGGGCATCATTGCAGGTGAAGACCGACAGGGCCTTGCCCTCGACCCGGGAGACGAAGGTGTACATGTGCTCGATGTTCAGATCGGCCTCGGCCAGGATCTTCAAGATGGCGTGCAGACCGCCGGCATGGTCCTCCACCGGGGTGACCAACACCTCCTCGACCTTGGCCTCGATGCTCTTTTCCCGCAGGATGGCCACGGCCCTATCGACCTGGTTCACGATCATCTTGACCAGGCCTTTCTCGGTGTCCCGTGCGGTGTGGCCCACGGTCAGGGCTCGGATCTCCACCTGGCTTTCGGCCAGAAAGCCGAGCATCCGGGCTAGCTGCCCAGGCCTGTTTTCGAGCTCGATGCTGATCTGCTGCATGGCAAACCCGTTCTGACTGGGGTGGGTCGTGCAGAGGGGGATCGCCGTCAGATCCCGGAACTCTGCACTGTCGTCATCCGAACCCTAAAAGGTCGTCTGCTCGGTCCAACGAGGGTCTAGCATACCCGGGCAAGTTGGCCAACCGGTTCGCTTCCCGATCCACCGCCAGCAAAAAACTCCAGTTGTAATTCCTCACCGGGAAGGCTATGACACAAAGAGCCGGGGAGGGTTTACCGGCAAGGGAGCACACTCGATGGATGTTTTGCGATCCGAGTCAACTGCGTCCGATGACCGATCCACCACCCCGGCGGTCGAGCTGGCGGAAACCCGTCGCAGGCCCGGACCGCGCGCCAAGAGGCTGCTCGATCTCTACTTGGCTGCCTACTCGTCGGCCACCAACGAGTTCCCCTACTGGTACACCCGCCGCTATATGCAGCTGGACGGGGAGATCCCGGTGGTCCGGAGAGCCACGGCCCTCAAGGAGGCTTTCTCCCACCTGACGCCGACCATCTACCCGGGCGAGCTGATCGCGATGGGGAAGGCGCACTATTACCGTGGGTCCTTTCCCATGCCCTGGCTGTCCGAGGCCTACTACATGGCCAAGGAGGACGAGCTGTACCAGGCCGCGCTGGCCAAGGGAGCGACCAGCGCCGACCAGGTGTCGCGCTTCGGCAGCGGAGGAGGGAACGTCACCGCCAGCTTCGGCAAGGTGGTCTCCATCGCCGGGAAGTTCGGCATCCGCCAGGAAGAGGTGCCTGCGCTGCTGGCCGTGGCCCGATCCTGGCGGGGCAAGTCGGTGGATGACCTGGGCCACCGCTACGAGCAGATGGTGCCCGGTTACCCGCGCAAGGAGGAGATCATGCGCAGCATCGTGTGCATGTTCGACTCCGGCTTCACCCTGCCCCAGGGCCGAGAGGTGATCAACTACTACTACCCGCTGCAGCACGGCTTCGACGGCCTCTTGGCGCTGCTCGATGAGCGACGAGCCGAGGTGGCGGGTCGGGCCGATGGCGATGGCCTGGTGGGGATGAACCGCCTGTACTTCTACCAGGCCGCCCGCCTGGTCCTCGAGGGGATCCAGGCCTGGATCACCAACTACGCCGGAGAGGCGCGCCGCCTGGAGACCAGGGAGGCAGACCCCGTCTTGCGGCAGGAGTACGGCGAGCTCGCCGAATGCCTGGAGTGGATCGCCCACCACCCGCCGCGCACCTTCCGCCAGGCGATGCAGCTGTGCTGGACGGCCCACGTGGCGGTGCTGAACGAGGACTGCATCTCCGGTCTCTCTCCGGGGCGGCTGGGACAGGTCCTGTACCCCTATTACCGCCAGGACATCCAGGCGGGAGAGTTGACCGATCCCGAGGCGCTGGAGCTGTTGGAGGTCCTGCGCGTCAAGTTCACCTGCCTGGACTGCTTCGCCTCCATGGGGGTGGTCGGAGGCGTCCTGTCCGGCAACACCTTCAATAACTTGAGCCTGGGCGGATTGACGCCGGATGGACAGCCGGCCTCCAACGAGCTGGAGGAGCTGATCCTGGAGGCGGGCATCCGCTGCGCTTCCCCTCAGCCCACCCTGTCGGTGCTCTACGACGAGAAGCTCCCCGAGCAGTTCCTGCTCAAGGCCACCGAGTGCACCAAGCTGGCGGGAACCGGCTACCCGGCCTGGGTCAGCAACCAGACCGCCATGAACTTCCTTCTGGACCAGTTCGGCCGCGAGGGGATGACCCCCCGCGAAGTCCGCGCCTGGGCCATCGGCGGTTGCCTCGAGACCTCTCCCTGCAGCTGGATGGAGCTGCGTCTGGCTGACCGGTCCTACCCCATCCCGGGCGGGTCGGGCCAGCCAACCAGCGTGGGGGTGCATTTCGTCTCCCTCCCCAAGATCCTGGAGCTGGTCCTGTTCGACGGCCTGGATCGGCGCACCGGCCGGCGGGTCTTTGAACCCCACGGCCAGCCTCTGGAGTCCTTCGAGCAGCTCTTCGAATGCCTGCAGCGTTACTTCAGCCAGGCGGTCGAGGTGCTCACGCGGACCAACAACATCCAGCACGACATCTGGCGCAAGAACAACATGGCGGTGTTCCACTCCCTCTTGAAACCCGACTGCCTGGACCGGGGGCACCACATCGGTGAGCTGGGCTACCGCTACAACGGCACCTTCAACATCGAGACCTGCGGCACCATCAACCTGGTCAACAGCCTGGCCGCCCTGCACACACGGCTCTACCGGGAGCGGGCCTTCGACCTGGAGGCGCTCCAGGAGGCGATCCTCCACAACTTCGGCTACCGCCCCGCCGACCAGCTCGGATCCTACTCCCTGGCCGACCAGCAAAAGGCCGAGGGGGGAGAACGGTTCGACCGCATCCACCACCTCTGTTTGACCGCCCCCAAGTACGGCAACGACGACCCCCAAGCGGACACCATGCTGGCCCGGTGGGAGGACTGGTTCTGTGCCATGTGCAGAACCTACGAGTCGCTCTACGGCAAGCCGCTCTACCCCTGCCAGATCTCGGTCTCCACCCACGGCCCCATGGGCGCCGCCACCCTGGCCACCCCCGACGGACGACTGGCCGGAACCACCTTCGCCGACGCCTCCATGTCCGCCTACCCGGGCACCGACCGCAACGGCCCCTACGCCCTGTTCACCTCGGCGACCTGCTGGGACCACTCCCGCTCCCAGAACTCGCAGCTCAACCTGAAGCTCCATCCGTCCGTGGTCCAGGGGCGAACCGGCACCCGAAAGCTGCTCGAGCTGACCCGCAACTACCTGCGCCGGGGAGCATTCCACATCCAGTACAACATCATCTCGTCGCAGACCCTGCGGGATGCCCAACAGCACCCCGAAAACTACCGCGGCCTGATGGTCCGAGTGGCCGGCTTCACCCAGTACTGGGTCGAGCTGGGCAAACCGATCCAGGACGAGGTCATCGCCAGGACCGAGTACGAAGGAGTCTGATCCCATGGAGCCCGACGGCCACAGCCACATGGATTGCCGCAACTATGCATCGCTGGACGTGACCCGGGGGATCTGCCATCGCACCAAGGAGATGGTCATGGCGGAAGGCGCCGGCTGCGAGGAGTTCGAGCCGCTGCCGCGCTGCAAGCTGTGCGTCCACTACGAGCCGGCGGAGACACCCTACCTGGGGAGGTGCCTGGCCGAGCAGGATCGGCCCATGACCTACCCCGACCTGGCGGCGGTGACCTGTGCCTGGTTCGAGGGGAAAGCTGAGCCGTTGGCGAAACAGTGAAACCTGGAGCCTGGAAAGAGCGCGAACTCCCAGCTCGCGGCGAAGCTCTGGAAAGCCAGGCAGGTCACGGACCGTTGTCCCCATGAGTAGAGCGAATGTTCCGTCGCTACCGATCTGTCGTTGGCGATCGCATCGAGTGGCAGACCGGCCATGAGTGAGCAACCCACCGCCTGGATCTTCGACATCCAGGGCCATGCCGTACACGACGGCCCGGGGTGCCGGACCCTCGTCTTTCTGAGCGGTTGCTCCCTGCGCTGTCGCTGGTGCGCCAACCCCGAGGGACAGCTGATGCGGCCGCGACTGATGGTGGCGGCCAACCGCTGTGCCGACCATTGCACGCGCTGCCTGAAAGCCTGCCCTCAGGGGGCGATACGGCTCGATCCACTTGGCACGCCGGGGAAAAGACTCCGGTTCGATCGCTCGCTGTGCGACCGGTGCGACGACTTCCCCTGTGTCACCGCCTGTTACCACCAGGCGCTGAGCATCTGCGGCAGGCAGATCCGGCTGGACGACCTGATGCGGATCCTGCAGCGAGATCGCAGCTTCTGGGGTCCGGAGGGAGGGGTCACCTTCACCGGTGGCGAGCCGCTCGTACAGGCCGATTTCCTCATTGCGGCGCTGCGGGAATGCCACCGGTCCTGGATGCACACCGCGGTGGAGACGTGCGCGCAGGTGCCCACCGCCGATCTCCTGTCTGCCCTCGATTCGCTCGACTGGCTGCTGGTGGATCTCAAGCAGATGGATCCGGCGCGCCATCGACAGGGGACCGGCGTGGACAATCGGCTGATCCTCGACAACCTCCGCGCGGTCGCAAGCAGCGGCTGGAGCGGGCGCCTCGTCATCCGTCTCCCGCTGATCCCCGGTTACAACGACGACCCGGTCAACCTGGCGGCCACCCTCCGGTTTTTGGAAGAGATCGGGGCTGGCGAGCTGGAGATCCTGCCGTTGCATCGGCTCGGGCAGTCCAAGTACGAGCAGCTCGGCATGGCCGACCCGTACGTCGATCAGAGCCCCCCGTCTCAGGAGCGGGTGGAGGAGATCCGCTGCTTCTTCGCTGCCGGCGGGATCGCCTGCCACTGTGGCGGCGATCGCCCCTGGTGAGGGGGACCCCAACCCGGTGATTTCCCTCGATGAGTCACTGCCGTTTGATCGCCTCTGGTGAGGGGGGACATCGTGTCGGCGGCCTTGGTCGGCAGGGCCGATCTGGTCCCATGGAGCAGGTTGCCTTCCCGCGTGGGCCTGTGTCCGCTTTGACCGGCAGCGGAAAGCCTAGAAAAATCTCCATCTCCAGGTGAACTACGCTATCCTCTTCAGGTTGATCGGGGGTTGGAACCTTCCGCCCCTCCACCAACGGAGGCCCTCATGAAGGAACACCCGACTGGCGAGCACCCCCATCCGGTGGACCGATTCAAGGGTGCCGAAACCTTGCTGAAGCTGTCCCAACGGCTGACGGACTGGTATACCGAGCCGGTCACCGACCAGGAGATCGTCGACGCACTGGGAGCGGACCTGGTGTCGGTGTTTCGATACGCCCAGCACCGGCTCGAAGGCAAGGTCCGCAATGTCACTCTGGAGCCGGCCTTCTGCCACTCGGCCGACATCGCCTTTCGAGCCCTGGGGCTGGGCTACCCTCCCCTGGCATTGAAGGTTGGCTTGCTCCACGACGTGGTGGAGGACTCCTCGGGCAGCATTGCCGACGTTCCCCGCATTGTCGAGGACCTTTCCGAGCACTTTCCGGCCGACGTGGTCCACGGGGTGCTCCTGATGACCAACCGCTACCAGCTGATCTTCAAGAGCCTGGTCCCGAAGGTCCGCAAGGACATCCCGTTCGAGCCTCGAGCGCTCACCGCCTATCGCGCCGCCCTCGATGTGCTGAGCGCCGAGCTGCCCCAGGAGGTGGTGGAGCGATTTGCTGCCGAGCTTCAGCGACTGGCCTGCTTTCTGGAGCAGCGGGCCAGTATCCTGGATGGGGTCCGCATCGTGAAGCGCGACAAGCGGTTCACGGTGGCCATCCACCTGGAGCGGCAGGTGTACCACCTGTACGCCGAAGAGCTGGTGGAGCAGGCGGCCGCCGCGGTGTCCGGGGGGGAGAACCAGGAGGCCATCACGGCGCTGGTGGTCAAGCTGCTCGACGTGATCGACAACGTGCGCACCAGCGAGGTGAGCAACCGACTGACCCTCTTCAAGCTGGCCAACAAGGCCGAAGCCCTCCTGGACCAGGTCCAGCTCGGCTTTTTGTTCCGGATCCCCGCCGAGCTGGCCAATCCCACCACCATCCCCCAGCTCCAGCGGACGGTTCGACTCCGGCTGGTGGATCAGCTCGAAGCCCGGCGACGGGCGGTTGCCGAGAACTTCGCCGAGACCCGCTTCGGGGGGCTGGTGGGGTTTCTGGGCGACCAGGCGTTCCGGCTGGCCGCCAAGTACCAGGTTCCCGTGGACCGCCTGGAGGAGATCGAGGTGCTGGAAGAGGAGATCCGGCAAATCAACGGGGCAAGAGCCTGAGTGCTTCCCTCCGGTTACCGACCGCTTCGACCAAGCCGGAGGCAACAAGCTCACGGATCGAACCGCCAGATCCACCCTTCCCCCGAGGCCATCGGTCCGGTATATAAATGGGACCCAGATCGCCAGGAGGTACCACGTGGGAGAGTTGAAATCAGGGATCAAGGAGCTGGTGCTAAAGCCCGATCCGGACGGGGCACGCGCCTGGATGCGAGAGCACAAGAGCATGGCGCTGGTGGACAAGCGGATGACGGAGGCCGAGGCCGTCCGCCGCTTTGTCCAGGAGGGGGACTACCTGGCCACCGAGCTGTACGGTAGCTGTCGGGCCCCCATGAGCATCACCAGGGAGATCATCCGCCAGGGTCTGCGCAACCTGAACATCGCCGGCCAGGGGGTGATGGAGACGGAGCTCCTCATCGCCGCCGGATGCATCCGCAACATCGACCTGACCTACCAGGGATGGGAGGTGTACGGGATCTCCCCCGTCCTGCGGCGGGCCGCCGAGGGCGGCAAGGTGAACATCAGCGAGTGGAGCAACGCTTCGCTGGCCTGGCGGCTGAAGGCGGCGGCGCTGGGGGTCCCCTTCATCCCGGTTCGCTCCATGTTGGGGACCGACACCTTCAAGTACTCGGCGGCCAAGGAGATCACCTGTCCCTTCACCGGCATGAAGCTGTGCGCCTTGCCGGCCACCATGGTGGACGTGGGGATCATCCATGCCCATCGGGCCGACAAGTACGGCAACTGCCAGATCGACGGGATCAGCGGGTTTGCCATCGAGCTGGCCCGGGCCTCGAAAAAGCTCCTGGTCAGCGTGGAGGAGATCATCGACAACGAGGAGATCCGCACCTATCCGGAGCGGACGGTCATCCCCTGGTTTCTGGTGGATGCCCTGGTGGTTGCCCCCTTCGGTTCCCATCCCGGAGAGATGAACAGCTACTACTGGCGCGATCAGGAGCATCTCAAGGAGTACCTGGACCTGATCAAGACGGAGCAGGGAACGCAGGAGTACCTGAAGAGGACCATCCACGATCTGCCAGACCATGAGACCTACGTCCAGACGATTGGCAAGGAACGGCTGGCCGCTCTGGTCGAAGCGCGGACGATGAGGTAAGCCATGACGACGCCCCAATACAACAACCAGGAGCTGCTCATCTGCATCGCGGCACGCCAGATGTCCGACAACACCAGCGCCTTCATCGGAACCGGCATCCCCATGCTGGCCGCGGCGCTCGCCAAGCGCATGCACGCCCCCAACCTGGTCACCTTCTTCGAGTTCGGCGGGGTGGCCCCCGACCTCGCCATGCTTCCCCATGGCGTGGGGGAGTCCCGTACCTACCACCGGGCCCTGGCGGCGCTCGGCATCTGCGATGTGATGGAGACCGCCTGTCGGGGCTTCATCGAGTACGGTTTTCTGGGCGGCGCCCAGATCGACCCCTACGGGAACCTCAACTCCACCGTGCTGGGCGACCACGACCTCCCCAAGGTCCGCTTCCCCGGTTCGGGCGGGGCCAACGACATCGGCTCGCTGTGCTGGCGGACCATCGCCATCATGCCCCACGACCGGCGCAAGTTCGTGCCCAAGGTGGACTTCGTGACCACCGCCGGCTACCTCGGCGGCCCCGGCTCCCGCGAGGAGGCCGGCCTGCCCCCCGGTACCGGTCCTTATCGCGTGGTCACCAACCTCGCCCTGTTGGGCTACGACGAACAGACCTGTCGGATGAAGCTCTTGGCCACCAATCCCGGAGTGACCGTGGACCAGGTGGTGGAGCATACCGGTTTCGAGCTCCTCTTCGCCGACGAGATCGGCACCAACCCACCCCCAACCGAGCAGGAGCTCCACCTGCTGCGCGACGAGATCGATCCCACCGGGCTGTATATCGGCAAGCGCTAGAAGCTCCACCCCACATACCGCCTCACCTGCTTGATGACGACCCGATCGCCGCGGGTGACCTCGACCTCTATCGTCCAGATGGTAAAGGGGCGGCAAGCGCTAGAAGCTCCACCCCACGTACGGCCGTACCTGCTTGACGACCACCTGCCCCTCCTCAGTGACCTCGATCTCCACGTCCAGCCGGAGGGGAGAGATCTGGGGGTACACCTCGGCGGCGAAGTGATCCTGGACCGAAAACAGGAGCGTGCCGAGGAGGGTGAGGTCTTCGTGGCTCCACAGGTGCTCACCTGGAGACACCAGCGAGGATTCGACCACCCACTGGATCTCGGTCGGCTCCGGAGGATTCCCCTGGCGGCGGAAGGTGAGGATCTCGGGAATGGCGGTGGGATCGGCCGGGCGAACCACGGTCTCCCAGCCCACCTGGGAGGCGACCCGGTAGAGGGGCGGGCCTGCATCCGGCGTGAGGTTGGTGAGCGCCACGGCGTTGACCCGTTCCATCACGAAAGAGGGGTGCACCGCGATGCCCATGAAGGCCTCCAGGTGGTTGACCCCATAGTACTCCCGCTCGTTGAAGGCCTGCTCGTTCCACAGGCTGGCCCACACGCGCCGGATGGCCCGGGCGACGGTTTTTTCGTTGTGCAGATCCCCTTGGAGGTCTTCGATGATCTCCAGGAGCCAGGTGCGCTCGGGGTGCTGAGCGACCTCCTGCTGGCGGGCGGTCAGCAGAGCCGCAAGGTAGGCCGCCTCCTCCTGCGACAGGCATGCCGAAGGGCCCAGGTCGTCTGCATCCAGGTCGTCCGCCAGGCAGCCGCGGCGGGAGTCGTACAGGCCGGCACCGGTGAACTGGTCGAGGTCCTCCACGTTGGTGCTGCTGCGAAACCTGAGCGGCTCTGTGGGCACGCCGCTTGACAGCACCTCTGTCAGACGGGTCCTCAACTGATTGAAGAAGACCTGGTCCAGCCTACCGTCGCGGATGCGGTCCCGGATGTCGTCCAGCCCCTCCCTCCGGAAATCGGCATCGGTGCGCGACAGCGGGTTGTCCAGAAAGCTCCGGATCTGGTCGCCGATCCCGTTCTGCTCGACGAACTGGTGATAGTAATGAAAGGGGATCGCGACCCCCGCCTGGCGATGCTCCTCCGGTAGCAGCCGGTAGATCTCGCCCAGGTTGGCTGCCTTGGCCCCGTAGGCCGGTGCATCCCCGTACCCAAGCTGGGAGAAGGAGGCCAGCGCCGTGACAGACAGGTCGTACTGCACCGGGCTCACATGGGGCTGGTGCGCCGCCCAGAAGGCTTCGGCATCCTCGATGCGGGCCGGCGCGATGGTCGCCTCGGTCTCGGTTACCAGGAGGCGCACCAGCGAGCCTGCCAGGGAGAGGACCAGCGCGTTGCTATAGATATTGGGGATGGAGACATTGGGGATCTGCTTCTCCTGCAGGCGGAGATTCACATGGCTGTGCAGGCTCTGCGGATTGGCCGTAACCAGGCCCGCCACGATGGAGATGTCGTTGGGGGCGCTCTCGACGATGACCACGTCCCTGGGGCCGTACTCGTCGAGGGCCGACCCCTGGGGGACCACCTTCAGGTAGCCATACCCCTCCCCCAGGCTGTAGGGGATGAAGGAGAGCCCCCGCGTCAGGTCGCTGGGGAAGAGCGAGGCCACCCCCTGCCCGGTCAGCTGGTCTCGATAGCCCCTGAGCTGGAACTCCTGCCGGGGACCACTGGGGACGAAGACCAGCATCTCCCCCCCGTAGGGCATACAGTTTTTCAGGGTGGCATCGACCTGTACGATCTGTTCGACCGTCAACCCGTCTGCCTCCGAAGAGTAGATCAGGTACGAGATGACCCCGGCCTGACCGCTGATGGGATGGATGGCCCCCGAGTGGATCTGCAGGTCACCGCCCCACCAGATCCGGGTGGCGGCGTACAACATGAGGCTCACGTACTCGTCGAAGGAGAGTGCGGCCAACTGCGCGAAGCTGTTGAGGAACTGGATGTGCCAGGGGTACAGGCTGGTGTTCTGGAAGTAGCAATCCTCGGTCAGTGGCTCCCTGGGCGGTTGGCCCTCGATGGGCAGCAGGTACTTGAGATCGGTTCCCTCTCCCTGGAGGACCGAGTAGTCCTCCGGACAGGTGATGCGGGTCAGGTAACGGTAGAAGGAACGAAGAGGGAAGGCCGGTGCCACACGGATGGCCCGATCTTCCGGTCGTTCGGGATCGACGTACCAGTCCTGTAGCCGATGGGGCTCTGATGGTTGTGCGTCATCTCTCTGCAGATCGGTGGCATCGTCGGGTGACCCCAAGGGTGGTTCCTGTTCGCCGCTGCACGCCAAACTACCGAGCACTGCGACCAAGAGGAGGGCGATGCCGGCTCGCTTGGCGGTGCCTGTTGGAAACCTAGTGTACGAGATTTTGTCCTCTGTCCCAATTGTGGGTGATGCTCCCTGACACGGGACACCTTGACACTGTGAGCTCTGTCGCCCTGAAAGGGCGAGACATTCCAGCCCAGGGCGAAGCCCTGGGTGACGCTTGTCTTCGACCCCGGTCCGCAATGGGTTCCCATCCCGATCGAGGTTCTGGGTCGATGAAAAAACCCGATCTGGTCCGGGTGTGCGTGCGCCGTTCGCTGATCGAAGGGCTTTCTCTTGCCCGCCAGCCGTTGTTGGAGTCCGATCTGCTGAGAGCATGCCGGTTCACTTCGCCGATTGGACGGCTTCTGCCGGTCCGCCGGTCGTTGTCTGTACCTGATCTTATTTGAGCACCGGTGATGTCGAGAGACAAGTGCTCGGAGCTGACCGGCATCTGACCTGCCGATTTCTTTTCCGACTTTGCTGCAACGGGCAGCACCCGTTGCCGACAACTGGTCGGCTGAGGATGGAACAGCGGACGAAGGGTTCCGCGATCAGAGGAGACACGGACATGAACGCATCCCCATCCGTCGCGAGCGCTGCAGGAGTTCGGCCATTGGCCGATCTGGGCCAACGGACAGAAAAAACCGGGCGCTGCACCCCGACCCAATACGCCGATCCGGAGCTGGTACTCGAGGCGGAGCACGGTCACGAGAGGTTGCGAGAGCAGATGGAATCGGCACTGTCACAACAGCTTCCGCCATGGGATCGTGCTGTGCTGGAACGGTTGTCGGAGACCATGGATGGTTTCTGGGTAGACCTTCAGGAAGAGAGCATCGCTCCGGAAGACCTCATCGCCCAAGGGGCATCACCAAGGACGGAAAAGGAGGTCCTCGGTCTGGTTGCCCATCGGGCACAGGAGCTGGTCGCCGATTTCATCCAGTGCACCGGAGCGGTGGAACGCTACCTCCAGTCGGTGACGGAACGCTCGGCATCGATTCACTCTCGTCTCCAGGAGGCTCCGTTGGCTGGGCAGCGGGGGGCTCCGGCGGATGGCCTGGCCGGACCGCCTCTCGGGGATTGTTACAGCGCAAGCTCTACCCTGGCCTCGGTAAGCTCCGCTGTCCGCACGGTCGTGGAGCATCATGCAGGCACCACCGGCAGTTTCCAAATGGCGCTGCCGAGACACCCCCTCTCCATGGCCGGATTGGCGTTCTCGGCGGTAGATGCCGGGCTGGCGGCGCGCGACATGGCCGTCCACGGTATCGGGGTACAGAACTCGGCGGATCTGGGTGCCGCAGGTGTCGGGCTGGCGGGCGGTCTGATCTCCGGTCCCTTGGCCCTGGCGTTTTCCTCCTTTGCAGCCGGTTACTCCACCGGCAAGCTGATCGACCGCATGTTCGGCATATCCGACGCCGTTGCTGGGGTCTCTGGCGATTTCATGCCGGAGGATGTGCAACAGTGGCATCAAAACGGCATCCTGGGATCCGTGGTGGTGGATGCGCTGCTCTTGGAGGCGAGGGTTTGGGACGAGGGGTACCAGTGGTACCTCCAGACCATCGGTGAGTATGCTCCCGAGGCCGCTACAGAGTACTCGTTGGGTGCGGCGGCGGCTCAACGGGCTCGGCCCGAGCTGAGGGGGTACGACGACGAGGAGCTGGTGGCCCATGTCGCCGAGCTGCCGTCGGATCTTCGCCTGGCCATCATCCGTCACATGGGGGAACAGGCCTGTGGCTTAGCGGGAGGGCTGCCGGAGCGCCCCGAGAATCGGCCGCCGGCTGTCCGGTCGTCCGCGACTCCGTCCGTAAGCCTCATCTACCAGACCCGGATCCAGCCGTAGAGTGCGCGCCCATTCCGCCACACAGTTCTTCTGCCACGAAATGGGTGATCCCGCGAAAGGGATGCAGACTGTACCACTTGTGGGTACAATGTAATTACTCGGAGGTGAGGCGGTGAAAGCGCACATCATCAAGATCGGCAACTCGAAGGGCATCCGCATTCCCCAGGTCCTGCTGGAGCAGGCGGGAATTTCTGGTGAGGTAGAGTTGATCGCTCGAGAGGGGGCCATACTCATCCGCAGTACCAGCAGGCCCCGCACCGGCTGGGATGCCGCTTTCAGGGAGATGGCCGAGCTGGGTGATGACCTGCTTTTGGAAGGGGATCGGACGATCGACCATTCCTTCGACAGGGAGGAATGGGAATGGAGGTGAGGCGGTTCGAGGTGTACCTCGTGAATCTCGATCCGACGGTTGGCAGTGAGATCAGGAAATCCCGTCCTTGCGTGGTCGTCTCGCCGGATGAGATGAACCGCCATATCCGGACGGTCATCATCGCTCCCATGACCACCGGGGGTCGCCCCTATCCTACGCGCGTCGCAATCCGCTTTGATGGCAAGGACGGCCAGGTTGTGCTCGACCAGATCCGCACGGTGGACAAGGCTCGCCTTGTGAGGCGCCTGGGTACGCTGGATCCCCATCCTTCTTTGCAGATCCTGGACTTGCTCAAGGAGATGTTCAGCCCGTAGCGCGCACCGCCACCTGCTCGGCAGCTCGGTCATCGGTTGTGGGGTGTCAGTCAGCAGGGTGATGACGAGCGTTGGCTGTCAGCCAGGATCCGCTGTCTGGCTGGATGATCCGACTCACCCGCGCGGCCGGTAGACCAGCAGCCTGTCCTCGAGCTGGAAACCGAACGCCTCCAGCTCAGGCCGGAAGGGAGACTGGCCGGCCGGCCGGCCGTCGATAGTCTCCACCTCGAGACGGCGGAACGGCTTGAAGATCGGTGGTCTATCGGTCAGCGCCGCCAGAGCCGTGAGGGCACGACGGCGGTAGGACCGGTCGCAGGAGGGGTGGAAGTGCAGCGCACGTCCGCTCGCTTCGGCCCACAGCGTGATCTCCCCCGAGTCGATCACCACGTAGGAGGTCGGAATCCGGCTAACACCCGAGTCAAATGGCCACCGTTGCGACTGGGCTTGTGACAGGGGGGGGAGTAGCGCCGGGTCGCAGGCGTTGACCAGAAGCGGAGGATCCGATTGCTGGGAGTCGCGCAGCTCCCTGAGTTCGTCTATCGTCTCTGGAAGGGCAAACTGAGCTCCGGCGAGGCCTTCGATGAAGTAACCTCTTCTCACTTGCCCCAGCATCTCCAGCCTCTCCAGGGTGCGATAGAGCACACCCCAGCTGACCGGGAGCTGCTCCAAGATGGCGAGATCCTTCGACAGCACCCCGTAGCGGGCCAGCAGTTGCCAGATCAGCCGTTCTGTGGTGTCGAGCTCAGGCTCGGTGAAAGCCCAGGCTCCGCGTGGGGGCGATCCTCCCCCGAGACGGAGTCCGGGGGAGGTGCCCGCGTAGCGGGCGGAGGGGGTGATCCTAGCCTCTGGCCGAGCGATCCCCTCGCCTCCGAGACTCCGCCACCCCCCGGCGGTTGCCCATCGGCAACCGCTCGGCGGGTCCCGGCGTCCACTCTCCGGATTCGGCGAAAGTCCAGGCTCCGCGTGGGGGCTCGGCGGGAGAAGCAGAAACCAGCGTCCCATGCTGAGCGGCTTTCGGCGTACAGGGTGCATTCGTCTCCGGATCGGGGCGTGCGGTCCGGTGCGGAACTGAGAGGGTCGTCCGGTCAGTGGGTTGAACGGAGATTCGGGGGCGCGGAAACCGGTGGCGATGGCGGTCCTGAGGGTCTCGAAGGAGTCGTTGCCGACCTCGCCCCGCCACACCAGCTCCCAGAGGCCGGGCATCAGGCGGGAGGGGTCGAGATCGGTCTGTTCCAGCAGGTCCAGCACGAAGGATGCCCCCAGCCGATCGAGGGTCGATCGGATGAGCTGGAGGGTGTGCTCGTCGCCCTCTCGACGATCCCATCTGCTTGCGGCCGTATTGACGGAAATGTCGGTCGCGGTGGAATCGAAGGGAACGGTGTCCGCGGCGGGATCGGGGGTCAGGTCGTACCGGGTGTCCTGCTGCTCGGTGGCGAGGGATGCCAGATCCTGCAGGTAGAACCGCTTGTCCTCTGCAAAGTAGAGCGCGATCCGCTTCTTGCGCCCAGTGGCCCAGGGGAACCCCGACCAGAGGATCTGCCCGGAGGACACCAGCCGGCTCAACCATTCCGGTCGGTAGTCCTGGAACCGGGTACTCAGGATCTCCCGCTCCACGATCTCGGCGGGCAACAGCCGTCCCGCCAGCTGGTCCACCAGCAGGAGGAGCCCTTCCTCACCGCTCAACCGGCGGTCGAGGTGCAGATGCTGGTGGCGCAGCAAGAACCGCTGGAAGACCGCCAGCGAGCACGGCTCCACCTGGCTGCGCAGGAAAGCCAGGGAGCGCCTGTGGATGAGATCGAGGTTGGGACGGGTGCAGTACTGAGGGGACGGCTTGGTGCTGACAAACAGCCCTCGGACCAGCTCTCCCCCTTCCGCCAGGCGGTCCAGGATTTCCGAGATGGCGGCGGCAGGCAGGCCGACCAGCTCGATCAGATCGGACGGGATGCTGGGCCCCAGCCGGCTCATGGCCCGCAGAACCCGTTCCTCTTGTTCTTCTCTTGAAGACCGGGCGTCTGGCCGGGCGTCTTCTGGACCAGGCGACGCCGGGGATGTGGTGGCCACCGGTTGGGAAGGTAGAGAAAGAGAGCCGGCTGCGGGCCGGAGCAGGTGATCTGCCAGCGCCCCTTCTGGGAAGAGATCCCCGTCCAGCGCCTGGTGCCGGGCCGGCTGTCGGTCCTCCAGGAGCTCCATCTCGTCCGGCTGGAAGGCGATGCGAAGCCGGTCGAGGCTTTCGGTGGGAACCAGGCGATCCTGTCCCCTGACGCGGACCAGGCAGGCGCGACCATCCGAGATGAGGCGGTTGACCAGGGGGCGGCAATCATCATGGCACCGGGCCTCTACCGAACCGGGGTTGTCGACCGAGTAGGGCAGGTCACCGACGGTCACCAGGAGCTGGAACAGCTCATCGGCATCCCGGGCCCTGGTGGAACCCGCACGTCCTTGCCACGTCTCTTCTAGCTTGCCGATCACGGCGGGTTCCAGGAGGTCAGGCAGACTTCCCTGGCTCAGCAGCTGTGCCAGCAGCTCCCGATCGAGGGAAAGGGCCCGCAGCCTCCGTTCGGCCCTGGGCTCGTCGTACTGGTACATGAAGGCGGTCATGAACCGGTACATCGCTCCCGCCGCCATGGGAGAAGGGGTGTCCACCTCCCTGACCACCAGCTGGATCCGCCCCGATTCGATCCGTTCCAGGACCTGGCGGAGGGCGGGAAGGTCCAGGACGTCCTGGAGACACTCCCGGTAGGTCTCGAGCGTCACCGGGTAGTCGGGCCGGTTGCGCACCGCCTCCAGCAGATCGGCGGATCGCAGCCGCAACAGCCACAGCGGAGTCCGTCCGCCACCTCGGCTGGACAGCACCAGAAACCGCCCGGCGTTGTGCCGGAACAGCGTTCCGAACATCGGGATCTCGGTCAGCTCGGCGAGCACCAGCTCGTCTACTCCTCGGGAGGTGATCTGCGCCAGGATGTCCAACGGCAAGGGGGTTTCCGATGCCGGAGCCCGCAGCAGGATGGCGTTGTCGTCGTACATCACCTGGGGCTCCAGGCCCCACCTTGCCCTCAGGATCCGCCGTACGGCCATGGCAAGTGGGGCGTTCACCCGGCTGCCGAAGGTGGACAGGATGGCTACCCGGTGATCACCCAGCTCGTCCAGGAAGTGCTCGACGACCAGGCACTGGTCTGTGGGGATAGCGCCACCGGACGTTTTCTGAGCTTCGAAGTAGCCGATCAAGGATTCAGCCGCCCGGTCGTCGAGCGGTACCTGGCGTTGCAGCCAGGACTTGACCTCCGGCCGGTCCAGCTGCCCGGCCATCTGCCGTCTGAAGGCACCGATGGCCTCGCTCAGCTCGAAGTCGCGGCCGAACAGCCCCCCCTTCCAGAAGGGGCTCTTGCCTGGCTGGCCAGGAGCCGGTCGAACCAGCACCCGGTCCCGTTCGATCTCCTCCACCAGCCAGGTGCTGTTGCCGAACTGGATGATGTCCGACACCTGGGTCTCGAAGACGAACTCCTCGTCCAGCTGTCCGAGTCGAGTCTCGCCATCGACCAGGTAGAGGCCGTACTGGCCCTGATCGGGGATGGTTCCCGCGTGTCGTAGAATGCCGGACAAGGAGCCGCTCAAGCCCCGAATTCGACCGGTGGCGTGATCCCATGTGATCCAGGTGCGTGTCCGGGTAGCGGTCGGCACCCGGTCCCGTCCCGCCAGGAGGTCCAGGACCGATCGGAAAAGATCCGGCGACAAGTGGTTGTAAGGGTAGGCGCGCCGGATCAAGGCGAGCAGGTCGTCGGCGTTCCAGGTTTCCAGGGAGGCTGCGGCTGCCACCTGTTGTGCCAGGACATCGAGGGCGTTTCGCGGTATGCGCAGCGCCTCCACCTGGCCATCGAGCATCCGTCTGCAGACGACGGCGAGCTCAACCAGGTCCTCCCGGTAGGTGGGGATGAGTCGGCCTTGGCTCTGGGCGTCCAGCAGGTGGCCGGCACGACCGACCCGCTGGAGGCCCCGGGTGACGGATCCCGGAGACTGGATCTGCACCACTAGGTCGATGGCTCCCACATCGATGCCCAGCTCCAGGGTACCGGTGGCGACCAGAGCCCGCAGCTCGCCGGCTTTGAGGCGGCTCTCCAGGTCGCGGCGCATCGCGCGTGAGATGCTCCCGTGGTGCGCTCGGGCGAGCGGCTCTCCGGCGAGCTCGTTGAGGTCGTTGGAGATCCGCTCCGCCTGGGCGCGCATCTGCACGAAGATGAGGGTGGAGCGATGGCTGCGGATGAGATCGATCAGCTGGAGATAGATCTCGGGCCAGACGCTGTGGTCGGGCAACACCGCGAAGTCGGGCACCGGCGAGGCGACCTGGATGTCGAGCGATTTGCGCAGGCCGGTGTCGACGAGGTGCACGGCGCGGTAGGACGGAACAGCGTCCTGCTGTCCGTCCGAAGCGCGGCAACCTCCCAGAAACCTCGCCACCTCCTCCACCGGCCGCTGGGTGGCAGACAGCCCGATGCGGACGAACTCCTTCCCGCCCAGGTGGACCAACCGTTCCAGGCTGACCGCCAGGTGGACGCCACGCTTGTTGCCGCACAAGGCGTGGATCTCATCGATGATGACAGTACGAACCGGCCGCAGGATGTCACGGGCTTTTGGAGAGGAGAGAATGAGAAAGAAGGACTCGGGCGTCGTGACCAGGATGTGGGGAGGCCTCCGGAGCATGGCCGCGCGCTGGCTGGATGGGGTATCTCCCGTCCGCACCGCCATCCGGATGTCATGCAACGGGTACCCTGAGCGCTGGGCCATTTTTCGGATGCCGACCAGCGGTTCTCCCAGGTTTTTCTCGATGTCGTAGCTGAGGGCCACCAGCGGGGAGATATAGAGCGTGTGGACGCCCGGCTCCACTTCCCCTCGCGGGAGGTCTCGGACCAGGGTGTTGATGCTCCACAAAAAGGCGGCCAGCGTCTTGCCACTTCCCGTGGGCGCCAGGATCAGGGTGTTCTTCCCGTCGGCGATGGAAGGCCAACCCTCCGCTTGAGGCGGGCTGAGCTCCGCAAAACGGGAGCAGAACCACTCTCGGACGGGTGCCTCGAAACGCTGAAGTACCCGATGCATGTCCCCCAGTATCGGCCCCTCCTTCCCGTTCGGTCAAGGCGGGGTATCCGAGAGGCCAGCGCAGCTCCGAACCGGGGGCACCCAAGAGCCCAGGGTCAAGACCGCAGCCTTCTCCGGTCGATGCCAGTGGTATTGACCGGGCCGATCTTCTCTGACTAGAGGTAGCCCAGTTTTTTGGGAGATCATCATGCGACTGACCGAAGAACAAAAGCTGAAGCTGGAACAGATTCTGACCGAACGATGGGAAGCGGCCCACGGCTGCTGGATCTGTGGGAGCGACCAGTGGAGTCTGTCCGAGCGCCTGTTCGAGCTACGCGAGCATGGGGGCGGGAGGCTCCAGCTGGATGGCGCTTCTGTGCCGATTGTCCTGGTCACCTGCCATGGATGCGGCAATACCGTGATGCTCAACATCGTCGCCCTGGGAATGATGTAGAGCGGATATGCCCGGCTCGTCGGAGTGGGCATGGAGCCGCACCGGTACAGCCAGGTCGCTCTACACGACACGCTGGCTCTGGATCGCTGTTTTTTTCAGGCGAGTGGAGTCCTGGACCCATGGAAAGGCGATTCTTGAGCTGGAGACGTCCTTTCCAGGCAGGTCCGGAGTCCTGGTGGCTCTGGAGGCAGGGGGCAGAGCGCGCGCTCGGCGTGTCAGGGCAAGGCGGTCAAGGCGGTGGTGCCTAGCCAGGTGGCGCCCAGGCTGGCCCAGGTGCCATCGGCGGGATTGACCTTGTACAGGTTGGCTCCCTGGATGGCAAAGAGCGCGCCATCGACAAAGGTCAGCTCGGAGGCTCCCGACCAGGTGCTGCTCAGAGCCTGGTAGTTTCCGGTGGCGGGATCGACCTGGTAGAGGATGTCGCCCTGGATGAGATACAGGGCGGTGTCCGTACCCACCAGGGCGGTGGTGCCGGCATAGCTACTGGGCAAAGAGGTGGCTTCTCCGGTGGTCAGGTCCACTCGATACAGGATCTCGCCTTCCAGCACGAACAGGGTGGCGGCGGCAAATCCGAGCAGCTGGATGTTGTGATAGGCCCCCGGCAGCGCGGTCCAGGTGCCATCCGCCAGGTTGACCCGGTAGATGACGTTGTTCTGGGCGATAAACAGCACGTCCCCACCGCAAGCCATGGCATTGGCGCCCGACCAGGTCGCGGTGAGCCCCTGCCAGCTCCCGTCGGCGGGGTTGGCGACATAGAGCATGTCGCCCTGGACGGCGTACAGCATGTTGTTGCAGCCGACCATGATATTGGCCCCGGACCAGTTGGGCCCCAGGTCTTGCCAGCTCCCATCCTCCGGGCTGGCCCGGAACAAGGTGCCGTTCTGGACGGCGAACAGGTTGCCGGCCTGGACGGTGCCGGCTGCGGCCAAGGTGATGAGGACGGCCAAGATTCCGAGTGTTCTGTTTGCGTGCATGGTCTGAGCTCCCTGGATTGCGCTTCGAGTCCAACGGGCGGTGAGCAGATCGGGAAATCTGGCCTGCCTTAGCCGGTCAGTGTCAAGATCAGCCCGATGACAAGCAGCACCGCACCTAACGCCAAGGTGACGGCGGACACCACGCCGCGGGTCTTCACCTTGCCGCGAAGCGACCGCACGAGAGCCTCCTTGGACCGGGTGGTGATGACGAACTTGTGCGAGGAGTCCGATGGCCGACGCATCATCAGGCGGCCATCGCTGTCGTTGACCTCTCCCAGCACGTAGACCTGGCTTCCGGTGGGGAGCCCCCGTTCCTCCAGCTCATAGCCGAGCGTGATCTGGCCCTTTGCCATGCTCTTGGGCCTGGGATGGCTGAAGCTCCCATACCGGAGGTGAAGTGGGTCTTCGGCGGTCAGCGCCTCTTCGCTCTCGAAGGTTTTCAGCAGCTCTTTCGCTTCGATCTCGGCGCCCTCCGGATCGACTTCGATGGCTCCGGAAGCGTCCCGCAAGGTAAAGGGGCATCGCTTGGACCGGCTCACGATCCGCTCACTGCGCCGGCCTGTCTGCACGGCTCGGCCTGAACCGGAGACCTGGAGCGGAGTCTGCGCCATGCCTTGAACTCCCGGTCTACCTGCCATCGAACCGGGTGGCATGAGGGCGGCTTTCTGTTGGGGCGGATAGACAGGTTGCTGCGGGACCTTGCCCATCGCTTGGATCGGGGTTTTGACAGCGGGCTGTGACCCTACTTGGAGCGGCGGCATCACGGCAGGCTGCTGGCCGATCTGCTGGGTTTGAGGTGCCGTCGGACCTTCATAGCTGTGATCCACCGACACGGTGTAGTAGACACAATCGGTCTCGGAGAGCTCGCCAACCAGTGGCTCGTCGCACTCCACGATACCCCGGAGCTCCACCACCTGCGAGAACGCCCCCGCTCCCAGCTCGGAAGCGACGGCGCTCGCAGACTCCTGGAGATCGCCGATCCCGGCGGTTTCAGCCATCTGCACCTGCCTCAACCCGGAGAGGCTGGATCTTCGGCCGAGCAGGAAAAGGCCGCCTACCACCAGAAAGATGACCCCGATCACGATGAGCGCCATGTTCTATCTCCTCTGTTGAAGGATCCGGGACTTGACGCTCCTTTCCCCTGTCCGATTGGCCACCGGGAGAGCCCGGTACCCCTGGCTGATCACGAGGAGCGTCGAGAAAGATTCTCGGTCATGGGCCCGGCCCGGTCAATCGTCTCGCACAAGCTGATGGGGTTGGGTATGATGAGGCTCAACGCTTGGATGGAAGAGGTTGGATCGGGCGCAAACGGGGCGATACCCCCGTAATCCGGTCCCACAGGAGCAGGGAGTAGGTTCATGACGGGGATCGCTGCCACCGCCATCATCCACACCAGGGATTTTGTCATCAAGCGTTTCGGACGGGATCGCTGGGCTGAAGTGCTCGAGCGGCTTGGCCAACCCACCAGGGAGCTGCTGGAACGTCAGCTGCGACCCCGCTCGTGGGTGGACTACGACCGGGTGGTCGATCTCTTGCGAGCGGTCAAGCACCTGTTGGGGGAACAGACCTCCCATATCCTGGTCGAGCTGGGCAAGCACAACGGAGAGGCCAACCTGCGCATCACGCAACGCATCATCATGAGGTTGGCCTCGGTTGACCTCGTGCTGCGCATCGCCGCCAGGTTATGGAAGGGAAGGGTCAACGACGGCGGAACCCTGAAAATCGTGCGCCGTAACCGCGGAAGGGTCACCGTGCTGCTGAGCGAGTTTCCCGACCCACAGCTGGAGTGGCACGAGTACCTGGTCGGCTGGTTCACCAGGACCATCGAGCTCAGCGGCGGACGGAAGGTCACCGTGGCTCTGACAAAAAGCGGCTCCAGACCCTACGAGACCACCGAGTTCGAGTGCCGCTGGGAGTGATCCTCAACCTCCCGCAACGGGTCGTCCCCCCTTGCCGTTCGTTGCTGCGTCATCTCCCCGAAGCAGCGGCCGGCAAAGCGTACGATCGTCACCCAGAACACCACCAGCACGGCTGTGATCACGGATAACCACCGCATCGTGTGAAAATCGGAGAAGAAGGCGGTGATCACCAGCCCCAAAGCCACCGCAGCGGCCTTGGCCAACCGCTGGACGAACATGTCGATGAAGGCCTTGGCCTTGTACTTCTCCTCTCGAGAGGTGGGCACGTACAGGGCTTCCCGGGCGGATTGGTGAATGGAGTAGGAGAAGCCGCCATCGGCGGTATTCAAGAGGCTACCCATCCAGAGCACGGGGGCGACCAGAAAGCCGATCGACCCCACTAGCACCGCAACGGGAAGGAACATCAGGGCGCTGGTCATCCCCAGGTGGGTCATCACCGGGCTGGTGACGAACAGCTGGACGATCATGGCGACGATATTGGTCAACACGTAGATGGTGGCAAACTGACGATCGATGGCGGAGTTGTCCAGGAAATGGGAAATGGTGGCGGAGAACTGGAAGTCCATGATGGTGGACACCATTTCGTAGAGGCCCACGATCCCCAGTATGGCCAGCAAATACCTGGATTTCAGCACCAGTTGCCCTCCCTCGAAGGCGGCCTGGGCCACCGCTTTCGGGGGTTCCGGCGCGGCCGGTTGAAAATCGGCGGCACTACCCCGGGCGGCCACGATCCATCCGGCGGCCTGCGCCATCAGGGCGATGGCGACGACGATGCCCATGGCGACCCACAGCCATCCCCTGATGCTCAACTGGTCGATCCAGGAGAAGACGACCAGCGAGCCGAAGGCGCCCCCTGCCACGCCGCCCAGACCGATCAGGCCATACAGCCTGCGCGCTTGCGCGGGGGTCACGCTATCGTTGAGAAAGGCGAAAAAGGTGCTCACCATCACGGTGCTGAACAGGTCGCCGAACAGGTAGAACGCCCAGACGGTCCCGCCAGACGGTCGGCCGATGACCTGGATGAACAGGAGGTAGCAGCCCAGAAAAAACAAGGAGGCGATGTGGGTGAGCTGCTGGCGGCGGAACCGCCGAGCCAGCAAGGTGAACAGAAAGGCGGCAGCGAAGGCCACCGCGATATTCAAGACCTTGGCCAGCTGCTCCGCCTGGGCTGCCCGGAAATGCCACAGGAGCAGATCGAACCCCTCCCGGTCGTAATATCGGATGAACAACCCCTTCTTGAGCGGCTTCAAGATCCAGAAGCTGGTGATGACCAGGAAGAAGTAGCCGCACATCAGCAGCGAAAGCCGCCACTCGCCCCGCTGGATGTTGAGCACGCCCAGAAAAGGTGCCTTGCGCAAATCAGTACTCGATCCCCTTGCGCCCCAGCATCCCTTGCTGGAACGGATGTTTGATCTCCCGCATCTCGGTGACCAGGTCTGCCCGCTCGATCAGCGCCGCCGGGGCGCCTCTTCCGGTCACCACCAGCTCCATCGTCGGGGGGCGAACCTCCAGCAATCCCAACAGGTCGTCCAGCGGAACCAGGCCGTACTCGACCGCCACGGTCACCTCGTCCAGGATTACCACATCGGCCTCACCAGCCAAAATTGTCCGGCGGGCGTGCTCCATTCCCAAACGGGCCTGCTCGAAGTCTTCCGCTTCGGGGTGCTGGGGATGGACCAGCTCGGCCCGTCCGAACTGGCGCAAGGTCACGCGGGGAATGTAGGGCAGGGCAGCGAGCTCCCCGTAGTGAGGCCAACCTTTCATGAACTGCACGACATGTACGGTCAGTCCCTGGCCTGCTGCCCGCAGAGCCAGCCCGAGGGCGGCGGTGGTCTTGCCCTTTCCGTCGCCGGTGTAGACTTCAACCAGTCCTCGTTCCAGCATGGTTTTCCTTTGCGCATCGTCAGCGAGCGAGCATTCCCGATCGGGCCCTATCAGGCGCCGTCGCCGTCTTCTGGCGTGAGGCTGAGGACCGCGCTTCCAGGTCACGCCTCGCCCACAGGGCCGGTGACCGATGGAGGCACCGTTCGACCGCGGTCCATTCTTACCAGTCCTTCACCAGCCGGGTCTTGCCGACGGTGATCTCGCCGGGAGCGTCTGGATCGAGCGCCCATCGGATCCGCTCGACCCCCTCCTCGATGCCCTGCATGGAGCCGCAGAAGCTGATCCGAAGGTGTCCGTCCATACCGAATCCCGAGCCCGGCACGGTGACCACCTTGACCTTCTCCAGGAGAAACCGGGCCAGTCGGTCGGAGCTGGGGTCGTAAGCGGAGAAGTCCGGAAAGCAGTAGAAGGTTCCCTCGGGGACGGCGTAGGTGATTCCCTCGATCCCGGACAGCTTTTCGACCAGGAGGTCTCGATGCCGCTCGAGAACCTGGCACAGGTTGTCCCGGGTGGATTGATCCCCGCGGAGAGCGGCCAGCGACGCCTGCTGCCCCACTATCGACGGTCCCGATGTCTGGTGGGCCTGGATGTTGGCCATGGCGCCGATGAGCTCCTTGTGGGCTACCGCCCAGCCGATGCGGAAGCCGGTCATGGCGTACTGCTTGGAGACCCCATTGATGAGGACGAGCTTCGACCGCTCCAGGGGCCTGGACGAGAAGGCCAGGCAGTTTGCCGGTCTTTTCCCGTCGAAGACCAGGCCATGGTAGATGTCGTCGGAGACCAGGTAGAGATCCCTCCGCTGGCACAGGCCGACCAGCTCGGCGACGAACTCGGGCGAGTACATGGTTCCCGATGGATTGTTGGGGCTGTTGATGATGATCGCCTTGGTGGCCGGCGAGATCAACCGCTCGATGTCGCCGATTCGCGGTTGGAAGGTGCCGGCGGGCGGCCGGACCACCACGGGGATCCCGCCGACCAGCTTCACCATGTCGGGGTAGCTCACCCAGTAGGGAGCGGGGAAGATGACCTCGTCGTTGGGGTCGATGATGGCCTGCAGACAGACCATGATCGCCTGCTTGGCGCCGGCGGAGGCGATGACCTGGTCGGTGGTGACGGCCTGGCCGTAGTGCTGCTCGGTGAAATCGGCGATGGCCTTTCTGAGGGCAGGGATCCCCGCGGCGGGGGTATAGCGGACCTCTCCGGTGCCAAGAAGGTTGATGGCGCTCTCGATCGCCTCGGGGGGGGCTTTGCCCTCCGGTTCTCCTCCTCCCAGGTGGATGACCGGCTCTCCTTTGGCCTTGAGGGCCGATGCGGTGGCGTTGAGCTTCAGCGTGGGGGAATCGCCGACCGAACGGGCTATCTTGCTGAGCGTCATGAGCAACCTGCTGTCCTGTTGGTCGGGCCACTGCCCGAGGTGTCCCGCCTGATAGCAGGAAGCGACTCGGCGCGCAATGGTTGGGGCGGGGCGCTATTTCTATTGGCCAAATCGCCTTTCCCTGCTACTGTCCGCCGGTCGTTGGATCCAGTCTTGATACCCGTCGATCCAACGTGGAAACCAGCACTTGCCGCACGAAAGGACGTTCCGCCGGCAATCGGCGGTGCGGCGCAACAGGAACAGCTCAGGAGGCAATCATGCGGAGTTTTCTTGGTCGTGACATTCTCTCCCTGAAGGATTGGGAACGAGCGGAGTACCTGCGGGTGTTCGAGGTGTGTGATCGGCTGGCCTGCCACGCCCGCGATCGCCGCAATACCGACCTGCTGGCCCACAAGACCCTGGTCACCGCCTTCTACCAGCCCAGCACCCGTACCCGTCTGGCCACCGAAGCGGCCATGCACCGGCTGGGAGGCCACGTGTGCGGCTTCGCCGATGCCAAGATGACCCGTGCCGGCGACTTCTACATGGAGTCCATCAAGGATACCGTCCACATGCTGGAGTACTACGGCGACGTCATCGCCATGCGACACTACCAGCAAGGGGCACCCCGCGAGGCCGCCATCTGGGCCACCGTCCCCATCATCAACTGCGGCGACGGCTGGGGCGAGCACCCCACCCAGGTCCTCACCGACCTCTACACCGTCTACAAGGAGAAGGGACGCCTGGACGGGCTCAACTTCATGTGTGTCGGGGACTACCGGATGCGGACCATGCACTCCATCGGTTACGCCTTCAGCCAGTTCGACATCGAGGCGACCGCCATCTATCCGGACGAGATGGCCCCCACCGCCGAGTTCCTGGACGAGCTCAAGGCGCTCAACGTCAAGCTGCGCCGAGTCGAGTCTACCATGGAGGCCATCGGCCAGGCCGACGTGATCTACATGGAGCCGGTGGTTCAGGCCGACTATACCAAGGGCCGGGACGAGTCCAAGGAGAAGGGGCTCACGCCGGCCGCCTACAAGGTGACCCGCGAGATGCTGCGGGAGAAGGCCAAGAGCGACGCCATCATCCTGCATTCCCTGCCGCGAATGGATGAGCTGCCGGCCGACGTGGACGCCACCCGGCACGCCCGCTACTGGATCGAGGCCTTCAACGGCGTGGTCATGCGCATGGCCCTGCTGGCCCTCATCCTGGGCGCGATGGAGTAGCCACCACCCCTGGCCTGCGACCAAGGGCCGGTGACCTGTGCAGGTGGGCACCGGCCCTCCGCCCCGTCTGTGCCCCCGGCCGGAGGGATGGCCGGGAAAACCGTCGGATCATCCGCCATCTGCCGGACAGCCTCCGCGTACGGTCCATGTCACCCCACACCGGCTTGAAGCTGGCTCTACCGGTTGGACCGCCATAGCGTCCGCGCCTGCCATATCCCCATCAGAACCGCGAAACCAGCTCCAGACGAGCCCCGGCGAACTCGGGAAAATCGCGGCACACCCCCGCGATGCACTTGATCCCACCCCGCTGCGTCCCGCCCAGCGCTCTCAGCCGAAAACGCTCGGCGATCTGCCAGGTCAAGATGCCGGCGTAGAAGAAGTTGCGCACCCCCTCCGATCGGTTCTGGGTGTCATACCCGAACTCGAAGGTGACGGCGCCCAGGCCGGCCCGCTCGAACCCGGCCAAGGTCGTGCCCCGCTCGAACCGCTCGCCCGTCAAGGTCCGAAACTCGTTGGAGGAGGTGAGATGCAGCGACCACCTCCTGGTCAGGGACTGCAGGTAGTCCAGCTCGGCGTGGATCATCGACTTCACCTGGCCCGTATCCTGACTCTCGTCACGCCATCCGCCGCTGGCGGCCAGACGGGAGGCGCCTTGCTGGTAGGTGAGCTCGAACCCGCCGAACCCGTGGATCTGGCGCAGCTCGCTGGCTTCTCCCGGGTGGTTGACGCGGATCATCCCGTCCAAATACAGGGTCAGCTCCACCGTCGGCAGGTACTGCTCGATGCGAAGGTGTCCCCCTATTACATCCCGGTTCTCGATCACCTCCTGGTCGATCCGCTCCAGGGTAGGCGCCTGGTTGTAGTCATAGCGCACCCCCAGTGCGGTATTGCGGCTTCCCCGCTGCTCGAAGCGGTCGAGATAGAGCCCCTCGATCAACAGCAAGGTGTCCTGGAAGGTCAGATCGGCCGTCAGGTAGCCGGCATACCCCTGTTCTCCCAGCCCGGCCAGGGACCGGTGCTGGACATCTCCCTCCAGGTAGATCGCCAACCAATCCGCCAGGGTCGGCATGTTCCAGCTCAACCCGCCGCTGACCGTGTAGTCCCGCTCCTCCTCGAGGACCCGCTCCTCCGGTTCGAGGTACACTCCGAATAGCTCGATGTTGGCAAACGAGAGCCCTCGAAACTCGTAGGACAGGCCGGCCAACAGATCGTCCGCGTCCTCCACGAAGGTCTGGGAGATGGCATCCATGTTGGCCGGGTTGGTCAGCCCGGCAAAGAGCATGGCGCGATGGTCCCTGCCGGAGTACTGCAGCTGCCCCCCCCGTATCGCCACGTCCAGCCCCATCTCGTCCACCTTGCGCAGCGAAAGCGCGATCCCCCGACCCAGCTGGAGAAAGTAGTCGCCCGCCAGGATCGTCCAGTCGGAAGGCCTGAAGATCGCGGTCAACCGTTCCAGCCGCGCGATGTCGTCCTGGTAGGCATCCCCTGGTGTCGAGAAGAAGTAGGTGGTGTCCACCCGCAACCCGGTCGAGATCTCCCCGGCGTTCCCCTGCAGGTTGAAACGGTTGATGAGCACACCGTACTCGTCGTCCTCCTCCACCCCGTTGGCGTTATCCCCCCGGTACTCGCCGGTGGCGGTATCGGTCACCGCCAGGTTGGTGGCCCCCTGTTGCCCCGCCGCCATGGCCGAGCACAGCAGGATGGCCAGGGCGACTGACCCCCCTCCAAACGATCTGCCCATTGGAATCACCCCCAAAACCCGGTTCTATGGAGCCGGCTCGGCCAGCAGCTGCCGGATCAACACCTCGTAGCCGATCTCGTCGCCGCTGGTGTACCCCTCGTGCTCTCGGACCAGGCGCCGCGAGCGATCCAGAAACAGCGTGAAGGGAGCGGCAGCCCGCGGATTGATCACCGCGGTCACCGAGCCGTCCTGGTCGAGCAGCACCGGCATGGTCCAGTGGTTGCGCCGCACGATCGTGCGGACCCTGGACAGCGTTTCCGGCCCGTCCATGGCGATGGCTATCACCATGAACCCCTGGTCCCGGTAGCGATCCAGGTACTGCTGGAGAAACGGAAGCTCCTGCTGGCAGGGCGTGCACCAGGTCGCCCAGAAGCTGAGCACGATCACCTTGCCCGCATGGTCGGTCAACCGCACCCGATGGCCGTCCAGATCCTCAAGCTCGAAGTCGCCCACCAGGGATCGAGCAGCGTCGTCGGGCAGCTCGGAGCTGTCTTCCGCTGGTTCGCACTCGGTTTCGGCGGGTGGTTGCTGGCCGGCCGGAGCTTCTTGTTGGTCGGGTGCCGCCTGGTCCGTGGCCTGGTCGGCCGGTTCGGGCTCGGACTCGGCGGGCAATTGCTGGTCGGCCGGAGCTTCTTGTTGGTCGGGTGCTGCCTGATCGTGTGCCTCTTCCTCCGGTTGGGGCTCGGTCTCCGCAGGCTGTTGCGGGTCGGAGGGGCTCTCCTCTGCGACCTGCTGTTCCGCTGGGACGGGTGTTGGTGTGCCGACCGGCTCATCCGCCAGGGCGGGCGCCATGGTGGAGAGGAGTCCGCACAGGACAACGGTTGCCGAAATAGGGGGCCTGTTTCTCATTCGTGTTCTCCCGGATCTTCCGCCGAGCCTCGAATCTACCGTACGGGATGTTTGTCGAGGCCGAGGCGACGGAAATTCACCGCCATCGGCATGACGGGTTGCGCTGAGATCCAGGTGCCGGATCCCAGGGGAACCGCCGGTTCACTCCACTCGGTCACCACGGTCACAGAGTATACCGCCGGATGAGGCTCTCGATGGCCGAGCGATCGAACCCGGTGGTGATCCGGACGATCTTCATCGTGGGGACCTCTACGATCATGTTCATGGGGGTGAAGGTGGAGTCGTAGTAGTCTTGCAGCAGGAAGGCGGGATCTGCGACCACTTCGGTGGTCAGGTCGTACCGTTGTTTCCAGGTAGCGGCGTCGGCAGCGGTCGCCGCCTGGTAGTTGAGGTTCTCAAACACGGTGACGAGCACGAACAGCCCTTTGCCGCCATAGGTGTCGTACAGCTCCTGCAAGGCCGGCATCTCTTCGATGCAGGCGGTGCACCAGCCGGCGGCGGTATTGATGAGCAGCACCTGGTTGTGGCCGTCTGCATAGATGTCCTGCAGCGAGAAGGGGGTGTCATCCACACTGGTGAACTCCAGGTCGGCGAGGATGCTGCCCTCCGTCACGCCGTAGGGTCCGGTGGGGTATCCCTCGCGGGGCCCCGTATCTACCGGCTGGTTGTCCGACTCGTCTCCACAGGCGGTCAAGCCCGTGCTCACCAGCAGGATGAGCGCTGCCTGCAACAGGCGTGCTATCGTTGTCTTCCTCTTCATGAATCGCCTTCCCCGCGATGAACTTCGCTCCTCCTTATACATCAGTGCCGGCGGATGGAAAACCGATGCCCGATCAAATGTCATGCCCCGTATTGACAGCAGACGAGTTTCCGATAGATTCACCCCGATTTTTACGCCTGTTCGTTCGGCCTCATGCCGGTGCAGCGGGCAGCCAAAGGAGATGGATGATGAAGCAGCTGGGGTTGTTCCTACTGGTGGCGGGGCTCTTTCTGGTCACCGCCTGCTCGGATGATGATGACGACGTGACGACGCCCGATGCCGGCGATGTGACCCTGGACCAGTCCGACGACGGATCGGTAGAGGAGCCGGTCGAGGACACCGCTGTTCCCGACACTGTGGAAGAGCCTGACCAGGCCGAGGAGGAGCCGGTCGAGGAATGCCCCTACCCCACCAGCAGCGGGCTCATCCAGTGCGGACATCCGATGCCTCCGCTCTACTGGGAAGGGGCGACCTGGGGGGAAGACGAGGATTTCGATTTCCGCCTGACCGAATTCTTCTGCTCCGAGGAGTACGATGACTACGTCGCCCTGGTGTTCATCGTGACCGCCGAGGGGTGCGGCTACTGCCCGGGGTACATCGATATGATCGAGAACAACGCCGCCGCCATCAATGCGGCCGGTGGGCTGATCGTCTTCGTCGATGCCCAGAACCGCTTTGGCGGGCCGGCCAGCAACGTCGCCGCCCGGCTGTATTGCGACCGGGAAGGCGCCCGCGAGGAGGGCATCTGCGTGGGGGACGGAAGCACCCAGCCCACCATGAGCGCCATTTACAACATGCCTTCCCTGGAGGGGGTGCCGACCGGCTTCGTGGTCCGCCGCTCCGACATGGAGGTGGTCGCCGACCAGTCGCTCAGCGCCTTCATCCTCGACTACGTCGATATCCTCGAGGACATCGACGAGGCCAACTGCGAGCCTCCACCAGCCAACTGCACCGCCTTGGAGGAAGAGACCTACGAGGACAACGACACCGCCGAGACCCGCGCCACCATCCCCGAAGGGTGCTTCGTGGAAGGGGTCTGCTCCTTTACGGGCGGTATCTGCACCGATTCCTTGGACTTCTACCAGGTCAACCTGGCGCACAACTGGCGGCTCGATCTCCTGTTCAGCCACGCCACCGGCGACCTCGATACCTACGTGTGGGACCTGGTCAACAACACGGTGCTGATGGAAGATGGAGACCCGGTGGGTAGCTACTCCTCCACCAACAACGAGTCGTTCGAGTACGCCGGCCCTGCGGCGATCGTCGTGTCGGGTTACCAGGGAGCCACCGCCCCCTACACCCTGACCATCACCGATCTGGGCGAGTGACCCTCGGCTCAGGCTTTGCCCGATTCAATCCGCGGCGATCGCGTACCCCAGCCACAGGAAATGGGGGAGTCCGGGATCGAAAGGGACATCGATGAAGGTGCCCGCGCCGTTGACCGTTCCCTGACCATATCGAACCCATTCCCCCTCGCCAATCACCTCGTCCTCTCCCAGCGTCGTGTTCAACCCTCCCAGCAGGTACAGATCGACCGTGGTGCCGGCATCGAGACCGGAGTGGTTGGGAATCCTCATGGCGAAGGAGGGCTCGTCCACCTCGGCTTCCGGGGAGAATCCGTACAGCCCGATCAGGGCGGGGGCGTCCTTGAGGAAACAGAACTCTGGTATCTCGGAGCCGAAATGGCGTGAGGCCAGGGTGGTGTACTCCTCCTCCCCGGCCCAGAAACGCTCGGGGATCACCTCCACCTCCAGACCGTCGGCAAAGACCACCGTGTGCACCTGGTCCGCCTCCCCGCCAGTCGGCATCGTGGTCGCCGGAGTTGTCTCGTACAGCACCAGCGGCTCTGCAAGGTGGAGGATCCCACCGGATTGCGGCAGCTCGATCTCGCAGTACAGCGACGTGGTCTGCGCATAGGGCAAAACGACTCGCAGCACCGCCTGCTCGAGGCAGTGGATGCCCTCCGGGATCAGGATGGCGAACGACCCGTCCTCCTCGGTGGTGGAGGGCATCAGGCAACGCAGCGTCCCAGAGGGCGCCACCCGCACGCAAAGCTGGGCGATCGCCTGGGCGATCGGCGTTGCCTCCTCGTCTTCGACCTCACCGGTCAAGTAGGCCAGGCAGCTGCCGGCGGTGCAGAGCGCGCAGCTCGCCATGTCCGGGTCCGCATCGACGAGCGGGTCGATCCGATCCCCCTGATCATCCGCATCGGAGGCATCGGGTCCGGAATCCACCAGCCCCCGGTCGGCCTCCCCCTCCTGGTTGTCACCAGGGCAACCCGATACGCCAACCAGGAGCACCGCCGTCAACCAGGAGATGATGTTCTGAAGACGCATCGCAATAACCTCCAAACAGATCGGCCAAATCAAACCGTACGAAGACCGCACCCCAGGCCGACAGCTAGCAGTTGCTCCTCATCTTGTTCAGCTGCCCGGCGTCCGCCCTGGATTCCTCCTCGACCCCCCAGAAAACGGAGGGCTACTGACTGTTCCGCACCGCCAACGCCGCCCCCAGCGCGCCAACGAGCTGGGGCCGCGGCAGAACGGCGATCCGATTGCCCAGCGCATGCTCCAGCGCCCGGACCATCGCCTGGTTGAGGGCCACCCCGCCACTCATCAGTAGCGGCTCCTTTACCGCCAGCGGCGCCACCAGCGCTGCCACGCGCGAGGCCAGGGCGCGATGGAGGCCGAAGACGATCCCTTCCACCGGCTCGCCCTGGGCCACCAAAGAGACGACCTCGCTCTCGGCGAAGACCGTGCAGGTGCTGGACACGGTCACCGGCCGTTCGGCCTTGGAGGCCAGCTCGGCGACCGATGTCAAAGGCACACAGAGCCTGTGGAGGATCACCTCCAAAAAGCGGCCGGTGCCGGCGGCACACTTGTCGTTCATGGCGAAGTCGAGCACCTCGCCCCGGCTGCCGAACCGGACGACCTTGGTGTCCTGGCCGCCCATGTCGACCAGGAGGCCGGGCCGACCGGTGAGGTGGAACGCTCCCAGGGCGTGGCAGGTGATCTCGGTCAGCTGCCTGGCCGACGGAATCCGCTTGCGCCCGTATCCGGTGGCCGAGATGGGGAGGGCGGGATCGCAGCCGAGTCGCTCCACAAGCAGCGCGATCCCCTCCCTGGCCTGCTGCTCCATCTGTGGCCGGGTGGGCTCGATGAGGTGGTCCAGGATTCGACCCGTGCCGTCGCAGATCACCGCCTTGAAGGTGGTGCTTCCCACATCCACACCGATAGCGGTGGCGGTGCTCATGAGAAGCTCTCCAGGAAGGCCTGGATGCGGTTGTCGATCTGCTCATCGGTGTAGAGACGGGGATCGGAGTGGTCGGCTTCCAGGAGGAGCACCCGGAGTTCCAGGTCCTGTGCCAGGCGGGATCTCAGGTCCACCTGGCCGATGGAGTAGGGCTTGCAGGAGCGGTTGCTGTGCAGGACGGCGCCGTCCGCCCGATACTCCTGGGCGAGCTGCTTCAGGGAGGCGAGCCGGTGTTCCAGGTCCCGATTCAGGATGACGTAGGTATAGGCCTTTGCCGAGGATTCCAGCGGTTTCGCCGGATCGATGAGGTCGGCAGCCTCGGCCCAGGCGTTGGTGTAGGTGGCCACCACGAAGTTGAAACCGCGCTCGGCGAACAGGGTCGAGAGCTTGCGCAGCTTGTGCCAGATGGGCAGATTGTCCCACAACAGGCGGTGTCTCTCCTCCTTGATGCCCCCGATGCCGCGGGTGACCCGATCGGACAGCTCGTCGCGCAGCATGCGGTAGTAGCTGTTGCACTGCTCGCTTCCCCGCAGAGTGACGATGGGCGCCATGTGAAAGAAGCCGTCGATGGCGGTCCAGGGCGCCGGAACCGCCTTGCCCGCCTGCAAGCACTCCCCCCACAGGACCAGCCCCTCCCAGGCTGCCCGCATGGTCCGCTCCAACCGTTCCGGGTCGATCCGCCGGCCGGCGATCCGCTCGGCCACCTCGATCAGCTCCCCTAGCTGCTCCTCGATGTAGGACAGGTGGTGGGGTTCTGCCTCGCCATACACGAAGGGGGTGTCCACCATCACCACCGGTACGTCAAAGTGGCTGGCCAGGTTCTTGTACCAATAGCTGACCGTGCGGCAGATGTTGGTACAGCAGGCCAGCAGATCGGGTCGAGGAAGACGGCCGACGGGGGTGATGCCGGTCAAGGCGCTTCCGAGATCGATGCGGGCATAGGAGCACAGGTCGCCGGAGAAACCCTCCTGCTCCGCGGCTTGAAGCAGGTCGATGGCGGCATGCTGGGCGGAGCAGAGGGCGCTATGGTTCTCCGGGTAGACGATGTGAAAACCCAGGGCGCGCAACGGCTCGATAGGAAAACCGCTGGTCACCCAGGCGACCGGCACGGCGCCCTGAGCGTACCGACCCACGTAGTAGTGGGCGGTCATCAACTCCCGCAGTTTCCGGACGCAGTCGAGGGGAGGCCCAAAGGGGTTCGCTCTGGGCTTGCGGCCACGCCGCTTGAGCTGGCGTTGCCAGGAGCTCAACGCGTTGAGCAAGGGGAAGGCTACCCGACCGGCCAGCTCGTATCGCACTCGCCTCAACATGGTTGGGCCCCCTGCTTCTGGGCGATCATCTCGCCGAACGCCTCGAGCCGGGTCACCTGCTGCCCCGAAAGCTCCACCTCCAGCTCGCTCTCCAGGTAGAGAACCGGCCTTTGCCGGGCCGAGAAGCTCTTCCGGATGGCCGAAAAGTCGAAAGCCTCCGGCTCGCAGAACTTGGTGGCATGGATGATCAGACCCACACAGCCCCCCTGCTGGTAACGCTCCTCCAGGTGGGCCAGTCGCCGCGCCAGGTCTCCGCCTTGCGTGGAGCAGGGCGGGTAGTGGTAAATCCACTCGACCAGGTCGGTCCAAGGCTCTGTCGAAGCGGGCGGGGGCTGGCGTACGATGCGCCGTCCGATGCCTGCATAGTCATCGGCGGCCACGAAGGCCCCCGCTTCCTCCAGGGCCGTGAACAGTCCCATCGGTTCGGGAACCAGACCGGTGATCATCACCGGCAACCCCTTCTTCACCGGCAACTCCGCGAGCCGCTGGTGAAGCGACCGGAGGCGCTCCAGGTGATCCTCGGGCCAGCGGTACTCCCCTTCGCGCAGCAGCGCATACAGCTCCCTGTCGGAGAGGTCCAGGTGGGCCCGCCTGTCCAGGATGTCTGCCCGCAACGCATCGATCTGGCGGTGCAGATCGAGAGCCCAGGCGAGCCTGTCGAGATCGAGGGGGCTCCCTGTGAGCTGCGCCAACCGATCGGCCAGCGCCTGGAGCTCGGTCTCCAGAAAACGGGCAGCGCTGATCCTCCGCTCTCCGACCGGGTACCAGCACCGCATCACGGGCTTGTGCCAATCCCCCAGGTCGGGCAGCAAGGTGGCCAGCCCCTGGATGGCATCGCAGGTGTTGGTGAACAGCACACCGTCGACCAGCTCCATGGGCCCATGGCTCAAAAAGGCGAGAGCGTTTCTCACCACCGGGCAGATGTAGGGCTGGATCCGGCCGGCCTGTACCCCTCGTGGCGGGCCCGGTGGACCCCAGAGCTCCACCGCCAGCACGTTCATGGCGGTCAGCAAGGGCTTGGGGTAGTGAATCGGGAGGACGGCGAGGACCTTTCCTCCCCTGTGCGCTCTGTGTCGCTCGATCGCTTCTCGTCGCATGCTCGGGGCCATCCGCACAAGCTGGTGCAACCATCACCCTATGTCGGTCGGCATCCCGTGTAAAGCGGCCTTGCGGCAGCCACTGACCGCCGACCAACCGGATTCTACGCCATCGGCTCCCCTACAGAAAGCGGCAGCAGTCGGGGGTTCTCCACAACCGGCCAAGTTGTGGCGCAAAAGGCGACAGAACTCCGGGGGTTCTCCACAACCGGCCGAGTTGTGACGCAAAAGGCGACAGAACTCCGGGGGTTCTCCACAACCGGCCAAGTTGTGGCGCAAAAGGCGACAGAACTCCGGGGGTTCTTCACAACCGGCCGAGTTGTGGCGCAAAACGCGACAGAACTCCGGGGGTTCTCCACAACCGGCCGAGTTGTGGCGCAAAA